>PMFN01000025.1 GCA_003155135.1 Acidimicrobiaceae bacterium | reverse complement strand
CCGCCGTCGGAGGCGACGGTCCAGTAGCCGGTCTGCTGCGAGGGACCGTGGCTGGTGGCCGTGGCGAACTGCACGGCGGGGATGTCGTTGGTTGGGGGGCTTCCCGAGACGCAGCCGTTCGAGGCTTCCATGAAGACATCCGGCGTAACCGTGCTGCAGAAGAGGTTGGTGTTGGTCGCGCTCGCGGAATTGACGTAGATGTTCCCCGGATTGGCGTCCGAGCCGACCGAGACGTCGGTGGACTCGGTGGTGAATGCCACGTTGAGCGAATCGGTGGGGCTCGTGGTGCCGCCGATGGGGTTCGGGCCGTGATTGTCGGTGTCGTAGGAGATGCCGTAGACGACGGTGCTCGGGAGGGTCACGTTCTTCGAGGTGAAGTCGAACCTGACGTTGTCGGCGAGTCCGTTGTAACAGGTGCCCGTGGCGGTGTCGTACCACTCGCTCTCACCGTTGGGCGCTCCCGAGCACTGGGTCCCGCCCGGATTGGTGACCGAGTTCGCCGAGGGCCGGTAGGGGATGTTGAAGGACTGCGTCTCGGTCGTGATCAGGCTCCCGACCGTGCCGGGCGTCGCGCCCGGGTTGTAGATGTTGAAGGTGATCGGGACCGCATACGTTTGGCCTGGCGTGGTGGTGCACGGCGTGGGTCCGGTCCAGCCACCGGTCTCGCACGCCCAGCTGCTCATGGTGACGGTGACGTCGGTCAGGGGCTCCGTCGACGGCGCCAGGTTGACCTCGTTGCCGATCTCGTTGAACGAGTAGGCCTCGCCGCCGTAGCTCGGGATGTTGCCGGGCAAGGGGGACAGGGTGCTGTTGTAGATGACGTCCGAGGTCGGCACAGCCCCGGCCGGCGAGGCGGCCACGAGCCCAAAACCGCCCAGGGCGAGGGCTGCCAGTGCGCCGAGGAAGGCAGGCACGATGGCGCCTGGCGAGAAGCGGGGTCGAAGCAAGGGGGGTTCCTCCTGGTGTGGCCACCTCCCCGGAGATCCGCCCGGCGAGGTGGCGTGCTGCTAGAGCAGACAAATTATAATCCGCAGACGCCCGAGCTTTCGGTCATCCCCGGGCAGCGGGCCCGATAGACCCCAGACGAACCCCGCGTCAGGCCGAGGTGGCTCGAACCGGATTCCTCACGGCGGGGCACCACCTCGGGAGATGCGCTTGACGGCGGGCGACAGGAGGATGGCCCAAGAGAGGGGCCACGCCGAGCCCTGACGCGTTCGCCGGTGTTCGCTGTGGCGCCCACGGTCAGGAACCGGTGCAGGGGTCGTACCAGGGCTGCGAGCCGTCCGCTGCGTAGAGCGCGACCGCCAAAGTGTCCTGGCTGGCCTTCGACGCGGTGTTCGGGGCCACCCCGATCAATCCTGGGAGGCCCGCCAGTTGGGCGGCATCGTTCCAAGTCCCCTGTGAGAACTGGAAGGCGCCCATGTAGAGCCCGTCGGGGGAGACCGCCGCATAGTTGCCCCCCGACTCATGGGCCACCACGCACACGAGGAACGGGTTGAGGGCGGGATCGCTGGTCGCGCCGCCCCCACCTCCACCGCCCGATGAGCTCGATGAGGACGTCGATGTTGTCGCCCCCGATGCAGCGTTGCCCACCGAGGAAGCCGACGTTGAGGTCGTCGTGGTGGCGGCTTTGGCTTGGGCGGCTTTGAGCGCGGCAGCAGCCGTCGCGGCCTGGGCGGCCTGCTCGGCCGCCACCGCTGCAGAGAGGGCGCCACTGATCTCTGACTGGTGCTGCTCGATCGCTGTCTGGGTCGCCTGCGACTGGGAGAGGAGCGTCGCCTGGTGGGACGTAGCAGCTGCGTCAGCTGCCTCTTGGGCCTGCAGTGCGGACTGGTCGGTGGCGAGGGCGCGCTGGCTCGTGCGCAGCTGGTCGATCGTGACGGCGATGTCACCAATAGCGCTCTCCCGGTAGACCGAGCTCGCGAGGGCGCTGTTCTGGTCAGTCGAGAAGAGCTCGCTGATCCCCGAGGTGTCCTGGCCCGCATCCATGTAGGCCTTGACCGCCTCGGAGGCGAGCTGTGTCTGGCTCGACACGATCCGCTGGCGCGTCAGGGTGATCTGCTGGTTGAGCCCTGCGATCGCCGCCTCGCCTCGTTGCTGGGCTTCGGCGTCGGCCTCGTACTGCTGCTGGTACCCGCCGACGGCGAGTTGTTCTTCGGTGAGCTGCTGGGCCACCTGGATCGCCTGTGACTTGAGGTCGGCAACCTGGTCCGCGCCGGCAACACCCGTCAAGGTGGCGAAGAGTGGGCTCGCGGCCAACAGCGCCACGGCCCCGGTGAGCGCCCTTGTGCGCTGTTGCCGACGCCCGGGGTGGGCCTTCCCGGCGCTTGCGTGCGCCCGCGCGCCGACCGCGGGGGTAGAAGGCATGGGATCCATGTTAGGCGAGCGACAAGGGCCTTTCCTCCGCGCCAGGCCCTCGAGGCACTCCGGTGCTCCTCAAATGTCGCTCACTCGTCAGGATCCTCGCCGAAGCAGACGAGGCAGAATTCGTTGCCTTCGGGGTCATTCATGACCTGGAACCGGTCACCCTGCTCCTCGACGATGGCGCCCTGCCGTCGGCCCCCCAGCTCTTCGGCCACCAGCGTCCACGCCTCGAGGTCAGGCACATCGAGGTCCAGGTGGAGGCGGTTCTTCACGACCTTGCCCTCGGGCACGCGTTGGAAGCCCAGCTTCATGCCGCCACCACCGATCGCCTTGGTGTCGACCCAGTCGTCGTCGCTCTGCTCAATGGGCACGTCGAGCAGCACGCTCCAGAACGACGCCAGCAGCAACGGGTCGCCGCAATCGAATACCACAGCCCCGAGCTGCGCTTGGCTCACATCACGCGAGGTTATTGCGAGGCGCTGCGACCCGCGTGGCCTCGGGTATGCGGCGCCTGGCTCAGGCCTCCGCGCCTTCCCCAACCTCGACCGCCGGCGCCGGCTGGTCGCCCTCGAGGGACAAGCCGATGTCGGCGGCAAGCAGCCAGTCGACCTGGTCGGCCAGCTTGCCGACCTCATCTGCGTTGTACCAGGTGCGCTCGAGCGTCAGCTTCAAGTGGTTCTGGACCAGCGTCAGTGCATCCGGTGCGTTCACCACATCGTCGTAGACGTCGAACAGGCGAGTCTGCATCGCCTCGGCAGACACCATCGGCGTGCCGCGGGCCTCTGACTCTGTTGTCAGCAAGCGGATGCGGGAACCGGGGGTCTCTTCAATCGTTGCGGTGTGCTGTTCCATGTCTGCCTCCGTTTCCGCCAGCCCCATGAAGGGCTTCACCATGTCTAACGTCTCAATGCAGGTCCTGTTCCCATTTTCTGACATTGAAATGTCAAAATCGCGTTACATGCTGGGAAAAAGCAGCCTGGTCGGCGTGCAATTCGATGACGGCGCCTGTCGCGGTCGGTCTGTGGTTGGACAGGGCGGTTCACGCGGCCGATGATCACTCGATGAGAAGAACCACGGCGCAGCGCTCAGCCAGTGCGGATCGAGACTTCGCAGCCCTGGTGCTGCGCCTGGCCATCGGCCCCATGTTGATCGCCCACGGGTCCAACAAGGTGATGGGCTCGGGTGGCCTCGACGGCACGACCGGGTGGTTCGAGAGCCTGGGCCTGCGGCCTGCGGCCGTGCACGCACGGGTGGCCGCCGCCACCGAGATCACCGCGGGCACGGCCATCACCCTCGGGGTCTTCGACCCGCTTCCCGCGGCCGCCGTCGTCGGCCTGATGGCGACGGCCGCCGCGACGGACCACCGGGGCAAGGGGTTCTTCATCTTCAAGGGGGGCTGGGAGTACACCGCAGTGGTCGCTGCGGCTGCCGTGGCACTGGCCGGCCTCGGGAGCGGGCGCTGGTCCGGCCGGAGTCTGCTGGGCCGAAGGGAGCGCTCGGGAGCAAAGATGGCGATCGGCGCGGCGGTGTTCGGAGTCGGGAACGCCGCATTGCTCTTGGCCACCTCCTATCGGCCCGAAGCGAAGAGCTGACCTGGGGCTCAGATGTGACTTTCGCCCCTTTCCGCAGTCGTCGATCTGGTGTGCGATGGCACTGTGCTGGCACCGCCGTCGCACACAGAGAGGCGCCGGGAGATGATCCAAGTGAGCGAAGACCACAGCCCCATCGGCGCTGAGGCCCTTGACGCACAAAGCGAGGACGAGTCCTGGCTGGCCGAAAACCTGGCCAGCCTCGAGAGCACGGCGGCGATCGGCGACGGCACACTCGTGCACATCCGTCCCATCCGTCACGACGACGCCGACGGCCTGGTCGCCTTTCACGACAAGTTGTCGGCGTCGACCGTCTACTACCGCTTCTTCAACTTCCACCCCCACCTGAGCAAGGTGGAGGCGACCCGCTTTACGAGCGTCGACTACTGGGACCGGCTTGCGCTGGTCGCCGAACATGACGGTGAGCTGATCGCCGTGGGTCGCTTCGACCGCACCGACGTCCACGACGAGGCGGAAGTGGCGTTCGTCGTCGCCGACCAGTGGCAGCACCGGGGCCTCGGACCGCTGCTGCTCGCGCGCCTGGTGGTTGCCGCCCGCGTGCGCGGCGTCCACCGATTCTGCGCCGAGACGCTCTCGAACAACCGCGCCATGCTGGCCATGTTCATCGATTCGGGTTATGAGGTGTCCCTGCACGACATCGGGGGGACGGTACAGGTGACGTTCGACATCGTCCCCAAAGGTGGCACGGGTGGCCAGCGACAGGGCGCTCGGTGCTGATCCTCGCCGGTCCCATCGGGGCCGACACCCACGACGGCGGCGAATTCCATCCTGAGCGACCTGCGCGCATCGGCGCGGTGATGGCGGGCATCGACGACCTCGATCTCGGGAGCGACGTCTGCCTGGTCGACGCCATCGAGCCGTCGCGCACGGCGCTGTTGCGGGTCCACAGTGCGCCGTACCTCGACGGGCTGGCGGCACACGCCCAGGGCGGGGGCGGCTCGCTCGACGAGGACACCTACGTGAACGACGACTCATGGGATGCGGCGCTCGCATCGGCGGGGGCCGGACTGGCCGCCGTCGCGGAGCTGCAGCGCCGCGGGGAGGGGGTGGCGTTCGTCGCCGCCCGGCCGCCCGGGCACCACGCCGTGCCCGACCAGGGGATGGGCTTCTGCCTCCTCAACAACGTGGCCATCGCCGCTGCCCAGCTGGTCTCCGAAGGCGAGCGGGTGCTGATCGTGGACTGGGACGTCCATCACGGCAACGGCACGCAGGCCATGTTCTGGGACGAGCCCGAGGTCCTCTACGTCTCGACGCACCAGTGGCCCCTCTTCCCCGGGACCGGGGCGCCGCACGAGGTGGGCGGCGCTGATGCGCCCGGCCTCAACCTCAACATCCCGCTCCCGGCCGGGGCCACTGGTGACGTGCTCGAAAGGGCGCTCGACGAGCTGGCCGCACCGGTGATCGAGTCGTTCAATCCCACCTGGGTGCTGGTCTCGGCGGGCTTCGATGCACACCGGGCAGACCCCCTGGCCGAGCTGGCGCTGACGAGCGGTGACTTCGCCAACCTCGCCCGCCGGGTGGCCCAGTTCGCACCGGCCGGCGGCCGACTCGCTCTCTTCCTCGAAGGTGGCTACGACCTGCGGGCGCTGCGCGGGTCCGTCGAGGCCACCGTCGGGGCGCTGCTCGGCGCGGCGAACGAGCCCGAGCTGCCGACGGCGGGGGGTCCGGGCTTCGAGGCGATCGCTGCCACGAAGCTCGCGTATCGAAAGGCCCGTGACCGCGCCTTGAGCGTCGCCGGCCACGCCGGAGCGCTTTGATCGACGCACCGCACGACGTCGGCGTGTGGACCGCCAATGTCGGGTAGAGGGCCTTCGTGAGCGAAGCCCAACCGATCACCACCGCCTCGCCGCTCGAAGTAGCGATCGCCGCCCTCGTGGCCGACGGCACCAGTCGTCTGGTCGAGAACGAGGCAGGCATCCGGGACGACAGCGATATCGAGCACGTGCATCACGCCCGGGTCGGGGCCCGGCGCCTGCGCTCGAACCTCTCGACGTTCAAGCGCCTGGTCGACGCCGACTGGCGCCAGACGATCCGCGCCGAGCTCGCGTGGATCGGCTCGCTCCTCGGCGAGGTGCGCGACGCCGACGTCCTCTCCGTCTGGCTCGAGGCACAGGCCGCCGACCTCGACCCAGCGGACCGCTCCGGTCTCTTGGCGCTGCTCGACACGCTGGCCGATGAGCGCAGGCTCGCCCTGGGTGCGTTGCTCGAGGGCCTCGACGGTGACCGCTACGCAGCCCTGATCGCCGCCCTCGTCGATGCGACAACCGCCCCGCCGCTCTCGATCGCCGCCGACGGTGCGACAGCGGGGGCATCCGACGATGCCCTCTGGGCGGCCTTCGTGCCGCTCATCGGGCACGAGTGGAAGCGGCTCCGCCGCCAGATCGCCGCACTGGGCGCCGAGCCGGACCTGGGGGCGCTCCATGGGGCGCGCATCCGGGCGAAGAAGCTGCGCTATGCGCTCGAGGCACTCGAGTTCGTCGACCCCGAGCACGACGAGGGTCAGAAGGAGTGGGCCGGCCTCGTCGCCCTGCTCCAAGACGAGCTCGGAGAGCTCCACGACACGGTGAGCCGCGAGGCGTGGCTGCGACGGGTCGCCGGGGGCGGTCAGGCCCCGCTCGTGGCCGGGCAGCTGCTCGAGCGCAACCGGGTTCGTCGGGCGGAGCTGCTGGCCAGCTGGCCTCGGGTCTGGAAGAGGCTGCGAGCCAAGCACCTGCGGGCTTTCCTGTCCGGCTAGTGCGCAGTCTTCGTTGGCCGGGCGGTGTCGGTACGCTCGGACCCAGGTCACAGAAGGGGGAGCCCAGTGAGTGAGCAGGTCGACGTCGTCGTGGTGGGCCTCGGGCCCGGTGGCGAGGATCTCGCGGGCCGGCTGGCCGAGGCAGGGCTCCACGTCGTCGCCATCGATGCCGAGCTGGTGGGCGGCGAGTGCCCCTACTGGGGCTGTGTCCCCTCCAAGATGATGATCCGCGCCGCCAACCTCCTGGCCGAGGGCCGGCGGATCGAGGGCATGGCCGGCACTGCCACGGTCAGCGCCGACTGGGCGCCGGTGGCCGAGCGGATCCGCAAGGAGGCGACCGACACCTGGGACGACACGGCCGCCGTCGACCGACTGACCGGGCGCGGGGCGCGATTCGTGCGTGGGTGGGCGCACCTCGACGGACCCGGTCGCGTCGTGGTCGACGGACAGGCCTTCGAGGCGACCAAGGCGGTCGTGCTCAACACCGGGGCCCGGAGCTGGGCGCCGCCGATCCCCGGGCTCGAGGGCACGCCGTACTGGACGAACCGCCAGGCCATCGAGGCCGAGGAGGTGCCCGGTTCCATGATCATCCTGGGCGGGGGCCCGATCGGCCTCGAGCTCGGCCAGGTGTTCTCCCGCTTCGGGGCAGAGGTGACCGTCGTCGAGGTCGCCGACCGCCTTCTTGCCGTCGAGGACCCCGAGTCCTCCGAGCTCATTCAGTCGGTCTTCACCGAAGAGGGCATCGAGGTCATTACCGGTGCGTCCATCTCCCGAGTCGCCTACGGCGACGGCTTCACCGTCTCGATCGAGGGCAGGCCCGACGTCAGCGCCCCCGTGCTGCTGGTGGCGACCGGCCGGCGCCCCGACCTGGAGGGTCTGCGGGTGGGCACCGTCGGGCTCGACGAGGGGGCGAGGTCGATCCCAGTCGACGAGCACCTCCGGGCCGGGCCGGGGCTGTGGGCCATTGGCGACGTGACCGGCATCGGACCGTTCACCCACGTGTCGATGTACCAGTCGGCCATCGCCGTTTCCGACATCCTGGGCCAGGCGCATGCCACGGCCGACTATCGTGCCCTTCCCCGGGTGACCTTCACCGACCCTGAGATCGGCTCGGTCGGCCTCGGCGAGCACGAGGCGCGCGAGCGCGGCATCCGGGTCGGGGTGGGGACCACACAGGTGCCGTCGACGACGCGCGGGTGGATCCACAAGGCGGGGAACGCCGGCTTCATCAAGCTCATCGCCGACCTCGACAACGAGGTCCTGGTCGGTGCCACCTCGGCTGGCCCGATCGGGGGCGAAGTGCTCGGCCTGCTGACCCTGGCGATCCACGCCCGGGTGCCGCTTTCCTCGTTGCGCTCCATGATCTACGCCTACCCGACCTTCCACCGCGGGGTCGAAGCGGCGCTCGCCGACATCTCGGACTGAAGCTCTCGGCTGGGCGCCTCAGGGGGCGCGCAGTCCCCGTTGATGGCCTGTTAACGCGCGGGCCCGCTGCGTCCACGCCGTGTTGAGGGTGCGGCTCGCACACTGGACCCATGGATGATCTCTTTGCAGTCGTAGGGATCGTCGTCTTCGTGGCGGCGATGCTCGGCATGATCTGGGCCCTGGAGCGAGTATGAACGCCGTCCAAGGCGTGCTGCTCGGCGTGTCGGTGGTGATGTTCATCTACATCGGCATCGCCATGTTCAAGCCTGAGTGGTTCTAAATGGGCTTCTTCTGGACGATCGTGGTGCTGGTTGTCGCCCTGGCGGTCGCCTGGCGGTATCTCGGCGCGTACATGGTGGCGGTCTACGAGGGCCGGGTGCACTTCTTCGGGTTCCTCGAGCGTCCCATCTACCGGGCGCTCGGCACGAGCCCTGAGAAGGAGCAGAACTGGAAGCGCTACGGCGCCTCGATGATCATCTTCACCGGGGTCTCGTTGCTGGTCACCTACGCCCTGCTCCGCATCCAGGGCCACATCGGGTTGTTCAACCCCCAGCACCTCTCCGCGGTGCCCTCACCTCTCGCCTTCAACACCGACATCTCCTTCATCACCAACACCAACTGGCAGAACTACGGCGGCGAGACGACCATGTCGTACTTCAGCCAGATTGGCGCGCTCACCGTCCAGCAGTTCATGAGCGCGGCGGTCGGTATGGCCGTGGCGGTCGCCCTGATCCGCGGCTTCGCCCGCAAGGAGTCCGCCACGATCGGCAACTTCTGGGTCGACGCGGTGCGAGGCGCGCTCTACGTGCTCTTGCCGATCGCCTTCGTCGCCGGGCTCATCTTCGTCGGCCAGGGCGCAGTCCAGACGCTGGCCGGACCGGCCCACATCCACGACGCCCTGAACGGCGTGGCCCAGACCATCGCGCTCGGGCCGGTCGGCTTCATGGAGGCCATCAAGCAGCTTGGGACGAACGGTGGTGGGTTCTTCAACGCCAACTCGGCCCACCCGTTCGAGAATCCGACGGGCCTCACCAACCTGCTCTCAATCGTCCTCTTGCTCTGCATCCCCTTCGCCTTCACCTACGTCTTCGGCAAGATGGTGGGCTCGCTGCGCCAGGGCATTGCGGTGCTCGTGGCCATGGTGGCGCTCTTCGGCGTCTGGGTGGGCTTCACGGCCTACGCCGAGCACCAGCCGAACCCGGCGGTGGCGGCTGCGGGCCAGGTCCACCAGCCGACGGGCAACACCACCGGCAAGGAGGTTCGCTTCGGCGACACCTCGAGCGCCCTGTTCGGCGTCTCGTCGACGATGACGTCGACCGGCTCGGCCGACGCCGCCTACGACTCGTTCAACCCGATGGGCGGCTTCGGCCTGCTCACCGGCATGATGCTGGGGGAGGTGTCGCCCGGTGGCGTGGGCAGTGGGATGTACACCATCTTGCTCTTCGCCATCATCGCGGTGTTCATCGGTGGGTTGATGATCGGGCGAACACCGGAGTATCTGGGAAAGAAGATCCAGGCCCGGGAGGTGAAGCTCGCCGGCCTGGGCGTGCTGGTGATGCCGATCGTCGTGCTGGTCCTCACCGCCATCGCCGTCTCGACGGCGGCGGGTCGTGCCGGCCCACTCAACGCCGGTCCACACGGCTTCAGCGAGATCCTCTACGCCATGACCTCGCAGGGCAACAACAACGGGTCGGCGTTCGGCGGGCTCACCGGTGACACGAACTTCTACAACATCGTGGGTTCGATCGCCATGCTGCTCGGCCGCTTCGCCATCATGATCCCGGTCCTGGCCCTGGCCGGCGCCCTGGCGGCCAAGAACGTGGTGCCCCACTCACTCGGCACCTTCAAGACCGACAACACCATGTTCATCGGCCTCCTGCTCGGCGTGATCATCATCGTCGGCGGCCTCACGTTCTTCCCGGCCCTCGCCCTCGGCCCGATCGTGGAACAGCTGAGCAAGGGCCACTTCTACGGCACCGGTCTCATCGGGCCGTTCATCTCGCACCTGACCGCAGGGAGGTTGTTCTAATGGCCACCGCTGACTCCGGCGAGGCCCCTCGCGACGACGCCGCCGTCGCTCTCGACGAGAACGGCGCACGGCAGGGCACGCAGCCGGCCGTCCAGGCCCGCGGCGTGGCCGAGCAGCGAGGCCTATTCGACCCCCAGATCCTGCGCGGTGCGCTGGTCGGCGCCTTCAAGAAATTCGACCCCCGGGTCCAGATCAAGAACCCGGTCATGTTCGTCGTGCTCGTCGGATCGATCATCACCCTGATCGAGTCCATCGCGCACCCCGGCATCTTCGACTGGTCGATCACCGTCTGGCTGTTCCTCACCGTGATCTTCGCCAACTTCGCCGAAGCCATGGCCGAAGGGCGCGGCAAGGCCCAGGCCGACACCCTGCGCAAGATGCGCTCGGAGACCGAGGCCCGGCGTCTGCGGCCCGACGGCACCGAGGAGATGGTCGCCGCCGCCGAGTTGTTGAAGGGCGACCTGGTGGTGTGTGAGGCCAACGACATCATCCCCTCCGACGGTGAGATCACCGAAGGTGTGGCCTCGGTCGACGAGTCGGCGATCACCGGCGAGTCGGCCCCGGTCATCCGCGAGTCCGGCGGTGACCGCTCGGCGGTGACGGGCGGCACCAAGGTGCTCTCCGACCGCATCGTGGTGCGCATCACCGCCGAGCGCGGCCAGACCTTCTTGGACCGCATGATCCGCCTCGTGGAGGGTGCGAACCGTCAGAAGACACCGAACGAGATCGCCCTCACCATCCTCTTGGCCGTGCTCACGATCGTGTTCATCCCCGTCGTGGTCGCCCTCCAGCCGTTCGGCACCTACGCGGGTGCGACCGTGTCGGTCGTCATCTTGGTGTCGCTACTCGTGTGCCTCATCCCGACCACCATCGGGGCACTCCTCTCGGCCATCGGCATCGCCGGCATGGACCGGCTCGTGCAGCGCAACGTGCTCGCCATGAGCGGCCGTGCGGTCGAAGCGGCCGGGGACGTCCAGACGCTGCTGCTCGACAAGACCGGCACCATCACGCTCGGGAACCGCATGGCGTCGGACTTCTTCCCGGTCGGCGGCCACACCGAGATGGAGGTGGCCGACGCCGCACAGCTCTCGTCGCTGGCCGACGAGACGCCCGAGGGCCGTTCCATCGTGGTGCTGGCCAAGGAGCGCTTCGGCATCCGTGAGCGAGAGCTCACCAGCCCGCACAGCTTCGTGCCCTTCTCCGCCACCACCCGCATGTCGGGACTCGACGTGGACGGCCGACAGATCCGCAAGGGCGCCGCCGAAGCGGTCAAGACCTGGTCAAGCGAACAAGGGGGCGCCACGCCCGCCGACCTCGCCGAGATCGTCGACCGGGTGGCCCGGGCCGGGTCGACGCCCCTCGTGGTGGCCGACGGTCCCGAGGTCCTCGGTGTGATCGAGCTGAAGGACGTGGTCAAGGCCGGCATCCAGGAGAAGTTCGCCGAGATGCGCGCCATGGGCATCCGCACCGTCATGATCACTGGTGACAACCCCCTCACCGCGGCGGCCATCGCCCAGGAGGCGGGCGTCGACGACTACCTGGCCGAGGCCACCCCCGAGACCAAGATGGAGCTCATCCGCTCCGAGCAGGAAGGCGGGAAGCTCGTCGCCATGACCGGTGACGGCACCAACGACGCGCCCGCCCTCGCGCAGGCCGACGTCGGCGTGGCGATGAACACCGGCACCATGGCGGCCAAGGAGGCCGGCAACATGGTCGACCTCGACTCGAACCCGACCAAGCTCATCGACGTGGTCGAGATCGGCAAGCAACTGTTGATCACGAGAGGGTCGCTCACCACGTTCTCGATCGCCAACGACGTGGCCAAGTACTTCGCCATCATCCCCGCGCTCTTCATCATCGCCTACCCGCAGCTGCACAGCCTCAACATCATGCACCTGCACAGCGCCCAGTCAGCGGTGCTCTCGGCCGTGATCTTCAACGCCCTGGTGATCGTGGCGCTCATCCCCCTCGCGCTGCGCGGGGTGAAGTTCCGTGCGACGTCGGCCGCGGCGATCCTGCGGCGCAACGTCCTCATCTACGGCGTCGGGGGCATCATCGCCCCCTTCATCTTCATCAAGCTGATCGACATGATCCTGACTGCCCTGGGGGCGTACTGATGTTGTTGACCCAACTCCGCCGGGCGGTCGTGCTCGCGGTCATCGCCTTCGTCTTCGTCTTCGTCTACGCCCTGGTCGGCACCGGCCTCTCCCAGCTGCTGTTCAAGGACCAGGCATCGGGGTCGATCACCGCCAACGGCTCCACCATGATCGGTCAGAGCTGGAGCGGCACCAAGTGGTTCCACGGCCGCCCCGACTCCGACGACCCGCTCTCGGCCAACGGCACGGCCGGCGAGTCGGGGGCGACCAACCTGGGCCCGCGCTCGAAGACCCTCGTGGTCGACACCCGCAAGCTGATCGAGGCGTGGCACAAGGTCGGCGTCAACCCGACGTCGGACCTGGTCACCACCTCGGGCAGCGGCCTCGACCCCGACATCACCCCGGCCGACGCCATCGCCCAGATCCCCATGATCGTCCGCTCCCGGGGCGTGACCAGCGCGCAGCTCCAGTCCCTCATCGCCCGCGAGACCCATTCCGCCCAGTTCGGTTTCCTCGGATCGCCCTACATCGTGGTTCTCCAGCTGAACGAAGCCCTCGCATCGCTGCGATGACCGCCGGCACGGTCGGTGACGCCTCCTGGGGGTGGTCGTCGGTTGCCGGCTCGATCGCCGAGTGCACCGGTCGGCGGCGCTGCTCGCTCGTGGCGACGGTCGCCGCCGTGGCCCTGCGCTACCACCACGGGCCGTGCGTCGAGGTCACCGTGGACGACAGGACCGGCACCTTGGTGGCCAGGTTCTTGGGCCGAGACACCGTCCCGGGGTTCCATGCCGGGGTTGGGGTCGCTCTCCAGGGGACCGTCATCGACGAGTGGGGCACCCTGGTGGTGCTGAACCCCACCTACCAGTTCACTCGGCGCCATGCCTGAGTGGTCGGCGAGGCCGGGGAGGCTGTCACTCCTCCAGCAGCTCGTAGCCGATGCCGGGCTGGGTGTGGAGGAGGCGGCCGGCGTCGCCCAGCTTGCGCCGAAGGCGGTGGGCGTAGACGCGCAAGTAGTGCGCCTCGCTCCCGTAGCCGGTCCCCCAGACCTCCTTCAGGATCATCTGGTGCGTGCAGACCTTCCCGGCGTGGCGGGCCAGGTAGGCGAGTAGGTCGAACTCCTTGGCCGTGAGGTCGAGGGCCTCGCCGTCGAGGGTGGCCATGTGGTGCACGAGGTCCACCCCGATCCGCCCGACGACGAGCTCGGTTGCCGATTGGTCGCCGGCGGGTGCGCCACGGCGCAACGCCACGCGCAGGCGGGCCTCGAGCTCGGCCATCCCGAACGGCTTGGTCACGTAGTCGTCGGCGCCGGCGTCGAGGGCAGCGACCTTGCGGCCCTCCGCGCCGGCGGCCGACAGCACGATGATGGGCACCGCGCTCCACTGGCGGATGCGTCGGCAGACCTCGATGCCGTCGAGGTCCGGCAGCCCGAGGTCGAGCACCACCACATCGGGTGTGGCCAGGGACACCTGGGTCAGTCCCTCGTTGCCGGATCGCGCCGTCGCAACCTCGTAGCCTCGTGCGCTGAGGCCGATGCGCAGGGCACGCAGCAGCGACTGGTCGTCGTCGACGAGGAGGATGGTGGCCATCAGGCGAGCTCGGCGGCGAGGGAGGCGACCGGCATGGTGAAGGTGAAACGGGCCCCTTCGCTCGGGGCGTCGGTCACCTCGATGTGCTGCCCGTGGGCCTCGACGAACGCCCGGGCGATGGTGAGGCCGAGGCCGGCCCGGCCGCTGCCGCTCACCCGGTTGAACTTCTGGAAGATCTGCTCGCGCTCGTCGGGGGCAATGCCCGGCCCGCAGTCGGTCACCGAGACGCGCACGATGTCGCCCTCGGCGCGCGCCGAGACGACGATGGGCGCATCCTCGGGGGAGTGGCGGGCCGCGTTGTCGAGCAGGTTGGCGAACACCTGGACCATGAGCACGTGGTCCACCTCGACGAGCGGCAGGTCATAGGGGAGCTCGCGCCGCACCCGGCCCTCACCCACGGTGGAGCCGAGCGACTCGAGCGCGTCGTCGGCGAGCTCGTCGACCGAGATGGGCTCTCGGCGCAAGGTGAGCGAGCCGGACTCGATCCGGGTCATGTCCAAGAGGTTTGTGACGAGGCGCGCCAAGTTGTCGGACTGGTTCTCGATCAGCTCCAAGAGCTCCTCTTCGTCGGACTCGTCGAGTGCCGCACCGGAGCGCCGGAGCGTCGAGACACTCGCCTTGATCGAAGCGAGGGGGGTGCGCAGGTCGTGGCTGACGGCGCCCATGAGCGCCTGGCGCCAGCGGTCCGCCTCCTCGAGCACCTCGGCGCGCAGCGCCTGGTCGCGCAGCTGGCTGCGCTCGATGGAGAGCGCAGCCTGGTTGGCGAAGGTGCCGAGCAGCTGGCGGTCATGGGGGTCGAGCGTGGCTCCGGCCATGACCAGCAGCCCCACCGGTCGGTTGTTGGTGGTCAGGGCCACGCTCACGAGGCCACCGGCCCCGGTGCCTGTCCCGAGCGACTGCGGTCGCCCGGGCGGTGGCGCGAGCAGCGCACGCTCTTCGGCGGTGAGCTCCTCACCGGCGGTGGCGGCCACCGACAGCCTGCTCCCCGAAGGGAGCAGCACGGCGACCCAGCGGGCGGTGAACGTCTGCTGGATGGTCTGGGCGACCAGTTCGAGCAAGTCGGCCACTGATTTTTCGGTGATCAGCCGGTCCGAGACGACGTAGAGCCGCCGGGTCTCGTCCTCCCGGCGACGCGCCTCGCCCCGGGCCTGGCTGAGGAACGAGACCATGCGAGCGACGGTGACCATGACGATGACGTAGACGAGGAGTGCCACCCAGTTCTGCGCTGCACCCACCGAAAGCGTGTAGTAGGGCGGGATGAAGAAGAAGTCGTAGGCGAAGAAGCCCCCGACGACCGCCACGATGCCGGCCGGGAACCCGCCCATGGCGCAGCCGAGGACGACCGGGACGACCAGCACGAGGGCGGTGGTGGCGACCGAGAGGTGGCTGCGGACGAGCAGCATCGCCCCGCTCAGCACGGCGATCGACACCAGCGCGACAACCGCGCCGGGAAGGGAATTTCGGATCGAGGTGCTCATGCTGTAGGGAGGTCGCAGTGCCTGCAGAGCCTATCGGGGCCCGAGCCCCGGGGGTGGGGGATGATCGGGCAGACTAGGGGGGTGCACCAGGACCTCTCCGTAGCGGGTGAGGCGGCCGAGGGGGTCCGCCCGGCAGGCAAGTTCCGCATCTACATCGGCTCGGCGGCCGGCGTGGGCAAGACCTGCTCGATGCTCGATGAGGGGTGGCGGCGCCACCAACGCGGGGCCGACGTCGTTGTCGGCTACGTCGAGACCCACGGTCGCCTCCACACCGCCGAGCTGATCCGCGATCTACCGATCGTGCCGCGCAAGGTGGTCGAGTACCGGGGGACGAAGTTCGAGGAGATGGACACCGCAGCCATCATCGAGCGTCGGCCGGAGCTGGCGCTCATCGACGAGCTGGCCCACACCAACGTGCCCGGTTCCGGGCCGCACCTGAAGCGCTGGGAGGACGTGCTCGAGATCCTCGCCGAGGGGATCGCCGTCATCTCGACGGTCAACATCCAGCACCTCGAGTCCCTGGCCGACTCGGTCGAGAGCATCACCGGGGTGAAGATCCGAGAGCGCGTGCCGGACTGGGTGGTGCGCCGCGCCGACCAGCTCGAGCTGGTGGACTCGTCGGCCGACCAGCTCCGCCGCCGGATGCTGCACGGCAACATCTACCCCGAGTCGAAGGTCCCCGACGCCCTGGCCGGGTTCTTCAAGAACGAGAACCTCGTGGCGCTGCGCGAGCTCGCACTGCGTTTCGTGGCCGACGAGACCGACGAGGAGCTCTTGCGCTTCCTCGAGTCGAAGCCGCCCCAGTTGGCGTGGGAGACCGCCGAGCGCATTATGGTGGCCGTGACCGGCGCCCCGGGCAGCGACGGCGTGATCCGACGCGCCGCGCGCATGGCGGCGCGCATGAAGGGCGACCTGCACGTCATCCACGTGCAGAGTGACGAGCACTCCGATGCCAAGGCGCTCGAGCCGCTCCGCCAGCTCGTCGAGGATGTGGGCGGTGTCTGGCACGAGGTGCCCGGGGACGACCCGGCGCGCACGGTGGTCAGGTTCGCCCGCGACCACCAGATCACCCAGATCGTGGTGGGGGCGACGCGCCGGAGCCGCTTCGAGGAGGTGAGCCGGGGGTCCGTTGTGCGCAAGATCCTCCGCTTCGCCGCCGAGTCGGGAATCGACGTGCATGTGATCGCGCGGCGCAATTCGCGCGAGGCTGACCGGGCCGAGCGATTAGAACACGATGGGGAGGTTCGCTGATGGTGATCGAAGTGCTCACGACTGACGAGGAACGGGTGGACTCGCTCGTCGATGAATTGCTCGAGGAATTCCCGCCCGCGTCGACGCCGGCGGTCGAGTTCTTGGGCGAGCAGTTCGACCGGGGGCTCGCGTGGGTCCACTTCGAGCCGGGGAGTGGCGGCCTCGGGCTGAGCCCCAGCCTGCACCAGCGCATCGCCGCCCGCCTTGCTCAGGCGGGCGCGCCCAGCCCACCTGCTCGCAACCCCATCGGGTACGGCATGGTGGCCCCGACGCTGGCGGTCCACGGCACGGAGAAGCAAAAAGACCGCTACCTGCGCCCCCTGTTCACCGGCGAGGAGGTCTGGTGCCAGCTCTTCAGCGAGCCCGGTGCGGGGTCTGACGTCGCGAGCCTCGGCTCGCGGGCCGTCCGAGACGGTGACGAGTGGGTGGTCAACGGCCAGAAGGTCTGGACGACCGTGGCGCACCTGTCGGCCTTCGGCCTGCTGATCGCCCGCACCGACCCCGACCTGCCAAAGCACCAGGGCATGACCGCCTTCCTCGTCGACATGCATGCTCCCGGCGTCGACGTGCGGCCGCTCTACCAGATCACCGGCGAGGCGGAGTTCAACGAGATCTTCTTCACTGATGCCCACGTCGCGGACGACCAGCGCCTCGGTGGCGAGGGCGAGGGGTGGCGGGTGGCCCTCACCACCCTCATGAACGAGCGGGTGTCGATCGGCGGGAACGTGTCCCGGCGCGGCCATGGGCCGATCGGCGACGCCCTGCGCCTCTGGAAGGAGCGCTGGTCGGGCAACCACTCGCCGCACGCCATGGCCCTGCGGGACCGGCTGACGGAGTCGTGGGTCCGCAGCGAGGTGGCGCGACTCACCAACCAGCGGGCTTCGGACGCGAGGAAGATCGGCACGCCCGGGCCGGAGGGCTCGGTCGCCAAGCTCGCATTCGCCGAGGAGAACAAGCGCATCTACGACCTGTGCGTCGACCTGCTCGGGGCCGAGGGCATGTTGCACAGCTCGGACTACCCGAAGATACGGCCGCATGGGGTGGCGATCGGCACCACGGACATCCACAAAGCGTTCCTCCGGGCGCGTGCCAACTCGATCGAAGGGGGCACCTCGGAGGTCATGCGCAACATCTTGGGCGAGCGCGTCCTCGGGCTCCCCGGCGAGCCCCGGGTCGACAAGTCCGTCGCATGGAAGGACGTCCCCCGCAGCTAGGAGCGCTCCTCGGGTGCAGCGCGCTCGGTGGCGGCGCCACGCGCCTCGGCGAGTGCGACGGTCAGATCTCGGACCTCGGCTGCCCACCGGAGTTCGAGTGGGGTGTGGGCGCCCGGATTGGCGAGGATGGCGGCAGCGCCCATGTGCAGGCGCGCAAGCCGCCTGTCGTCCACCGGGCGGGCCGTCGTGCTGTCCCCGGGCTCCACGGGCTCAGGGTACCGGCTGGTCGGCGGAGCGTGGCGGGCACCTACGCTCGGGCACCATGACCGACATGTCCGTCGCCTCGCTCCAAGAGTTCCTCGACGGCGCCTTCCCCATCGACACGCCCTATGTGATCGAGGCTGTCGACGACGCCTCGATCGACGTCCGACTCGTCGTCGGCCCCGGGCACGGCCGCCCCGGCGACACGATCTCGGGCCCGTCGCTCATGGCCCTCGTCGACACCGCCGCGTGGCTGGCGATCCTCGCCCAGATCGGGCCGGTGGCCCTGGCGGTGACCACCAGCTTGCACATCGATTTCCTGCGCAAGCCGGAGCTGGTCGACGTGATCGCGCACGGCGAGCTGTTGAAGCTGGGCTCGCGCCTCGCCGTGGTGCACGTCACGATCCGCTCGGTCGCCGCCGAAGCCGTCGTGGCGAGCGCACAGGTGACGTACTCGATCCCGCCGCGATGACCCAGCTCATGGCCGACGGGCCGACGGCGCCTGGCTGCGGCCCCTATTGGTGCGTGGCAACATGAGGGGACTCTGGGGGGTGGCGCAATGAGCAACCGGGAACTGCCGGCGACGGTCGATATCGCAATAGTCGGGGCCGGGTTCTCCGGCCTGGGCATGGCCATTCGGCTCCGCCAGGCGGGGCGCTCGGACTTCGTGGTGCTGGAGAAGGGCGACGCCGTCGGGGGAACGTGGCGTGACAACTCCTATCCGGGTGCGGCCTGTGACATCCCGTCACATCTGTACTCGTTCTCCTTCGCGCCGAACCCCGAATGGACCCGCAAGTACTCGCCCCAGGCCGAGATCTACGAGTACCTGCGCCGCTGCGTCGCACGCTTCGGCATCGGCGAGCACATCTTCTACGGCCAGCAGGTCACCGGCGCCCGCTGGGACGAGGGAGCGGGCCGCTGGACCGTCGACACAGAGCACGGCTCGATCAGTGCGCGGGTCCTCGTGTGGGCGAGCGGGCCCTTGAGTCAGGCAAAGAAGCCAGACCTCCCGGGCCTCGGCGCCTTCGAGGGGCCGGTTTTCCACTCTGCGGAGTGGGACCACGGGGTCTCCCTCGCCGGCAGGCGGGTGGCGGTCGTCGGCACCGGTGCCTCCGCAATCCAGATCGTGCCGGCGATCGCCGGCGAGGTGGCCCACCTGAGCGTCTTCCAGCGCACCCCCCCGTGGATCATCCCGAGGAAGGACAAAAAGTTCGGAGGCCTGCAGCGGTGGCTGTTCACCCACGTCCCGGCCACCGCGAAGCTCGAACGGGCCCTCACCTACCTGCGACTCGAGTTTATCTTCGGCCCTGCCCTCTTCGGGCGCAACGCCAGGACCCTCGCCACCATCCGCGAGCGGGCGACCGAGCACCTCACCTCGGCGGTCACCGACCCCGCCCTCGTCGAGGTGCTCACGCCGGACTACGACCCGGGCTGCAAGCGCCTCCTCGTCTCTGACGACTACTACCCGGCACTCGTGCGCGACAACGTCGAGCTGGTGCCCAACGCAGTTGCTTCCTGCACCGCCGGGGGCGTCGTCGACACCGAGGGCGTCGAGCGACCGGTGGACGCCCTCGTGCTCGCCACCGGGTTCGAGGTGACCGACCCGGCCTTCGCCGGGATCATCGTGGGCCGGGGCGGCCGCTCGCTCGCCGACGAGTGGTCCAAGGGCATGCACGCCTATCTCGGCACCGCCGTCGAGGGCTTCCCCAATCTCTTCTTGATGGTCGGGCCCAACGCCGTCCTCGGGCACAACTCGGTCATCTACATGATCGAGTCGCAGCTCAACTACGTGCTCGACGCCTTGCGGTTCATGGACCGCCCGGGCATCGGCAGCGTGGAGGTCCGGACGCGGGTCGAAGAGGCGTTCCGCGAGGAGGTCGAGGCGGACTTCGCCCACTCGGTGTGGACAGAAGGCGGCTGCGGCAGCTGGTACCTCGACCGCTTCGGCCACAACACCACCCTGTGGCCGACCTACACCTACAAGTTCCGCGGCCGGACGCGGCGCTTCCACCCCGGCGACTACACCGTCGCCTCCCCGGCCCGTTCAGAAGAGCCGGTCGGGGCGACGGCGCGCTGAGGGTCGCCCGGGATTCAGGCGCCGAGGTTGGCGTCGAACCAAGCGAGGGTCCGGCGCCACCCGTCGCCTGCTGCCTGCTCGTTGAAGCTCGGCCGGTCATTGCAGTTGAACCCGTGCTCGGCGTCGGGGTAGCGCACGACCTCGGTCGCAACCGGTGCGTTCTTGGCGGCCTCGCGCAGCCCCTCGACGTCCTCGGCCGGTATGCCCTTGTCCTGGTCCCCGTAGAGCCCGAGCCAGGGTGTCTGCAGTGAGGGGGCGAGCTCGATGAGCGAGGGCAGACCGAAACGCCCTTCGCGCAACCCCCCGCCGTAGAAGGTGACCGCCGCACCGAGCGGGCGCAGGGTCGCTGCGTAGAACGAGACCGCACCGCCCATGCAGAAGCCGACGATGCCGGTCGCACCCGGTGCGACTCCGTCGGCGGCGAGGAAGTCGAGCGCGGCGTGCACGTCGGCGGTGATCCCCGCGGCGCTCAGCTGGCCCATGACCGGCCCGACCGCCGAGAAGTCGTCGTAGCCGAAGACCGGCGAGCCCTGCCGGTGGAAGAGGGCCGGGGCCAGCGCGCGCCACCCGGCGTCGGCGAGGCGCACCGTGATGCTCTCGATGTGGCTCGTGATGCCGAACGCCTCCTGGACGACCACCACCGCGCCGCGGCTCTGGCCCTCGGGTGTGGACTCGTAGGTGGGCATCGGACCGTCCTCGGTCTCGACGGTGATGTACTGGCTCGCCATGTGCTGTCCTTCCGGTCGCGGGTCTGCCCGGGCGGGCCCTTCACTTCTACCCCAGACGGACTCCGAGAAGCCCGTCGCCCCGCTCAGTCGAAGATCGGACTCTCGGTGCGGGTGCGCTTCAGCTCGTAGAAGCCCGGGGTGCCGGCGACCAGCACGACGCCGTCCCACAGCTTTGCGGCCGCCTCGCCCTTGGGCGCCGGGGTGACGACCGGGCCGAAGAAGGCGACGCCCTCCACATGGATCACCGGCGTGCCGACGTCCATGCCCACCGGGTCCATGCCGGCGTGGTGCGAGGCGCGGAGCGCCTCGTCGTACTCGGTGCTCGTCGCCGCCTCGATGAGCGATGCGGGCAGGCCCACCTCGGCCAGAGCGTCGGGGATGATGGCATCGTCGGTGCGCCCCCCGGGGTGGATGCGTGTGCCGAGAGCGGTGTAGAGCGGCAGGACCACTTCGGCGCCGTGCTGCTGCTCGGCAGCCACCACGACGCGGACCGGGCCCCAAGCCTTGGTCATGAGCTCCTTGTAGTGATCGGGGAGGTCGTCGCGGCCCTCATTGAGCACCGCCAGTGACATGACGTGCCAGCGCACGTCGATGGGCCGGACCTTCTCGACTTCGATCATCCAGCGCGAGGTCATCCAGGCCCACGGGCAGAGGGGGTCGAACCAGAAGTCCGCCACCGAGCGCTGCTCAGGTGCGGCGTCGACGTCGGTGTTCTCCAGTGTGCTGGTCATGTGCGTCTCCTCGCTCGTCTGTCTAGTTGCAACCCACAGGGCGCCCGAATCGTTCCCGGCGCACCTCCGTTGTGTCGATTCAGCCGCCCAGGTGGTGACGGGCGGCAGCCGTCACGACGTCGGCCACCGCCTCGGTGACGGCTTTTGCCGTCGGCACATGGAGGAATTCGTTCGGGGCGTGGGCATTGCAGGCCGGCCCGAAGACGCCGGTAGCCATGAACTGGACCTCGGGGAACCGGTGCCCGAGGTCGGCGAGGAAGGGGATGGAACCGCCCTCACCGCAGCTCGCCGGCGGCCGGCCGAACGCGGCCATCGAGGCCTGCTCCAGTGCAGCGGTGAGCCACGGCGCGGGCGCAGTGGTGGTCCACCCGTCACAGGGTGCTTCGATCTCCACGCTCACCGTGGCGCCCGAAGGGGGGTCCGCCGTGAGCGTGCGCACGATGGCGTCGGCTGCGGCACGGGCATCGCACGTCGGAGGCAGGCGCAAGGAGAGCTTGGCAGTCGTGGAGGGGCGCAGGACATTGCCCCCGTCGGCGACAGCCGGGATGCCGTCCATGCCGGTCACCGCCAGCGACGGGTACCACGACTGGCGGACAAGGCGGTCGGCGGGGTCCTTGCCGTCGAGGCGGAGGCCCTCGACCACCGGGAAGCCGGCGTCGACCGCCGGGCCGAGGTCGGCGGCGAGGGCCGCCAACGCCTGGCGCTGGTGCGCAGGGATCTCGGCGTGCAGCTCGTCGAGCACGATCTCGCCGGTCACTGGGTCCTCGATGCGGTCGAGGAGCTGGCGCAGGACCCGGAACGACGACGGCACCACCGCGCCGGCGAGCCCGCTGTGGAGCCCATGGGTCAGCACGTCCACCCGGACGCTGGCGACCACGTTGCCGCGCAGGGAGGACGTGAGCCACAGGCGTTCGTAGTCGAGGCAGCCGGTGTCGAGGCAGACGAGGAGCAGCGGTGCCCCGAGCCGCTCGCCCAGCGCGTCGAGGTGGGCGTTCAGGTCCGGGCTGCCACTCTCCTCGGACGCCTCGATGAGCACCAGGACGCGGCCGTGGGGCTCGCCGCCGCGCTCGATGGCCTCGAGGGCGGTCATGGCCGAGAAGACGGCGTAGCCGTCGTCCACCGTGCCCCGGCCGTAGAGGCGGTCGCCCTCGCGCACCGCCACGTACGGGCCGAGCCCCTGGCGCCACTCCCCGAGCGGCGGCTGCTTGTCCAGGTGGCCGTAGATGAGCACGGTGGAGTCGGCGAGCGCAGGGGCAGTCGCCGCCACCTCGACGAGGAGGAGCGGGGAGCGGCCCTCGAGCTCGAGCACCTCGACGCGGTGCGAGGCGAGCGGGCGCCGGGCGCACCACTCGCCGAGGAGCGCAGCGGCCCGCAGCAGCGCGCCGTTGGACTCCCAGGCGGCGTCGAAGGCGGGGGAGAGGCAGGGGATGGCCGTGTAGGCGGCGAGGGTGGGGAACACCTCGGTCTCGAACTGGTGGTCGACGAAGCTCGTGTGGCTGCTCACGGGCTCGACGCTACTGGGCGAAGCCCGCAGGACCACCGCCCCGGCGGGAAGCAGCTCGGCCCCCCTGGGGTTGAATGGGATCATGCGACTTTCGATTCTTGACCTCGCCACCGTCGGCACCGACACGACTCCGGCGGACGCCCTGGCGGCGACGACCGAGTTCGCCCGGGCGGCCGAGGCCCTCGGCTACCACCGCTTCTGGGTGGCCGAGCACCACGGGATGCCAGCCGTCGCCAGCGCCGCTCCCGCCGTGCTCATCGCCCACCTGGCGGCGGCCACCGACACCATCAGGGTGGGCTCGGGTGGTGTGATGCTGCCCAACCACGCCCCCCTCGTCATCGCCGAGCAGTTCGGCACCCTCGTCGCCCTTCACCCCGGACGCATCGACCTCGGTTTGGGTCGCGCGCCGGGGTCGGATCAGCGGACCGCGAGGGCACTGCGGCGGACCGGCGACGGCGACTCCTTCCCCGACGACGTGGTCGAGCTCCTCGGCTATTTCACCGGGGCACCCGGCCAGGTGCTGGCCATGCCCGCACGGGGCTACATGCCCGAGGTCTGGCTGCTCGGCTCGAGCCTGTTCAGCGCACAGCTTGCCGGCATGCTGGGCCTGCCGTTCTCCTTCGCCTACCACTTCGCCCCGCGCTATACCGAGCCTGCGCTCGCCGCGTACCGCTCGTCGTTCAGGCCCTCGTCGGTGCTGCGGGAGCCCTACGTGGCCCTCGGCGTGTCGGTGTTGTGCGCCCCGAGCGAGGAGGAGGCCCGCTACCTCGCCGCCCCGTCGGCGCTCTCCATGCTCCAGCTGCGACGCGGCGAGCTGCGCCCTCTCGCGACGCCTGAGGAGGCGGCCGGTTACACGTACACCGAGGCCGAGCGGGCCATCGTCGAGGAGGTGTCCTCGACGCACGTGATCGGCGACCCGACCCAGGTCCGAGCGGGCCTCGCCGAGCTCGTCGCTCGCCTCGACGTCGACGAGTTCATCGTCTCGACTCGCGTGCACCGGCTCGAGGACCGGGTGCGCTCGGCCGCCCTCGTCGGGGAGGCCATGGGACTCGCCCCGCTGCGCCCCGACGTCCTCGCCGGGGCCTGAGCCGCCTACGCCGAGGCCTCCATGCCCGGCGTCAGCTCGGCCTTGGCGTCGACGGCGCGCCAGCAGTACCAGGCGACGGCGGAGCGGTGGGGGCGGAAGGGCTCGCCCAGTGCCTCGAGCTCCTTTGGTGCGGGCAGCTCGTGGTGGCCGAATGCCAGCGCGAAGCCGGCGCGGACGCCGTAGTCGCCGGTCGGCCACACATCGGGACGGCCGAGGGTGCCCAGCAAGAACATCTGCGCCGTCCAGCGGCCGATGCCGCGCACCGCCACGAGGTGGTCGATGATCTCCTCGTCCCCGAGGCGCCCGATGCGCTCGAGCTGCACCTCGCCCGAGACCACCTTGGATGCCAGGTCGACGATCGCCGAGCTCTTCGCACGGCTGAGGCCGGCGGCGGCGAGCTGCTCGGGGCTGGCCGCCAGCACCGCCTCGGCGCGCACGTCCCCGCCCACGGCATCGACGAAGCGGCCGTGGATCACCGTGGCCGCTCGCCCCGCCAGCTGCTGGTAGGNNCCGTAGCGCTCGACGAGCACGCCCATGCGCGGGTGCAGGGCACGCAACGCAGCGGGGGTCGGGCGCGAGGCCGGCAACGGCGTCTGCGGCTCAGCTGGCCGGGCTGACGGAGCTCATGTTGAAGTCCAGCACCCGGACGGCGGGCATCTCGGCCCTGTTCAGCCACTCGCCGAACTCGCGACCGAGCGTGCGCTCGCTCCGGCTCACGTCGACGGCACGGGCGAGCAGGTCGACCGGGCTCTCGTTGAAGCGGAAGTTGTTCACTGCGCCCACCACCTCGCCGTCTTCGACGAGGTAGACACCGTCGCGGGTGAGGCCGGTCTGGAGCATGGTGGCGGGGTCGACCTCTCGGATGTACCACAGGCACGTGAGCAGGAGCCCGCGTCCGGTGGCCGCCACGAGGTCCTCCACGTTCTGCGTCGTCCCGGGTAGCTCGAGGACCAGGTTGTCGATCGGTGGCGTGGCGGGCACGTCCGAGCGTGCGGCGCCCGCCCGGTGGTAGCGGAGGTGCTCGAGGCGCCCGCTCTCGATCCAGTCGGTGACCTCGAGCTCGAGGCCGTTGTCGAACACCGAGACGTCCGAGCCCGAGGTCCCCGTCGCCAGGAACGGCGCACACCCGAGGCCCGCTGCCCGGGGGTCGCTCCACAGGCGCAGCGGCAGGGGTGCGAGCACCTCGCCGACACGCGTACCGCCGTTCGGTCCCGAAAAGGCCGTACGGCCGTCCTCGGCGTCCTGCCCGGCGGCGGCGAAGTAGAGGGCGGCCATGAGGTCCGCCATGGCCGCCGGCGGCAGGATGGTCTCGTAGCGGCCTGCGGGCAGCTCCACCCGTCGGGCCGCCCAGCCGAGCTGGCGCACCAGCCGCTCCTCGGCGACGTCCACGCTGACGTCGGAGAAGTCCGCGGTGCCGCTGCCGGTCCACGTCGAGCGCGCGCCGCCGGCGCTGCGCGCCACCAGGTGCAGCGCGCCGGTCCCCTGCGCATGGCGCCGCCGCACGCCGCTGCTCGTCGCCAGGTAGGTGGTGGACAGCTGGTGCTCGGCGAACCCCGCAATGGTGCGCTCCGCCGCTTCGGCCCGTTCGAAAGTCCCACCCAGGTGGGAGAGGACGCCTTCGAGGACGAGCAGGTCCGTCCCGCCCGGTGCGAGGCCGTAGTCGTCGTCCACAGTGCCTTCGACGAGCTCGAAGGCGTCCTCGGCGGCCGGCGATGCGGCCGCGTCGGCCTCGGCCGCCGCCACCAACTCTGCGATGTCGACAGTGCCCCCGGCGCGCGCCGTGCCGGCCGCCGTGCCGCCGTCGACCGGAGCGAACGCGACGACGGTCACGCGGCGGTCTCGCCGCACACCGTTGGTCGTCATGGTGTTGTTGGCGAAGCGGACCTCGGCCTCGCTGATCTCTTCGACCAGGACGGCGCACTCGCCTTTGGCGCGAGCCATGGCCTCGTCGATCACCGCCTGTGCGGGAGCCATGGCCTCGGGGCGCAGCCGCGGGCTCATCGGCCGGACTCCGCCAGGGTGTTGAGCACGCGGACCCCTCTTACGAGCACCGAGGGGCAACCGTGGCTCACCGGGGCCACTTGGCCCGGCTGGCCCTTGCCGCAGTTGAACGCTCCGCCGAGCCGGTAGGTCGACCGCCCGCCGACGGCCTCCATGGCGCCCCAAAACTCGGTTGTCGAGGCCTGGTAGGCGACGTCTCGGACCTGTCCGGCCAACTTGCCGTCGACGATCCGGAAGAAGCGCTGCCCGGTGAACTGGAAGTTGTGTCGCTGCATGTCGATGGACCAACTCTTGTCGCCCTCGATGTACAGGCCGTTGCGCACGCCGGCTATCAGGTCGGCCGTCGTCGGCCCCTCGCCCTCGGCCGGCTGGAGGGAGACGTTGGCCATGCGCTGGATCGGGATGTGGAGGGGGGAGTCGGCGTAGGCGCACCCGTTCGAGCGGTCGAAGCCGGTGGCCGCGGCGATGGCCCGGTCGAGCTGGTAGCCGACCAGCGTGCCGTCTCGGACGAGGTCGAAGCTCTGCGCGGCGACGCCCTCGTGGTCGATGGCGACCGTCGCCAGCCCGTGGGGGGTGGTTCGGTCGCCCGTCACGTGCATGACCGGAGAGCCGTAGCGCAGGGTGCCGAGCTTGTCGAAGGTGGCGAACGAGGTGCCTGCGTACGCCGCCTCGTAGCCCATGGCCCGGTCGAGCTCGGTGGCGTGGCCGATCGACTCGTGGATCGTCAGCCACAGGTTGGTCGGGTCGATCACGAGGTCCATCTCGCCGCCCTCGACCGTCGGTGCTGCGATCTTCTCGGCCAGGAGCTCGGGCATGGCCGCGAGCTCGGTGGCCCAGTCCCACCCGTCGCCGCCCAGGTACTCCCAGCCCCGGCCGACGGGTGGGGCGAGGGTGCGCATGGTCTCGAAGCCGCCCCCCACCTCGTCGAGGGCGAGGGCTTCGACCTGGGGGTGGAGGCGGACCCGGCGCTGGGTGGCCACCGTGCCCGACAGGTCGGCGAAGTAGGTGTCCTCGGTGACGGCGAGGACCGATGCCATCGTGTGGGAGATAACGGGGGCGGCGAGGAGGCCCGCGCTCCACGCGGCGAGGAGCTCGACCTTGTCGACCAACGGCACCTCGACGGGATCGGTGTCGTACTCAGAGCGCCAGTCGACCTCGCCATGGGAGGGCTCCGGTGCGAGCTCCACGCGGGTGGTGGCGGCGAACGCGGTCACCCGGGCGGCGTTTACAGCCTGGTCGACGACGTGGCGCACCTCGTCGGTGGTAAGCGCCACGCTGGCGGCGAAGCCGATCGAGCCCTCGCGCACCACGCGCACGCCGACGCCAATCTCGGTGTCGTCGGCCGCCGACTCCAGTCGGGCGTCGCGGAGCCGGATCCATTGGCTGCGGATCCGCTCCACGCGCACTTCGGCGTGCGAGCAGCCGGCGTCTCTCGCCGCCGTGAGGGCCGTGTCACGGATCGCGGCGAGCAGGTCGTCATCGAAGATGTCGCTTGGGGTCCCCACGTGGGACACGCTACCAACGGTGCTGGCGCGCCTCGCCGTGCGCCGCTCAGAGGGTGGGCCGGCGTGGGTCCATGCCTGCGGCCCGGTAGACGTCGTCGATGACCGCCATGTTGGCGACGGCGTCGCCGGTGCCCGTCGGCACCGCCGAGCCGTCGCGCACCGCGGCGACGAAGGCGTCGAGCTGGAAGTCGTAGCTCGGCCGGCGCGACAGGTGCTCGACCCGGCGCCCCTCAGTGGTGCGCACCGCCAGGCGATGGCCGAGCTGGGGGACGAACGGGTTGAGCACCGCCAGGCGCCCGTCGGTGCCGCGCACGCCGGCTCGGATATCGACGAACGAGCGCGAGAACATGGAGCAGTGCATGGCACCGGTCGCCCCCGAGGGGAAGGTGAAGCGTGCCCGCATCGCCCGGTCGACACCCCGTCGGGTGAGCAGCGCGGTGGCGTCGTCGGTCGTGGGCTCGCCTCCGAGGAGGCGGAGCAGCGAGATGGGGTAGCACCCCACGTCCATGACGGCCCCCCCGGCCAGCTGGGGGTCGTAGCGGATGTCGCCCGGCTTCCAGATCGGTGCGGAGAACGACGACGTGACCTCGGTCAGCGTGCCGAGCTCACCAGATTCGACGATCGCCGCCACGCGGGTCGTGAGGGGGTGGTAGCGGTAGTGGAACGCCTCCATGACCACCCGGTCGGAGGCGTCGGCGACGGCAGCGACCTCGGCGGCCTCCTCGGCATTGGCGGCGAAGGGCTTCTCGCAGAGCACGTGCTTGCCCGCGGCGAGCGCGGCGAGCGTCCACCGGCCGTGGAGGCCGTTCGGCAGCGGGTTGTAGACAACGTCCACCTCGGGGTCCGCCACGAGCGCCTCGTAGCTTCCGAGGGCCCGGGGGATCCCCTGCGCAGCGGCAAAGGCCTGCGCCCGCTCGGGGTCTCGGGCAGCCACGGCCACGACGGCGGCTGCGCCGCCGCTGCGCCGAGCCGGCTTGATCAGGGCGCTCGGGGCGATGCTGGCGGCTCCAAGAATGCCGAATCGCAGTGGCTGCACCGAGGCGACCCTAGTGCTGGACCGAGGACCGCTGCCGGGTGGGCCGGCTCAGCGGAACTCCCTACGCCTCCCGCCCGTCGGGCGCAGGCCGACGCCGTGGACGGTGAGGTCGGAGTCTTCGATGTCGAAGAGGATGCGCACACCCTCGGCCCACAGCAGCCACATGTCGCGTCCCTTCTGTGGGGGAAGCCGCTCGGCCATCCATTCGATGTCGTCGAGGTCGAGCGCTTGGAGCCACTCGAGGGCACCGATCGCCCGTGGGCCGAGCGCGTCGAGCTGCTCCTGTGCGTGATTGGTCAGAATCACGGTGAACTCGCCCACGCCCCCACTCTAGGGAGCAGCGCCCGCCGACTGGTTGGCCCTTCGCCCTCTGTCGCCGCCGCCGGTCGAGCGGTACGCTCCGCGGCGAGGAGGGAGCCCCATGGCCGAAGAGCTGCGCCACGCCCACACGATCCGCCTGGCCGGCGTCCCTGACATCGACGCAGTGAGCTCGATGCTGGCCCGCAGCTTCGACGACGATCCCGTCTGGCGCTATGTGCTGCCCTCCGAGAGGCTCCGAGGCGGCGGCCTCGAGGCCTACATAGCCATTCAGCTGCGGACCGACTACCTCGCCTTCGGCTCGGTGTGGACGACGGACCGACTCGAGGGTGCGGCGCTGTGGGCGCCCCCGGGGAAGCCGATGCGCACGGGCCTGAGCGCCATCATCCCCATCCTGCCCCTGCTGCGCTACGCCGGCGCTCGCGGCGCGTGGCGCAGCATCGCCTTGCTCAGTGCGGTCGAAGAGCTGCACCCCAAGGTCCCCCACTGGTACCTGAGCGTGCTCGGGACCGACCCTCCCCATCAGCGCCGGGGCATCGCCTCCGCGCTGATGGCACCGGCGTTGCGACGGTGCGATGAAGGGGGATTCGGCGCGTACCTCGAGTCGTCGAAGGAGCGGAACCTCGCCTTCTACAACCGCCACGGCTTCGAGGTCACGAACGAGATCGCCAGGCGCGGCGCGCCGACGGTGTGGACGATGTGGCGAGAACCGCGTCCCGCCGAACCCTGAGTCGCCAGCTCCAGCTCCAGCTCCAGCCGCAGCCCCGAGCCCGAAGGTCCCGAGCGCCCGGGCGTGGCGCGCACCGGTGGCGCGCTCCGGTGATGTGGCCGTACCTCAGGCGGGAAGGTGGCAGACGGCCTCGACGTTGTTGCCCTCGGGGTCGCGCACGAAGGCGCCGTAGTAGTTGGGGTGGTACTCAGGCCACAGGCGCGGGGCGTACAGGACGTCAGCGCCAAAGGTGACGGCGGCCTCGAAGAAGGCGTCGACGGTCGAGCGATCGGGCGCTGCGAACGCCACGTGGATTTCCCGGAATCCCTCGCCAGTCGAGTTGGGGCCGATCCAGAACTCGGGCTTGCCGGCGACCCCGAAGCCGATGACCTCCCCGAAGTCCATGACTCGGCCGGCGCCGATGGCAGCGAGGACTTCGTCGTAGAAGGCGGCAGTGGTGCCGACGTCGGCACACTGGATCGAGACGTGGTCAAGCACGCGAACAGCCTTCCTGTCGGTTCCCCGCATTGAGGTGCCAGGACTGCTCTCTCACGGTCGTCGTCCCATGAAGGCCGCCAGCTCGTCGGCCGGGCACGACACCTCCGCCAGCTCGACTGGGGGCCCGAACGCGGCAATGCCGTCGGGCCCGCGTGCGGTGTCGGGGACCGCCGCTCGTGCGAAGGCGAGGAGCGATTCGGCGACGCCGGGGTCGAGGTCGGTGGACTGCCCGGTCGCCTTGGCGAGGTCCCAGCCGTGGACGAAGGTGTCGAGTGCTGCGATGCTGACGTAGACACCGCCGGGGAGATCGGCGAACGGGAGCCGCATGGCCCGGTCCATCACGCCTTTTTCGCTGAACGCCGCCACCGCATGTGCCGCGCCAGCGCGAAACGCCTCTCGGAAGTCGCCCGACGCGTAATCATGCGCCTGCGGCGTCGGCGCCAACCCCGTCTCGGCCGTCGTGGCGCAGAACTCCGTCGTCCCGACGATGTGGTCGATCAGAGCCCGCACGTCCCACGAGGCGCAGGGCGTGGGGTCGTCGAGGGTGTCGGGCGGCATGGCGTCGAGCACCGAAGCCGTCGAGGCGAACGCCTTACCGAGTAACTCTGCGCTCATTGGTACCTCCCTCTTTGGAACTGTACCGGGCCACCTTGAGGAGCGCTTGGGGTGTTGGTCAACATTCCCTCGGCGTGCTCGCGTAGGGTCCGATCCATGGACGGGAGAGCCGAAGGTGACGAGGGTTCGGTGTGGTGGACCGACGCAACATTGCGTTGGGTGATCATCGTCATCGAATACGCAATCGTTCTCAGCCTGCTCGTAGTCGCATCGATCGTGCTGGTGCGAAACGTGGTGGACTTTCTCAACAACTGGTCCGCCTATCCCGAGACTGTGGTCAGCGCCATCGACGGCATCTTGGTGGTCATCATCCTCCTCGACATCGCCCACACCGTGTTCGGCCACATGCGCACGTCGGTGTTTCCGGTGCGCCCTTTCCTCGTGATCGGCATCCTCGCCGGCGTGCGGGACATCTTGAGTGCGTCAGCCCGGCTGACGCTGAGCGGCACCCTCTCGAAGGCCGAGTTCAACGACACGTTGATCGCCCTCGGCGTCGGGGTGGGGGTGGTCGTGTTCCTCTTGTTCGGGCTCGTACTCCTGCGCTTCAGTGGCCACACCGACGAGGGGGAGAGGGAGGATCGTGGCGAAGGTGCAGTGCAGTGATCGAGCAAGAGGCTCCTTCGAGCGCACCTCTAACGCCGAATGACCGGTCCGGAGGGGTGGAGCCCTTCGGGGACCGTGTCGGGGTCCCGGATCACCGCCCGCAGGAGGTCCATCACCGCCCTCGACGGCGCCGAGGGGAGCCCTTGGCGGCGAACGGCGATGCCGACGCGCCGGCGTGGGAACCCTTCGAGGGCGAGCGGGACGAATCGATCGCGCAGATGGCGGGGGATGGCCGTCGCCGGGAGGATGGCGGGACCGTAGCCGTCGAAGGTCAACGAGGCGATCATCCTCACGCCGTCGAGCTCCATGGAAGGGCGCAGGGTGATGCCAGCGGGCTCTGCCGCAGCGTCGATCTCGTCTCGCAGTGCGGTGCCGGGCATGGGCAGGAGCAGGGACAGGTTGTCGAGCACCGACAGGGGGAGCGCCGCCGCCCCGTCGTCTCCCTTGCGTTCGGCCAGGGGATGGTCCATCGGCACCACCAGCATCAGGTCTTCCTCGAAGAGCGCCGCCGCGGAGAGCTCTTCGCTCGGGACCGGCAGCGTGACCACGGCGAGGTCGAGCTGGCCGGAGATGAGCTGGGGCTCGAGGCTGTTCGAGGTGCCGTCGGTGACGCGCAAGAGCACGCCCGGATGCTGCTCGCGCACCGCGGAGAAGAGCTGGGGCACGAGCCAGCGCCCCGTTGTGCCGATCATCCCGACCCGCACCGTCCCCGAGACGTCCTCGCGCATGGCGGCCACGTCGGAGACCATGGCCTCGAGCTCGCCCATCATGCGCCGGCCACGGCCAACCACCACCAGGCCCTCGGCGGTGAGCCGGCCCGAGGAACGCTCGACGAGGACGACGTCGAGTTCGCGCTCGAGTCGGGCCACGTGGGCGGACACATTCGACTGGACCGTGCCGATGGCGACGGCGGCAGCCGAGAAGCTGCCGTGGTCGGCGATGCCGATCAGTGCCTGGAGGTGCTTGAGGTCCAAAGGAGGTTCCGCCCTGCTGTCGAACCGATCGTGACTATCGGAGAAAAAGATAGCAAATATCTCCCCAAGCGTGTTGACAGATGAGGTGACGGCCGACACAATGGATGCAGGCCGCAGGAATTAGGAACCCCCCCTCCGTTTCCTAGCTGGTCCGTGTGAAGGGATCGCCTACCCCCCCTGGCGGTCCCTTCACCGCGTCCGGGCCCAAAATCGCCACGCTGACGAAGCCCGGGCGCACGGTTCGATTCGTCGGCACCGTGCCGGTAGCCTTCGGTCGTGGGCGCTGCTTTCATCGACCTCGACCGTACGCTGCTCCGCCACGCGAGCGGCAGGGTGCTCAACGCCGCGTTGGGCGCGCAAGGCGTGGTGGACCCGGAGCGGTCCCTCCCCGGCCAGGGGGTCCTCTATCGGGTCTATGACCGTTTCGGCGAGAACCTGGTGTCGATGGCCCTCGCCCGGGGGGCGGCGCGCGTCGCCAAGGGCTGGTCCCAGGCTGAGGTCCGAAAGGCCGCTGAACTGGCAGTGGGGGAGCTGCGTGCCCTCGTCGCCCCCTTTGCGTTCGACATCCTGGCGGAGCACCGCCGGGCGGGGCGCAAGCTGGTGCTCGCCACCACGACTCCCGAGGACATGGTGGCCGCCTTCGCTGAATCGATGGGCTTCGACGACATCATCGCCACCCGTTACCAGGTGGCCGACGGCCACTACACCGGTCGGATCACCGGTCGCTTCGTCTGGGGCACCGGCAAGCTCGCCGCCGTTCGGCGATGGGCCGAGGGGGAGGGCATCGACCTGGCGGACTGTCACGCATTCTCCGACAGCTTCTTCGACCTCCCGCTGCTCTCGAGCGTGGGGACCCCCCATGCGGTGAACCCCGATCCGCGCCTGCTGGTCGTGGCGACCGCCCGCCGCTGGCCGATCGAGCACTGGGACCGCCCGAGCGGGGTGCCGTCCGTGCTCGGGCTCGAGCCCCAGGACGCGCTCCGGCTCGTGGTGCGGCCCGAGGCTTTCCCCTACGCCCGCTTCGAGATCGAGGGCCTGGAGATCGTGCCCGAGAGCGGTCCGGTCCTGCTGGCGGCCAATCACCGGAGCTATTTCGACGTCGTGGCCCTGGCGCTGGTCGCCGCTCGGCTGGGACGCCCGGTCCGCTTTCTCGGCAAGAAGGAGCTTTTCGAGCCCGCCCCGCTCGGTTGGGTGGCGCGTGCAATCGGCGGGATCCGCGTCGACCGGGGCAGCGGGTCGGACCGGCCCCTGCGCGAGGCCGAGGCGGCACTGCGGGCCGGCGAGATCGTGGTCGTCCTACCCCAGGGCACCATCCCGCGAGGTCCCGCCTTCTTCGACCCGGTGCTGCACGGCAAGACCGGCACGGCGCGCATCGCCGCGGCGACGGGGGCGACCGTCGTGCCAATCGGCATCTGGGGCACCGAACACGTGTGGCCACGCTCCGCGAGGGGTCCCGACGTGCTCAACGTCCTGCACCCGCCCGACGTGCGGATCGCTGTCGGGCCGCCGGTCGAGCTCGGTCATGTCGACGCAATCGCCGACACGTCGATGCTGATGGCGGCCATCTCGGCCCTTCTGCCTCCTGACGCGCACCGGGTGCGCGAACCGAGTGCCGAGGAACTGGCCCGCACCTACCCTCCGGGCAAGGCGCCGGCCGACCCATCCCGCGCCGCCGGGTGAGGGAGCAATCGTGAGGGCTCGGGCGTCGCTGCGCGCCCGGGCGGCGGCGAGCGCCGCCGTCGCGGTGAACTGGGCGTCGCGCCGAGCGGGGCTCGGTAGCGGTACCGTGGCGGGCGGCCGAGCGGGGCTCGTCGTCGACCCCCACCTCGTCGAGAAGCTCTGCGTCGGGCGACCGGTCGCCCTGGTGAGCGGGACCAACGGCAAGACGACGACCACGGCGCTGCTCGCCGGTGCGCTCGGCGCCGGGCTCGGCGGCGGGGTGGTGACCAACGCCACCGGCTCGAACATGCCCGCGGGCCACGCAGCGGCCCTGGCGGCCGGCGGGCGCACCGGCCCTGTTGTCTTGGAGGTCGACGAGGCGTACCTCCCGGCCGAAGTGGCAAGTCTCGAACCGACGTGCGCGGTGCTCCTCAACTTGTCCCGCGACCAGCTGGACCGGACCAGTGAGGTCCGCATGCTGGCGAACCGCTGGCGCGTGGCCTTCGCCGGGGGAGCACCGGTCGACCTCGTGGCCAACGCGGACGACCCTCTGGTGGTGTGGGCCGCCGGGCAGGCCGAGCGGGTCCACTGGATCGGGGCCGGGCTGGGCTGGCGCAACGACGCCGTCGGGTGCCCGAGCTGTGGCGAACAGGTGACGTTCGCCGACGCCTTCGGGGCGGGGGGCTGGTCGTGCGTGTGCGGGTTCGCCCGCCCGGCGCTCGAGGCCTGGCTGGAGGAGGCGGCTGACGGAGGGTCGCTCGCCTGCTTCGCCGATGGTCGGCGCCTTGTCGTCGACCTTGAGCTGCCCGGTCGCTTCAATCGGGCCAACGCCCTCATGGCGGCCGTGGCCGCCAGTTCGATGGGGGTGGGCGCCGACGAGGCGCTCGGGGCAATGGCTCAGGTGCCGAGCGTGGCGGGGCGCTTCACCGTGGGAGAGATCGCCGGCTCGCCCACTCGCCTGATGCTCGCCAAGAACCCGGCGGGCTGGTCCGAGTTGCTGGATCTCGTCGGGGGTGGGACCGCGCCCGTCGTGGTGGCCATCAATGCCCGCACCGCGGACGGGAAGGACCCCTCGTGGCTCTGGGACGTCGAGTTCGAGGCCTTGGCCGGCAGGACGGTGGTGGCCACCGGGGAGCGGGCGCGCGACCTGGCGGTGCGGCTCCGCTACGCCGGCGTGGACCACGCCACCGTCGACGACCCGCGCGCGGCCGTGGCCTTCGCAGCGCTAGAGGACGGCCGGACGGCTGCACCGGTGGAGTTCATCGGCAATTACACGGCGTTCCATGACCTGCTGGACCACGCCCGGTGAGCACCGGTCTGCGCATCGTGGTGGTGTACCCGGACCTGCTCGGCACCTACGGCGACGGCGGCAACGGGCTCGTGCTGGCGCGCCGCGCGGAGTGGCGCGGGATCAAGGCATCCCTCCACCAGGCGCTCTCGGCCGACCCGGTGCCCATGGGCGACCTCTACTGCCTGGGCGGCGGCGAGGACGGCCCCCAGGTGCGCGCCGCCGCGGCCCTCCGACAGGACGGCACCCTGGTGGGTGCCGTCGAGCGGGGTGCGGCCGTGCTCGCCGTGTGCGCCGGCTTCCAGATCGTCGGCACCACGTTCCCCGATGCGAACGGCAGCGGCCGCGCCGGCCTCGGCCTGCTCGACGTCTCGACGGTCAAGGGCACGGGGCCGCGCGCGGTCGGCGAGGTCGTCGCCGACATCACCGCGGCGGGTGCCGGTCCTCTGCCGACGTTGAGCGGCTTCGAGAACCATGCGGGCGTCACCCGCGTCGGGCCCGGTGCCGAGCCGCTCGCGACCGTCCGCCGGGGCATCGGCAACGGCGGGGGTGACGCCAGCGAGGGGGCGGTGGCGGGGAAGGTGCTCGGCACCTATCTCCACGGCCCCGTGCTCGCCCGCAACCCGGCCCTCGCCGACCTCCTCTTGGGCTGGGCGACCGGCGGGCAGCTCGTACCGCTCGATGACCACGAAGAGGCAGCCCTCCGTCAGGAGCGGCTGGCGGTCGGCCGTCGCTCGCCGTCGGGCATGGCGCGGACCCGGCGCCGGATCAGCCGAGCGCTGCGGCGCTAGTGCGAAGCGCCTAGCGGGGCGGCCAGGGCTTGGCGCCGCCGCCCAGGGCCTGTCCGGGGCCGGGCCCAAGGGCCCACGAGCGACGCCAGGGGGCGGCGACCGGGCCGGCGGGGTCGGGGGCCGTCCCCTCAGCCTGCTGCCGGCGGGCGGTCCACCAGTCCGACGCTGCCTCGTGGCCGAGCAGGGCGACACTCGACTCGATGCGGGCGCCGAAGCGGCGAGCGTCCTCGCCCTCGGCGGGGGAGAGGGGCCGCCCGAACAGGATCGTGACCGGCGAGCGCCGGAACGCTCCCCCCCTGCGGTCCTCCGTCCCTGAGCCGCCCGGGGGGCGTCCGGGTCGCGTTGGCGACTTGCCGAGCACGTTGCGGGTGCCGTCGATGTAGACCGGTACGACCGGGGCGCCCGTGCGCCGGGAGAGGTAGGCGGCGCCGCCACGGAACGGGTGCGTCCAGCCGTCGGGCGAACGGCCGCCCTCGGGGAAGATGATCAGGTTCCAGTCGTCTTCGAGCAGCTCGGCGGCAGCGTCCGCCGATCGCCGGTTCACCCGGGACCGGTCGATGGGGATCGCACCGAGGGCGAAGGACCAGATCGCGGCCTTCCACGTCCGGTCGAAGAAGAAGTCCGACGCGGCCGCCACCACGGTGCGGTGCCGGAACTCCACCGGCAGGGCGGTGAGGAGCAGCGGGGTGTCGACGTGGCTGGCGTGGTTGGCGGCGAAGATGAACGGGCCCTTGTGGGTGCGCAGCTCCTCGAGGCCGATTGAGGTGGTCGGGATGGCGGCTGCAGCGAGGGGCCGGGCCACGTTGTCGAGCACCATGGCGCGCAGCAGGCGCACGGGGTAGCGGCGGGACCATTCGTTGTCGAAGTCGAGGCCGGTCCGGCGCTTCGGGGCCGGCCGCTCGATGCTGTCGGGCCACGTCGGCGCGCCGAGCGGAAAGCGTGCCCGCCCGATGCGCGCGAGGAGGTCGGGCCCCTTCAACGGACGTCGGCCATCATGATGGGCGGGTTGTGCAGGTGGGTGAGCGTCGGGGAGGGGCCGACCACGTCACGTGCCATCTCGAGTGCGTCGTCGAGGGTGCTGGCGGGGGAGAAGCCGAGGCGGCGCACTGCCTTCTGGTCGCCGCCGACGATGATCACGCGGCCGAGGTGCTCGAGTGCGTGCGCGCACCAATACCACATGTAGAAGGGGTGCACCCCGTGGTAGGCGTGGCCGGTGCGGTACAGATGGATGTACCACGGGTCGTTGGCGTAGGAGGCCTCGAACTGCTTGTGCATGAGCACCGGGTCGGTGGTTTCGGCGAGCACCTGCTCGAAGAAGTCGATGTAGCTCGGGTGGAAGGCCGGGTCGAACTCCCACGGCGTCGGGTGCTTCAAGATGAGGACGCCGCCCTCGCGCACCAGCGGCTTGTTGCGGTAGAGGTTGAAGAAGTAGCCGAGCCCGAGGCAGGCCACGAGGATCGGGTTCATGATCGAGTTCACGTTGTACGGGCAGATGTAGGGGAGCCCCATCGTCAGGATGTCGGTCTGGCCCTCGACTTCCACGCCCTGCTGCTCCCAGACGTTGGCGGTGGTGATGGCGTGGACGGCCTCGACTTCGCCCGCCTGCACCGAGGTCATGGCGTGTGGCGCCTTGATGGAGTGGAAGAGGCGGCGCTTGTAGCGCGTCGGCGCCCCCGCGAGGGCCGCCGACGAGGCGGCGAAGGTGGCACGGTCGCGCACGTTCCACTCCCACTCGCGCTTTTGGAGGAAGGCGAACTGGCTCGGGAAGGTGTCGGTGTTCAGCGTGGTCTCGATCTGGAAGACCTTCACGCCGCTCTCGGCGATGAGCCGGCCCATGCGCCAGTTCGAGGTGTGCAGCTCGGAGGCCGGCGCGTCCATGAACGAGCGGCTGTGGCGCATGGTCTGGGGGTTGTGGTGGTGCCGGAGGCTCTTGTAGCTGGCGAGCCCCGTGGCCACGCTCTTGTGGCCGCCGTCCATGGCCACGAGGTTGATGTTGACGTAGACAAGCAGGTCCGAGGTCGCGGCCCGCTTGTTGATCTCGACGTCCTCGCCTTCATCGGTCTGGCCGATGTAGAGGAGGTTCTCGGGGTCTTCGGCGTCGTGCTGGGTGAGCAGGCCGTGGGGAGCGAAGGCGTCGTAGACCCGGTCCCCGAGCGCGTGGCGCAGCTCGGGCTCGGTCATGCGCCGGTGCAGGGCGAGGGCCGCCACGAGCACGACGTCGTCCACGCCGGCCGCCGCCGCCATCTCGAGGACCTCTTCGATCACCATCTGGCGGATGTCGGGGGACTCCATCGGCGGCAGGGGGAGCGAGATGTCGTCGAAGCAGATGGTGAGCTTCATGCCGGCGCGCAGCAGCGACGGCAGCGGTGCCGAGTCACCGTAGGGGTTGTTGAGAGCGTGGCGGATGGCGCCGATCGGGTCCTCGAGGGCGTCGATGGGCTCGGGCGCGTAGATCACCCTGCTGCCTTCGGGGAGCCGCTCGAGCCCGTAGCCCTCACCGTTCCAGAACAGCGTCGGTGGTGTCGAGCGGTCAACCTCGAGGACGAATCCGGGCCTGCGGCTCATGTTGTCGGTCCTTTCGTGGTGCCCCGACGCGCCGAGCGCAGGTCGAAGGCGATCTTGACGGCGCCCCGCCGGCCGGCGGCACCGGCGTGGGCGAGGGCCTCCTCGAAACGCTCGATCGGGTAGGTGGCAGAGACGAGGCGCCCGGTCCCGAGGGCGGCGGCCGCCTCGAAGGCGAGGTCGAATGTCCGCACCGAGGTGGGGCCGTGCTCGCCGCGGACCTTCTCGGTCCCGTAGGCATAGGCGCCGACCAGGGCGACCTCGCGGTGCCAGAGGGCGGCGAGGTCGAGGTGCAACCGGCCGGGCATGCCCACCAACACGACCCGGCCCCGCGGGCGCACCATGTCGAGCGCGGCCTCGATCGATGCGGCGCTCCCGACGCAGTCAAAGACGATGTCCGCCCCGCCGGTCAAGCGCTCGGCACCCACGGCACTCGCCCCGAGGGCGAGTGAGCGGCTGCGGCGTCGCACGGCTCGCGCGAGCTGCTCGGCGTCGAGGGCCCCGGTCGCACCGAACCGCTCGGCCCAGCGCCGCTGGTGGACGTAGCGTGCCCCGACCAGCAGGGAAGCCGGCGTGGCCATGGCGCCGGTGGAAGAGAGGTGGCCTGCGGCTGCGGTGACGAGCAGGCCCAGCGTGCCGGCCCCGATGACCGCCACCACGTCGCCGTCGTCGATCCCCGCCCCGAGCACCGCGTGGATGGCACAGGCCAACGGCTCGACGGTGACGGCGTCCTCGTCGCTCATGGCCTCGGGGACGAGGTGGAGCTGGCTCTCGTGAGCGGCGATCCCGGCCGCTGACCAGCCACCCCCGGTGTCACAGCAGAACCCTGTCTGGAGGCCCGGGCTCAGGTGTCCGAACGCCACGTGCTCGCAGTCGCCGGTGCGGCCTGTCGCGCAGGCGGCGCAACGGGGCTCGATGCCACGCGCCACGCAGCCGAGGACCGGCTCGAGCACCACGCGGCTCTCCGCCGCCACCACCGATCCCTGCGCGGTGCGGCCCGGCTCGTCCATCGTGGCGACCACCTCATGGCCCGGGACGAAGGGGAAGCTGACGAGCGCTTCGAAATAGCGCGAGGTCCGCCCGTCGATCGTGGAGAGGTCCGAGCCGCAGATGCCCGAAAGGCGCGGGTGCACGAGCGACCAGTCCGCGCCGGGGAGCTCGGGTGTCGCTCCCTCGACGAGGCGGAGCGGTCCGATGCCAGCGCCTCGCCCGGACCCGAGGACCGCAGCCAACCGGGCGGCGGCGAAGCGGGGCAGGCTGCGCTCGATCTCGAGGCTCTTCATGCCCTGTGCTTCCTCGAGCGCCCTGCACCGGCGCTCTCGAGCGGGCCGATGGGCAGCATGCGCTGCGAGCCGCCGGCGGCCTTGTCCCAGTGCTCCACGTGCCACCCGCGCCGCCGTGCGATGCCCGCCAGACGCGACTCGGGATTGACGGCGACGGGGAAGCCGACGGCCTCGAGCATGGCGAGGTCACTGGCCGAGTCGGCGTAGGCGATCGACTCCTCGAGCGAGAGACCGTGCGCATCGGCGTAGTCGGCGAGCACGAGGGCGCGCGCCTCGCCGATTGGGGGCAGCTCGGCCATGCGTCCTGTGAAGTGGTCGCCGTTGCGCCCGAGGCTCGCACAGATGATGTCGTCGAAGAGCGGGCGAAGAGGGGCGACGACGACGTCGAGCGCACCGGTGATCAAGAGGGTCCTGTGGCCGAGGCGGCGGTGCTCGCGGACCCGGGCGAAGCCGGCGGGGAAGGATCGGGGGAGCAGCTGCTGGTTGAACAGCTCCCATGCGTCGGCCTCGAGCTGGGCGATCGGTGCACCGTCGTATCGACGGTAGAACGAGCTCAGGAAATCGCCCCGATCCCGCCGGTCGAGCGCGAGCAGCGAGGGGGCGTCGCGCAGGAGCTCGGCGACGAAGCGGGCGCGCTCGGCGGCACCGAGGTGTCGGCTGGCCAGCCAGGCGTAGGTGTCGACCACGTTCGAGGCGATGAGCGTGTGCTCGAGGTCGAACGCCGCCAGGTGCCGCTCGGGGGCGAGGATGGCCCGGCGGGCTCGGTCCGGGCGGTTCTCGACAACCGAGCGCCCCGGGGTGGTGCGCACCCGGGCGTGCACGACCACCGAAGGCAGGTGGACGACGGGGACGTAGTGGTCCCAGTCGATCACGCCGGGGTCGAAGCAGAAGGTCTTCCGGTCATGCTCGTCGAGCGTGGCCCACAGGCGGAGGAGGTGGTCGACCCGGTAGCGGGCGTCGGTCTCGGAGTAGGCGCCGTAGAGCTGCACATAGCCGAGCGCCCGCTTGGCCACCGCCTGGCGGTCCTCGAGGCGTGCCGCGAAATCCGCCTGGCGGCCCCGCAGGGGCAGGGCGGACATGAGGCGCTCGGCGCCGTCCATCAGCTGTGTCGCCCGCTCGAGCTGGCGTTGGACCCGGCCACGGCCGGGGAAGGACCAGGCCGGGACGCTGATGGGCTGGCCGCGGTCGTCGTAGAGGGGGTGGGCGGTGAACCAACCCTGGACCATCTCGACGAGGTGCCCGTAGACGAGCGGGTTGGCCACCCCCGAGGCCACTTGGTACACCGAGGGCCCCTCGTCGGCGGGCCCGGCGGCGGCGACGGCCACAATGGCGGCGACGACCATGTCGACGGGGATGACGTCGACGATGCCCTCGGGGACACCGGGGAACTCCGCCAGCAGCCCGCGCGCGTACGAGACGATGATCGGCTCGGCCATGCGGAAGCCACGGATCCACCCCGGGACGGGCTCGCTCAACGCGGACTCGATGATCGAGGGCCGGACGATGGTGAGCGGTAGGGCGTCGGCGGCGGGGGCGGTGCCGATCCCGTGCTGGGCGACGAGCGCCTGCTCGCCGAGCGCCTTGGTGAAGGGGTAGGCGTCGGGCCAGCCGAGGGCCTGGGCCCGTGCGGTCCCGCCGTCGACCAGCTGGCGCTTCACCCAATCCTCTCTGATCTTCTCGGCCCGGGTGGCGAGGAGATGCTCACCCGCACCGCCGAGTTCGCTGCGGGCCTTCTTGGTGAAACGGGCCAGCTGCTCGGGCCGGCGCGACTCGGACTGGAGGTCGGCGCGAAGGCGGCGTGCCGAATCGACCTCGGCGCGCCAGTCGGCGTCGATGGTGAAGCGGTTCTCCGAGAGCAGTTCCTCTCTGGCCTCGCCCTGGTGCGTGCTCGCCACGTACGCCGTCGACACGGCGATCAGGTGTGCGGGGCCGCTGCCCCCCTCCCTGGCGGCCTCCTCTCGTGCCCGGACGACCGCCGCGGCCACCCGAGAGGGCCCGAGCATGTTGATCTCGACCGCTTGATCGAGTGGGGCATCGAAGCTGACGGTTGCTGCCGAGTGGATGGCGATGTCACAGCGCGCGAGCTCGGCGCGTCCTTTCTCGTCGAGCCCGAGCCCGTCGCGGGCGACGTCACCAGCCACCGAGGTGATGCGGGCGCTCACCTCGGCGTCGAAGCGATCCCCGAGTTCAGCCCGCAGGCGGTCGAAGCAGTCGTTCTTCAGGATCTCGCGGGCGGTGCGCTGGGTCGGGCTCGCACGCCGGCCCGGTCGGACCAGGAGCACGAGCTGTACGTCGGGCACGGTGCGCAGCAGTCGCTCCACCAGCGCGGTCCCGAGGAAGCCGGTGCTCCCGGTGATGAAGATCCGCTTGCCGGCCAGGGAGGCCTGGATGCCCATCCGCTCTGTCTACCATCTGGTAGGCAAATCTGTCTAGCATGGTCGCCGTGGCCGTCGACACCCCCGAGCGCATCCTCGACGCCGCCCTGGTGGAGTTCGGCGGCCGCGGGTACGAGGCCACCTCACTCGACGCGCTTGCCGCCTCGCTCGGGGTACGCAAGCAGACCATCTTGTACTGGTTCCCGAGCAAAGAGGCGGTGCTCCAGGCGGTCATCGAGCGGAGCGCCGGTGAGCTCGCCGAGGCCATGCAGGCGGCCCTTGAGGGGGCGGGGGAGGGCTTCGAGCGCATCGAGGCGGTGGTGCGCTCGGTCTTCCGACTCGCCGCCCGGCGCCCCGAGCTCCTCGGGCTGCTGCGCGAGTCGGCCCGCCTCGGACCGCCGGCGGCGACGTGGATGACCGTCGCCCTCGACCCGCTCGTCCAGCGGGCCTCGAGCTTCCTCGAGGCGGAGATGGATGCGGGGCGCATGCGGCGCCACGACCCTCGCCTCTTGCTGCTCGCCATCTACTCGACGGTGATCGGCATGGTCACCGAGGTCGAGGTCCTCCGGGCACTCGGTGAAGAACCAAGTGCCCGCTCGCTCGTCCGCCGGCGCGCTGACGTCCTCGCCCTGTTGCGCTCGGCGCTGCTGATCGACGACGACTCGGGGGCGGACAGACCGTCTACGGCTTCTTCTTGAGCTCACCCTTCGGGGTGTAGCGCTTGTTCGACGTGGGCGGTTTGCGGGTGTCGTCATCGAGCGCATCGCGCTTCTTCTTGTTGCGCGCCGGCGTGCTGCTCGAGCCCTTGCCCACGCCCCGGGCCGCAGCCACGTCCTTTGCGTTCGGTGAGCCGTAGCGCTGGACCCGGAAGGCCCGCATGACCAACCAGCCGCCGGCACCCACGAAGAGGATGCCAAGGATGCTCCCCGTCAGGGCCTCGACGGCGAGGCCGGACATCAGCAGGGCGAAAGCGACCACCGAGCGACGGCCGATCTTGACCGCAACGGCTACGAAGACGGCGAAGAAGACGACCACCATGAGGTAGAGCACCCAGTGGCCGCGCGAGTAGACGAGGTTGGCGGTGCAGTCGTTGACACCCTTGACGACGATCTTCGTGTAGAACTGCGGGCACGAGTTCCCGACCCGCTTCTCGGTGTGGACGACCGGCTTGTTGGGATTGTCGATGAAGGGGACGAAGGCGAGGATCCCGACGATGGCGATCAGCGCGGCGCCGAGATAGCCGACCTTGCGCTCGAGGGGGTCGACCTGGCGGACGGCCGCGGCCTTCTCCTGCTCGGTGGGCTCGCGCTCGTCGGCTGTCTCGGCCTTGGGCTTGGGCGGGCGGAAGAGGCTGGCCGACGCCCGGTCCCACATCCCGCCGATACCGGCTCGCGGTTCTGGCGGGGTGGAGTCGGGACCGTTGGCTGCCATAGGGAGGACAGGCTACCGGGCCGGGATGAGGGCAGGAAACGGCGCCGTGGCTCAGGGCGGCGCCGACAGGCCCCCGGTTGGGCTCAGGAGGGGTTCCAGGACCAGTCGGTGATGGCGGGATCGTCCTCCCCGTGCTCGCGCGTGTAGCGGCGGGCGTCCAGCCTGGCATCGACCATCTCCTGGCGCAGCCCGGCGGTGCGCTCACCGAGGTGCTCGACCCGGTCCAGCACGTCGATGACCAGGTGGAAGCGGTCGAGATCGTTCATCATCACCATGTCGAAGGGGGTGGTCGTTGTCCCTTCTTCCTTGTACCCGCGCACGTGGATGTTGTGGTGGTTGTGGCGCCGGTACGTGAGCCGGTGAACGAGCCAGGGGTACCCGTGGTAGGCGAAGATCACGTGCTGGCTCGAGGTGAAGAGCGAGTCGAACTCCCGGTCCGACAGCCCGTGCGGGTGCTCGGTCTCGGGCTGGAGGCGCATCAAGTCAACCACGTTGATCACCCGGACCTTCAAGTCGGGGAGCCTCCGGCGCAAGATCTCGACTGCAGCCAGGGTCTCGAGGGTGGGGATGTCCCCGCAGCACGCCATGACCACGTCGGGGGCGCCGCCTTCGTCATTGGAGGCGAACTCCCAGATGCCGAGGCCCCTCGTGCAGTGGTCGATCGCCTGGTCCATGGTGAGCCAGTTGTGCTCTGGCTGCTTTCCGGCGACCACTACGTTCACGTAGTCACGGCTCCGCAGGCAGTGGTCCGCCACCGAGAGCAGGCAATTCGCATCGGGTGGCAGGTAGACGCGGACAACCGAGGCCTTCTTGTTCACCACGACGTCGATGAACCCCGGGTCCTGGTGCGTGAAGCCGTTGTGGTCCTGGCGCCAGACGTGGCTCGAGAGCAGGTAGTTGAAAGAGGCGACCGGCGCACGCCACGGGATCTGCTGACTCACCTCGAGCCACTTGGCGTACTGGTTGAACTGGGAGTCGACGATGTGGACGAATGCCTCGTAACAGTTGAACAGCCCGTGGCGTCCGGTGAGGAGGTACCCCTCGAGCCAGCCCTGGCAGAGCTGCTCGGAGAGGACCTCGACCACCCGCCCGTCGGGGTCGAGGTGGTCGTCGCCGGCGACGGTCTCGGCGTCCCACGCCCGGTCGGTGACCTCGAAGACCGCGCCCAGTCGGTTCGACGCCGTCTCGTCGGGCCCGAACAAGCGGAAGGTCTCGGGATTGCGCACGATCACGTCACGCAAGAACGTGCCGAGCACCCGCGTCGCCTCGGCGCGGGTCCGCCCCGGCGACGGCACCTCGATCGCGTACTCGCGGAAATCGGGGAGTTCGAGCTGCTTCAGCAGCAGGCCACCGTTGGCGTGGGGGTTGTCACTCATCCGGCGGGGGCCCCTCGGGGCGATGGACACGAGCTGCTCGACAGGCCGCCCGTCCTGGTCGAAGAGGTCCTCGGGCCGGTAGCTGCGCATCCAGCTCTCGAGCAGGGCGAGGTGCTCGGGATTCGTGCGGACGGCGTCGAGCGGCACCTGATGCGCCCGGAAGGTCCCTTCGATTTGGATACCGTCGACGATCTTCGGGCCTGTCCAACCCTTGGGCGTGCGCAGGATGAGCATCGGCCAGGCCGGCCGGCTCCGGTCGCCGCCTCGGGCGTTCGCCCGGATCGCCTCGATCTCTTCGATGATGAGGTCCATGGTCGCCGCCATGCGCTGGTGCACGGCCATGGGCTCCTCCCCGTCGAAGCCGCCCTCGACGACGTAGGGGTGGTAGCCGTAGCCCTCGAAGAGTGAGAGCAGCTCTCCGGGGTCGATGCGGGCCAGCACGGTGGGGTTGGCAATCTTGTAACCGTTCAGGTGCAGGATCGGCAGCACTGCACCGTCGCGCGCGGCGTTGGCGAACTTGTTCGCGTGCCAGCTTGTGGCCAGCGTGCCCGTCTCGGCCTCCCCGTCGCCGATCACGCAGGCGACCAGCAGGTTGGGGTTGTCGAAGGCGGCACCGTAGGCGTGTGCCAGCGAGTACCCGAGCTCGCCGCCCTCGTTGATCGATCCGGGCGTCTCTGGCGCTGCGTGGCTTGGGATGCCCCCGGGGAAGGAGAACTGCCGGAACAGGCGCTGCATGCCCTCGCCGTCTCTCGTGACGTGGGGGTAGCGCTCCGAGTAGGTGCCCTCGAGCCAGGTGTTGGCGACCATCGCCGGCCCTCCGTGGCCGGGACCACAGATGAAGATGGTGTCGAGGTCCCCGGCGTTGATCACCCGATTGAGGTGGGCGTAGACGAGGTTCAGCCCGGGGCTGGTCCCCCAGTGGCCGAGGAGGCGGGGCTTGATGTGCTCGGGGGTGAGCGGTTCGCGCAGCAGCGGATTGTCGAGCAGATAGATCTGCCCGACAGCCAGGTAGTTCGCGGCCCGGAACCAGGCGTCGAGATCTTCGAGGCCAGGGACGTCGGCTTCGTGTGCTCGCTCGGACAACGTGGTCATCGATGCAACTCTCCCGTCGGATCCGCCGTCGTCGAACCATTGCCCAGTTCCCTGCCCACGGCAACCGAAATCTCCGTGAATACCCCTGGATCGGCCGGGTTTGGGGCATGGTTGGGACGTGCGGGTCATGGTCATCAACCGAGGATCGTCCAGCTTGAAGGTGAGCTTGGTGGCCGAGGGGGCCGAGGAGCTGCGCCGCCAGTCCCACGACACCGGCCCCGGCGCCATCACCGGGATGCTCGCCGCATTCTTGGAGGAGGCGGGAGCCGTCGACGCGGTCGGCCACCGGATCGTCCACGGCGGAGCTGCCTTCACCGACGCGGTCGTCATCGACGAGTCCACCGAGGAGGCGCTCGCAACGCTCGCCGACTTCGCGCCGCTCCACAATCCGGCCAGCCTCGGCGTCGTGCGACAGCTGCGGGCGCTCGCCCCCCGACTCACCCAGGTGGCCTGTTTCGACACCTCGTTCCACGCCACACTGCCTGCTGCGGCCTCCACCTATGCCGTCCCCGCCGAATGGCGCGCGAGGTGGCCCATTCGGCGCTTCGGTTTCCACGGCCTCAGCCACCGGTGGTCCAGTCGGCGTGCGGCCGAGCTCCTCGGGCGCCCGGTCGAAGAGCTGTCCTTGGTCACGGCACACATCGGTGCGGGTGCGTCGCTGTGCGCGGTCGCCGCCGGCCGCTCGGTGGACACGACGATGGGGTTCACGCCGCTCGAAGGCCTGGTCATGGCCACGCGTTCGGGAAGCGTTGACCCCGGCCTCGTGCTCTGGCTCGTGCACACCGGCGGGCTCGATCCCGACGACCTTCACAATGCCCTGGAGCGGCGCTCGGGCCTGCTCGGCTTATCCGGCACCGCTGACTTGCGCGAGGTCCTGTCTCGTGCGGCCGCGGGCGATGGCGAGGCGGCGCTCGCCTACGCGGTCTACCTACACCGACTCCGACGTGAGCTTGGCGCGATGGTTGCCGCACTCGGCGGGGTGGATGCGTTCGTGTTCACCGGCGGTGCCGGAGAAGCCTCCCCCCAGCTGCGCGCCGACGCCTGCGAACCCTTCGCGTTCGTCGGCCTCAGTGTCGACGGGGAACGAAACAGCGAGGGTGACGGCGACCGGATCGTCTCGTCGGAGGGCGCCCGGCCCGCGGTGCTCGCGATCACGGCTCGAGAGGACCTCGAGATCGTCCGGCAGGTTGAAGCCCTTCTCGGGGGGTGAGCTGCATTCGCGTCGGCTACGGCGTCGCCGCGGGGTCGGAGTCCCGAGCAGCAGGGACGCCAGCAGCGACACGGCCACGCCGGGCGATCGTCCAGCAGTGGCTCCGTTCATCGAAGTTGGCGAATAGGCTGAACCCTCCTGTATTAGGGTTCGACCCAGCAAATCTGTGCCGCCGAACAAGGTGGCGGGTACCGGGGCGCTTAGCTCAGTTGGTTAGAGCGCAGCCTTCACACGGCTGAGGTCGGAGGTTCGAGTCCTCTAGCGCCCACCAGGAATTCGTACTAAGAGTCCAGTTCAGAGACGGTTTCTCAGATCACTCGCAGTACACCTCATTGACCGTGAAAGACCGCTTCGTGCCACTGCGTGTGGCACGCGTGTGGCACGAGATCCCCATCTCCATCTTCTCTGTGATCCGCATGGCCGAAGCTTTGTATGTGGCATGCGGATCAAAAAATTGGGTCAGCCGGGGTCGGCGGAGCCAGTGGGCCACTCGAGAGTCATCGAAGGGTAGTCACCAGCAAGCGACCGAGACCCATCCTCGATCGGGTCTGCTGCACCGACGGGTGACATCTGAGATGGCTTG
>PMFN01000047.1 GCA_003155135.1 Acidimicrobiaceae bacterium | reverse complement strand
GCCGCGATGGCCTCGGCGACCGCCTCGTCGACCGGGCCACCGATGGCGACGATGCCACCGAAAGCGGACTGCTCGTCGCACTTGAGCGCCCGCTCGTAGGCGGTGACCAGGTCGCCGGCGACAGCCGCGCCGCACGGGTTGGCGTGCTTGATGATGGCGACCGCCACCTCGCCAGGGGCGTCGGCGGCCAGCTCGTGGACGAGGCGCCATGCCGCATCGGCGTCGAAGAGGTTCAGATAGGACAGCTCCTTGCCGCCGTGCTGGACCACGCCGTCCCACCACGAGCTCCCACCGGCTACCCGGTAGCGGGCACCGCGCTGGTGCGGGTTCTCGCCGTAGCGAAGGGACTGCGCACGCTCCAAGGTGAGATGGATGGTCTCGGGTAGGCCGTCATCGGCGCCGTCCTCTTCCGCTGTCCCCACTCCTTGCCCGATCGAGTCCAGCCACTCGACGATGGCCGCGTCGTAGGCCGCCGTGTGGGCGAAGGCGGCACGAGCCAACCCGAGTCGGGTGGCGTCGCTCAGCTGGCCATCGCGCCCGAGCTCCTCGAGGACGACCCCATAGTCGGCCGGTCGAACCAGCACGCCGACATGGGCGAAGTTCTTGGCCGCGGCGCGCACCATGGTCGGGCCCCCGACGTCGATCAACTCGACGGAGGGGTCCGACGAGAAGGGGTAGAGATTGCACACCACGAGGTCGATCAGGTCGATGCCGTTGTCGGCCACGTCTGCAAGGTGCTCGGGCTTCGAGCGGTCGGCCAGGATGCCACCGTGGATCTTCGGGTGCAGCGTCTTGACCCTGCCCCCGAGCATCTCGGGCGAGCCCGTGACGTCGGCCACCTGGCGGTGGTCGATGCCCGCCTCGGCCAGGGCGGCGGCAGTGTTGCCGCTGGCCACCAGCTCGACGCCGAGCGCCCGAAGGCCCGAGGCCAGCTCAACCAGCCCCGTCTTGTCGTAGACCGAGAGCAGGGCCCTCATCGATGTACCTCCTCGGAGCGACTGAGGCGCTCCAATGGCTCACCGGCGGCCAGTGCCGCCAGTGCTCGGGTGATGGTCGCCGGGTAGAGCCGGCGCTCTGCTTCCTTGATGCGCTCGTGCAGGGTCTCGACCGTGTCACCAGGCAGGACGGCGACCTCCTCTTGGGCCAGCACCGGGCCCGCATCCATCTCGAGGGTGGCCAGGTGGACCGTGCAACCGGTCACCTTCACCCCCGCAGCGAGGGCCTCTTCGACTGCGTGCCACCCGGGGAAGGCCGGGAGCAGCGCGGGGTGGGTGTTGAGGATCCGGCCACCGAAGCGGTCGTGGATGGGCTGGGCGAGCACGGTGCCGAAGCCGGCCATGGCGACGAGGTCGACCGGGCGATCCGAGAGCTCGTCGGTCACGGCCTGCGTGAATGCCAGGCGTTCGAACGACGCCCCGAAGCCCCCGAACGCGCCGCGCTCGACGAGAACGGACTCGATGCCCGAGATGGCCGCCACCTCGAGGGCCCTGCAGGGGCGGTCCGAAAGTACGAGGCCCACGGGGACGCCGGAATCGAGCATCGACGAGAGGATCGTCCCACTGCCCGAGACCAAGACGGCGACCTGCACGCCGTCACGCTACTCAATGGCGCGATCCCCCTGTTCGCTCCCCGGGCGGCGCCGACCGCCACGCCCACCAGGGCGCTCGGCTCACGCGGGCGAGCCGTAGAAGGGGGCCTGGTACGAGAAGATGCCGCCGTCGGCGGCCACCAGCCAGTAGCCGCCACCGGTATGTGCCGACGCCATGCCAACCACCGGGCGGTTGAGGACCATGCCCCCTGCCGACCCGTAGAACCCGGCACCGCCGAAGGCGAAGATCCCCCCGTCGGCGGCGACCAGCCAGTAGCCACCGCTCGGGTCCGCGGCCATGCCCACGACCGGCGCGTTGAGGGGCTTCGCGCCCTCTGACCCCGCAAAGTGTGCGTCGCCGAAGGTGAAGATGCCCCCGTCGGAGGCCACCTCCCAGTAGCCGCCCCCATCGGGTGTCGCCGCCATCCCCACGATGGGCGCGTTGAGTTGCCGTCCACCCATCGAGCCGTAGAAGCGTGCGTCGCCGAAGGTGAAGATGCCCCCGTCGGAGGCCACCTCCCAGTAGCCGCCCCCATCGGAGGTCGCGGCCATGCCGACCACCGGGGCGTTGAGCGGCGTGGCACCCTCCGAGCCGAAGAAGCTCGCGTGAAAGGCGAAGATCCCCCCGTCGGAGGCCACGAGCCAGTAGCCACCTGTCGTCGAGCTGGTCGCCATGGCGACCACTGGGCGGTTGAGGGCCATGCCGCCGGTCGAGCCGTAGAAGTTCGCGTCGCCGTAGGAGAAGATCCCCCCGTCGGCGGCGACCAGCCAGTAGCCACCGCCGTCCGACGTCGCCGCCATGCCGACGGCGGAACGGTTCAGCCCGCCGGTGGCCGGAAAGCTGACCGGGGCCACGAACAGCCGGCGCGCGCCCCCGCAGGCGTACGAGGTGCAGCCCGCGCTCCAGGCGGCGTACCCGAGCCACCAGCTCCCGGCCGCGTCCTGGAAGAGCGAGCCTCCTCCCGGCCCGGCAACGGAGCCGTAGGAGGTGAGAAAAGGCCCAGACGGCTGCGAACACGGTCCGAGCGGTCCGGAGCAGACGGCCAGCGCCTGTGAGTAGCTGGAGCTGTTGTAGAGGCCGCCCGAGAAAAGCAGCACATAGCTGCCGTTGACGAGCGAGAGCTGTGGGTTCTCCACCGTGCTCTCCCACGGGTCGTCGACCGTGTCGTTGTAGAGCAGCTCGGTGGGGGCGGCGGCGAGGGAGAGCCCGTTCTGGCTGAGCGGTGCCGACCAGATGCGCGCCGCCTGGGCCGAGCCGCCGTCATTGGACTTCCATACGAGATAGGCCGTGCCGGTCGCCGGGTCGATGAAGGGACTCGGGTCGATGGAGCCCCCCAAGCTCGCCTGGCACTCGAGCGGCCCTCCCGAGGTGTCGGTGAACACCGGGGTGGGTGTGAGGCTGGCGGCCGTCGCCACCGACAGGCAGTTGTGCCCGGTCCCCGCCGCGTAGGGCGCAGTTGTGGCGTCGTAATACATGACCCAGCGACCGTCGTAGAAGAAGACCCCGGGCGAGGTCTGCGTGTTCACCGTCTCCCAAGCCGGTACGGCGGGCAGGGCCGTCGAGCCGTAGGGGAGGCCGGTGTAGGAGCCCCATCCGCTGGCCGGCGAGCCGCTGGTGTCGATCAGCGCCTGGATGTGGTTGCCGAGGGCGGTCCCGGTCGTAAAGGCGTAGTAGGTGCTGCCCACTCGCACGACGTCGGGGTCGGGCGCGTCGCCGTTGAACGCCGGCGTCGGCGAGGCACTCACCACCGGCGAGCCCACCGAGTGGGGTGCTGGCGCCGCGGCGCCGCTCGCTCCCCACGCCGGCACTGCGACGACGAGGCCCCCCAAGGCGGTGGCGAGCAGGGCCCGCCGGCGGCCCCCCGGCAACTAGCCGAGGCCTCGCACGATCTCGACCATCATTTCGCCGGCCTCGGTCGGGTTCAGCGCCACGCTGACGCCGGCCTCGCTCAGGGCCTCCATCTTGGCCTGGGCCGTGCCCTGCGAGCCCGAGATGATCGCCCCCGCGTGGCCCATCTTGCGCCCCGGGGGCGCGGTCACGCCGGCGACATAGGACACGACGGGCTTTGTCATGTGCTCGGCGATGAAGGCCGCGGCACGCTCCTCCTCAGAGCCGCCGATCTCGCCGATCAGCATGACCGCCAGCGTGTCCGGGTCGTCTTCGAACGCCTCGAGGCAGTCGATGAAGTTCGTCCCCGGGACAGGGTCGCCACCGATGCCCACGCAGGTGGTCTGACCGACCCCCTGCTGGGACAGCTCGTGGAGGGCCTGGTAGGTCAAGGTGCCCGAGCGCGAGACGATGCCCACGGGTCCGCCGGCGAGGGCGATGTCCCCCGAGGTGATGCCGATGTTCGTCTTCCCCGGGGAGATGATGCCAGGGCAGTTCGGACCGAGCAGCCGGGTGCCGGGGAACTCGGTCCGGAGCCGATTGAACGTGAGGGCCTCGTCCTGGGCCGGGATCCCCTCGGTGATGCACACGATGAACGAGACGCCCGCCTCGGCCGCCTCGAGGATCGCCGCACACGCCGCAGGCGGCGGGACCACCACGAACGAGGCGTCGGCCCCGGTGGCGTCGACCGCCTCGGCGACCGATGCGTAAACGGGGATGCCCTCGACGTCGGTACCCGCCTTGTTGGGTGACGTCCCGGCCACCACCTTGGTCCCGTACGCGCGGTTGCGCAGGCCGTGGAAGCGGCCCTGACCACCGGTCAGGCCCTGCACCACGACCTTGGTGTTCTCATCGACGAAGATACTCATGCCTGCTCCTTGGGTCAGTTGCCGGCCAGGGCGACGACCCTGCGAGCGGCTTCGAGCATGGTGGCCTCAGCCACCAGGCGTTCGGATAAGTGCGGGGCCAAGATGGCCCTGCCCTCGATTGCGTTGGTCCCGTCGAGGCGCAGCACGATGGGCGATCGGATCTCCACACGCTCCAGCGCCGCCACCACGCCGTTGGCCACCTCGTCGACGCGGGTGATCCCGCCAAAGATGTTGACGAAGATGGCGCGCACAGCGGGGTCCGCGTTGATCACCTCGAGCGCCGCCGCCATGACGTCGGCGTTCGCACCCCCACCGATGTCGAGGAAGTTGGCCGCGCTGCCTCCCACCTGGTTCACCACATCGAGGGTGCTCATGGCAAGGCCAGCGCCGTTGGCGATGATCCCGACCGAGCCCTCGAGGCCGATGTAGTTGAGGCCGCGCTCCTTCGCCATCTTCTCGCGCGGGTCCTCGGTGTCGGTGGCCGCGTAGTCCTCCCACTCGGGGTGGCGGAACGAGGCGTTCTCGTCGAGGGTGACCTTGGCGTCGAGGGCTTTGACCTCGCCGTCGGTGGTGAGGATCAGCGGGTTGATCTCTGCGAGGTCGCAGTCCCCCTCGACGTAGCAGGTGTAGAGCTGCACGAGCAGGGCGGCGGCCTGCTCGCGTGCTTCGGGGTCGAGGTTCGCCTCGGCCACCCACTTCGTGGCCGTGGCCAGGTCGAGGCCCTCGATCGGGTTGACGTGCAGCCGGGCGATGGCCTCGGGGTTGGTGACCGCCACCTCTTCGATCTCGACGCCGCCCTCCGCCGAGAGCATGCCCAGATGCAACTTGGCCGGGCGGTCCAAGGTGAAGCTCGCGTAGTACTCCTTCGCGATGTCCGACGCGTGCTCGACCCACACCCGGTGCACGGTGTGGCCCTTGATGTCCATGCCCAAGATGTTGCCGGCATGCTCGCGGACCTCATCCGCGTTGGCCGCGAGCTTCACGCCGCCCGCCTTGCCACGGCCACCCACCTTCACCTGGGCCTTCACGACCACGGGGTAGCCCGCCGCCTCGGCCGCCGCCAGTGCCTCGTCGACGGTGTCGGCGACGCCGCCGGCGGACGTCGGGATGCCGAACCGGGCGAAGTACTGCTTGCCCTGGTACTCGAACAGGTCCACGGATGCTCTCCTCTATCTCGACGCTGCGCCCGGGCCTCAGCCCGGCAACAGCGTGGCACGACTCGACAGGATGGCGACAACCGACGCGGCGCCTCGGGCGCCAGCCCTCGCCGCCGGACTCAGGCCTCGAGCGCCTCCTCGCGGGCGTCGAGGGTCTCACCCAGCCACTTGCCGATCGACGGCAGCGGCGCCCCGGGGGTGAAGACCTCAGCCACGCCGAGGTCCTTCAGGGCGGGGATGTCGGCTTCGGGGATGATGCCGCCGACGATCAGGACGACGTCGGAGCGGCCGGCCTCCTTCAGCCCTTCGATGATCCGGGGGACCAGGGTGAGGTGGGCGCCGGAGAGCAGTGAGAGGCCGACAGCGTCGGCGTCCTCCTGGACGACGGCGGCAACGACCTGCTCGGGAGTCTGGTGGAGGCCGGTGTAGACGACCTCGAAGCCGTCGTCACGCAGGGCCCGGGCGATGACCTTCGCGCCCCGGTCGTGGCCGTCGAGGCCCGGCTTGGCCACTACCACGCGGTACGGACGCTTCATCGAGGCGCATGATAGGCGCCCCGGCGCCGGACCACGAGATCGGCGCCGGGGCGGCCGGTCGCTCTGGCGTGCCCGGCGTGCCGGCCGGCTTGGGCCAGACTGAAGGGATGGCCGATGCGAACGAGGTCCCCGACGCGCGGGAACTCCCTGCCCAGACGCCGGGCCAGGCCGACAGTGGTCCGCTTCCCCCGGCTGCCCGTCCCCGGCCGAGCGCGCACAGCCTGGAGGTCGTGAGCGCCCCGAAGCAACCGCTGCGCTCCGCAGTGCGTGCGTTGCGGCCCCGGCAGTGGACGAAGAACGTGCTGGTGTTCGTGGCGCCGGCGGCGGCGGGCGTGCTCTTCCACCGCTCCGTCCTGCTGCACTCGCTCGGCGCGTTCGGCATCTTCTGCGCCGCCGCATCGGGCACCTACCTATTGAACGACGTGCTCGACGTGGAGGCCGACCGGCTCCACCCCGAAAAGCGGCACCGCCCGATCGCCTCTGGATCGCTCAGCCCGGCCGTCGCCCTCGCCATGAGCGCGGTGCTCCTGGCCGGGTCGATTGCGCTCGGTTGGTGGCTCGCAGGATGGGAGCTGGCCGTCGTGATCGCCGCCTACGTGGCCATCAGTGTCAGCTACTCGCTGTGGCTGAAGCGCGTGGCGGTGGTCGAGCTGGCGGCGGTGGCCGCCGGGTTCGTGTTGCGGGCGATCGCCGGCGGCGTGGCCACCCACGTGCCGCTGTCGAGCTGGTTCCTGGTCGTGACCTCCTTCGGTGCGCTCTTCGTCGTCACCGGCAAGCGCACAGCCGAGTTCGAGCTGCTCGGGCCCCAGCGCGCCGAGCACCGGCCCGCACTCGGCGACTACACCGCGTCGTTCCTGAAGGCCACGCTCACCCTGACGGCGACGGTGACCGTCACCGCCTACTGCCTGTGGGCCTTCGAGCGCACCGGGCTGGCCGATCGCGCCGTCGGCCACCACCTCGTGTGGATCCAGCTGACCGTGGTCCCGGTCGTGCTGGGCATCCTCCATGTCCTGCGCCTCCTCGACGCCGGCCACGGCGGCGCGCCCGAAGAGCTGGCGCTCCGAGACCGCCTCCTGCAGGTCCTCGGGCTCAGCTGGGTGGCGCTCTTCCTGATCGGGATCTATGGCTGAGCCCCTGGCACCCGAGGAGACTGGAGCTCCTGGGCCCTTTGGCTCGGGCGGCCGCACGCTGCTCGCCGGCTGGGGTCGCACGTCACCCAGCTACGCCACCGTCGTCGAGCCCGACGGCGTCGACGCGCTCGAGGCCGCCCTCGGGGCCCCGACCACCAACGTGATCGCCCGGGGCCTCGGTCGCTCCTACGGCGACGCCGCGCAGTGCGCGGGCGGGCTCGTCATCGAGACGGCCGCGCTCGCGGGGATCTCCGATGTCGAGGCTGAGACGGGGCTCGTCACCGTCGGCGGCGGCGTCAGCCTCGACGACCTGATCGCCAGCACGCTGCCCCACGGCTGGTTCGTCCCGGTGACCCCCGGCACCCGCCAGGTCAGCATCGGCGGGGCACTCGCCGCCGACATCCACGGCAAGAACCACCACCGCGACTCGAGCTTCGCCACCCACGTGCGCCGCTTCTCGCTGGCCACGCCCACCGGCACGGTCGAGGTCAGCCCGGCGAGCGACCCCGAGCTGTTCTGGGCGACGGCGGGTGGCATGGGCCTGACCGGCGTCGTCACCGAGGCGACGCTGTCGCTGTTGCCCGTCGAGACCAGCTGGATGTCGGTCGACACCGAGCGCTTCGACGACCTCGACGGGGTCATGGCTGCCATGGAGTCCGGCGACGACGGCTACCGGTACTCGGTCGCCTGGGTGGACTGCATGACACGCGGCGCTCGGCTCGGCCGTGGCGTATTGACCCGCGGGGAGCACGCCACGGCCAAGGAGCTGCCCGCGGCGAAAGCCGGCAGCGCGCTCACCGCCCCGGGCTCCCCGAGGCTCAAGATCCCCCGGCCTGCCCCCCCGGGGCTGCTCAACCGAGCGAGCATCGCGGCGTTCAACGAGGCCTGGTTCCGTCGTGCACCGCGCCACCGCATGGGCGAGCTCCACCCCCTCGCTTCCTTCTTCCACCCCCTCGACGGCGTGAGCGACTGGAACCTCCTCTACGGGCCCCGTGGCTTCGTCCAGTACCAGTTCGCGGTCGCCGCCTCCGAGTCCGAGACGGTGCGGCGGGCCATCGAGGCACTCAGCGCGGCGCGCGTCCCGTCCTTCCTGGCGGTCCTCAAGCGCTTCGGCCCGGGCGACCCCGGCCCGCTGTCGTTCCCCATGGCTGGCTGGACGCTGGCCCTCGACCTGCCGGTGGGCCCGAGCGCCCTGCCCGGGGTGCTCGACCACCTCGACGAGATGGTCGCCGCCGCCGGCGGTCGCGTGTATCTGGCCAAAGACGCCCGGCTCCGCCCCGAGCTGCTCGGCGCCATGTACCCCCGGCTCGGCGAGTTCGAAGCAACCGCCGCGCGGGTCGACCCCGACGGGGTGCTCGCCTCGGACCTTTCACGCCGCCTCGGGATCGGGGCGGCGACCAACCATGCCAAGGAGCACGTGTGAACGACGCATTCGGCAAGCCCCAGTCCCTCATCCTGTTGGGGGGGACGTCTGACATCGCGCTGGCCTTCGCCGAGCGGCTCGTGGCCGATCGCTGCCGCACGGTCGTGCTGGCGGGTCGTGATCGCACCGGGATGGAGGCGGCGGCGCGTCACCTGTTGGCCGACGGGGCAACCAGCGTGCCTATCGTCGACGCCGACGCCACCGACGTGGCATCGGCCGCCCAGGTGGTCGACGACGCGTTCAAGGCGGCCGAGGGCGACGTCGACGTCCTGGTGGTGGCCGTCGGGCTCCTGGGGCACCAGTCCGCCGACGAGCGCGACCCGGGGCGGGTCGCCGAGGTGACCACCGTCAACTACACCTGGCCCGCTGCCACCCTGGCGCGCGCCGCCGAGCGCTTCGCCGAGCAGGGCCACGGCCGCATCCTGGTGCTCTCCTCGGTGGCCGGCGTGCGGGTGCGGCGGGCGAACTACGTCTACGGGGCGTCCAAGGCCGGCCTCGACGGCTACGCCCTCGGCCTGTCCGAGGCGTTGCGCGGCAGCGGGGTGGCGCTCCAGGTCATCCGGCCGGGCTTCGTGCACTCGAAGATGACCGAGGGCCTCGACGCTGCTCCCTTCGCCACCACCCCCGACGTGGTGGCCGACGCCATGGTGGGTGCGCTCACGAGCAATGCCCAGGTGGTGTGGGTGCCGGGGGCACTCCGCTTCGTCTTCGGCGTGCTGCGCAATGTGCCGCAGGCCGCCTGGCGCCGCCTACCCGGCTGAGGGAGAGGCCTTCTTCGCCGCCGTGGACGAGGTGGACGACGCGGCGGCGGCCGAGCCGGCGTCACGGCCGATCTGGGTACCCGAGGTGGCGCTGGTCGCCGACATGGTGATGAAGTCGCGCGACCACCAGCTCTCGAAGTAGCGCTGCGGCGTGCCGACCATGCCGGTCATGAGGCAGGTGCCGTTCAGTGTGGTGGAGACCGACATGGTGCCGCAGACGCCCGACGGCCCGATGGCCGGGCCGGTGCCGACCGGGTCGTACGTCGAGTACTGCACCCAGTCGGTGTTGATGTCGAGCTCCATGGCCCGCACCGCACCGGCGCGCACCAACAAGTCGGCCAGCGAGACGATGGTGAGCCCGGGCCCCGCCACGTAGACGAGCGCCCCGTTGGCCGTGACCCCGAGACCCGAGCGCCAGACGTTCGCCGCCCCCCCGAGGGTGCTCCCCCACTGGGAATTGTCGTTGGCGATGAGCCCGGGCACCGCCGCCCCGCCGTCGACGATGAGGGCGAGGTTCTGGCGGACCGAGACCACGTCGGGGGTGAGGGTGGCGTCGCGGCCCCAGTCGGCGACTGTCGAGCTGCCGTTCTTGTAGATGACGAAGGAGGCGGCACCGTCCACGAGCGGGTAGCCCGGAACAATCTTGCCGTCGGTGTAGTAGCCGCCTCTCGCGTCCTGCATGCGGAACCCGGCGTTGAACGCGGACACGAGCGTGCTCTGCGCGGTGGCGGGGATCGGGGCGGTGTTGGTGTAGGGGCCACCGCCGGGGATGTAGCTGCCCGAGTACAACGTCGGGTGCAAGAGCTTGGTGTCCATCCAGACGATGCCCGCCACGAGCGAGGTGTGGATGGGGTCGGGGCGCACGAATGCCTCGTAGAGCCCCGGCACCCCGTCGACCGTGCGCCCGGCTGGGTGCCAGACGCCCTCACCGGGCAACGGTGGGCTGGCGGGGGGCACCACGGCGGCCGGCACGGGAAGGCCCACGCTCGGCACGGTGGTGGCGGTGGACCCCGCAACGGGGATGGCCCCCTTCGGCGGCTTTCCGCCCTTGGGGGGCTGGTGGAACTTGTACCACTCGTTCTCGACCATGGTGACGAGCGAGGCCCCGCCGTGGTCACGGGCCCACTCTGCGAAGCGCGCGCCGATGGAGGTTCCGAGGGCAGGGTTGGTCAGGGCGCCGCCGAGCGAGAACGCCACCCAGCCGAAGAAGATCAGCAGGGCGAGCCCCAGTGCGGCCAGGATCCGTCGCCTGCGGTACCTCGCGCGACGTTGGTTCCTGCTCGTTCTGGGCCCTTCACCGACAGGGGGACGTGGCGGGGCTTGTGTGCTCATCGCTGCCACCCCCCCATTTTGGCACCTACGACCCTGAGATGAACCTGAAGCCGTCCCGACCAGGAATTACGGCCGGCGGAGCGGTGCTGCCGAGAGGAGGAGATTCTTGTCCCCCACCGAGGCGAAACGGACCTTGGCCTGGGCTTTGTCGCCTTCGCCGCTGGCGCTCAGCACCGTGCCCTCACCCCAGCGTTCGTGCACCACGACGTCGCCCGCCACGAGGCCGAGGTCCTCGGCACCGGTCGAACCCCTCGGCACCGGCGGTTGCGCGCCGGGCAACGGCGCCGCCCGAGGGGCGTCGTAGCCGCTGCGCTGCCAGCGCAGTTCGCTCCAGGTGGCCCCATCCGCGCGCCGCGGTGCCACCACCCCGACGTCGCGGACGAGCTCCTCGGGGATCTCGGCGAGGAACCGGCTCGGGATGTTGTGCTGCGTGGTGCCCCACAAGGAGCGGACCCAGGCATGGCTCAGGTAGAGGAAGCGCCGAGCCCTCGTGATCCCGACGTAGCAGAGGCGGCGCTCCTCTTCGAGCTCGGCGTTGTCGCCGAGGGAGCGGAAGTGCGGGAAGATCCCGTCTTCGAGCCCGACCAGGAAGACCGCGGGGAACTCGAGTCCCTTCGCGATGTGCAGCGTCATGAGGGACACCCGGGTGCCGTCGCCGTCGATCTCGTCGGAGTCCGCCACGAGGGCCACGGTCTCCAAGAACTCGGTGAGATCCTCGTAGGTCCCCGCCACCCCCTCGAGCTCTGCGATGTTCTCGAGCCGTCCGTCCGCCTCGTGCGAGCGCTCCGCCACGAGCTCGGCCAGGTAGCCGGTGCGCTCCGCCACGGCGTGGATGACCTCGCCAGGGCCAGTGCGCTCCATCAGCTCGCGCAGCTCGTCGAGCAGCTCGGCCAGCTGGGCGGCGCCGCGCAGCGCCTTGCCGCTGATGCCGGCTTCGGCACTGTGGTGGAGGGCGGCCGAGAAGCTCATGTCGTTCGCCTGCGCCCATGCGGCGAGCCTGGTGACCGACATCGCCCCGATGCCGCGCTTGGGCGTGTTGACCACGCGGCGGGCGGAGACCTCGTCATCGGGGTTGGCCAGCAGCCGGACGTAGGCGAGGATGTCCTTGATCTCCCGGCGGTCGTAGAAACGCGAGCCGCCGACGACCTTGTAGGGAACACCGGCGCGCACGAGCTCCTCTTCGAGGGCTCGGCTCTGGGCGTTGGTCCGGTAAAAGATGGCAACGTCGCCGAAGGCGAGCTGCTCGGCGTTGCGCAGCCGGAAGATCTCGCTCGCGACGAACGATGCCTCGTCGTACTCGTTCTCCGCGCGGTAGCGGCAGATCGGTGGCCCGACGTCGTCGACCGTGAACAGCCGCTTGGGGCGCCGACCCAAGTTGTGGTCGATCACCGCGTTGGCCGCGTCCAAGATGGTCTGGGTGGACCGGAAGTTCTGCTCCAACATGACAACGGTGGCATCGGGGAATGAACGCTCGAAGTCCAAGATGTTGCGGATGTCCGCGGCGCGGAATCGGTAGATCGACTGGTCGGAGTCGCCCACCACGCAGACGTTGCCGTGGTCCCTGGCGAGCAGCATGACGAGCTCGTTCTGCGCCTTGTTCGTGTCCTGGTACTCGTCGACCAGGACGTGGCGGAAGCGCTGCTGGTAGGCGGTGCGCACGTCCTCGCAGCGCTGCAGCACCTGGACGGCGACGAGGAGGAGGTCGTCGAAGTCCATGGCGTTGGCCGCGAGCAGCCGCCGCTGGTACTCGGCGTAGACCTCGGCGATGCGTCGACGGAAAGGGTCGGGGCCACCGGCCGCTGCGTCGGCGAAGGCGGCGGCATCGATCAGCTCCGCCTTGGCCTGGCCGATCACCGCGGCGATCTGGCGCGGCGGCAGCCGCTTGGTGTCGAGCCCCATCTCGGCCACGATGAGCTCGATCAGGCGGCGGGAGTCGGTGTCGTCGTAGACGGTGAACGACGACCGGTAGCCGACACGGCTCGCGTGGCTGCGCAGGATGCGCAAGCAGGCGGAGTGAAACGTCGAGACCCACATGCGCTCGGCGCGTGGACCGACAAGCTCGACGACGCGTCGGCGCATCTCGTCGGCTGCCTTGTTCGTAAAGGTGATGGCCAGGATCTCCCACGGCGCGGCATCGCCGGTGGCGAGCAGGTGGGCGATGCGACGGGTGAGGACCCGGGTCTTGCCCGAGCCCGCCCCCGCCACGACCAGCAGCGGTCCCCCGCGGTGCGCCGCCGCCTGGCGCTGCGGGGCGGTCAGGCCCTCCAAGAGCGCGTCGGCGCGCTCGGAGCGAAGCGGCGTGCGCAGCTCCTCCACCCGCGCCGGGGGTGGGGGCGGGCCCGACTCGTCGGTGTCGTCATCGGGCAGGAACGGCGGGTGCGGGGCCGGGACCGGCCCCGGCTCGGGCGGTGCCGGCGGATCGTCGTCGAGCGAGAACAGCTGTGCCGGGTCGCCGATCTCGGGAAGGCCGCTCAGGCCCATCGTCGCGTGCAGCCGCAGGAAGCGGCGACATCGTGCTCCACGCCCGCTACTCCCACTCGATGGTGCCCGGCGGCTTCGACGTCACGTCGAGCGCCACGCGGTTCACGCCTTCGACCTCATTGATGATGCGCGACGCCATGCGCTCCACGAGGTCGTAGGGAAGGCGCGCCCAGTCGGCCGTCATGGCGTCATCGCTGGTGACCGCCCTGATCACGATCGGGTACGCGTAGGTCCTCCCGTCGCCCATCACGCCAACCGTGCGCACCGCCGGCAGCACGGCGAAGCTCTGCCACAGCTCGCGGTACAGGCCGGCCTTTCGCACCTCTTCGACAACCACGGCGTCGGCGGCTCGGAGGATCTCGGCGCGCTCGGGCGTGACCTCGCCCACGATGCGCACGGCCAGGCCCGGGCCCGGGAAGGGCTGTCGCCACACGATGTCGTGCGGCAGGCCCAGTTCCTCGCCGACGGCGCGAACCTCGTCTTTGAACAGGAGGCGCAGAGGCTCGACGAGGTCGAACGCCAGGTCCTCGGGCAGGCCTCCCACGTTGTGATGGCTCTTGATGCTGGCTGCCTCGCCCGTGCCCGACTCGATGACGTCGGGGTAGAGGGTGCCCTGGACGAGGAACCGGGGGCCGTCGCCCTCGGTGCCCGCCCCCATGTCGCGCGCCACCTCTTCGAAGATCCGGATGAACAACGCACCGATGATCTTGCGCTTTTGCTCGGGGTCGGTGACGCCCGCCAGGCCCTCGAAGAAGCGGTCGGCCGCCTTCACATGGACCAGGTCGATGTGGAACTGGCGTCGGAAGGTCTCTTCGACCTGTTCGGCCTCGCCGGCGCGCATGAGGCCGGTGTCGACGAACACGCACGTGAGCTGGTCACCGATCGCCTTGTGCACGAGGGCAGCGGCGACTGCCGAGTCCACCCCGCCCGAGAGGGCGCACAGCACGCGCTCGGCGCCGACCTGGGCCTTGACCGCCGCGACCTCGGTCTCGATGATCGAGACGTGGGTCCACAGCGGGGCGATGGCGCAGACGTCGTGGAGGAAGCGCTCGAGGAGGTCCGCGCCGCGATCGGTGTGGACGACCTCGGGATGGAACTGGACGCCGTAGATGCGCCGCTCGGCATCCCCGAAGGCCGCCACCGGCGCGTCCGGGGCCGAGGCGGTCGCTTCCATGCCCGGCGGGGCGGCCGTGATGCAGTCGCCGTGGCTCATCCAGACCTCGGCGGACGCCGGCCAGTCACTGAACAGCGGTGAGGGCCCCGTGAGCTCGAGCTTGGTGCGCCCGTACTCGCCCCGGCCCGTGCGCGTCACCGTCCCCCCGAGCTGGAGGGCGACGAGCTGGGCGCCGTAGCAGATGCCGAGGATCGGCACCCCGGTCTCGTAGATGGCGGGGTCGAGCGAGGGGGCCGGCGTCTCGTAGACCGACTTCGGGCCGCCCGAGAGGATGATGCCGCGCGGTGCGCGCGCCAGGACCTCGGCGGCGGTGATGGTCGGCGGGACGATCTCGGAGTAGACGTGGGCCTCTCGGACCCGTCGAGCGATCAGGCGGGCGTACTGGGCCCCGAAGTCGACGACGAGGACGACGTCGTCGACCGGGTTCAATGGCCCATTCCCACGCCCTGTGAGCGCTGCAGCTGCTTGCCCTCGGTTTGGAGCGAGGGGGCGATCATGACCTCTGCCTTTTGGAACTCCTTCACCGTCTCGTAGCCGCAGGTGGCCATGGCGGTGCGCAGGGCGCCGAAGAGGTTCATGCGGCCGTCGTTCTGGTGGGCGGGGCCCAAGAGGATCTCTTCCAGCGTGCCGCGCACCTGGGTGCGCACCCGCGCGCCGCGCGGCAGGGTCGGGTGGAAGGTGGCCATGCCCCAGTGGAAGCCGCGTGCGGGCGCCTCGACTGCCGAGGTGAGCGGGGAGCCGAGCATCACGGCGTCGGCGCCGCAGGCGATGGCCTTGGCGACGTCACCGCCCTTTGACATGCCGCCGTCGGCAATCACGTGGACGTAGACGCCGGTCTCGTCGAGGTGGCGCATGCGGGCGCCGGCCACATCGGCGATGGCGGTGGCCTGGGGGACGCCGAGGCCGAGCACGCCCCGCGTGGTGCAGGCGTTGCCCGGGCCGACGCCGACGAGCACGCCGACCGCTCCGGTGCGCATGAGGTGCAGGCCCGCCTGGTAGGAGGCACAGCCCCCCACGACCACGGGGATCTCAAACTCGCGGATGAAGCGCTTCAAGTTGAGCGGCTCGGAGGTCTTCGACACGTGCTCGGCGGAGACGACCGTGCCCTGGATGACCAGCAGGTCGAGCTCGGCGGCCAGGATGGCCGGAGCGAACGCCGCGGTCTTCTGGGGGGTCACCGAGGCCGCGGTGATGATGCCCGCCTCTTTCATCTGGCGGATGCGCTCGGTGACGAGCTCGAGCTTGACCGGCTCGGAGTACATCTCCTGCATCCGGGCGGTGGCCTTCTCGTCGTCGAGCTCGACGATCTCGTCGAAGAGGCGCGTCGGGTCCTCGTAGCGGGTCCAGAGGCCCTCGAGGTTGAGCACCCCGAGCCCGCCCAGCCGGCCGAGCTCGATGGCCGTGGCCGGCGAGATGACCCCGTCCATGGCCGAGCCCATGAGGGGCAGGCCGAACTGATAGGCGTCGATCTCCCAGGAGATGTCGACGTCTTCGGGGTCCCTGGTCCTGCGGGAGGGGACGATGGCGATGTCATCGAACCCGTAGGCCTGCCGACCCGATTTGTAGACGCCGATCTCAATCTCTGCCACTTGCCTGCCCTCCGGCCCTCGTTGCTCGTGCACGAACGCCGTACCGACCCCGACGTACCTCTACGTTACCGTGCCGGCGCTCGGGTCCCGTGGCGCTGGGCACGGCGATCGCCCGGTTTTGCCCGAATTCTCACCTCCGGGGCCTCATGGCGCCAGGTCGAGGACCACACAGAGCAGGTCGAGGAGCAGGGCTGCGGTGACGCCCCAGATCGTCTCGCCCGCCACGTCGAAGAACCACAGGGGGTACGAGCCGTCGGCGACTTCGGGATTGCGGCGCTCGGGCCGGCTCCAGCGCTCCTCGTGGAAGACCCCCTCATCCAACAGGTCGCAGAGGGCCACGTCGAAGACCCGGTCCACCTCGGCGGGACTCGCCACGAGTTCCGGCCGATGTCCCAAGGTGGTGACCACCGGCATGATGAGCGAGCCGGATGCAAACGAGCTCGCCGGGCGCAGCCACCCGGCGGGGGACGAGGCGTCGGCCGGCAGTCCCACCTCCTCTTCGCCCTCTCGCAGCGCCGCTTCGAGCGCGTTCTCGCCGGGGTCGAGCTTGCCGCCCGGGAACGACACCTGTCCGGTGTGCGAGCGGAGCTGCGCCGAGCGCCTGGTCAGTACCACTCGGGTCTCACCGGACTCTTCGAACAGCGCCACGAGGACCGCCGCTCCCACCGGCAGACGGCCGGCAACGGCGGCCCCGTCGAATACCGGCGAGGCGTGCGGCGGGCCGGCGAGGGGGCCGTCGGGGATCGGGAGCCCGAAGCCCCCCGCCTCGAGTGCGGCCGCCACCCGTGCGAGGCCGATGCCCCGGCGTCGCTCCGGCTCGAGCGTGGCCCAGGGTGCGTCGCGACCGGGCCGGGCCGACAGTGGTCGAGGGATGATCTGGGGGGTGACGGGGTCCTCGGGCGCCGTCATGGCGACACCCTAGCGAGGTGCAACCACCGGTGACCGGGCCCCGGACGCGCATCGGCCGGGCCAAAAAAGCCCGGCCGATGCCGCATTTCGAGTCGCTTGGGGCGACTGACTACATCATGCCGCCCATACCACCCATGCCACCCATGCCACCCATGGCAGCGGCAGCGGCAGCGCCGCCGTCGCCCTTTTCGGGCTTGTCGGCGACGAGCGCCTCGGTGGTGAGCAGGAGGGCCGCGATCGACGCGGCGTTCTGCAGCGCCGAGCGGGTCACCTTGGCGGGGTCGATGATGCCGGCCTTGACCAGGTCCTCGAGCTCGCCGGTCAGGGCGTTCAAGCCGTGGGCGTCCTTGGCCTGCTCGACCGCACGCACCAGGACCTCACCCTCGAGGCCGGCGTTGATAGCGATCCAGCGAAGCGGGGCCGCCAGCGCCTTGGACACGATACGAGCACCGGTCGCCTCGTCCCCGTCGAGGGTCTCGACGAGCTTGTCGACGGCCTTGCGGCTCCGCACGAGGGCGGTGCCGCCACCGGCGACGATGCCCTCTTCGACCGCCGCGCGGGTGGCCGAGAGTGCGTCTTCGATGCGGTGCTTCTTCTCTTTCAGCTCGACCTCGGTGGCCGCCCCGACCTTGACGACGGCCACGCCGCCGGCCAGCTTGGCGAGGCGCTCCTGGAGCTTCTCGCGGTCCCAGTCCGAGTCGGTGTCCTCGATCTCACGCTTGATCTGCGCGATGCGGCCCTTCACGCCGTCCTCGGAGCCACCACCCTCGACGACCGTGGTGTCGTCCTTGGTGATGATGACGCGTCGTGCGGTGCCGAGCAGGTCGAGGGTCGCGCCCTCGAGCTTCAGGCCGATCTCCTCGCTGATGACCTGGCCACCGGTGAGGACGGCCATGTCCTCGAGCATCGCCTTACGGCGCTCGCCGAAGCCCGGCGCCTTGACGGCGACGGAGGTGAAGGTGCCGCGGATCTTGTTCACCACGAGGGTGGCGAGGGCCTCGCCCTCGACGTCCTCGGCGATGATCAGGAGGGTCTTGCCGGTCTGCATGACCTTCTCGAGCACCGGGACGAGGTCGTGGACTGCACTGACCTTCTGATTGTAGAAGAGGATCAGGGGCTCCTCGAGAACCGCTTCCTGGCGCTCGGGGTCGGTGACGAAGTAGGGCGAGAGGTAGCCCTTGTCGAACTGCATGCCCTCGGTGAGCTCGAGCTCGATGCCGAAGGTGTTCGACTCTTCGACGGTGACGGTGCCGTCCTTGCCGACCTTGTCGATGGCGTCGGCGAGCACCTCACCAATGGCCGGGTCGGCCGCGGAGATGGACGCGACCTGGGCGATCTCAGTCTTGGAATCGACCTCCTTGGCCTGCTTGGCGATCGAGGCAGTGGCAGCGGCCACGGCCTTCTCGATGCCGCGCTTGAGCCCGGTCGGGCTGGCCCCGGCCGCCACGTTGCGAAGGCCCTCGGAGATAAGCGCCTGGGCGAGCACGGTGGCGGTGGTGGTGCCGTCGCCGGCGACGTCGTTGGTCTTGGTGGCGACTTCCTTCACGAGCTGGGCGCCCATGTTCTCGAAGACGTCCTCGAGCTCGACCTCGCGGGCGATGGACACGCCGTCATTGGTGATGGTCGGCGCGCCGAACTTCTTCTCGATCACGACATTGCGGCCTTTCGGGCCGAGGGTGACCTTGACGGTGTCAGCGAGCTTGTTGACGCCGGCTTCGAGCCCGCGGCGGGCGGCGTCGTCGAATTTCAGGATCTTGGGCATTGAGATGACTCCTTCCGAGTCCAGTGCAGAGAGGGTGGTGCGTCATGGCGACGGGCCGGGCAGGACCCGACCCGTCGCCCACGACTGCAGAGAGGAACTACTTGTCCAGCTTGGCGAGCACGTCGCGCCCGGAGAGGATCAGGAGGTCCTCCCCGTCGACGGTGATCTCGGTGCCGCCGTACTTCGAATAGACGACGGTGTCGCCCACGGCGACGTCGAGGGGGATGATGTCACCGGAGTTCTCGGCACGGCGACCCGGGCCCACGGCGAGGATTTCGCCCTGCTGGGGCTTCTCCTTGGCCGTGTCAGGGATGACCAGGCCGGACGCCGTGGTCTCCTCGGACTCGCCGGGCCGGACGACGATCCGGTCATCGAGCGGGTGGAGCTTCATCGGAAAGGGCCTCCTTGGCATTCATTAGCACTCTGACCTTGCGAGTGCCAACGATAGCGTTCCTGGGGGCGGAAGGCAACCGGGTCTGTCGACGCAGGCACGTTGCCTATCCTGAGCGGGCAGCGGCCGACGCGGGCCGACGCGGCGAGGGGGTCACAGCATGCCAGGTCCGAAGAAGACGACGGGCAGCGACGCCCCGATGGCCAAACGGCCGAAGTCCCCGGTCGCCGGCGCCCGCTCCTCGACGGCCGAGAAACAGGCCCGCCGGGCGCCACGGCCCTCCCGCCGCCACGCCGGGGGGGCCCAGCTGGGGCGCCCGCGCACCGGGGTGGTGGTCACCGGGGGCGCCTCGGGCATCGGGCGGGCGACCTGCCTCGCACTGGCCGAGGTGGGGCGCCCGGTCGCCGTGTGGGACCGCGACCTTCCCGGCGCCCGGCGGACCGCTCGGCGCTGCGCGGACGATTTCGGAGTAGCGACCGTCGCCGTCGGGATCGACGTCGCCGTCTCCGACAGCTTCTCCTCGGCGGTGGCGCGCTCTTTGGCCGCGCTCGACAGTATCGGCGGCCTCGTGCACGGGGCGGGCGTCGACGGCGCCATGCCGGTCACGATGCTCGACGAGGACTCGTGGGACGCGGTGCTCGACGTGAACCTGCGCGCCGCCGCACTGTTGACCCGGGCGCTCCATCCCAGCCTGGTCGCCGCCGGGGACGGGTCGGCCATTGTGTACATCTCGTCGATCGAAGGCTTCTTCGGGCACTCGTACCTCCCCGCGTACGCCGCCTCGAAGGCGGGGTTGCTCGGCCTGACCCGCTCGGCCGCCCACACGCTCGGGGCTGACGGGATCCGGGTGAACGCGGTGTGCCCCGGGGCGGTGGACACGCCCATGCTCGCCCCGCTGCTCGCCTTCCCCGGCGCGCGCGAGGGCCTCGAGGGCCGCACGCCGCTCGGGCGGCTCGCGAACCCAGAGGACATCGCCAAGTCGATCCGGTTCCTCCTCTGCGACGAGGCCGCCTTCATCAATGGGGCGAGCCTCATCGTCGACGGGGGCATGACCGCCATCAGCGGAATCTGATCGGGACCGTGCTCAGGGCGCGAGCCGCTCCACGTGCCAGCCGGCATCGGCGCGACGGTAGGAGAAGCGGTCATGGAGTCGGTCCGCTCGGCGCTGCCAGAACTCGAAGCTGTCGGGCACGAGCACGAAACCACCCCAGGTGGCCGGACGCGGCACGGGCCCGCCCTCGAACTGGGCGGTGAGCGAGGCCACCGCGTCGTCGAGGGTGCGGCGGTCGGCGATGACCTCGCTCTGGTGCGAGGCATGCGCGCCGATCTGGCTCGCCCTCGAGCGGGAGGCGAAGTAGGCGTCGGACTCCTCGGCGCTCACCCGCTCGGTCCGTCCCTCGATCCGGACCTGGCGGCCGAGAGGCTCCCAGTAGGAGAGCAGCGCCGCAGAGGGGTTTGCTGCCAGCTCGCGGCCCTTTCGGCCCTCGTAGTTCGTGTAGAAGACGAAGCCTCGGGGTCCGAATTCCTTGAGGAGCACGAGCCGCAGCGACGGACGTCCCCCGGGGGTGGCCGTGGCGAGCACGACGGCCTCGGGCTCTTCGAGCACCGCTGACGCCTCTGCGTACCAGCGGGCGTAGAGCTCGAGGGGGTCCTCGGTGGTGTCCGCCTCGGTGAAGGGCGCGAGCGGGTCGGGCACCGTCCTCAGCTCTTGAGTGCCGGGTGGTTCTTGGCTAGCAGCGGCACCAGCAGCCCGTGCGGGGTGAGACGGCTGAGCACCGCGCCCGCGCTGTTGGCCGCGCCGGGGATCACGACCGCCTTGTTCTTCTCGACCCCTTCGATGCCGGCGCGGGCCACGGCCTCGGCGCTCACCCACATGACCTTGGGCAGGCCCATTTCCGCCTCCGAAGCGCCGAACCCGGCCGTCTCGGCGAACTCGGTGCGCACTGGACCGGGGCACAGGGCGGTCGCGCTCACGCCGGTCCCCTTCAGCTCGCCGCCGAGGGATTCGGTGTAGGAGAGCACGAACGCCTTCGAGGCGGCGTAGCCGGCCTGGCCGGGCAGCGGCTGGAAGGCGGCCGTCGAGGCGACGTTGAGCACGGCGCCTGCGCCCCGCTCGACCATGCCCGGGACGAACAGCGTGCACAGGTCGACGACCGCTTCGACGTCGGTGCGCACCATGGCGAGCTCCCGGTCGCGCACCGCCCCCGCCACGGGCCCGGTCGTCGAGAACCCGGCGTTGTTGACCAGCAGATCCACGGTGAGGCCGCGGCCTTCGACCTCGGTGACAATGGCCGTGCGCGAGGACTCCTCGGCGAGGTCGGCCACGATCACCTCGGCGCGCACACCGAACCGGGTGGCGAGGTCGGCGGCGAGCTCGATCAGGCGCTCAGCCCGGCGCGCCACCAGCGTCACACCGAGCCGGCGCGAGGCGAGCTCGGTGGCCAACTGGACCCCAATGCCCGACGAGGCGCCGGTGACGAGGCAGGTGTGGTCGGGATGAGGGCTCGGAAGCGGCATAGCCGCATCGTAGGGCGCCCGCCGTCGGCCACGCCCGACCCGGGGCGCGGGCTGTCGATCAGGCGATGAGGTCCAAGAACAGGTTGGGGTCGGCCCCGAGCGAGAGCGGGCTCGGTCCATCGTGCGCCAGCCGCCACCAGCCCGCCGCGGCCACCATGGCCGCGTTGTCGGTGCACATGGCCCTGCTCGGCAGGTAGGCGGCGATCCCCGCGGAGGCGGCGGCCTCGCTGATCCTCGACCGCAGCAGGGAGTTGGCGGCCACTCCCCCGGCCAGGCAGACCCCGGTCGCCCCGACGTGTTCGGCGGCGCGCATGGTCTTGGCCACCAGTACGTCGACGACGGCCTCCTGGAAGGAGGCGGCCACGTCCGCTGTGGCCGCCTCGGGATGGCGCTCGACGGTGCGCACCACCGACGTCTTCAACCCCGAGAAGGAGAAGTCATAGGTGGCACCCGGAAGCGCCCTCGGGAAGGCGAACGCCGTTGGGTCGCCCTCTGCGGAGATGGCGTCGATGACCGGGCCGCCCGGGTAGCCGAGCCCGAGATAGCGGGCGACCTTGTCGAAGGCCTCACCGGCGGCGTCGTCGATGGTCTGGCCGAGCAGGCGGTAGCGACCGGGTGCCTCAAGCTCGACCAGGAAGGTGTGGCCTCCCGAGACCAACAAGACGACGAGCGGGGGCTCCAAGTCGGGCTGCTCGAGGGTCGATGCGAAGAGGTGCGCCTCGAGGTGGTTCACCCCGACGAAGGGCACCCCCCAGGCCATGGCGAGCGCCTTCGCCCCGCTCACCCCCACCAGCAGGGAGCCCACGAGGCCGGGGCCCCAGGTGACCGCCACCGCGTCAATGTCGGCGCCGGTGAGGTCCGCCTCGGCGAGGGCTTCGGCCACCACCGGGGTCAGCAGGTCCACGTGGGCGCGGCCGGCGAGCTCGGGCACAACGCCCCCGAAGCGGGCATGCAGGTCGATCTGGCTCGACACCACCGACGAGGCGATGTGGCGCCCGTCGAGGAGCACGGCGGCAGCGGTCTCGTCGCACGATGTCTCGATCCCGAGAACCCGGTGCGCGGCGAACGGGGCGCCCGCCACCGCGACGTCTGCGCCGGCGACCGTCATGGCTTCTCCACCATGGCTCTGATCGATGCCAGGCGCTCGGCGTAGGCGGGGCCGTCGATGTCGTAGGCCCACATCACGAAAGCGTCCTCGCCGGTGATCGGGTAGTAGCCCTTGCGCACCCCGACCGGGGCGAAGCCGAAGCGTCGGTAGAGCGTCTGGGCCCGCTCGTTGCTGGCGGCCACCTCGAGCGAGAGGTGCCGGGCGCCGTTGTCGAGCGCCCGTGCCACGCCGTCGAGGAGCAGGATCGTCGCCACCCGGCGGCGCTGGAACTCGGGCGCGACGCCAAGGGTGGTCACGTGCGCCTCGTCCTCTACGAACATCATCCCCATGTAGCCGGCCAGGGTGTGGCTCTGCTTGGCCATGCGGTACGAACGCCCGCGTCGCAGCGCCAGCTCGGAGGTGAACACCGCCTTGCTCCACGGCTCGGGGAAGATGCGCCGCTCGATGTCGAGGACGGCGCGCAGGTCGCGCCGGTGCATGGGGACCAGCTTGAACTCCTGGGTCATCATGGCGACGCACGGCTTCCCGAGCGCTCGGCGAAGTTGGCGACGGCGTCGGCCTCGCGCAGGTAGAGGGGATGGATGTCGGCGGCACCGAGGGTCGGGGAACCCGCGGCCAGCCGAGCAGCGGCGAGGGTGACCAGTGACGCTGGCTGGGGCGCGGCCATGGTCGGGCCGGCGACGACGACCCCCTTCACCGCAGCGAGGTCGGCGGCGTAGCGGCGGGCGCCGTCGCCGACGCAGAGCACGTCGGCCCCCCCTCCCCAGGGCGCTGCCTCGATGAAGCGGGCGAGCTCTGCGGGCGCGAAGCGACAGGGGGCTTCGAGCTCGACCATCGAGGAAGCGTCCACGGGGTCGAGGCGGCCGAAGGCGGCGACGAAGACCTCGGAGCGGCGGGCGTCGACGACCGCGAGCACGCTCCCCGGCCAGCCGCCGTCGAGGGCGCCATGGGCCAGCGTCTCGAGACTGGTCACGCCGATCGCCCCGATGCCGAGGCCCTGCGCCAGCCCCTTCGCCGTCGCCACGCCGACTCGCAAGCCGGTGAACAGCCCCGGCCCCACATCCACGCAGACCGCATTGAGCTCGCCGATCGCCACGCCGGCCTGCGACAGGACGTGGTTGATGGCCGGGGCGAGCGACTCCACGTGACGGCGGCGGCCCGTGACGGTGCTCGTGGCCCGCACACCCCCGGCGTCGCCCACGGCGACGCCGACGAGCTCGGTGGCGGTCTCGATGCCGAGGAGCATCACGGTGCCGCCTCCACCACGACGGCCGGGCCCTCGGCGCCGAGCTCGGCGAGACGGCCGGCCCACGCGTCGTCGACGGCGGTGATCCTCACTGTGCGGCGCTCGTCGTGACCCTCGCTCCCGGTCGCGGGATCGCCGGGATCGCTCGGTGCGTCCTCCGCCGAGAGCTCGACGAGCAGGGAGCCCGAGCCGAAGAGCGGCCGGGCCCGCTCGCCCCACTCGACGAGTGCCACAGCCGTGTCCTCGACCAGCTCCCCCAGTCCCAGGTCCTCGATCTCGGCCAGCGACTCAAGCCGGTAGACGTCGGCGTGGAGGAGCTGGCGCACGCCCGAGCCCCCCGTCACCTCGTACTGGCGCAGGAGCGTGAACGTGGGGCTCGTCACGGGACCAGTGACGCCGAGTGCCGCCGCGAAGCCCTGTGCGAACGTCGTCTTACCCGCACCGAGGCCGCCGATCAGGAGCAGCACGTCGCCGGGCCGGGCGAGGCGTGCCAGCCGCCCAGCGAGGGCCTGCGTCGAGGCCGGGCCGTCGGTGGTGCGCAGGAGCGAGATGCTCACCGCCCGACCGCCCCCGGTAAGAGACGCTTGGCCCGCACGAAGTCGGCGCGCATCTCGGCGACCACCGGCGCCCCCGAGCGGAGGGCGGCGGCCGGGTGATAGGTGGGCACGAGCTGGGCCGAGCCGTAGGGGTAGACATGGCCGCGCAGCTTCTTGATGCCGTCCCCCGTCTCGAGGAGCAGCCTGGTGGCAAAGTTCCCGAGGGTGATGATCACGCTCGGTTGGAGGAGGGCGATCTGGCGGTCGAGATAGGGGCGGCACGAGGCGATCTCCTCGGGCCGGGGATCGCGATTGTCGGGAGGCCGGCACTTCACCACGTTGGCGATGTAGCACTGGCTGCGGTCGATGCCGATCTCCTCGGCCATCAGCCGGTCGAGCAGCTTGCCGGAGCGACCCACGAACGGCTCACCGGCGAGGTCCTCCTCTCGCCCCGGGCCCTCGCCCACGAACAAGAGGTCGGCGTCGGGTCGCCCGACCCCGAAGACGACCTGCGTGCGACCCTCCGACAGGGGGCAGCGGACGCAGACCGAGGCCGCAGCTTCGAGCTCGGCCAGCTGCTCGGGCAGGGACGCAACCACGGACCGATCGTAGTGGTCGACCACTCGGACCCCGATGGGCCGGGGGTGCTCAGCGGGCGCGCACCGCCCCGATGGCGTCGGCCAGCTCGTTCGGCCGCTCGAGCATGACCATGTGCCCGCAGCCGGCCAGCTGCGTGAGCCGTGCATCCGCCAGACCATCGGCGAGGATGCGGGCGCGCCGTGGGGGCGTGAGGACGTCACGGGTGCCGACAACCACCTGCGTGGGGACGAGGATGCGCCCGAGCTCGGCGCGCACGTCGAATGCCACGAGTGGCCCCAGCATCTCGGCCAGGGCGGAGGGCGACATGGCGTCGATCATCGAACGGGTCAGCTCGACGTCGGCCGGTTGGGGCTTGGCTCCGAACGAAAGACGCGTCAACCAGGTCGCCAGGTCCTCTTGGAGGTAGATGCCCTTCCCCTTCGCGGCCGAGATGGAAAGGCTCCTGGTGGCGAGCGCGGTCCCCGCGGCCCTGAGCGCGCCCGGCACCGCAGGAGCACCGGTCGCCGACGTCGCCACCAGCACCAGGGATGAAACCCGCCGGGCGATGACATCGGAGTGGTGGAGGGCGAGCAGTTGGGCGACCATCCCACCGAGGGAGTGCCCGACCACCGTGGCATCGCGCACCTCGAGCGACTCGAGGAGCTCAGCGAGGTCCTCGGCCATGCGCTCGAGGGAGTAGCCCTGCGTGCCGGCCAGAGACTGCCCGTGGCCGCGCTGGCCGATGGCGATCACCCGGTGGCCGGGCGCCAGGTGACGGAGCTGGTGGGCCCAGACCGCCACACCCAAGGTGATGCCGTGCACAAGTACCACGGTCGGGCCCCGTCCCCGTTCGACGGCGTGGATGCGACCGCCGTCGCTCACCGTCGTGAAATGGTGCTCGACGTCGTCAGGCAGCGACAGGCCTGCGGCGATCAGGCCCTCGCCGTCGACCCGGTACCGCGCGGCCCGGCTTCGCTGGAGCGCGTAGCCCGTCGCCGCCACGCCGGTGGCGGCCGCACCGGCGGCGAGCAGGATCGCCGGGCGACCCAGCCCGTGGCGCGCCGCGGGGTCGGTTGCTCCTCGGTCCCCGCTCACACGCTGCCCACCCGCGCGCTTTTCCACTTGGCCGGCCCGCTCCCGCCGACCAGGCGCCGCGGCACCCGTGGTCCGATGCCGCACAGGACCTCCCAGCTGATCGTGCCGAGCCGGTCCGCCCACTCGTCGGCGGTGATCGCCTCGTCGCCCTGGCTGCCGAGCAGCACGACCTCGTCACCGACCGACACGGTGGAGTCGGGACCGCAGTCGACGATGATCTGGTCCATGGTCACCATCCCGGCCAGCGGGCGCCGCCGGCCGCCGATGAGCACTTCGTACCCGGAGCCGAACATGGCACGGGGCAGGCCGTCGGCGTAGCCGAGCGGGACGGTGGCGACAAGCGAGCGCTCGGCGAGCGGGCGCAGGCGCCCGTAGGAGGGGCGCTCGCCGGCATCGAGTGTGCGCGTGGACACCACCTGTGCCTTGATCGAGAGCGCCGGGCGAAGCGGCACGGTGCCGGGGTCGGCGCCGAATATCGAGCTGACCGCCCCGAGGGGGAGCTCGCCGTAGATGCCGAGACCGCACCGCACGAGGTCATAACGGGAGCGGGGCCACGCCACCGCCCCGGCGGTGTTCGCCGCGTGCCGCACCGGCGGCAGGACGTCAGCCGAGGCGAGCCGGGCCAGCGCGTCGTCGAAGCGGTCCAGCTGCAGGTCGGTGAAGGCGCGGTCCTCATCGGTCCCACCGTCGGCGACGGCGAGGTGCGTCCAGACCCCTTCGAGGCGCAGCTCGCGTGCCGACATCACCGCAGCCACCACGTCGAAGAACTGCTGGGGGTCCGCACCCATCCGGTGCATGCCGGTGTCGAGCTTCACGTGGACCGAGTGGGAGGTCCCCAGTGCCCTCGCCGCGGTCACCATCTCCTCGACGCCTTCGACCGACGAGAGGGTCGGGGTCAGGCCGCCGGCCACCGCCTTCGCCGCGCCGCCAGGCGGAAGGTCCGAGAGCACCAGGATCGGCGCGGTGATCTTCGACTCGCGCAGCTCGACGCCCTCGTCGACCAGGGCGACGGCGAGGCCGGCCGCGCCGCCCTCGATGGCCGCCGCCCCCACCGCGGTCGCCCCGTGGCCGTAGGCGTCGGCCTTGACCACCGCGCACAGTGCTGCCGGCTCGACCAGGCGCCGGAGCACCCCGATGTTGTGTCGGATCGCGGAGACATCCACCTCTGCCCACGCCGGACGTGTTCGGCCCTCAGCCACCGTTGCTCCTGTTCTGCTGCCCGAGATACTGACGATCGACCGGGGCAGGTTCGCCGGGGTCACTGCTGCGGGAGAGCCAGCGCGCTACCAGCGGAGGGAGGTCCCCCGCCACCAGCCCCTCGCTGTTGCCGAGCGCGGCCGCCCGCCCATGGACGTGGGCGCCGAGTGCGGCCGCCCAGGGTGCCTCGACCCCTCGGGCGAGCAGCGCGCCGATGATCCCCGACAGCACGTCGCCGGTGCCGGCGGTCGCCAGCCGAGTGCTGCCGGCCCGAGCCAGGAGCACGTCGAGGCCATCGTCAGCCATCGGCAGTCCCACTGCGGTGAGGGGCCCCTTCACCAGGGCCACCGCGCCGGTGGCCGCTGCCAGGCGGCGGGCGGCAGCGAAGCGATCGGGCCCGGGCGCCTCGCCCATGAGGCCGTGGTACTCGCCATCATGGGGGGTGAGCACGACCGGCCGGTGCACCGAGCCGTCACCGGCGATCACCGATCTCGCGGCGTCGGCGTCGCCGAGCGCGGCGAGCGCGTCGGCGTCGGCGACGACCGGCACGGGTGACGCGGCGATGAGTCGGCGGATCTCGCGCTGGGTCCCTGGCTCCCGGCCAAGGCCGGGACCGACGACGAGCGCCTTGCAGCGCCCGAGGATCTCGAGCACGGCGTCCGCCCAGCCCTCCGAGCCGAGCGCCAGGCGGACAGCTTCGAGCGGCCACGGCCCGGGGCGCATCCCGCCTTCTTCGATCGCCGACCCCGGGACGGCGAGTCGGACCATGCCCGCTCCGGCATGCGACGCCCCCATCGACGAGAGGGCGCCCGCACCCTCCATGCCGGGGGAGCCGGCGACGACGGCCACCGCACTCGCCCACTTGTGTGACTGGACAGCACGCGCCGGGAGCCGCTGGGCGACATCGTCGTCCTCGACCACGACCGCACGCCGGGTGCTGACGCCGACGCCGATGTCGACGAGCACGACCCTCCCGGCGAGCTCGGCACCGTCGCCCTGCAGCAGGCCTGGCTTGAGGGCGGCGAACGTGACGGTGACGTCGGCATGGAGGACCGCGCCGCCCGCCTCGCCGGAGTCACCGTTCACGCCCGAGGGGATGTCGACCGCGAGGACCGGAGTGCCCTCGGGTGCGCTCGGCGCGTCGTAGTGGCCCCGGAACCCCGTCCCGTAGGCGGCATCGATCAGCAGGTCGAAGTGTCGTGCGGGCAGGGTCGATGCCGGGTCGAAGTACTCGACCTTGGCCCCGCGCCTCGCCAAGCGAGCGCCGGCCACCTTCCCGTCGTTGCCGTTGTTGCCCTTCCCGCAGATGACCGCCACACGGCGCCCGTAGGAGCCGCCCAGCATCTCGACGGCGGCGTTCGCCACGGCCGTCCCCGCCCGGCCGATCAGTGTCGACTCGTCGAAATGCTCGAGGGCGAGCGCATCGGCGGCACGCAACTCGTCGGTGGTCAGGACCGCCAGCATGCGAACTCCAATGACCGCCCGCTCACGGGTGGGCCCGTCCGGCGTCGAGGTGCTCGGCCACCACGATCGCCATCGCGGTGTGCGACGTGTGGGTCATCGAGATGTGCAGGCGCCCGACCCCTCGCGAACTGGCCACCGCCGCCGCCCCGGCGCGCAGCACCAGCGACGGCGCGCCGCGGGTGGCGCCCTCACCCGGGGAGCGCACGACCTCGACGTCGTGGAAGGAGAAGCCGCCGATGCCGGTACCGAGCGCCTTCATCGCCGCCTCCTTGGCGGCGAAGCGAGCCGCCAGCCGCTCGGCGGGGTCCCCGCCTCCCGCGGCGTCGGCCCGCTCGGCGTCGGTGAACAGCCGCCCGGCCAACCCGGCACGACGGGCGAGCAGACCCCGGAACCTGGCCACATCGACCGCGTCGATGCCCACGCCGGCGAGCTGGGCCGGGAGGGTGGCGACCTGGACGCTCACTCGACCGTCACTGTCTTGGCCAAGTTGCGGGGCCGATCGACGTCGTAGCCGGCGAGACGGGCCAGTCGGTAGGCCAGGAACTGGAGGGGCACGGCATCGATGATGGGCGAAAGCAGGGGCTCGACCTCGGGCACCCAGAGCACGTGGTCGGCCACGGCAGCGGTCGCGTCATCCCCGTCGCTGGCCACGACGACGATGGTCGCCCCCCGGCTCTTCACCTCGGCGATGTTCGACAGCATCTTCTCGGACAGTCGGTTGCGCGTGGCGACCGCCACGACAACCGTGCCCGGCTCGATCAGCGCGATCGGACCGTGCTTGAGCTCGCCGCCGGGGTAGCCCTCGGCGCGCAGGTAGGACAGCTCTTTCAGCTTCAGCGCGCCCTCGAGGGCCACCGGGAACCCGACATTGCGACCGAGGAAGAAGAAGTCACGTGCGCCGTGCAGCGCGCCGGCCACCGCATCCACGGCGTCGGAGCGCTCCAAAGTGCGCTCGAGGAGGCCGGGCAGGGTCTGGAGCTGACCGAGGAGCGCAGAGATCTCCTCGGGCGGGAGAGTGCCGCGCAGCTGGGCGAGCTTGAGGGCCACCAGCTCGAGGGCCACGATCTGGGCGACGTACGTCTTGGTGGCGGCGACGCCGACCTCGGGCCCGGCGCGGGTGTAGAGGACACCGTCGGCCTCGCGGGCCATGGAGGAGTCGACGACATTCGACACGACCAGGACCTTGGCCCCCCAACGGCGCGCCTCGCGCATCGCCTGGATGGTGTCGACGGTCTCCCCCGACTGGCTGACACCGACGGCGAGCGTGCGCTCGTCCAGGACCGGGTCGCGGTAGCGGAACTCACTCGCGATGTCGACCTCGGTCGGCAACCGGGTCCAGCGCTCGATGGCGTACTTCGCCACCATGGCGGCGTGGTAGCTCGACCCGCACGCCACGATGAAGACCTTGTCGGCCTCTCGGAGTGACTGGTCGCTCAGTCGGACCTCGTCGAGTACCAGGGTGCCGTCAGGCGCCTGGCGGTCGAGCAGCGTGTCAGCCACTGCGTGGGGCTGCTCGCGGATCTCCTTGCTCATGAAGTCGGGGTAGCCCTCCTTCTCTGCCGCCTCGAGGTCCCAGTCGACGGTGCGCTCGACGACGGCGACCTCGTCGCCGTCGAGGGTCGTGATGCGCAGGTGCCCCGGGGTCAGCTCTGCCAGCTGGTCGTCATCGAGCGTGACCACGCGCCGGGTCCGGCCGAGCAGGGCGGGGATGTCCGAGGCGAGCAGCGTCTCGTCCTCGCAGAGGCCGACCACCAGCGGCGAGACGCGCCGAGCGGCGACGATCAAGGTTGGCTCGTCCCGATGGACGGCGGCGAGGGAGAACGCGCCGCGCACCGCCTTGAGCGCCGCACGGAGGGCCTCGGCCAGGCCGAGCCCCCCGTCGATCTCCTCTTCGATCAGGTGGGCGACCACCTCGGTGTCGGTCTCCGAGGTCAGGACATGGCCACGCGCGACGAGCGCGGCCGCCAGCTCTGTGTGGTTCTCGATGATGCCGTTGTGCACGAGCGCCAGGTGCCCGGTGCAGTCCAAGTGGGGGTGGGCGTTCCCTGCCGTCGGGTGGCCATGGGTCGCCCAGCGGGTGTGGCCGATGCCCGTTCGGCGCACGGCGGGGGCGCTCTCGGCGAGCTTCACGAGCTCGGCGACCGAAGTGGTGCCGTGGGCGCTCCGCTCTCGCCAGATGCCCTCTTCGGTGATGAGGGCGACGCCCGCCGAGTCGTAGCCGCGGTATTCGAGGCGGGCCAGGCCCTCGAGCACGATTTCCAAGGCGTCGTGGTCGCCGGTGGCCCCGATGATGCCGCACATATCCAGACGAGCGTACCGGCCCGGGCTGGCTCGCCGGTTCCCCGCAGGTCGGTCACGACCCATGCCCCCCACCGGGGCGTTGAGGGACTGGCCGGCCCGAGAGCCCAAGAAGGGTGCGCCGCAGGTGACGGGGCCCGTGGGAGATTACTCAGTGGGTGACGGGCCCGAGGACCTCGCGCACGAGGACGCTCAGCCGCTCGACGATGGCGTCGAGCTGGTCGGGATCGCTTGCCTCGACCATGATGCGCACGAGCGGTTCGGTGCCGCTCGGTCGCAGCAGCACCCGTCCAGCGTCGCCGAGCTCGTCCTCGATCTCGGCCACCGCCTCCCAGATCTGCGGGCACTCCGCCAGGCGACCGGGGTTTGCGGCTGCCACATTGACGAGCCGCTGGGGTACACGCACGACCACACCGTCGGAGAGTGCAGCCAGCGAGGCCCCGTGACGCAGCAGTAGGTCAGCCAGGATCAGCCCGGTGAGCATCCCGTCGCCGGTGGTGGCGCGCTGGCGGAAGATGATGTGACCCGACTGCTCGCCTCCGAGCGAGAGCCCCTCGGCGTCGATGGCGGCGAGCACGTGGCGGTCGCCGACCGACGTTTCGCGCACTGCGATGTCGCGCTCGGCCATGGCCCTGCGGAACCCCAGATTCGTCATCACCGTCACCACCACCGTGTTGCCGGCCAGGCGGCCATGCGCGGCAAGGTCGATCGCGAAGAGGGCGAGGAGGGTGTCGCCGTCGGCGATCGCGCCGGTGTGGTCGACGGCGACGAGCCGGTCTGCGTCCCCGTCGAAGGCGAGCCCGAGGTCCGCCCCGCCGGCCACCACGGCGTTGGCCACCTTGTCGGGGCTGGTCGAGCCGCAGCCGTCGTTGATGTTGGCCCCGTCGGGCTCGCACGAGATGGCCGTCACCCGGGCACCGAGGGAGCGAAAGACGCCGGGGGCGAAGGCGCTCGAGGCCCCGTTTGCGCAGTCGAGGACGACGTGGAGTCCATCGAGCCGACGCCCCTCCAGCGAGGACTCGAGGTGGACCCGGTACTCGTCGGGCCCGCGCTCGTCAACCGAGATGCGGCCGACGCCGTGACCGGTGGGCCGGCGCGGTGGGCCGTCAGGGTCGGCCAGGATCGCGTCCATGGCCGCCTCGATCGCCGCCTCGGTGGCGAGGGGGAGCTTGGAGCCGCCCGTCCCGAAGACCTTGATGCCGTTGTCGGCAAAGGGGTTGTGCGAGGCCGATACCACCGCTGCGGGGAGCTCTCGGCGCTCACCCAGGTAGGCGACACCCGGGGTGGGGATGACGCCGAGGTCGATGACGTCGGCGCCCTCGGTGGCGAGGCCCGCCGCCAGGGCCGCCTGAATCAGGGTGCCGGAGCGGCGCGTGTCTCGCCCGATCAGGAAGGTCGTGGCCGGGATGACCCGGGCCGTCGCACGACCGAGGGCCATGGCCACGTCGGCAGTGAGTTCCTCGTTGGCCAGTCCGCGGACTCCGTCGGTGCCGAAACGAGCCAGGGTCACGCCGTTTAGCGCTTGGAGTACTGCGGGGCCTTGCGGGCCTTCTTCAGCCCGTACTTCTTGGACTCCTTCTCACGTGCGTCACGGGTGAGCAGCCCGGCCTTTTTCAGCGCGCCACGGCTCTCGGGGTCGAGTTCGATGAGCGCGCGGGCGATGCCGAGGCGGAGCGCCCCAGCCTGGCCCGAGGTCCCGCCGCCGTCGATGGTGGCCTCGATGTCGTAGTTGTCCGTCGTGTTGGTGATGCGGAGCGGCTCGGTGGCGGCCATGCGGTGCGTGGCCGAGGTGAAGAACGCCTCGAAGGGCCGCTTGTTGATGGTGATGGCACCTGCGCCGGGCCGGAAGCGGACTCGGGCGACGGCCTGCTTGCGCCGTCCGGTGGTCTGGGTGAGGGGTGCGGGCATGTCAGCTCCAGGATTCAGGCGGGACGCCGGGCCGAGGGAATGTCCATCGGCTGGGGCGCCTGGGCGGCGTGGGGGTGGTCCGGACCGGCGTAAACCTTGAGCTTGGCCAGCTGCTGGCGCCCAAGGGTGTTCTTCGGCAACATGCCGCGCACGGCACGCTGCACGAGCTCGGCGGGACGCTCGGCGAGCAGCTCGGCGTAGCTGCGCTTCTTGATGCCCCCCGGGTACCCGCTGTGGCGGTAGGCGAACTTGTCGGCGGCCTTGTTCGACGTGAGGATCACCTTGTCGGCGTTCACCACGACGACGTGGTCGCCGGTGTCGATGTGGGGGGCGAAGAAGGGCTGGTGCTTGCCGCGCAGGATGCGCGCCACCTCGGTGGCGAGGCGCCCGAGGACCATGCCCTCGGCGTCGACCACGTACCAGGCACGGGTGATCTCTTCTGCTTTTGGTGCGTACGTACGCAAGAGCTTTTCCTTGGCTTCCGTCGAGCGATGTGCCGGCACGCCGCGGGGCGCGCACGACAATTGGGGTCCGAAGGACCGAGGTGCCAGGATACGACGAGAAGAGCCGCCGAGCAAGCCGGGCCCTTCGCCCGAGGTCACGACTGCCCGGTTGCCTCTCAGTCCCCGTAGCGGACCCCGACGAGGCACAGCCCCTCGGGCGGTGCGGGCTGGACGGCGCCCGAGCGCCCGTGTGCCCGCAGGAGGGCCATCATGTCGGCCGAGGTCGCCCTCCCGCGCCCGGCGTGGACGAGCTGGCCGACCAGGGAGCGGACCATCTGGTGGCAGAACGAGCCCGCCGTGATGTCGAAGCGCAGCAGGCGCCCGGGCGCACCGTCGAGCGCGTCGGGCCCGAGGGAGCGCCAGTCCGCGCTGAGCACCCGGCGCACGATCGGGTCCGTGGCGGCCGTTCCCGGCACGCGCCGGCAGAAGGCCCGAAAGTCGTGCTCGCCAATCAGGGTGTCGCTGGCGGCGCGCATGGCCCGCACGTCGAGCTCCTCGGCGATGTGCCAGCTGAGCGGGGCGAGCAGGGGGTCAGGGGCGGGCGCGTTGTAGACGAGGTACCGGTAGCTGCGAGCCGTGGCTGAGTGGCGGGCATCGAAGCCCTCCGGTGCGACATCCGCCGCGGTGACCACGATCGCCGGCGCCAGCTGGCGGTTCAGCGCGTCGGCCAGCTCTGTCGGTCCCCACACACTCGGCGTCTTTGCCCGCTGACGGACGGGGAGAACGGCCGGCACGTCGAGGTGGACCACCTGGCCCCGTGCGTGGACGCCGGCGTCGGTGCGTCCGGCGCAGGTGAGGGCCGGTGGGGCCTCGAGGCGCAGCACGCGTGCAATGGCCCCGGCGAGCGACCCCGCCACCGTGGTGGTGTCCGGCTGGGCGGCGAAGCCATGGAAGCAGCTGCCGTCGTAGGAGAGCACGAGCCGCCAGCGGACGGTCTCGGGTGCGACCGGCTCCTCAGGGCCGAGCGAGAGTGCTGGCGCCGTGGACCCGAGCAGTGCGTCGGGGGGCCCGGCCTGTCGGCTCGCCACGAGATGCCCCGCCGACCGGGGGGCTCAGACCAGCTCGATGCGGGCCATCGGGGCGTTGTCGCCCGGGCGCGGCCCCAGCTTCAGGATGCGCGTGTAGCCGCCGGGACGGTCCGTGTAGCGCGGTGCGATGTCCTCGAAGAGCTTGTGGGCCATGTCCTTGTCGCGGATGAGGGCGACCACCTGGCGGTGCTGGTGCAGGCCGCCCTTTCTCGCCGCGGTGATGCACTTCTCGGCCACCGGCCGCAGGGCCTTCGCCTTCGTCTCGGTGGTCACGAGCGACTCCGCGGCGATGAGTGAGGCAACGAGGTTGCCCATCATGGCCTTCTGGTGGGCGGCGTCGCCGCCGAGGCGGCGTCCGCGTTTGGGTGTGGCGCGCATCTCAGTCCTTTGTCCGCAGTGACAGGCCGCGCTCGTCCAGGCGCTCGAGCACCTCGTCGAGCGATTTCTGGCCGAAGTTGGTGATGCCGAGGAGCTCGTCGGGCGTGCGCTCGACCAGCTCGCCGATCGTGTTGACCTGCGCGCGCTTCAAGCAGTTCCGCGGGCGCTCGGAGAGGTCGAGGTCCTCGATGCGCAGGTCGAGGTCCGGCGAGCCGCTCGAGGCGACGCTCACGTCGCCGAGCTCGAGGCCCTGGGGGGCCTCCTCCAGGTCGGCGACGAGGCCGACCAGGGTGCGCAGGGTGTCGCCTGCCGAGGCGAGGGCCTCACGGGGTGTGAGCGACCCGTCGGTCTCGATATCGAGGACCAGGCTGTCGAAGTCGGTGGACTGCTCGACGCGCACGGGCTCGACGGTGAAGGTCACCCGGCGTACGGGCGAGAAGATGGAGTCGACCGGGATGACCCCGATCGTCGCCGAGCGCTTGTTCTTGTCGGCCGAGACGTAGCCGCGGCCGCGCTCGACGGTGAGGTCGAGCGCGAGGCGGCCCTTGGCGTTCAGGCTGGCGACGTGCAGGTCGGGGTTGAGCACCTCGACGTCGGCGGTGGTCTGGAGGTCCGCACCGGTGACGTCGCCGGGGCCCCGCTTGTCGAAGCGCAGCGTCACCGGCTCATCGGCGACCGAGCGGACGAGCAGGTCCTTCAGGTTCAAGATGATGTCGGTGACGTCCTCCTTCACGCCCGGCAGGGTCGTGAACTCGTGGAGCGCGTCGTCGAAGCGGACCTGGGTCACCGCAGCGCCGGGGATCGAGGAGAGCAGCGTGCGGCGCAGGGAGTTCCCGAGGGTGTGGCCGAAGCCTGGGTCGAGCGGCCCGACGGAGAAGCGCTGGCGGTTCTGGCTCTCCTCGTCGAGGGCCTCGACGGTGGGTCGTTGGATGATGAGCATCGTTGCTGGCTCCTCGGTCTGTGAGCGGTAGGTGTCGGAAGGTTCGTGGTGGCCCGGCGGCGCCGGGGCCCGATTACTTGGAGTAGAGCTCGACGATGAGCTGCTCTTGGACAGGCTCGTCGATCTGCTCGCGCAGGGGCGGGTTGAGCACCGAGACGGCGAAACCGCCGTCGCCACTCTCGAGCCACGCCGGCTGCTGGCGGTCGAGGGTGTCCATGTTGCGCCGGACGGCGAACATGGTGCGCGAGGCGTCCTTCAAGGTCACTGTCTCGCCCTTGCGGACCCGGTACGACGGGATCGTCACGCGCTTGCCGTTGATCAGGACGTGGCCGTGGCGGACGAACTGGCGGGCCTGGCTGCGGCTCGCTCCCCAGCCGGCGCGGAACACCACGTTGTCGAGGCGCAGCTCGAGCATGCGCAGCAGGTTCTCGCCGGTGATGCCCGGGGCGTGGTTCGCCTCCTCGTAGAGGTTGCGGAACTGGCGCTCCAAGATCCCGTAGATGCGACGTGCCTTCTGCTTCTCGCGCAGCTGGGTCAGGTACTCAGAGCCCTGGCGCATGCGGTCGCGGCCGTGCTCGCCGGGCGGGTAGGCGCGGCTGTGGCGGTCGGTCACCGCCTCGGAGACGGGGCACTTGAGCGAGTAGCAGCGCTCGCCTTTCAAGAACAGTTTCGTCCGCTCTCGTCGGCAGAGCCGACAGACGGGTCCGGTGTATCGAGCCATGCTCGGTCCTTCGCTTCCTTGACCTAGACCCGGCGCCGCTTCTTGGGGCGGCAGCCGTTGTGGGGGATGGGTGTGACGTCCTTGATGCCGACGACCTCGATGCCGGCGGCGGCGAGGGAGCGGATGGCGGTCTCTCGGCCCGAGCCCGGGCCACGCACCAAAACGTCGACCTTGCGCACGCCGTGCTCCATCGCACGGCGGGCACAGGCTTCGGCGGCCAGCTGGGCGGCGAAGGGGGTGGACTTGCGCGAGCCCTTGAAGCCCACGTTGCCCGCCGACGCCCAGGCGAGGACGTTGCCTTCGGGGTCGGCGATCGAGACGATCGTGTTGTTGAAGGAGCTCTTGATGTGCGCGACGCCGTAGGCGACGTTCTTGCGCTCCCGACGACGCGGGCGCCGAGTGGTCTTTGCGGTGGGCTTGGCCATCTACTTGCGGACCTTCTTCTTTCCGGCGACCGTCTTCTTCGGGCCCTTGCGGGTGCGGGCGTTGGTGTGCGTGCGCTGACCGTGGACGGGCAGGCCCTTGCGGTGCCGCACGCCCTGATAGCAGTTGATCTCCATCTTGCGCTTGATGTCCTGGGAGATGTCCCGGCGCAGGTCACCCTCGACGCGCAGGTTGGCGTCGATGTCGTTGCGCAGGCGCGTGATCTCCTCGTCGGTGAGGTCGCGCACCCTCGTGTTGGGGTCGACGTCGGTGCGCGCGCAGATCTCCTGGGACATCGTGAGGCCGATGCCGAAGATGTAGGTGAGGGAAATCTCGAGGCGCTTCTCCCTCGGGATGTCGACGCCAGAAATACGGGCCATTTGTCTCCTTAACCCTGGCGCTGCTTGTGCCGGGGGTTTTCACAGATCACGACGACGCGACCGTGCCGACGGATCACCTTGCACTTCTCGCAGATCGCCTTGACACTCGGTCGAACCTTCACGTGACCATTCCTTCGCTTCTACTCGTTCTCGGTGACCCCACCGTGGTGGGGCGCCTCTTACTTGTACCGGTAGGTGATCCGCCCCCGGTTGAGGTCGTAGGGGGTGATCTCAACTTGGACCTTGTCGCCCGGCAGGATCCGGATCCGATGCATCCGCATCTTCCCGGAACTGTGTGCCAGCACCTTGTGCCCGTTCTCCAGCTCCACTCGGAACATGGCGTTGGGGAGCGGCTCGACGACCGTTCCTTCGAGCACGATGGCATCTTCTTTGGGCTTGGGCAGGTGACTCTCCTCGACTCGAACGCTTGCTTCCTCGACGATGGCGCGGTTGGAAAAAACGTGCGCTGGCGCCTTGACCGACGACCTCGGGCCCCGAAATGGAACCGGGCGGCGGGCCGAAGAGAGATTCTACCGTATCGGCGCCCAATTGCCAGCCCGACCCCCCAGTTCAGTGGTAATGGGGGCCTAGGAGAGGGTGAAGACCTCCGGTCCGTCCTCGGTGACGGCGATCGTGTGCTCGAAATGTGCCGAGAGGCGCCCGTCGGCGGTCACCACGCTCCAGTCGTCGTCCAAGACCCTGGTCTCGGCCGATCCGGCGTTCACCATGGGCTCGACGGCGAAGACCATCCCGGTCTTCAGCATCGGGCCAGGCGTCCCGGGCCAGTAGTTCGGCACCTGGGGCTGCTCGTGCATGGCGGTGCCGATGGCGTGGCCCACGTACTCGCGCACCACCGAGTAGCCGGCCCGCTCGGCGACGTCTTGGACCGCACGGCCCACCTCGTGGAGGCGGTTGCCGGCGCGCAGCTGCTCGATGCCCGCCCACATGCTCCGCTCGGTGACCTCGATGAGGCGCGCCGCCTCCTTGCTCACCCGGCCGATGGCCATGGTGTAGGCAGCGTCGCCGTGGTAGCCCTCGATGATGGCCCCGCAGTCGATCGAGAGGATGTCGCCCTCTTTCAGCACGTAGGAGCCCGGGATGCCGTGGACGATCATGTCGTTGGGCGAAGTGCAGATGACGGCGGGGAAGCCGTGGTAGTTGAGGAAGTTCGACGTCGCCCCGCGGCGCTCGAGCACCTCTCGGGCCACCTTGTCGAGCTGCTCGGTGGTCACCCCCGGCACGGCGGCCGCCCGGGTCGCCTCATGCATCTCGGCCACAACCTTGCCGGCTCGGCGCATCTTGGCGAGTTCGGTCGCGTTGCGCCTCATCGTTCGGCCCGGCCACGGTGCCGGTGGACTGCTGCCATCAGGAGAACTCCTCACTCTTCAAGATGCCCGGGGCGCTGCGGCGCTCCTCGATCACCCGGACCGCCCGGGCGGTCACGTCGTCGGGCGAACCCGTACCAGGGATCGTAACGAGCAACTTGTGCTTGTGATACCACTCGATGAGCGGCGCCGTCTGGCGCTCGTAGAGCTCGAGGCGGCGGCTGATGGCCTCTGCCGTGTCGTCCTCGCGCTGGATGACCTGGCCGCCGCACACGTCGCAGGTCCAGTTGATCATCGGCGGGTTGGTCACCGAGTAGTTGGCCCCGCAGTCGACGCAGACCCTCCTCGAGGCCAGCCGCTCCAAGACGAGCGAGGTGGGCACGTCGAGGTCCAAGACGAGGTCGAGGCGGTCGGGGCGGAGCATCTCGGCGAGCTGCTCGGCCTGGGCGATGGTCCGAGGGCACCCGTCCAAGATGAACCCCCGGGCGCGTGTGTCGCTCTCGTTGATCCGCTCCCCCACCATCTCCATGACGAGGTCGTCGGGGAGCAGTTCGCCCCGGTCCATCATCTCCCGAGCGCGTAGTCCGAGCGGGGTCTTGCTCTTGACGGCGGCACGCAGCATGTCCCCGGTGGAGACGTGGGGGACCACATAGTGGTGCGACAGGCGCACGCACTGCGTTCCCTTCCCGGCCCCCTGCTTGCCAAGGACCACCAGTCTGACCCCGGGTACCACCAGGCCCTACTTCAGGAAGCCCTCGTAGTTGCGCATCATGAGCTGGCTGTCGATCTGGCGCATGGTCTCAAGGGCGACGCCCACCGAGATCAGCAGCGTGGTCCCGTAGAAGGGGAACCGGTTGATGTGCCACAGCGCCATGATGACCGACGGCACCACCGCCACGCTGGCGAGGAAGAGCGCCCCGACCACCGTTACACGGCTCAAGATGTGCCCGAGATACCGCTCGGTGGGCGGCCCCGGGCGGATGCCCGGGATGAAACCGCCCTGCTTTCGGATGATGTCCGCCTGCTGGTGCGGGTCGAACGCCACGTAGACGTAGAAGAAGGTGAAGGCCACGATCAGGGCGAAGTACACCCCGATGTAGAAGAAGCTTGTCGGCTGGATCGAGTTGCGCACGAAGTTCTGGAAGGCGTGGTTCGGCAGGATGTTCGACAAGAGCACGGGGATGTAGAGCACCGAGCTGGCGAAGATGATCGGGATGACGCCGGCCTGGTTCACCTTGAGCGGGATGTAGGTGGTGGCCCCGCCGACCGAGCGGCGGCCCACCACACGTTTCGCGAAGGTAACCGGGATGCGCCGCTGGCCCTGGTCCATGAAGACGATGAAGACCAACAGGGCGATCGAGATCACCAAGATGATCGTGAACTTGAGCGAGCCGCCCTCCTCGTAGATCGCCTTGCCACCCGAGGGGATGGCGGCGACCACGTTGGCGAAGATCAGGATGCTCATGCCCTGGCCGATGCCGCGCTGGGTGATGAGCTCGGCCAGCCACATGACGAAAGCGGTCCCGGCGGTGAGGCAGAGGACCATGAACACGCCGAGGGGGACCGTGAACTTCGGGATGAGGTCGATGCTGGTGCCGAGCAGGGCGGAGTCGTGGCCGTGGAAGGCGTAGATCAGCCCCGTCGACTGCATGAGGGCCAGCGCGATGGTGAGGTAGCGCGTTGTCTGGGTGATCTTCTTCTGGCCGACCGCCCCCTGCTCGCGCCACTCCTCGAGTTTGGGGATGACCGTCGTGAGCAGCTGGATGATGATCGAGCTGGTGATGTAGGGCATCACGCCGAGCCCGAAGATGGCCAGGCGCGTGAGCGCCCCGCCCGAGAAGAGGTTCAAGAACCCGAGCACGCCCGAGGCGCCAGCCTGGGACTGGAGCAGCTGCACCTTGGCGTAGCTGACGCCGGGGACCGGGACGTTCGCCCCGAACTGGTACAGGGCGATGATGGCGAGCGTGAAGACGACCTTGTTGCGAAGGTCGGGTACTCGGAAGATGTTGCCCAACCGTGAAAGCATGCCGATCCTCGTGTGCCGGGGGCCCCGACTTAGCGGTTCATGAGGGCATTACCCGATGCCGGCGGGCGACCGTTGCCGAACGGCAGGGGCACGCGGGTGACCGTACCACCTGCGCTGGTGATCGCCGCTTCAGCAGAGGCCGAGAAGGCGTGCGCGGAGATCGACAGCGGGCTGGTCACGTCTCCGCGGCCGAGCACCTTGACCAGGGCCTTCCTACGGGCGAGGCCCGAGTCGACCAGGGTCTCGAGGGTGACCTCGTCGACGCCGAGCGCCACGATGGCGTCGAGGTTGACCGGGGTGTACTCGACCCGGAACGGGTTCTTGAAGCCGCGCAGCTTCGGGATGCGCTGCATGAGGGGCAGCTGGCCACCTTCGAAGCCTGCCGGGACTGTGCCGCGGGCGCGCTGGCCCTTCGAACCACGGCCGGCGGTCTTGCCGCCCTTGCCGCCGATGCCGCGTCCGACGCGGCGGCGGTCACGATGTGCGCCCTTCGGGGGCTCGAGGTCGTGGAGCTTCACGACGTCACCTCTTCTACGGTGATCAGGTGCGGCACGCGTGCCAGCATGCCCCGGATCTCGGGGCGGTCGGGCAGGTCGTTGCTCTGGCCGATACCCCGCAGGCCGAGGGCGCGCAGCGTGCCGCGGTGCTTGGGCTTGGTGCCGATGGCCGAGCGCACCTGGGTCACGTGGAGCACCCGGGAGGTGTCGGCCTTCTTCTCTTGGATGGTTGCCATCAGGAGGATGCCTCCGTGTACAGGTCGGTCTCACGGCGACGCTCACGGTAGGAGCGCAGCACGCCGGCGGTCACGACCTCGTCGGGGGCCTTGCCGCGGAGCTTGGCCACCTCGTCGGGGGTGCGCACGGCTTTCAGGCCCGCAATGGTGGCGTGCGCCACGTTGATGCCGTTGGACGAGCCGAGCGATTTGGCCAGGATGTCGCGGATGCCGGCCATCTCCAAGATGGCGCGTGCCGCGCCACCGGCGATGACGCCGGTACCGGGTGCGGCGGGCTTGAGCATGACCCGGCCCGCGCCGCTCTCGCCGATGATGGGGTGGACGATGGTGGTGCCGGCGAGGGCGACCTCGAAGACGTTCTTGCGAGCCTCCTCGATGCCCTTTTGCACGGCGAGGCCGGCTTCTTTGGCCTTGCCGTAGCCGAGGCCGACGTGCCCGTTGCCGTCGCCGACGACCATGAGGGCGGCGAAGGAGAACCGCCGGCCGCCCTTGACCACCTTGGACACCCGGTTCACCCGGATGGTGCGCTCTTCGTATTGTGCTTCGGCCATGGCCTTAGAACTCCAGTCCTTCTTTGCGGGCGGCGTCGGCCAGGACGGCGACGCGGCCGTGGTAGACGAAGCCACCGCGGTCGAACACGACGGTGGTGATGCCGGCTTCCTTGGCCCGGGTGGCGAGCAGGGTGCCCACCCGCTCGGCGCCGGCCACGTTGGCCCCACCGCCGCCGAGCTCGGCGCGCAGCGCAGGCTCGGTGGAGGACGCCGCGGCCAAGGTCACGCCGGCGAGGTCGTCGATCAGCTGGGCGGAGATGTGCCGGTTGGACCGGCTCACCGCCAGGCGGGGCCGCTCGGGGGTGCCCGAGACCTTGGCGCGCACCCGGGAGTGACGGCGGATGCGCAGAGTGCGAGTGCTTCGAGAAGCCATTACTTCGCTGCCTTTCCGGCCTTGCGGAGCACGCGCTCACCCGCGTAGCGCACGCCCTTGCCCTTGTAGGGCTCAGGCTTGCGCAACTTGCGGATGTCGGCGGCCACCTGGCCGACGCGCTCCTTGTCGATGCCCTTGACGATGATGCGGGTCGGCGTCGGGACCTCGAAGGTGATGCCATCGGGTGCGTTGACGTTGACCGGGTGCGAGTAGCCGAGAGCCAGCTCGAGGGAGCCCGGGCCCTTGGCGTTGGCGCGGTAGCCGACGCCGACGATCTCGAGCTCCTTGCTGAAGCCCTGGGTGACGCCGACCACCATGTTGGCGACGAGTGAGCGAGTGAGCCCGTGCAGGGCGCGGTGCTCGCGCTCGTCGTCGGGACGCGCCACCACCAGGGTGTCGCCGTCTTGGGACACGGTGATGCCGCCGGGCAGCGGGCGCTCGAGGCTGCCGCCGGGACCGGTGACCTTCACAGTGTCCTGCTCGAGCGCGACCGTCACACCGGTGGGCACCGGGATCGGGGATCGTCCGATTCGTGACATCAGTTCTCTCCTCGTGCCGGGACGACGCCCGATCGGCGCGCCGGCGCCCTCAGGTCACCAGACATAACAGAGCACCTCGCCGCCGAGATGGCGCTTGCGTGCCTCGCGGTCGGTCATGAGGCCGTGGCTCGTGGACACGACGGCCACGCCGATGCCACCGAGGACGCGCGGGATGCGGTCGGCGCGGGCGTAGATGCGCAGCCCGGGCTTGGAGATCCGCTTGATGCCCGCGATGGTCCGGGTGCGGTCCGGCGCGTACTTGAGGGTGATCTCGAGCACGGAGCCGGGACGGCCCTCGGCGTCGCCCACGGTGTAGCCCGCGATGTAGCCCTCGCTCTCGAGGATCGAGGCCAGGGCCTCCTTCACCTTGGAGCCGGGCATCTTCACGGTCTCGAACTGCGCCGAGTTGGCGTTTCGGATCCGCGTGAGCATGTCAGCGATCGGGTCGGTCATGGTCATGGCCGCGCTCCTCTCACCAGCTCGCCTTGGTCACGCCAGGGATCTCCCCGGCGTGGACCATGGTCCGCAGACAGATACGACAGAGCCCGAACTTGCGGTAGACGGACTTGGGACGGCCGCAGCGCTGGCAGCGCGTGTAGGCGCGCACCTTGAACTTCGGCGTCTTTTGCTGCTTTTGGATGAGTGCCTTCTTCGCCATGATGCTTAACGGGTCTCCTGTCGGAACGGGAAGCCGAATGCACGCAGGAGCGCCCGGCCCTCCTCATTGGTGCGTGCAGTCGTCACAATCGTGATGTCCATGCCCCGCACCGTGTCGATGCGGTCGTAGTCGATTTCGGGGAAGATCAGCTGCTCGGTGACGCCGAAGGTGTAGTTCCCGTGTCCGTCGAACGAGCGGGGCGAGAGGCCCCGGAAGTCACGGATCCGCGGGATGGCGAGAGAGACCAGCCGGTCGAAGAACTCCCAGGCGCGGTCCCCGCGCAGTGTCACCTTCACGCCGATGGCCTGCCCCTCGCGGAGCTTGAAGCCGGCGATCGACTGCTTCGCCCTCGTCACCACCGTCTTTTGGCCGGTGATCAGCTCGAGGTCGCGCTGGGCGCCCTCGATGAGGGACTGCTGCTGGGTGGCCCGGCCGACGCCGCAGTTGAGCACGATCTTCTCGAGACGCGGGACCTGCATGACGTTGGCCAGGCCGAGCTCCTCTTGGAGCTGGGGCCGCAGCACGTTCAAGTAGCGCTCTTTGAGGCGCGGGAGCGTTCCCGCTTCGATGGTGGTCACAGCTCTGCTCCACATTGCTTGCAGACCCGGATCTTCGCCCCGTCCTTGTCGAGGGAGCTCCCCGCACGCGCCGGCCCGGAGTGCGAGCTGCACCACAGGGAGACCGCAGAGGCGGGGACGGGCATGAACTTGTCGATGATGCCGCCCTGCATGGTGGCGCGGGTCGGCTTCTGGCTGCGCTTTGCCACGTTGACGCCCTCGAGCACGAGCCGTCCCTCGGAAGGCATGGCCCGGATGACCTCGGACCGGTGTCCCCGGTACTTGCCCGAGCGCACGATGACCTTGTCGCCCTTCTTGATCTTCATCACAGCACCTCCGGTGCGAGTGAGACGATGCGCATGAACTTCTTGTCGCGAAGCTCGCGCCCGACCGGGCCGAAGATGCGCGTGCCCCTCGGCTGCTGGGCCTCGTTGATGAGGACGGCCGCGTTCTCGTCGAAGCGGATGTAGGAGCCGTCCGGGCGGCGCTTCTCTTTCTTGGTGCGCACGACGACGCAGCGCACGACATCGCCCTTTTTGACCGCGGCGCCCGGGATGGCGTCCTTGACGGTCGCTACGAAGACGTCGCCGATGCTGGCGTAGCGGCGCCGGGATCCCCCGAGGACCCGGATGCACAGCACCTCTTTTGCGCCGGAGTTGTCAGCCACTCGGAGGCGGGACTCTTGCTGGATCATCGTGCACGCTCGGTGACTTCGGCCAGCCGCCAGCGCTTGAGCTTGGACAGCGGGCGGGTCTCGACGACCCGGACGCGGTCTCCCACCTTGGCGGTGGAGTCGGCGTCGTGGACGTAGAGGCGCTTGGTCCGCTGCACCGTCTTGCCGTAGCGGGGGTGGCGGACTCGCTCGACGACGGCCACCACCACGGTGGCGTCCATGGAGTCAGACACCACGATGCCCTCGCGGACCTTGCGGCGGTTCGGCCTTGCTGCGGCGTCTGCCGTGTCGTCGGCCATCAGCCCTCCTCTGTTGCGTGGTCAGCCACACCGGCCGAGACGGCTGCGGTGGCGGGAAGATAGGTGCCCTCGGCTTCGGCGATCTCTCGGTCGCGCAGCACCGTCAGGATGCGGGCCACCTCGCGGCGGACGTGGCCGATGCGCGCCGTGTTGTCCAGCTGGCCGGTCGCCAGCTGGAAGCGCAGGTTGAACAGCTCGCGGCGCGACTCGGCGAGCCGACCTTCGAGCTCCTCGGTCCCGAGGAGGGTGAGTTCGGTTGCGGTTGTCATCAGACCTGGACCTCTGCGGTGCCGTGGGTGCCGGGGCGCACGACGAAGCGCGCCTTGAAGGGGAGCTTCTGGATGGCCCGGTTCATGGCGGACTCGGCCAACTCGCGGTCGACTCCGGCCAGCTCGAAGAGCACCCGGCCCGGGCGCACGACGGCCACCCAGTGCTCGGGGTTGCCCTTGCCCGAGCCCATGCGGGTCTCGGCCGGCTTCTCGGTGACGGGCTTGTCGGGGAAGACCCGGATCCACACCTTGCCACCGCGCTTCACGTGGCGGGTCATGGCGATACGGGCGGCCTCGATCTGGCGGGCGGTGAGCCAACCGGGCTCGAGGGCCTGGATGCCGAAGTCGCCGAAGGTGACGGTGGTGCCGCCCTTGGCGGCGCCGGTGAGACGCCCACGGTGCTGCTTGCGGTGCTTGACCTTCCTGGGCATCAACATGTCAGTCGACCTCCCGGCGGAAGTGCGGCGTCTCGTGGTGCTCCTGGCGGGTGCGCCGCTCGATCTCCTCGTCCTCGGCCAGCTGGCGCTCGAGGGCGTCGGGCTCGGCCGGCGTGGCGACCAGGTCAGCGACGGGGACCTCTTCGCCCTCTGTCGCCTCGTCGGTGGCCGGGGCGGGTGCCTCCTCGGCGACGGGCGCGATGGGCGCCTCGGCGGCGGGGGCGCCGTTGGTCTGAGCGACCTCTTCTTCGACCACGATTTCGGAGAACTCCTCGTCGGCCGCGTCCCCGGGGATGCCCTGGTCGCTGCGGCGACGGCCGCCACCGGCGGTGATGAGTCGACGGGGGCCGCCCTGGCCGGAGGTCTCGCCGACGGCCATGGCCGCCTCGCGGGTGATCTTGTCCTCGATGGAGACCTTGTAAGGGAGGATGTCGCCCTTGTAGATCCACACCTTGACACCGACCCGGCCCGAGGTGGTCTTGGCCTCGCGGAAGCCATAGTCGATGTCGGCGCGCAGCGTGTGCAGCGGGACACGGCCCTCGCGGTAGGACTCCTTGCGCGACATCTCAGAGCCGCCCAGGCGGCCCGAGCACTGGACCTTGATGCCCTGGGCACCGGCCTTCTGCACCGTCTGGATGGCCCGCTTCATGGCCCGGCGGAACGCCACCCGGCGCACCAGCTGGTCGCAGATGCCCTGGGCGATGAGCGCGGCGTCGAGCTCGGGCTGCTTGATCTCTTGGATGTTGAGCTGGATCCGGTTCTGGAGGCCCGTGATCTCTTCGAGCTTCTTCTTCAGGCGGTCGGCCTCGGAGCCTCGCCGGCCGATGACGATGCCCGGGCGCGCCGTGTGGATGTCGACGCGCAGCCGGTCACGGGTGCGCTCGACCTCGATGCGGCTCACGGCCGCGGTCTCGAGCTGGGACATCAGGTAGTCGCGGATCTTCCAGTCCTCGACCACGAACTCCTGGTAGTGGCGCTCTTCGAACCAACGGGACTTCCAGTCGGTAGTGACGCCGAGACGGAACCCGTAGGGGTTTACCTTCTGGCCCATCTACTTGCCCTCTTCCTCATCTGCGTTCACGTCGTCGCTCTCCTCGGCGGCGTCGTGCACCGCATCGTTCTCCTCGATTGCTGCTTCGGTGTCGAACTCATCGGCCGCGGACTCGACGATGTCCTCCGCCGCCTGCTCGGTGGCGGCGTCGTCGACGAGCTCGGACTCGACCTCTTCTTCTTGTGCCTGGGCTGCCTCGGCCTCGGCCGCGGCCTCGGCCTGGGCGGTGCGCCGGCGGCTGAGGCGACCCGAGAGGTCGGCACGGCGACGGGACTCGGACACCCGGCGCGAGCGCTGCGCGCCCTGCACCTCGCGCTCGGCACGACGACGGGCGAGGCGCTCCTCGGGGAGGCGGCTCACGATGATGGTGATGTGGCAGGTCCGCTTGCGGATGCGCGTGGCCCGGCCACGCGCCCGGGGGCGCCAGCGCTTCAAGGTCGCGCCCTCATCGGCGAAGCAGGCTGCCACGTAGAGCTCGTCGGGGTCGAGGCCGTCGTTGTGGGCGGCGTTGGCGACGGCGGAGGCCAGCACCTTGCCGATCACATCCGCCGCCTCGCGCGAGGTCGTCGCCAGCAGCTCGGCCGCCCGACCGACGTCCTCGCCCCGGATGAGGTCGAGCACCTGGCGGGCCTTGCTGGCCGACATGCGCGAGTACTTGAGGACGGCCTTGGTCCCGGGACGCTCGTTGGTCTTCGATGCGGTCATCTCAACGCCTTCCCGGGCGTTCCTGGCCGGCGTGGAAGCGGAAGGTCCGCGTGGGAGCGAACTCGCCCAACTTGTGGCCGACCATCGACTCGGTGACGTAGACGGGCACGTGACGTCGCCCGTCGTGGACGGCGATGGTGTGGCCGACCATGTCGGGGATGATGGTCGAGCGGCGGGACCAGGTCTTGATGACCCGCTTGTCCCCGCTCGCGTTCAGGACGTCCACCTTCTTCAGGAGGTGGTCGTCGACGAACGGTCCCTTCTTCAGGCTGCGTGGCATTGCCAGCTCCTCCAGCTACCGTCGCGAGCCGCGGGTGCGGCGCCGACGGACGATCATGTCGTTCGAGTCCTTGTTCCGGTCACGGGTGCGGCCCTCGGGCTTCCCCCACGGGGAGACCGGGTGCCGACCACCGGAGGTCTTGCCTTCGCCGCCACCGAGCGGGTGGTCGACGGGGTTCATGGCCACGCCACGGGTCTGGGGGCGGATGCCCTTCCAGCGGTTGCGGCCGGCCTTGCCCACCTTGATGAGCTCGTCCTCGGCGTTGCCGACGACCCCGAGGGTGCCGCGGCAATCGATGGGCACGCGCCGCATCTCGGTCGAGGGCAGGCGCAGGGTGGCGAAGCCGCCGTCTTTGGCCACGAGCTGGATGCTCATGCCCGCCCCGCGGCCCATCTTGCCGCCCCCACCGGGGCGCAGCTCGACGTTGTGGATGACCGAGCCGACCGGGATGTAGCGAAGCGGAAGGGCGTTGCCGGTTCGAATCTCAGCGCCCTGGCCCGACTGCAGCAGGTCGCCCACCTTGATGCCGGCGGGAGCGAGGATGTAGCGCTTCTCGCCGTCGAGATAGTGGAGCAGCGCGATGCGGGCGTTGCGGTTCGGGTCGTACTCGATCGACGCGACCTTGGCCGGCACGCCGTCCTTGTTGCGGTGGAAGTCGATGATCCGGTACGCCCGCTTGTGGCCTCCGCCGCGGTGGCGGGAGGTCTTGCGGCCGTAGCTGTTGCGGCCGCCGGACTTCGGGGCGGGGACGACCAGCGAGCGCTCGGGGCGGTCGCGGGTGATCTCGGCGAAGTCCGAGACGGTCTGGAACCGGCGTCCGGGGCTGGTGGGCTTTCGTGATCGCAGTGCCATGGCGGTGTCCTGGTGCTCAGCTCTCGAAGAGGTCGATCGTGTCGCCGGCGGCGAGGGTGACCATGGCCCGCTTCTGGTTGGGCCGCTGACCCCGCACGTTCGTACGACGGTTCCGGGTGGCCTTGCCCTTGCGGGTCAAGGTGTTGACCTTGGTGACGCGCACGCTGAAGGCCTGCTCCACGGCGTGACGCACGTCGATCTTGGTGGCGTCGGGGTCGACGATGAAGACGTAGACGCCCCTGTCCATGAGGGCGTAGGTTTTCTCGGAGACCACCGGCCGCACGAGCACGCTCATTGCGTCGCGCATCAGCGCACCTCTTTCTCGTCGGCGGCGTCCGCTGCGGCCTCATCGCCTTCGGCGTCGTCGGCACCCACCTCGAGCACGTCGACGGAGACCTCGCCGGTGGCGGCATCGACCACGATGTCGGTCACGTCGGTCACGTGCTCGCCGGTGATCGAGTCGCTGACCTCGTCGATGACCTCGATCACGATGTCACCGGTCTCCTCGTCGACGGTCTCGATGACTGTCTCGGTGACCTCGAAGCGGCCGGGCAGCGTCTCGTCGGTGAACAGCACCCAGTCGTTGCGCAGCACGTCGTGGGCGCTCAGCTCGCCGAACGTGGTGGTCTGGACGTGGCCGAGGTTGGCGAAGGAGCGCAGGGCCACTTCGTCGTCGGCGCAGAGCACCACGAGCACCGAGCCCTCGATGCCGAGGGCGGCGAGGGCGGCGAGGGCGGACTTGGTCCGCGGCGTCTCCCACCCGTAGGCGTCGATCAGCGCCACGCGCTCTTCGCCGGCGCGGTCCGACAGGGCCGAGCACAGGGCGAGGCGCACCATCTTCTTCGGTGTCTTCTGGGCGTAGCTGCGGGGCTTCGGGCCGAGGGCGACGCCACCGCCCACCCAGATGGGTGAGCGAGAGGAGCCGGCGCGGGCCCGGCCGGTGCCCTTCTGGCGGAAGGGCTTGGCCCCGCCACCGCGGCGCTCCGAACGGGTCTTGGTCGACTGGGTGCCCGAGCGGGCGGCGGCCAGCTGGGCGGTGACGACCTGGTGGAGCACGGCGAGGTTGGGCTCGATGCCGAAGATGGTGGGCTCGAGGTCGACGGGGCCGAGTTCGTTGCCGTCCACGTCGCGGCGGGTGACCGAGCGGCGCAGCGGCTCGGGGCGCTCCTTCTTGCGGGCGGTGCGCAGCGCGCCGCCGGGCTCGTAGGTGGCGGTGCTCATCGGGCCACTCCCCCCTTGCCGATGGGCGTCTTCACCGAGTTGCGCAGCACGACGACCGAGCCCTTGGAGCCCGGGACCGCACCTTTGACCAGCACCAGCTGGCGCTCGGCGTCGGCGGAGATGATCTCCAAGTTCAAGGCGGTGACTTGCTGGCCACCCATGCGCCCGGCCATGCGCGTGCCCTTGAAGACGCGCCCGGGCGTGGCGCACGCGCCGATGGAGCCCGGAACCCGGTGTGCCTTGTGGTTGCCGTGGCTCGCACTCTGGCCCTTGAAGTTGTGGCGCTTCATCCCGCCGGCGAAGCCCTTGCCCTTCGACACCGCGATGGCATCGACCCGCTCGCCGGCGCTCCACAGGTCCGCACTCAGCTCCTGGCCGACCTCGTACTCGGAGACATCTTCGACCCGCAACTCCAAGAGGCGGCGGCCGGCGTCGACGCCGGCCTTGTCGAAGTGGCCCTGCTCGGGCTTGGTGAGGGTCGATGCCCGGCGGAACCCGTAGGTCACCTGGAGGGCGGAGTAGCCCTCCCGCTCGGGGGTCTTGACCTGGACGATGCGCACGGGCGCGACGCGCAGCACCGTGACGGGGATCGCCCGGTTCTGGTCATCCCAGACCTGCGTCATGCCGACCTTCTCGCCGACGATCGCTTTGGTTGCCACTGATGCGACTCTTTCTGCGCGGTGCACGGTCTCCCGCGCACGCCAACGCTCCGCTCGGGATCCCCGAGCGGAGCGCTCGAATGTGGTGGCCTGAGGTCCCCGGCCCCCGGAGGGACGACGGGCGCTCAAGCACGTCTAACTGGACCCGTCCGCTTCCACTGCCGGACGGCTCGGGCCGGAAATCGACCCGGCTGGTAACGCTACACCATCACCTTGGTCCCCGCCAGAGCGCCGCGGCAGTCCCACGACGCCCTTCGGGGCTCAGGCGTTTTGGATCTTGATCTCGATGTCGACGCCGGCGGGCAGGTCAAGGCGCTGGAGCGAGTCCACCGTCTTCGGTGTGTGCTCGACGATGTCGACGAGGCGCTTGTGCACCCGCATCTCGAAGTGCTCGCGGCTGTCCTTGTACTTGTGCGGCGAGCGGATCACCGTGTAGCGGTGCTTGTCCGTCGGGAGCGGCACCGGGCCCTGGACCTTGGCCTGGGTGCGCAGCACCGTCTGGACGATCTTCTCCGTCGACTGGTCGAGGATCTCGTGGTCGTAGGCCTTGAGCCGGATTCTGATTTTCTGACGGGGCCCGTCGGCCATGGTGCCTCTTCCTCGCTCGGTTGCTCGAACGCCTGGACTACTTGATGATCTTGGTGACTCGGCCCGAGGCGACGGTGCGCCCACCCTCGCGGATGGCGAAGCGAAGGCCCTCGTCCATGGCGATGGGCTTGCCCAGCTCGACCCTCAGGTCCGTGTTGTCACCGGGCATGACCATCTCGGTGCCCTCGGGCAGCGTGATGGTGCCGGTCACGTCGGTGGTCCGGAAGTAGAACTGCGGTCGGTAGTTGTTGAAGAACGGCTTGTGGCGGCCACCCTCGTCCTTGTTGAGGACGTAGATGGTGCCCTCGAACTCGGTGTGGGGGGTGATGGAGCCCGGCTTGCACAGCACCTGGCCCCGCTCGACGTCCTCCTTCTTCGTCCCACGCAGCAGGGCGCCGATGTTGTCGCCGGCCTGGCCCTGGTCGAGGAGCTTGCGGAACATCTCGACCCCGGTCACCGTGGTCTTTTGCGTGTCACGCAGTCCCACGATCTCGACCTCGTCGCCGACGTTGACGATGCCCTGCTCCACCTTGCCGGTGACGACGGTGCCACGGCCGGTGATGGACATGACGTCCTCGACGGGCATGAGGAAGGGCTTGGCCACGTCACGCTCGGGCTCGGGGATGTACGTGTCGACCGCATCCATGAGCTCCAAGATCTTTGGCGTCCACTCCGGGTCGCCCTCGAGGGCCTTGAGGGCGCTGACACGCACGATCGGGGTGTCGTCGCCGGGGAACTCGTACTCGTTGAGCAGCTCGCGCACCTCGAGCTCGACCAGGTCCAAGAGCTCCTCGTCGTCGACCGTGTCAGCCTTGTTGAGGGCGACCACGATGTAGGGGACGCCGACCTGGCGGGCGAGCAGGACGTGCTCACGCGTCTGGGGCATCGGGCCGTCGGCGGCCGAGACCACGAGGATGGCCCCGTCGACCTGGGCGGCGCCGGTGATCATGTTCTTGATGTAGTCGGCGTGGCCGGGCATGTCGACGTGCGCGTAGTGGCGGTTGGCCGTCTCGTACTCGACGTGGGCGATCGAGATGGTGATGCCGCGCTGCTTCTCTTCGGGCGCCTTGTCGATCTGGTCGAAGGGGGTGAACGAGGTGTTCGGGTTGGTCTCCGAGAGCACCTTGGTGATGGCGGCCGTCAGCGTCGTCTTGCCGTGGTCGATGTGTCCCATCGTGCCCACGTTGACATGTGGCTTCGTGCGTTCGAACTTCTGCTTGGCCATTTCGGAGAACTACTCCTGATCTCGGGCGGAACCCACTCGGGCCCGCATATGGCGGTCTCCCGCCGCTTCCTCTTTGTCGTGCCGTAGTGCCACCGCCTCGGCGGTGTCCTGCTTGCGGTCGGGCGGACCCGGCCTACCTACTCCCCCTTCGCCCGGGCAATGATCTCCTTGGCGATGGATTCGGGAACTTCGTTGTAGGCGTGGAACTGCATCGAGTACGTGGCACGGCCCTGCGTACGCGAGCGCAGGTCGGTAGCGTAGCCGAACATGTCGGCCAGCGGTACCTGGGCCCGGATGACCTGGCTGTTGCCCCGCTGGTCCATGCCCTCGACCCGGCCGCGCCTCGACGACAGGTCGCCGATGACGTCGCCCATGTAGTCGTCGGGGGTGACGACCTCGACGGCCATCACCGGCTCGAGGAGGACGGGGCTCGCCCTGCGGGCTGCCTCCTTCACTGCCATGGAGCCGGCGATCTTGAACGCCATCTCGGAGCTGTCCACATCGTGGTACGAGCCGTAGGTGAGCAGCACCCGGACGTCGACCGTCGGGTAGCCCGCCAGCACGCCCGAGGTGAGGGCCTCTTGGATGCCGGCGTCAACCGAGGGGATGTACTCCTTCGGGATGACGCCGCCGGTGATCTTGTCCACGAACTCGTAGCCGCCGCCGGGGCCGGTGGGCTCCAGCGTGATGACCACGTGCCCGTACTGCCCACGGCCACCGGTCTGGCGGACGTAGCGGGTCTCGACCTTCTCCACCGCCTTGCGCACGGTCTCTCGGTACGCCACCTGGGGCTTGCCCACGTTCGCGTCGACCGAGAACTCGCGCAGCATCCGGTCGACGAGCACCTCGAGGTGGAGCTCGCCCATCCCCGAGATGACGGTCTGGCCGGTCTCCTCGTCGGAGCGCACCCGGAACGTCGGGTCCTCCTCGGAGAGCGAGAACAGCGCCCGGGAGAGCTTGTCCTGGTCGGCCTTGGTCTTCGGTTCGACGGCGACGTGGATGACCGGCTCGGGGAACTCGAGGGCCTCGAGCAGGATCGGGTGGCCCGGGTCAGAGAGGGTGTCACCGGTGGTGGTCTGCTTGAGCCCAACGGCGGCCACGATGTCGCCGGCGAAGCAGGCGTCGCGGTCCTCACGGCTGTTCGCGTGCATCTGGAGCAGTCGCCCGACGCGCTCTTTGCGGTCCTTCGTCGTGTTGGTCACCGTGCCGCCCTTGCGCAGCGTCCCCGAGTAGACCCGCAGGTACGTGAGCTTGCCGACGTAAGGGTCCGTCATCACCTTGAAGGCGAGGGCTGAGAAGGGCGCGTCGTCGTCGCAGGTCCGCTCGAGTACCTCGTCCTTGCCCGGGACCGTGCCCTGGGTGGGGGGCAGGTCGAGCGGGGAGGGCAGGTAGTCGACCACGGCGTCGAGCATGGGCTGGACGCCCTTGTTCTTGAACGCCGAGCCGCACAGCACCGGGACGACCTCGCTCGAGAGGGTGGCCGCGCGCAACGCCCGGTGCAGGTCCTCGGCGGTGATCTCCTCGGACTCGAGGTACTTCTCCATGATCACGTCGTCGTAGTTGGAGAGCACGTCGACGAGCTGGTGGTGGGCGTCCTCGGCGTCAGCCTTCATCTCAGTGGGGATCTCGATCTCTTCCCACTCCTCGCCCTTGCCCTCCACCTCGTCCCAGACGAGGGCCTTTCGCTTGAGCAGGTCGACGACGCCTCGGAAGCCGCCCTCGGCGCCGATGGGCAGCTGGATGACGGCCGGGTTGGCGTCGAGTCGGTCCTTGATCATCTCGACGGTGCGGCCGAAGTCCGCGCCGATGCGGTCCATCTTGTTCACGAAGCAGATGCGCGGCACGTGGTACTTGTTCGCCTGGCGCCAGACGGTCTCGGTCTGGGGCTCGACGCCGGCCACGGCATCGAAGACGGCGACGGCGCCGTCGAGGACGCGCAGGCTCCGCTCCACCTCGACGGTGAAGTCGACGTGGCCCGGGGTGTCGATGATGTTGATCCACGTGTCACGCCAGCGGCAGGTGGTCGCGGCCGAGGTGATCGTGATGCCGCGCTCTTGCTCTTGGACCATCCAGTCCATGGTGGCGGCGCCCTCGTGGACCTCGCCGATCTTGTAGTTGCGGCCCGTGTAGTACAGGATCCGCTCGGTGGTGGTGGTCTTGCCGGCGTCGATGTGCGCCATGATCCCGATGTTGCGGGTCCGGGCAAGGGGGAACTCGCGGATAGGCAGCGGTTCAGCCATAGTGCTCTTTCTTGGGCCCCGCCACTACCAGCGGTAGTGGGCGAAGGCCTTGTTGGATTCGGCCATCTTGTGCATGTCCTCGCGGCGCTTGACTGCTGCCCCGATGCCGTTGCTGGCATCGAGGATCTCGGCGGCGAGGCGCTCGGCCATGGTCTTCTCCCGGCGCTGCTTGGAGAAGGTCGTGAGCCAGCGGATGGCGAGGGTGGTGGCCCGGCGGGGCCGTACTTCGACGGGGACCTGGTAGGTGGCGCCACCGACGCGGCGGCTCTTCACCTCGAGCTCGGGCCGGACGTTCTCGACGGCGCGCTTCAACACGGCGACGGGGTCCGAGTCGGTGCGCTCCTTCACGGTGTCGAGCGCGGTGTAGACGATGCGCTCGGCCACGGTGCGCTTGCCGCGCGAGAGGACCTTGTTGGTCACCTGGGTTACGAGCACCGACCGGTAGACCGGGTCGGGCATGAGCTCACGTCGCGGTGCTGGTCCGTTGCGGGGCATTACTTCTCCTTCTTGGCGCCGTAGCGGCTGCGGGCCTGGCTGCGCTCGCGCACGCCCGAGGTGTCGAGTGCGCCGCGGATGACCTTGTAACGCACGCCGGGCAGGTCCTTCACACGGCCGCCGCGCACGAGGACGATGGAGTGCTCCTGGAGGTTGTGGCCGACGCCGGGGATGTAGGCAGTGATCTCCACGCCCGAGGTGAGCCGCACACGGGCGACCTTGCGCAGGGCCGAGTTCGGCTTCTTGGGCGTGGTCGTGTAGACACGCGTGCAGACACCGCGGCGCTGAGGGGCACCCTTGAGTGCCGGCGTCTTGGACTTGGTCTCTTTGGCCTGTCGTCCTTTGCGGACGAGCTGGGCGATCGTGGGCACGCGCTACCTCAGGTGGTTTGGACTGCGGGGTGGACTACGGACGGGTCCGAGCGGCCAAAAGACGCGCTCGAACGGCTTTTCCATGCTAGTGGCACAAAAGGGGGGTGGCAACAGCGGGTTTCCCCGCCCGGCCGGCTGCCCGAGGCGGGCGGGGGGACCCGGTGTTCGTCGTCTGCTCAGGCGCCGGCCTCGAGGGTACTGGCCGTCGCTGCGTCCTCGCCGTCGCCGCTCGGCGCGGCGCCGAGCCAGCTGGCGTCGACGGACGGGTCGAAGGGGTCGTTGCTGATCCCCTCACCCGAGACGTCGGCCAGCCAGGCGGCCAGGTCCTCGTCCCCGCCGTCGCTGCGCAGCGCCCAGAAGGGCATGGCGTCGGCGTCGGGCATCTCGAGGCGGATGTCGCGGTAGCGCTCCATGCCGGTGCCGGCCGGGATGAGCTTGCCGATGATGATGTTCTCCTTCAGGCCGAACAGCTGGTCGGAGCGGCCTTCGATGGCCGCCTCGGTCAGCACCCGGGTGGTCTCCTGGAAGGAGGCCGCCGACAGCCACGAGTCCGTGGCCAGGGAGGCCTTGGTGATGCCCATCAGCTCCGGGCGGCCCTCGGCGGGGCGCTTGCCCTCCTCGACGAGCGCACGGTTGACCTCGGCGTAGATCTGGTTGTCGACGCGCTCTCCCGGGAGGAACGGGGCGTCACCAGGCTCTGCGACCAGCACCCGGCGCAGCATCTGCCGGACGATGAGCTCGATGTGCTTGTCGTGGATGGACACGCCCTGGTCCCGGTAGACCTTCTGGACCTCTTCGACGAGGTACTGCTGGGTCTCCCGGATGCCCTTGACCTCCAAGAGCTCCTTCGGGTCCTTCGGGCCCTCGACGAGGGCGTCGCCGGCCCCGACTTCCTGGCCGTCGGCGACTTCGAGGTGGGCGCGGGGGGCGACCAGTGCCGATTCCTCGGCACCGTCGTCGGCCACCACGGTGATACGGCGGCCGCCCTCCTCGTCCTCGATGCGCACCACGCCGGTGTGGCGTGCGAGCACCGCCGCACCCTTGGGGGTGCGGGCCTCGAACAGCTCGACCACGCGCGGGAGGCCGTGGGTGATGTCCTCGCCGACCACACCACCGGTGTGGAAGGTCCGCATGGTGAGCTGGGTCCCCGGCTCACCGATGGACTGGGCGGCGATGACGCCGACCGCCTCACCGAGCTCGATCATCTTGCCGGTCGCCAGGCTCTTGCCATAGCAGGCGGCGCAGACGCCGTGCGTGGCTTCGCAGGTGAGTGCCGAGCGGACGCGGATACGGTCCACGCCCGGGTCGTCACGCAGGCGCGCCACCATCTCGTCTTCGAGCATGACCCCGACCGGGATCACCTCGCCGTCGGAGAGGGTGACGGGCTCGACCAGCCAGCGCCCGTAGGCCCTGGTCTCGAGGTAGCTGCGCTTCCCGGGGGTGTCGGGGACCACGTCCTCGATCCAGATCCCACGCTGGGAGCCGCAGTCGTCCTCGCGCACGATCAGCTCCTGGGCCACGTCGACCAGGCGGCGGGTCAGGTACCCCGAGTCGGCGGTGCGAAGGGCCGTGTCCGCGAGGCCCTTGCGGGCGCCGTGGGTGGAGATGAAGTACTCGAGCACCGAGAGGCCCTCACGGAAGGAGGACTTGATCGGCCTCGGGATCATCTCACCGCGCGGGTTCGAGACGAGGCCCTTCATGCCGGCGATCTGGCGGATCTGCTGGGCGTTGCCTCGGGCACCGGAGTCAACCATCATGTCGAGCGGGTTGAACGACAGGGTCGAGAGCTGCTGCTCCATGGCCCGGCCGACCTCGGAGTTCGCCGACGTCCAGATCTCGATCTCCTTCTGGCGCCGCTCGTCGTCGGTGATGATGCCGCGCTTGAACTGGTTCTCGGCCTTCTCCGCTTCCTTCTCGTAGCGGTCCAGGATCTGCTGCTTGTCGGCTGGGGTCACCACGTCGTTGATCGAGATGGTGAGGCCCGACTGGGCGGCGAAGCGGAACCCCAGCGCCTTGATGCGGTCGAGCGAGGCGCCGACCTCGGCCTTGTGGTAGTCGGCGGCGAGCTCCTCGACGATGACGCCGATGGGAACATTGCGCTTGCCGACCACCTCGTTCACGTAGCGGAACCCCTCGGGGAGCGCCTCGTTGAAGAAGAGGCGGCCCGGGGTGGTCTCGAGCGTGACCGAAGCCTCGCCCTCAGCGACGGTTCCCGCAGCCTCGAGCCGGCGGGCCAGCGACGAGCCCGGGAGCGGGCGCAGCGTGATGCTGGCGTGCAGGTCGATGTCACCCACGTCGAAGGCCGCCTGGACCTCGTAGGAGTGCCGGAAGGCCCGACCGCTGCCCTTGGCCCCCTCGACGGCGAGCGTCAGGTAGTAGGCGCCGAAGACCATGTCCTGGGTGGGCACGGTGATCGGGCGCCCCGTGGCCGGGGACAGGATGTTGTTCGCCGACAGCATCAGCACGCGCGCCTCGGCCTGGGCCTCGGCGGACAGCGGCAGGTGCACAGCCATCTGGTCACCGTCGAAGTCGGCGTTGAACGCGGTGCAGACGAGCGGGTGGACCTGGATGGCCTTGCCCTCGACCAGCACCGGCTCGAACGCCTGGATACCCAGGCGGTGGAGCGTCGGTGCACGGTTGAGGAGCACCGGGTGCTCCTTGATGACGCCCTCGAGGACGTCCCAGACCTGCGGGCGACGGCGCTCGACCATGCGCTTGGCCGACTTGATGTTCTGGGCCATCTCGGTGTCGACGAGCCGCTTCATGACGAATGGCTTGAAGAGCTCGAGCGCCATGAGCTTGGGCAGGCCGCACTGGTGGAGCAGGAGCGTCGGGCCGATCACGATGACCGAGCGGCCCGAGTAGTCGACGCGCTTGCCGAGCAGGTTCTGGCGGAACCGGCCCTGCTTGCCCTTCAGCATGTCCGAGAGCGACTTGAGCGGGCGGTTGCCCGGCCCGGTGACCGGGCGGCCCCGGCGGCCGTTGTCGAACAGTGCGTCGACGGCCTCTTGGAGCATCCGCTTCTCGTTGTTGATGATGATCTCGGGCGCGCCGAGGTCCAACAGCCGCTTCAGGCGGTTGTTGCGGTTGATCACCCGGCGGTAGAGGTCGTTCAGGTCCGAGGTGGCGAAGCGGCCACCGTCGAGCTGGACCATCGGGCGCAGGTCGGGGGGGATGACCGGGACGGCCTCGAGGATCATGGCCCGCGGGTCGTTGATCCGCCGGCCGTGCTCGTCGCGACGGTTGAAGGCGGTGACGATCTTGAGGCGCTTGATGACCTTCTGGCGGCGCTGGGCCGAGAGCGGCCGGCGGCCGTCGGCGGCGTCGATCATCTCGCGCAGCTTGATCTCCTCGGCATCGAGGTCGATGCGGTCGATGAGGCGCGAGATGGTCTCGGCCCCCATCCCGCCCTCGAAGTAGTCCTCGTAGCGCAGGCGCAGCTCACGCCAGAGCAGCTCGTCCTCGATGATCTTTCTGGCGTGGAGGCTCTTGAACTCGTCGAGCGAGCGCTTGGCCAGCTCGATCTCGTCCTGGGCGCGCTCGCGCACCGCCGTGATCTCCTTTTCGACCGCCTTCTGGCGTGCCTTGACCTCGGCGTCGCGGGCCCCTTCGGACTCGAGCTTGGCCAGCTCCTCCTCGAGCGCCTTGAAACGGCGGTCGATTTCCAGGTCCCGGCGCCGCTCGATGTCGACGACCTCGTCGACCATCTCGGACTCGAGGGTCGGGAGGTCCTCGTGGCGCTTCGCCTCGTCGACCCAGGTGACCAGGTTGGCGGCGAAGTAGATGACCTTCTCCAGCTGCTTGGCCTTCAGCTCCTCACGGGCCTCGGTGCCCATGAGCAGGTAGGCCAGCCAGCTGCGCGTGCCGCGCAGGTACCAGATGTGCACGACCGAGGCGGCCAGCTCGATGTGGCCCATGCGCTCGCGCCGGACCTTCGAGCGGGTGACCTCGACGCCACAGCGCTCGCAGATGATGCCCTTGAAGCGCACCCGCTTGTACTTGCCGCAGTAGCACTCCCAGTCCTTGGTGGGACCGAAGATCTTCTCGCAGAACAGGCCGTCCTTTTCGGGGCGCAGCGTCCGGTAGTTGATCGTCTCGGGCTTCTTCACCTCGCCGTTGGACCACCCGCGGATGGAGTCGCCGGTGGCGAGCCCGATCCGCAGCTGGTCGAAAGTGTTCACATCGAGTGCCGTCATGAGAAGCTCCTCTCGGCGGCGCGCCGCTCGTCCTCCTCGTCCGAACCACGTTCGGGCCGACTGATATCGATGCCGAGCTCCTCGGCCGTGCGGAACACGTCCTCGTCGAGCTCGTGCATCTCGATCTCCTGCCCGTCGACGGCGAGAACCTCGACGTCGAGGCAGAGAGACTGCATTTCTTTGATGAGTACCTTGAAGCTCTCGGGGATACCGGGCTCGGGGATGTTCTCCCCTTTCACGATCGCCTCGTAGACCTTGACCCGGCCCAACACGTCGTCGGACTTGATGGTCAAGAGCTCCTGGAGGGCGTAGGCGGCACCGAATGCCTCAAGCGCCCACACCTCCATCTCCCCGAAGCGCTGCCCACCGAACTGGGCCTTGCCGCCGAGGGGCTGCTGGGTGATCATCGAGTACGGGCCGGTCGAGCGGGCGTGGATCTTGTCGTCGACCAGGTGGGCGAGCTTCAAGATGTACACGTAGCCGACCGAGATCGGGTTGTCGTACTGCTCACCGGTGCGGCCGTTGAACAGCGTGACCTTGCCGTCCGAGCCGATCTGGACGTCACCGTTGGCCGAGTCCGAGTTGAGGGTCTCGAAGATCTTCTTGATGGTCGGGTGACGACCGGCGTCTTCCTCCTCGTCCCAGTGGGCACCGTCGAAGACCGGGGTGGCAACCCACGCGGCGGGCACCGTGCGGGGGCGAGTCTTGCGCAGCGCGCCGTCACCCCGACCGCTCGTCCCGACGCCGTCTTCGACCTCGATCCCGTCCCAGCCGTGGCGGGCCGCGTAGCCGAGATGGCTCTCGAGGACCTGGCCCACGTTCATGCGCGAGGGCACGCCGAGGGGGTTCAAGATGATGTCGACGGGCGTCCCGTCAGACAGGAACGGCATGTCCTCGATCGGGAGAATCTTGGAGATGACGCCCTTGTTGCCGTGACGGCCGGCCAGCTTGTCGCCTTCGGAGATCTTGCGCCTCTGGGCGACGTAGACCCGCACGAGCTGGTTGACCCCGGGGGGCAGCTCATGGGAGTCCTCACGGGAGAACACCCGCACGTCGATGACCTTGCCCGACTCCCCGTGGGGGACCTTCAGGCTGGTGTCTCGGACCTCACGGGCCTTCTCACCGAAGATCGCACGGAGCAGGCGCTCCTCGGGGGTCTGCTCGGTCTCACCCTTCGGCGTGACCTTGCCGACGAGGACGTCGCCCGGCTCGACCTCGGCACCGACGCGGATAATGCCGCGCTCGTCCAAGTCGGCGAGGATCTCCTCGGAGAGGTTCGGGATGTCCCGGGTGATCTCCTCGGCGCCGAGCTTGGTGTCACGGGCGTCGACCTCGTGCTCTTCGATGTGGATCGAGGTGAGGACGTCGTCCTTCACGAGGCGCTCGGAGAGGATGATGGCGTCCTCGTAGTTGTAGCCCTCCCAGGGCATGAAGGCGACCAGCAGGTTCTTGCCAAGCGCCAGCTCGCCGTTCTGGGTAGAGGGCCCGTCGGCCAGCAGCGAGCCGGCCGTCACCTTGTCGCCCTCTTCGACCAGCACCTTCTGGTTGATGCAGGTGTTCTGGTTGGAGCGGCGGAACTTGGCCAGGCGGTAGGGCTTCTTCGGGGGCAGTGCGACGCCGAGGCGGTCCTTCTGGCCCGCCTTGTACTCCACGCTGATCTGGTCGCCGGAGACCTCGACGACCGTGCCGTCGCCCTCGGCGAGGACCACGTCACCGGCATCGCGGGCGGCACGCGCCTCGACCCCGGTGCCGATGTACGGCGATTCGGGGACGACGAGCGGCACAGCCTGCTTCTGCATGTTGGCGCCCATGAGGGCCCGGTTGGCGTCGTCGTGCTCGACGAAGGGGATGAGGGCGGTCGACACCGAGACGATCTGCTTGGGCGAGACGTCCATGAGGTCGACCTCCGACGGCGGGACGAAGTCGATCTCGCTCGTCGTGCCGTAGGACGCGTTGGCCACGCCGATGCGCACGCCGGTGCCTTGGGGGCCGCGGCGGACGAGGACGCGGTCCTCGGTGAAGTTGCCGGCTGCGTCGACCGAGGCGTTGGCCTGGGCGATGACGTGCTCCTCCTCCTCGTCGGCGGCCAGGTAGAGGACCTCGTCGGTCACCCGCCCGTCGGTCACCCGGCGGTAGGGGGTCTCGATAAAGCCGTACTCGTTGACCCGCGCGTACGTGGCGAGCGCCCCGATCAGACCGATGTTCGGGCCTTCGGGGGTCTCGATCGGGCACATGCGACCGTAGTGCGACGTGTGCACGTCACGGACCTCGAAGCCGGCGCGCTCGCGCGACAGGCCACCTGGGCCGAGGGCCGAGAGGCGCCGCTTGTGGGCCAGGCCCGACAGCGGGTTGTTCTGGTCCATGAACTGGCTCAGCTGGCTGGTGCCGAAGAACTCCTTCACGGCGGCGACCACCGGGCGGATGTTGATCAGCGTCTGGGGCGTGATGGCCTCGACGTCCTGGGTCGTCATGCGCTCGCGGACCACGCGCTCCATACGTGAAAGGCCGACGCGCACCTGGTTCTGGATCAGCTCGCCCACCGAGCGGATGCGGCGGTTGGCGAAGTGGTCCTGGTCGTCGATGCGGTACGTCGAGTCCCCGTCGGCCATGTGCAGGGCCAGGTGGAGCATGTAAGTGGCAGAGGCCAGGATCTCCGAGGGGCTGAGGACGCCCTGGCCCGGGACCGGGCGCTCGAGCTCGATGCCGAACAGTTCGGAGATCCGCTCGATCTCGGGGCCGAGCTTGCGGTTCAGCTTGTAGCGGCCGACTCGCGTGAGGTCGTAGCGCTTCGGGTTGAAGAAGGCGTTCTCGAAGTACTGGCGTGCGGCCTCAGCCGAGAGCGGCTCGCCGGGGCGGGCGCGCTTGTAGATCTCGAGCAGGGCCTCCTCACGGGTCGGGGCGAGGTTGCGCTCCTTCTCCCACTGGCCCTCGAGGAAGTCGAAGTGGCGCACGAAGCGCTCCAAGAAGGCGTCGTCGCCGTAGCCGAGGGCACGCAGCAGCACGAAGAGTGAGACACGGCGCTTGCGGGCCACGCGGGCCCCGGCGGTCACATCCTTGGAGGGCTTGGCCTCGACGTCGAGCTCGATCCACTCACCCCGGTAGGGGTGGATGGTGCCGGTGAAGATGGTCTTGGCATCGCGGCCGGGCTGGAAGATGACGCCCGGGGAGCGCACCAGCTGGCTCACGACCACCCGCTCGGTGCCGTTCACGATGAACGTGCCGCGGTCGGTCATCATCGGGAAGTCCCCCATGAAGACCGTCTGCTCCTTGATCTCGCCGGTGGTGGCGTTCAAAAAGCGCGCCCGGACGAAGACCGGGGCCGCGTAGGTCATGTCCTTTTCCTTGCACTCCTCCACCGTGAACTTCGGCGGCGGGCGCAGGTCGGGGTCAGTCGGGTCGAACTCGAGCTCGAGGCTCAGCTGCCCGGTGAAGTCCTCGATGGGGCTGATGTCGTTGAACGCCTCGGCCAGGCCCTTGTCGAGGAACCATTGGAACGAACCGCGTTGGATGGCGATGAGGTCCGGCAGTGGCAGGGCCTCGTCAATGTTGGCGAACGAAACACGCTCGGGACTTCTGGACCGTGAGGACAACGGTCTACTCCTCCCAGTTGGGTGGTTGACGGGTCAATCGGGTATTGCGGTGCTGCACGTGGTAGGGATGGAGGGCCTGATCAGGTCCAAAACGGGGCCATGGCGCGCGCCAGTAGAGGCGAACTGCGGGCGGAAGCAGTAAGGGGAACCACGGCAACCCTCAAGCGTACCCGCGCGCGAGCGATTGCACAACCCCCAGGAATTACTCGACCCCCACAGAGCCGGGGGACGGCCCTGCGACAGGGTCAGGCTAGGGGTTTGGGCCCCGCCCGTCAAGGATTTCGCCTGTCCGCCCGCCCGGGCACCCAGAGGTGCCGCGGGCCGGCGGCGCTGCGACAGCCGCGTGGCTGCTACTTGACTTCGACGGTGGCGCCGGCGCCCTCGAGGGCCGCCTTGGCCTTCTCGGCGTCGTCCTTGCTGGCCCGCTCGAGGACCGGCTTGGGGGCGCTGTCGACGAGGTCCTTCGCCTCTTTCAGCCCGAGGCTGGTCAGCGACCGGACTTCCTTGATCACCTGGATCTTCTTGTCGCCGGCGCCGGTGAGGATGACGTCGAACTCCGTCTTCTCCTCAGCCTCGGCCTCGGCGCCGCCTCCGGCGGCCGGGGCCGCCGCCACTGCGACCGGAGCGGCCGCGGTCACGCCGAAGCGCTCCTCGAACTCCTTCAGCAGCTCGCTCAGCTCCAGCACCGACAGCTCTGAAATGCCGTCGAGGATCTGGTCCTTGGTCAGGGTGCCTGCCATGTCAATGGTCTCTCTTTCCTTCTTCCGGTCTTCCGGTCTTCTCTTGCGATTCTTCTCTTGCGATGGTTGGTGGTTACTCTTCGGCGGACGCGCGCTCGGCTGCGTCTGCTGGCGCCTCGCTGCCCTCGGGCGCCGAAGCGTCGGCGGCGGTGTCGGTCTCGGCCGATTCAGAGGTTGCGGGCTCCTCTGCTGCGGGCCCGGCGTCGTCCTGCGCCGGGACGGCGTCGGGGGTGGCCTCGGCGGCAGGGGCCTCGGCGGCAGGGGCGGGCGCCGGCTCGTTCGCCTGGCGCTGCTCGAGCAGGGCGGAGAGGCCGTAGGCGAAGCTGCGGGGCAATGCCTCGAGGAGGCCTGCCAGGGTCTGGAGCGGCGCTGCGATGGCACCGGCGACACGGGCCAAGAGGACGTCTTTGGACGGGAGGTCGGCGAGGGCGGTGAGATCGCCCGGGCTCAGCACGTTGCCGTCCAGCACGCCACCTTTCACGATCAGCGCCGGCGAGGTGCGGGCGAAGTCGCGCAGTGCCTTGGCGACCGCGCTCACGTCCCCGTGGACGAAGGCGATGGCGGTCGGGCCGACGAGCAGCGGCTCGAGCCCTGCGTGGTCGGTCTCGGCGACCGCCCTGCGGACCAGGGTGTTCTTGAAGACCTTGTAGTCGCCACCGACCGAGGCCAGCGCATGGCGCAGTACGGCCAGTTCGGTGACAGTGAGGCCTCGGTACTCGGTGACCACCGAGGCCGTCGAGCCTGACAGGCGCTCGCGCACCTCGTCGACGACAGCCACCTTCTCAACTCTCGGATTGTCCATTGTTCCTCTCCCGGGGCTTCCCGCCTGGGTGGGGCCGCAGGTCTCCGGTGCAACGGACAATGCTCGGGAGGATCCCGGTCATCGTGTCGTCGCCTCGTCAGGCGGGCCCTACTGGGCCCCTTGGGCACCGACTCGGTGCACCGGAGGTCTTTGGCGGTTGGATGCTGGTGTGCGTCAGGTGACGCGCTGGACTGGTGATGCTACTTGGTCGACGGGCTCTTCGGCCAGCCGGGGCCTGCTCAGGCGCTGGCGGCGAGGAGCTCCTCGTCGACCTGGCGGGCGCGAGCCGGGTCGATCTTGATGCCGGGGCCCATCGTGGTCGAGAGTGCGACGCTCAAGAGGTAGCGGCCCTTGGCCGAGGCGGGCTTGGCCCGGAAGAGCTCCTCGATAACCGCGTGGACGTTGGCCACGAGCTGCTCACGGGTGAAGGACACCTTGCCGACGCGGATGTGGATGTTGCCGACCTTGTCGGTGCGGTACTCCACCCGGCCGCCCTTGAACTCGGTGACCGCACGGGCCACGTCGGTGGTGACGGTGCCGGTCTTCGGGTTGGGCATGAGGCCGCGGGGGCCGAGGACCCGGCCGAGCGTGCCCACCTGACCCATGAGGTCAGGGGTGGCGATGGCGATGTCGAAGTCCAAGAAGCCCTCTTTGACCCGCGCCACCAGGTCGTCGGCACCAACGACGTCCGCACCGGCGGCGCGGGCATCGTCGGCGGCCTCGCCGGCGGCGAAGGCCGCCACGCGCACCGTGCGCCCCGTGCCCGAGGGCAGCGAGATGGTGCCACGCACAATCTGGTCGGCCTTCCTCGGGTCGACGCCCAGGCGCACCGCGAGCTCGACGGTCTCGTCGAAGTTGGCATTCGCCAGGCCCTTGGCCAGGTCGACGGCCTCGGTCACCGAGTAGAGGGCCTCGCGGTCGATGTTGGCGAGTGCTGTCTTGTACTTCTTGCCGTGTTGGGCCATGTCAGTTCTCCTAGGAAACGATTCGAGTGGTGGTCGGCGTCAGCCGGCCACGGCGATGCCCATCGAGCGGGCGGTGCCAGCAACCTGGCGCTTCGCCGCCTCGAGGTCGTCGGTGTTGAGGTCCTTCAGCTTGATGCCGGCGATCTCGCCCAGCTGGGCATCGGTAACGGTGCCGGCCTGCTCCCGGCCCGAGATGGTCGAGCCCTTCTCGATCCCGGCGGCCTGTCGCAGCAGCACCGGGGTCGGCGGGGTCTTGAGCACGAAGCTGAACGAGCGGTCTTCGTAGATGGTGATGTCGACCGGGACGACGGTGCCCCGCTGGTTCTCGGTCGCTGCGTTGTACTGCTTGCAGAACTCCATGGTCTGGACGCCGTGCGGCCCGAGGGCGGTGCCGACAGGGGGCGCGGGCGTTGCCCCGCCCGCCTGGAGCTGGATCTTTACGACTGCGAGTACACGCTTCTTCGGTGCCATCTGTTTTCTCCTCTTCGAACTGTGCCGTCTGCCCGCCTCGGTGGCGGCGGTCGGCTAGAGCTTTGCGACCTGACTGAATTCGAGCTCGACCGGGGTCTCCCGGCCGAAGATGTTGACGAGGACCTTCAGCTTCAGCTGGTCCTCGTTGATCTCGGCGATCTGACCCGAGAAGTCGGCGAAGGGGCCTTCCTTCACGCGGACCGTCTCGTTGACCTCGTACTCGAGCCTCGGGCGCGTGCGCTTGGTCGGCGCCTGCTCGCCCTCAGGCTTGACCTGGAGGATGTTCTCCACCTCTCGGCGCGACAGCGGCGTGGGCTTGGTGCCCGGGCCGACGAAGCCGGTGACGCCCGGGGTGTTGCGGATCGCCCCCCAGGTGTCGTCGTCGAGGTCGCAGCGCACGAGGAGGTAACCGGGGAAGACCTTCTTTTGGACGACGACCTTCTTGCCGGCCTTGAACTCGACGACGTCTTCCATGGGAATGACGGTCTCGAAGACCCGGTCCTCCATCTGGCGCGACGTGATCACGTTGGCGAGGTTGCCCTTCACCTTGTTCTCGTAGCCCGAGTACGTGTGCACGACGTACCACCGGCCGGGCCGGTCGTAGGGACTCTGGCTGACGCCGCTGCCGCCGTCGTCCTCGTCCTCGTCCTCGTCCACCTCGCCCGTTGTGTCGCCGTCGGTCGTGGCGTCGAGCACCACCACCTCGTCGAGCGGCCGGTTGGGCGCGTCGACCTCGTCGACGTCGCTTCGGATGTCTTCTGAGTTCTGAATGGTCACATCTACACCGATCGGATCAGGGATTACTTGTGGAACAAGAACAGGATGAACTTCCCGTAGAGGAAGTTGAGGAGGAAGATGAGCGAGATCATGATGACCAACGTGGTCAGGACGACGGCCGTGTAGTTGATGAGCTCGGTGCGGGTCGGCCACGCCACCTGGCGCATCTCGTCTCGCACCTCACGGAGGAACTGGCTGATCCCCGTGCGCTTGGCCGACTTCCCTTCACTCCTCTCACGGTGGGCGCGACGAGGGCGGTCCTCCTCGATGACCTCTTCGTCGAACATGTCCTCGCCCTCGGGCTCGGTAACCACCATATGACTCCGGATGGGGAACGTTTCAGCTGTGGTGCTGTCGGATTCGAGCAGGGCAGGAGGGACTCGAACCCCCAACCGCCGGTTTTGGAGACCGGTGCTCTACCAGTTGAGCTACTGCCCTTTGTGGGCCGCCCTCGGTCGTCTTCGGCACTCGACGATCATGACCTGGGGAGCCGTGCCAGGTTAGCACCGGCGACCAGGGGCAGGCTCAGCGGGTCTCCTTGTGCATCGTGTGCTGGCGATCCCAGCGGCAGAACTTCTTCATCTCGATCCGCTCGCGGTCATTCAGCTTGTTCTTGGTGGTGATGTAGTTCCGGCGCTTGCACACCTCGCAGGCCAGCGTTACCTGGACCCGCTTCTCGTTCTTGGCCACCGCATTCCCTTTCTCGTTCGTTCGGGTACTTCTTGACGTCGATGCTGTAGCGCCCCGATCGGCTCGGGGCCGGGACCAGGCCCGGCTCCGAATTCCTCCGGAGTGGTAGCGGCGGCGGGACTCGAACCCGCGACAACACGATTATGAGCCGTGTGCTCTGACCAACTGAGCTACGCCGCCTTGGGGCGAGCCCCCTGTCGGAATCGAACCGACGACCTCAGCCTTACCATGGCTGCGCTCTACCGACTGAGCTAAGGGGGCGCCACGGCCCTTCAGCCGCGAGCGGTCATGTTAGCTAAGGATTGCCGGGGCACGTCCCCGGCGCAGGTCCGAGGTCCCGAACGGGTCGCTACCATGCGGCGGATGCGAACCCGAATGGCCGAGCGATCCGACGCCGAGGCCATACGGCGCATCTACAACCTCGAGGTCACGACCTCGGAGGTGACCTTCGATCTGGTGGCCTGGACGCTCGAGGAGCAACAGGAGTGGATCGACGCCCACAGTGGCGCTCACCCCGCCGTCGTCGCGGTCGGCGAGCCGTCCGACGGACCCCCGGGCCTGGCCGGGAGCGTGCTCGGGTTCGGGTCGCTCTCCCCCTACCGCCCCCGTCCCGCGTACGCCACGACTGTCGAGAACTCCGTCTACGTGGACCGGGACCAGCGCGGCCGCGGGGTCGGCCGCCTGCTCCTCGAGGACCTCGTGCGTCGGGCCACCGAGCACGGGTTCCATGCCATCATCGCCCGCATCGTGGGCGAGAACGAGGCCTCGATCGCGCTGCACCGCTCGTGCGGTTTCGAGCTTGTCGGCGTCGAGCGCGAGGTGGGCCGCAAGCACCGCAAGTGGCTCGACGTGGTCGAGCTCCAGCTACTGCTCTGAGGAGGAGCGGCTCAGGCGAGGGCGCTAGGGGCCACGTCGTCGTCGAAGGCACCCCAGTCCCCGCCATCGAGGTCCCACCGCTCGGCGCTCGACCAGCGGCCGAGCGGGGCGAGGAGGACCACGAGGAGGAACACGAGGGCCCCGGCCACCAGCAACGGGTCAGCGTGGATGAGGCCCGACAGGAGCACCCTGCCGCCCGGAAGGCCGATGAACGGCGAGACGATCGACAGCACGATGATCAGGTTGCGGATCTTGCCCGTGGCGGTCGGCGCCAGCAGGATCAGGCCCCACGTCAGGTACCAGGGCTGGACGACCGGCCCGAGCACCACGAAGAGCAGCAGGCTGAGCCCGAGCGCCTTGAGGGTCCCGATGCGGTCGCTCACGAGCAGGAGGTACACGGCGGCCGCGGCGGCCGCGGCCAGGCCGAGCACTCGGGTGACCGAGAGCACGCCGCCGAGCGACAAGTTGAGGCCGAAGGCGTGGGCGAGCCCCGAGATGGCCATGCCGACGCCCGTGGCCGGCGCCACCCAGCTCCGCACGGTTCCGGGCGTCGCCAGGTTGGCGACCCAGCCCCACCCGAGGCCGCTCACCATCGAGAGTGCCCCGAGCACTGCGGCCGCGATCAGCCCGGCGGTGGCCAACGGTCGCAGCCGCTGGCGCAGGGGCAGGTCCGTGCCCAGCCAGTCCCACGCGACATAGACGACCCCGAGCCCGGCGGGGACCTTGATGGCCGCGGCGAGCGCGCAGAGGATCACGCCCCAGACCGGGTGCTTGAGCTTGGCCGCGGTGATCCCCGCCACGAGCAGGCCGACCATGATGGCGTCGTTGTGCGCACCCCCCACCAGGGTGAGGATCACGAGGGGATTCAGCACGGCGAGGACGAACACCGGCCCGGGGTCCCGGCCGTAGAAGCGGGCGAGCTTCGGGATGCAGTAGGCGATCATGGCGACGCCGACCAGCGAGAGCAGGCGGAGCAGGATCACCGTCGGCAGCTCGTGGTGCAAGGTGACGCTGGCGAAGAAGCCGTCGATCATGAGGAACAAGGGCCCGTAGGGGGCGGGCGTGTTGCCCCACAGCGGGTCGACCGGGTTGGGGTAGGGCCCGGCCCCGAGGGTGTAAGGACCGTAGTTGTACGGGTTGATGTGCCGGCTCATCATCTCGCCCTGGGCGGCGTAGGAGAACACGTCCCGGCTGAACAGGGGGGCGACCACGAGCATTGGGATGATCCACAGCACCATGATCCAGGCGAGGTACTTGACCGGCACCCCAGGCCGGCGCTCCAGGGCCTTGGTCAGGCTGAACCACACCCTGGCCAGCAGCACGAGGCCGCCGTACATGGCCACAACGCCGAGGAGCAGGATGCCCTGGGAGGCGGGGGTGGCGTTATTGGTGGAGGCGGGCACGCCGAAGAACCAGGTGCCGGGCATCTCGAGCTTGAAGGGCGAGCTCGGGAGGGAGGCACCGTAGGAGACGGCGAGCAGGGCGATGAACCCGAGCAGTGCGGGACGGCGGAGGAACCCCCAGCCTTCGTCCTCGTCGGACTCCATGCGGCCGGCCAGGCGCGCCCTCGGCAGCAGGCGGACCTTCACCATGTCGGCGCGCATCGAGAGCGACGTCGCCCAGTCGGTCGCCACGTCCCACCCGTGGGTGACTTGGCGGCCGAAGCCGTGGGCTTGCTCGGTGGAGCGCGCAACGAAGGTGCGACCGACCTGCGCCGACTCCTTCGCCATGGTGCTGTCTTTTGCCACTTTCGGTCTCGACCTCAGGTCTCTACGGGGTACGGGCGCTTCCCCGTGGGGCGATCGGTTAGAAGCGCGGCAAGACCGGCCTCCGGGTATTCAGAACGGCTCTTGACCATGTGAGCTTACCCGCAACTGATCCGTAATCGCATCGTAACGGCGGAAAACCTCGCCGCATCGTCGCCACCCGGGCTCGAGCCTGCGGGCCCGGCCTCCGGGGCGCCCCGCCGCTATGGGACGGGAAAAGCCCTGACCACGTCACTGCTCGCAGCGCCGGTCAGGGCCTTCCTGTGCGTGGGCCGGGGAGGATTCGAACCTCCGTAGGCTGAGCCGGCAGATTTACAGTCTGCTTCCTTTGGCCACTCGGACACCGACCCGCAGAGCGAGAGGATAGCGGCCGGCGAGGCGCCGCCCCGGCCGTGCCCGGTACGCTGGTCCGGTGCCCACCTTCGACATCGTCTCTGAGGTCGACCTCCAAGAGGTCCGCAACGCGGTCGACCAGGCCAACCGCGAAGCCGCGACGCGCTTCGACTTCAAGAACACCGATTCGGTGATCGAGCTCGGCGACAACGAGCTCGTCCTCACCTCGTCGACCGAGGACCGCCTCCGCGCCCTGCACCAGGTGCTCGAGGAGAAGCTGGTGAAGCGCCAGGTCTCGCTCAAGTCGCTCGACGACGGCAAGATCGAGGAAGCGTCAAAGGGTTCGGCGCGCCAGAAGATCGCCATCCGGGCCGGCATCGACCAGGAGCACGCCAAGCGTCTCAACAAGTTCATCAAGGACCTGGGGCTGAAGGGCGTGAGCTCCCAGACCCAGGGTGAGCAGCTTCGCATCACCGGCAAGAAGCGCGACGACCTCCAGGCCGTCATCGCCGCGTGCAAGGGCGACGACTTCGGCATCCCCTTGCAGTTCAACAACTTCAGGGACTGACCAGACCTGAGGGACTGGCCAGCCGGTCAGGTCGCCTCGGCGTGCTCCTCGGTCTCGAGGTGCTCTTCGATCTCGTCGAGTTCGTCGGTCTTGAACATCTTGTTGAAGAAGAACAGCTTGAGCACCCAGAAGATGGCGAACGACAAGAAGTTCGCAGCCAGCACGACCGCCGTCTGCTCGGTGTGCGACAGGTGGTGTTCGGTGCCGATGTGGCGGGCGACCGACGCGCCGACGATCGAGAACGCGATCCCGATGACCGCCATCACCCAGAAGGGGACGACCTCTTTCATCAGGTGCGAGCGACCACTCTTGCCCCACGCCCAGTTCCGGTTCAGCCAGTAGGAGGGGAACGCGGCCACGCTGTTGGCGAAGATGGCGCTCGGCACCTCGGTCCACCACTGGAAAACGCCGTAGACGAGGAAAAGGACCACGAAACTCACGACCGTCGAGATGACCGAGACCATCGTGTAGCGGAAGATTTTCTTGCCTTCGTGCGTGTGCAGCCACGCCCAGAGGCGCTCAGCGCGCGTCAGCATCGGTCGCATTCTAGACAGGGCTCCTGGGCCCAACCTGGGCAGGGCCTGCATACGGGCTGTGGATCGGGGGCCGTTGGCACGTCCTCCTGGCGCCCCGTGGGCAGGTGGCGAGACGCTGCGGGGCCCGCACACCAGGCTGCTCGGACTATTTCGCCCACCCTCGCCCATCCCTGCGATCATGGCCGGGTGACCGAATCGCTCGACTTCCTCGTCCGCCTCCTCGATCTCGAGGCCATCGAGGTCAACATCTTCCGGGGCGAGCAGCCCGACGAGGAGCGCCAGCGGGTCTTTGGCGGCCAGGTGGCCGGCCAGGCCCTGATGGCCGCCGGCCGCACCGTGGACAATGGCCTCGTCCACTCGCTGCACTGCTATTTCCTGCGCCCGGGGGACCCGACCGTGCCGATCCTCTACGAGGTCGACCGGATCCGTGACGGCAAGTCGTTCAGCACTCGGCTGGTCGTGGCCATCCAGCACGGCCGTGCCATCTTCAACATGTCGGCCTCGTTCCACGTCGAAGAGATCGGCCTCGACCACCAGTTCCCGATGCCCGAGGTCCCCGAGCCCGAGGACCTCCCCACCCTCCCCGAGCGGCTCGCTCCGTGGCGCGACGAGCTCGACGAGTGGTTCCAGCGACCCCACCCCATCGACCAGCGCTTCATCGGTGCCGGGCTTCCCTGGAAGCACTCTGAGGGCGGTGAGCCGTTCCAGCGGCTGTGGTTGCGCGCCGACGGCACCCTGCCCGACGACCCGCTGCTGCACGCGGCGGTGATCGCCTACGCGTCGGACCTGTCGCTCTTCGACACCATCCTCGCCCCGCACGCCGTGCGCTGGGATGACCCCAATTTCATGGGTGCGAGCCTCGACCACTGCATGTGGTTCCACCGGCCGTGCCGGCCTGACGAGTGGCTCCTCTACGACTCCGACTCGCCGATCGCAGCCGGGGCGAGGGGCCTCGCCCGAGGTTTCCTCTTCGACCGCTCAGGGCGCCTGTGCGTCTCGATGGTCCAAGAGGGCCTCGCCCGGGTGATCGCTTAGCCCCGAGCCTCCACCGGCACGTAGTCGCGGGCGTCGTCACCGATGTAGAGCTGGCGGGGCCTAGCGATCTTCGAGTCCTGGTCGAGCATCTCCTGCCAGTGCGTGAGCCACCCGGCTGTGCGCGGGATGGCGAAGAGCACCGGGAACATCTCGAGCGGGAAGCCCATGGCCTGGTAGATGAGGCCCGAGTAGAAATCGACGTTTGGGTAGAGGCGCCTCGAGATGAAGTAGTCGTCGGAGAGCGCGATCTCCTCGAGCTTCAAGGCGATGTCCAACAGTGGGTTCTTCCCCGTGACGGAGAACACCTCGTCGGCCGTGCGCTTGATGATGGTGGCACGGGGGTCGTAGCTCTTGTAGACCCGGTGGCCGAAGCCCTGCAGCCGTCCCCCGCCGCTCTTCACCGACTCGACGAATGCGGGCACGTTGTCGATGCTGCCGATCTCGGTCAACATCTTGATCACCGCCTCGTTGGCCCCGCCGTGGCGGGGGCCGTAGAGGGCGGCGGCCGCGGCGGCCGTCGCCGAGTAGGGGTCGGCGTGGCTCGAGCCGACCACGCGCATGGCGGTCGTCGAGCAGTTCTGCTCGTGGTCGGCGTGCAGGATGAACAGCACGTCGAGGGCCCGGGTGAGCACGGGGTCCGGCTCGAAACGCGGCTCGGCGACCTTCCACATCATGGACAGGAAGTTCGAGGCGAAGTCGAGCGTGTTGTCCGGGTAGACGAACGGCATGCCCACGCTGAAGCGGTGGGCGGCGGCGGCCAGGGTCGGCATCTTGGCGATCAGCCGGATGATCTGCTTGGAGCGCGACTCGGGGTCGAAGATGTCCTTGGCGTCGAGGTAGAAGGTCGAGAGGGCGGCGACTGCCGAGACCAGCATGCCCATTGGGTGTGCGTCGTAGTGGAAGCCCTCGAGGAACCGCTTGCGGACGTTCTCGTGGATGAACGTGTGGTACGTCACGTCGTGGCGCCAGACGTCGTACTGCTCAGCCGTGGGCAGCTCGCCGTTCAACAGCAGGTAGGCGACCTCGAGGTAACTGGACTTCTCGGCGAGCTGCTCGATCGGGTAACCCCGGTAGCGGAGAACGCCCGCCTCGCCGTCGAGATAGGTGATGGAGCTCTCACACGCCGCGGTGTACATGAAAGCCGGGTCGTAAAACCAGACGCCGGGCACCGCTTTGGACCATTCGTTGGCTGCGACTCCCCCGTTGACGATGGGGAGCTCAAAGGTCTCTCCGGTGCGATTGTCGGTAATGGTGATGCTCTCGGCCACGGATTCGAGACCTTCCTCGTCGACGATGCACGGCACAGGCTGTGCCACGGCCCGATCCTACGACCACCCGAGTCGGACGGTCACATGCGCAGGACGGCCCGCTCAGCCGGCCGGCACGCCCTTGGGCGTGCCCGGCGAGACGTAGACCGTGAGCGCCTCGTTCAGAAGAGCCCCCGCCACCTGTCCCGGCGGCGGCGTCACGACCACGCTCAGCGTGTAGGTCTGCGCGTACGCGACCGGCAGGGCCGAAAAGACGAGAGCGCGCGCACCGCCGGCGACGACGACGGCGATCTGCGTGCGCACCACGGGAGCGCCGCCCTTGGTCGACTGCAGCGTGAGCGATGTGGTCGGGCGCTCGTTGACGTTGCCCTGGTTGGTGAGCACGACCGTCACCACCAGCTGCTGGGTCGGGGGCAGCACCGCGGTCCCCGGCGTCGAGCCCGGGGGCGAGGGCACAACCGCCGGGTCGAGCCGCACGGCGGTGAGCGCCAACTGGTGGTCGATGGCGAGCGAGGGAGACGTCGACACCTCGTCGACGACGGTCGCCAGGGCACCCGAGGCCCATTGGGCCGGCGGGTCGACCCACACCGAGCGCGGGAGGAGGACGTGCCCCGCTCCTGCGGCGAAGGCGCTGCGCACCCCCGCGTACCCAGCGTCCGAGCGGGTTGCGAGGCCGCTTGCGGCGCTGAGCCCGGCCGTGGCGGCGGCGGCGCTCAGCGGGGCCGACGGGGCCGCGGCCGACGTGGTGGTCGCGGCACCGGCGACCGGCAGCGGCGCCATCTGGAGCAGGCCGTCGATCGAGTGGCGAAGCGTGGCCACCGCCTGGGCGCGCTGGTCGAAGACGGCGGCAAACCCCGAACCCACGTCCGGCGACGGGGCGGGGGGCGTCAGGCCATCGGCCTGGTCCGCGGTGCGCTCCGAGGCGTCAGCCAGCTGGTCCATCTGGGACTGGAGCTCGGGCCGGGCGAGTCCCGACATGTCGCCCAGCAGCGAGTTGAGGGCTGCTCCCGTGGCATTGGACTGCTCCGTGATGACCGTGGCCTGCGCACCGAAGGACCGGTTGACCGAGACGTGGAACGGCCCCGAGGACGACGAGATGTGGGCGATCCCCCCGATGAGCAAAAAGAGCAGCAGGGCACCGATGATGCCGACGGCGACCAGTGGCCCGATGGCGCGACGGCGCGAGCGACGGCGCTTCAATACAGGCATTGAGGTGCGACGCTACTGCCGCTGCTGAAGGAGCGGCGATCGGGCAGCGGATCGTCGGCCGGGGCGGGCTGTTCGCCGGTCTCAGTCCCGAGGCGACGTGCACGGCAATCGCCGCGCACGTCCGGCGGTCAGCGGGATTCGGCAACCAGGCCGGCGGTGGCCAGCGAGCTCGCCGTCTTGCGCCACTGTACGGTCGCCTCGATGGCGGCCGGGTCGACCCGGTCACGGTGGCGGTCGGCGACGGCGAGGAGCGACGAGATGGTCGAACCGCTGAGCAGGTGGGGCACCAGGCCGAGGTCGAGCAACTTGGTGTGCGCGGCCCGGTAGTAGTGCTCTTCCTTCTCGACCCGGGGGTTGTCGTCGATGTTGGCGACGGTGACCCGGCCGGGGAATGCGGCGGCGACCATCTCGGCCAGCTCAGCCACGGAGAACGACTCGGTGAACTGGTTGAAGACCCGGTACTCGCCCTCTTCGGCGGGATTCGTGATGGCCAGCTCGACGCAGGCCAGGGTGTCTCGGATGTCGAGCATGCCCCGGGTCTGGCCCCCCTTGCCGTAGACGGTGAGGGGGTGCCCGACCACGGCCTGGACACAGAAGCGGTTGAGAACGGTGCCGAACACACCGTCGTAGTCGAAGCGGGTGGCGAGCTCGGGGTGCAGCACCGTCTCGTCGGTCTCCTGGCCGTAGACGATGCCCTGGTTCAGGTCGGTCGAGCGCAGGCCCCAGATGCGGCAGGCAAACATGATGTTGGCGCTGTCGTGCACCTTGGAGAGGTGGTAGAAGGAACCGGGCTGCTTCGGGTAGGGCAGCACGTCGGTGCGACCCCGGTGGGTGATCTCGATGAAGCCCTCTTCGATGTCGATGTTGGGCGTGCCGTACTCGCCCATGGTCCCGAGCTTGACCAAGTGGATCGAAGGGTCGATCTCGGCGATGGCGTAGAGCAGGTTGAGGTTCCCGACCACGTTGTTGGTCTGGGTGTAGACCGCGTGGTGGCGGTCGATCATCGAGTACGGGGCGGAGCGCTGCTCGGCGAAATGCACGATGGCCTCGGGCCGGAACTCGGCGACGAGCCGGTAGACGAATGCGGCATCGCACAGGTCGCCGACGTAAGGCTCCACTCGCAGCCCCGAGACATCTTCCCAGCGTTTCACGCGCTGCTGGAGCTGGGTGATCGGGACCAGGGAGTCGACACCCATCTCGAGGTCGTAGCCACGCCGGGCGAAGTTGTCGACCACGCCGACGTCGTGACCGCGCCGCGAGAGGTGCAGCGCAGTCGGCCAGCCGAGGTAGCCGTCACCGCCGAGTACGAGGATCCTCATGGTGTGGTGCCCCTTCCTGTCGACCTGGCGCCGACGTCTTGCGTGTGGTGCGACCGACTGCCGCCCTCACTGCAATGAACTTGTAACGGGCATTGTGCCCATCCAATCTGGGAAACACCTGAGTTTGGCGCTGCGGGTGGCTTTAGAAATGTGAGCATTGTGTAAAGAGGGTGACAAAGCGGTCCCCGCGGTGCCCGTTGGATGCCCTGGCGGTGAGCGTGACAAACCGCCCGGTCGAGCGTGCGGTCGCCCGCTGCGTCAGCGGGCGTCGGAGCCTGCGGCGTCGCTGAAGCCGTCCGCTTCGTTGCCTGCGACAGGGTCGGCCCCTCCCGGAAGTGACAACAGCGCCAGTGGTTCGGGGACCTCGTCGAGGTCTGCTCCGCCGAGGAGCTCGGGTGCCTGGAGGTGCCGGGGAACCGCCACGACCGGGCGCACCTCGTCGATCTCCTTTGCGCCATGGCCCACGACGCCGAGGTCGGGAAATCGGCGCGCCGTGACGAGTACGCGTGACTCGATGGAGCCGACCGCATCGTTGAAGGCCTCGACGCTCCCGCTCAGATGGCGTTGGAGCTTCGAAAGGTGCCCGCCCAGGACCCGCAGCCGCTCGTAGAGCTCGGCCCCCTGGCGTTGGACCTCGCGAGCGTTCGCCGCCAGGTCCTCCTGCTGCCAGCCGTAGGCGACGGTCCGGAGCAGCGCGATGAGCGTGGTCGGGGTGGTCAACAGCACGCGGGAGGCCATGGCGTGCTCGATCAGCGCTGGGTCGTGTTCGAAGGCGGCAGCGAGGAGCGGGTCTCCCGGCACGAAGGCCACCACGAACTCGGGCGATGGGTCGAACTGGTTCCAGTACTCCTTCTTCGCCAGCTGGTCCACATGCGTGCGGAGCTGGCGGGCGTGCGCCACATAGGCGAGCTTCCTCGTCTCGTCGTCGTCCGCTTCGGCCGCCCGGAGGAAGGCATCGAGGGGCACCTTCGCGTCGACGACGACCTGGGCGCCGCCGGGCAAGTGGACAACGAGGTCGGGGCGGAAGCGCCCCGCGTCGGTGCTGGTCGACACCTGCTCGTCGAAGTCGCAGTGCGAGAGCATCCCCGCCATCTCGACGACGCGGCGCAACTGCATCTCGCCCCAACGGCCCCGCGTCTGGGGGGAGCGCAACGCACCGACCAGGTTGCGGGTCTCTTTTTGGAGTTGCTCCTGGGAGGAGTTGAGCGCCTTCACCTGCTCGGTCAGCCCTACGTAGGCACCTTTTCGGTCGAGCTCGAGCTGGCGGAGGCCCTGCTCGTACTTGGTCAGGGTCTCCTGGAGCGGCACGAGCAGCTGCGTGATCGCCGCCTGGCGCTGGGCCAGGTCGCCTTGGGCTGCCTGGTGGGCCTCCTTTAGCCGGGTGTCGGCGAGGGAGAGGAACTGCTCGGTGTTGGCCGCCAGTGCACGGGACGACAGCTCGGCGAAGGCGCCGGTCATGCGCTGGAGCTCCTGGTCCACCGCTGCGCTGCGCTCCTCGGCGGCGCGCCGGAGCAGGCCAACCTCGGTCCCGGAGCTGGCGAGGTCCGCCATGGCTCCTGCGAGCTGCGCGTCCGCAGCCGCGAGTTGCGCCTCCAGCCGGGTGATCTGGGCGTGTGCATCGTCGAGTCGGGCCGCCGAGGTCTGGCTGTCGGCCATGGCGTCGGCCACGCCTCGGCTGCGCAGGGCCCACCCGACGGCGAGGCCGGCGAGCAGCCCGATGGCCAACCCGAGGAGGGCGAACATCATGGGGTGGTCGCCCCGAGGCGACGGTAGCTGTGGTGTCGGGTCATTGCGCCCGAGCGTATCGGGGGGGTGTCACGCCAACGGGGAACCCCCGAGTGCGCAGGGCACCGACCCGGTACCCTTGACCCATGGGATTCAAGCTCGGGCCAGGGCGGCGGAGCGCCGGCGGCGCGGCCGACGAGGGCGGTGGCCCCGAAGAGGGTTCGCTTGCCCCCGAGCCGACTTCTCCCTGGTCAGAGCGGCCACCCCTCGGGATGGCGACGCTGCCGGGGATCGTGGTCGAGCTCCACGAACCGCCTTCGGCTGCCCTCCACGAGATCGACCGCCTGTTCGTGCGGGTCTTCGCCCTGGTCGGTGAGGCCATCGCCGGTGCCACCCACGCGTTGTTGGCCGGGGACCGCGAGGCAGCGAAGGAGCTCGTGCGCGGCGACGAGATGGTCGACGTGCTGACGCATCGCATCGCGGTTCTGGCCCAGGACGAGCTGGTTGAGGGCGACACCACCCGACAGGAGCGCCAGGAGCTCGTAGCGGTGCTGCGGATGATGCCCGACCTCGAGCGCAACGGGGACCTCGCCGAGCACATCGCCCGACGGGCCGCCCGGGGGCTCGGCGCGGAGATGTCCGCTCGCAGCCGCGGCCTCGTGGAGCGCATGGGCGAGGTGGCGGCCTCGATCTGGCGAGAGACCGCCGATACCTTCGCGGCGCGGTCGGTGGATACGGCGCTGCACGTGGAGGACCTCGACGACGAGCTTGACGACCTGCACGTCACCCTCACCGCCGAACTGGTGGCCGGCACCATGCCCCTGCCCGTGGCGATCGAGCTCGCGATGGTGGCGCGCTTCTACGAGCGCTTCGGCGATCACGCCGTCAACTTGGCGCGCCGCATGGCAGCGCTCGTCGGCGGCGGGACGGAACCGGGGACCTCGGGCCCCGACTGAGCCCTCGACGAGAGGTTCAGCGCCGCGCGAGCAGTGCTTCGGCGATCTGCACCGCATTGAGGGCAGCGCCCTTTCGCAGATTGTCGCCCACGACAAAGAGCGCGAGCGAGCGGGGGACGCCCGGCGCCCGGCGGATGCGGCCGACGGCGGACACGTCGCTTCCCGTCACCCCGAGCGGCGTGGGCAGGTCGTCGAGTCGGACCCCCGGCGCCGCTGCCAGCAGCTCGCTCGCTTGCTCCGGCGCGAGATCGCGCTCGAACTCGGCCAGGATGGCCGCCGAATGGCCGGTGAAGACCGGCACGCGCACGCAGGTGGTCGTGACCACGAGCTCGGACAGGCCCAGGATCTTGCGGCTCTCGTTTCTGTACTTCTGCTCCTCGTTGGTCTCCGCGCTCCCGTCGTCGACGACCGAGCCGGCCACCGGGAGCACGTTGTGGGCGATGGGGGCGTCGAAGACGCTCGGCGGGGGGAACTCGACGGCCGAGCCGTCGAACGCCAGCTCCGCGCAGCGGTCCGACGTCTTGGCGACCTGCTCGGCGAGCTCGGCCACCCCGGCGAGGCCCGCGCCCGAGACCGCCTGGTAGGTGGCGATGGTGAGGCGCACCAGGCCGGCCGCGTCGTGGAGGGGCTTCAGCACCGGCATGGCGACCATGGTGGTGCAGTTGGGATTCGCCACGATGCCCTTCGGGATCGAGTCGAGCGCGTCGGCATTGACCTCGGGCACGACGAGGGGCACGGCCGGGTCCATCCGCCATGCCGAGGAGTTGTCGACCACGATCGCACCGGAGGCGGCGATCCTGGGTGAGAGGACCTTGGAGGAGGTCGCGCCCGCCGAGCACAGCGCGATGTCGATGCCCGAGAAGTCGGCCGTGGCCGCGTCCTCGACGATGATCTGCCCGCCCTCCCATTCGAGGTGGGTGCCGGCCGAGCGCTCCGAGGCGAAAAAGCGGACCTCGTCGAGCGGAAAGGCGCGCTCGACGAGGATCCGGCGCATCACCGCGCCGACTTGTCCCGTCGCTCCGACCACTGCGATCCGCATGGCCGACATGCTACGAGGTGACGCCGGCGCAGCCGAAACGGCGTGCCCGGCGGAGGGCTTCAGTCGAGGCCGAAGGCGGTGTGCAGCGCCCCGACGGCGTCTTCGACGACCGAGTCGCGCACCACGCACGAGATGCGGATCGACGAGGTGGAGATCATCTCGATGTTGATCGACGCGGCCGCCAGGGTCTCGAACATGGTGGCGGTCACGCCAGGGTGAGACTTCATGCCCGCACCGATGAGTGACACCCGGCCGATGTCCGAGTCCGAGGTGACGCCGGTCGCTTCGAGCTCGGCGCTCAGCGCGTCGCAGACCTCCACCGAGGTGGCGAGATCGGTCTTCGGGACAGTGAAGGAGATGTCGGTGAGACCGTGCGCCGAGGTGTTCTGGACGATCATGTCGACGTTGACGCCCCGGTCGGCCAGGCCACGGAAGAGCCGGGCGGCGAGCCCCGGCCGGTCCGGGACGCCCGCCACCGTCACCTTGGCCTCCGATGTGTCGTGGGTGACCGCGGTCACCATGGCCTGTTCCATGCCTTCTTCCTCCTCTACGACCCAGGTACCCGGCTCCCACGTGAAGCTGGAGCGCACGTGCAGCGGGACACGGTGGTTTCTGGCGAACTCGACCGAGCGCAGCATGAGCACGCGCCCCCCGGTCGCCGCCATCTCGAGCATCTCGTCGAAGCTGACCCTGGCGAGGCGGTGCGCGCTCGGCACGACGCGCGGATCGGCGCTGAACACGCCGGTCACGTCGGTGTAGATCTCACAGGCGTCGGCCCCGAGGGCCGCGGCGAGGGCCACCGCGGTCACGTCCGAGCCCCCTCGTCCGAGGGTCGTGATGTCGCGCTCGGTCGAGACGCCCTGGAAGCCGGCGACCACCGGCACTCGGCCGTCGTCGAGCGCCTCGCGGAGGCGGTCCGCGCGCACTTCCAAGATCTTGGCCCGGGTGTGGTCGGTGTCGGTGATGATTCCGGCCTGGCTGCCGGTGAACGAGGCCGCCTCGACGCCGAGGTCGGCCAGGGCCATCGAGAGCAGCGACATCGAGATCCGCTCGCCCGTGGTGAGGAGCATGTCGAGCTCGCGCGGCGGCTGGGCGGCGCTCACCTCGTTGGCCAGGCGCACCAGCTCGTCGGTGGTCTTGCCCATGGCGCTCACGACCACGACGACCTGGTCCCCGGCGCGACGGGTCCGCGCCACGTGGTCGGCGACGGCACGGATGCGGTCGGCGTCGCCGACCGAGGTCCCACCGAACTTCTGCACGAGGAGCGCCACGGCGGCGACGATACAAGACGCCACGTGCCCGGCTACCACGCCCGTCCGGGCGAGCATGCCGAACTTTGTCCCAGTGGCACGGCAAGTAGGGTGTCGCTCCGTGCCAACCGAAAAACGAGCCCGACAGAAGGCCGCCCGCAACGCCAAGAAAGAGGCACAGCGCAAGGCAGAGAAGCGACGCTCGCTGATCAAGCGCTCGGCGATCATCGGCGGCATCGCCATAGTCGTCGTCGGCTCGGTCTACCTGATCACCCGTGGCTCGTCGTCGAAGACCACAACCTCGACGACGACCACGACGAAGGCGGGATCGACCACGAGCACCACCGCAGCCTCGACGACCTCGACGACGGCCTCGGCGACGGGCAGTGCCGCTGCCCTCCAGTCGCAGGCGAACGCCAAGGCGGTCGCCGCCGGCTGCCCGGCCAGCACCTCGACGAGGGTCAACACGCTTACCTGGACGAGCGCACCGCCCATGACGATCGACGCCTCGAAGACCTACACGGCGACGGTCGCCACCACGGCCGGCACCTTTGTCATCACCCTGGACGCCAAGAACACACCGATCTCCGTCAACAACTTCGTCTTCCTTGCCCAGAAGGGCTTCTACCACTGTGTGATCTTCCACCGGGTCATCCCGGGCTTCGTCGACCAGACGGGTGACCCCACCGGCACCGGCACCGGTGGCCCGGGCTACACCATCACCGACGAGCTGCCGAAGACCGCCAGCCCGCAGTACCCCCTCGGGTCGGTCGCCATGGCCAACACCGGCTCGGCCAACACGGGCGGGAGCCAGTGGTTCATCGTGGCTGGGAGCAGCGGTGAGACGCTCTCGCCCACCTACTCGCTGTTCGGGCAGGTGACCGCAGGCATGGACGTGGTGAACACCATCAACAGTGAGGGCAACTCCGCCAACAGCGGGGTACCGCCCAAGGTGACCCAGCGAATCCTCTCGGTCACCATCAGCGAGTCCTAGGTTCGAATCACAACCCGCTCGCTCCGTGCGGAGCGGCGAAAGGAGCATCACCATGGCCACCGAAGACTGCCCGGCTGCCGACGGCTCGAGCCCCCAGCGTCGGAAGTTCGACGCCGAGCCACCGATGTGCATCGACCCGGCCAAGCGCTACACGGCCACGATGACCACATCCAAGGGCACCATCGTCATAGCCCTCGACGCGCTCGGCGCACCGAAGACGGTCAACAACTTCGTGTTCCTGGCCCGCTACCACTACTACGACGGCATCGTCTTCCACCGGATCATCCCGGGCTTCGTGCTCCAGGGGGGCGACCCCGACGGGACCGGCCGAGGGGGTCCCGGCTACCGCTTTGCCGACGAGCTGCCCAAGCCTGGCCGCTACCAGATCGGCTCCCTCGCCATGGCCAATGCTGGGCCAAACACAAACGGCAGCCAGTTCTTCATAATCTCGGGCTCCGACGGCGCCCAGCTGCCCCCCAGCTACGCGCTCTTCGGGTCGGTCGTCTCGGGCGGTGACGTGGTCGCCGCCATCGACGCCGTTGGCACCCGCTCGGGCAAGCCGAACGAGGACGTCGTCATCGAGTCGGTCACCATCGCCGAAGCGAACTGAGCCTCGGACCGGCGCCGAGGTCAACCGGGCAGCGCGTCGAGTCCTCCGGGCGCGGCCTTGCCGCCCATGAAGACGCTGACGGTTCCCGCACCTTCGGTTCGCCACGCCCCGTGCGGGTCGCGGATGAGCGCGGTGCGCTCGGGGATGCCGGCCACCGCCAACCCGTCGGGGGCGAGGACCACCGAACGGTGGAGCTTCTCGCCGTGCGTGTCCTCCTCGGGATCGCCGAAGTGCGAGATGACCGCCACGTCGCCGACCAACCCGAGCCCGACGGTCAGCGCCCCGCCGCGGGGATCGACCATCGGGTCGGTGAGCACCATCGCCCCACCCCCGGAGCCGGCCACCACGGCGCCGCTCGCGTACGCGGCGAGCACGGCGTCGAAGACCAACGAGCCCTTCAGCACGGAGCGCGCGTGGAGTGAGGAGCCCCCCGGGATGTAGATGAAGCGGGCGGCGGCCACGATGGCGGCGATGCCGGGGTCCTCGGCGTCGGGGCGACCCAGCACCATGACCCCTTCCACCTGCGCACCGAGGTCGGCGAACCACTCGGCCGCCGCAAGCACTCGGCGCTCGGGGTGGGCGTAGGCCGCGGCTGTCGGCAGCACGACCACCTCACTCGAGCCCGACGCCGCCAGCAGTCCGGCGTCGAAGCTGCACCCCTCCGTCCACTCGGCACCCCCGATGAGCGCCACCGTCCCCGCACCGTCGACCATGTCTGTCACTCTGGCATGCGCCGCGGACCCCCGGTGCGATCAGGGTCTCGGCCGGGAAATGGCCCGGTCCGGCCGATTAGAGTGCGGCCATGTCGATCGAACGAGTAGGAGTTGTCGGATCGGGGATCATGGGCTCGGGCATCGCAGAGGTCGCCGCCTCGAGCGGCCACACCGTGGTCCTGCGCAGCCGCAGCCAGTCGGCGGCCGACGCCATGGTGGCGGGTCTCGAGAAATCCCTCAACCGCCAGGTGGAGAAGGGCAAGCGCACCGAGTCTGAGCGCGACCAGGTCCTCTCGCGGGTGAGCGCCACCACCGACCTCGCTGACCTGGCGGACTGCGACCTGGTCATCGAGTCGGTGGTCGAGGATCTGGCGGTCAAGAAGCACCTCTTCACCGAACTTGACCGAACCTGCGGGGCGGCCACCATCTTGGCCTCGAACACGTCGACGCTCCCCGTCGTCGAGCTGGCCATGGAGACCGGCCGGCCCGACAAGGTGTGCGGGATCCACTTCTTCAACCCCGCCCCGGTCATGACGCTGGTCGAGATCGTGCGGCCCATCACCGCCTCGCCCGAGACGATGGCCGCCGCCCTTGCCTTCGCCGAGACCTGCGGCAAGGAGCCAGTCGAGGTGAAGGACCAGGCGGGCTTCATCGTGAACGCCCTGCTGTTCCCCTATCTCAACAACGCCGTTCGCCTCCTCGAGCAGGGCGTGGCGAGCAAAGAGGGCATCGACGCCGCCATGAAGGGGGGCTGCGGGTTCCCGATGGGCCCCTTCGCCCTCTTGGACCTGGTCGGCCTCGACACGTCCCTCGCCATCCTCGACGCCCTCTACGACGAGTTCCGCGACCCCAACTACGCCGCGGTGCCGCTCCTGCGCCGCATGGTGAGCGCCGAGCTCTACGGCCGCAAGTCAGGCGAGGGCTTCTACGACTATCACAAGCGCTGAGCGCCTCCCTCGCTGCTCACCGGTGCGACACGCTGTCGCACGGTGCGAGCGGGCACAATGGATGGGAGCCACAGGGAGGTGAGCGGCATGTCGGAGAGCGCCGGACGGGCCAAACCGTGGGTGATGCGGACGTATTCGGGCCACTCGACCGCCCGTGACTCCAACCGGCTCTACCGGATGAACCTGGCCCGGGGCCAGACGGGCCTGTCCATCGCCTTCGACCTGCCCACCCAGACGGGCTATGACCCCGACGACCTCGAGGCGGCCGGCGAGGTCGGCAAGGTCGGCGTGCCGGTCGCCCACCTCGGCCACATGGAGCAGCTCCTCGATGGCATCCCCGTCTCGGAGATGAACACGTCGATGACGATCAACGCGACAGCGGCGTGGCTCCTCGGCCTGTACGTGGCGAACGCCCAGGACCAGGGCGTCGACCCCGCCGTCCTCCAGGGCACCACCCAGAACGACATCGTGAAGGAGTACCTCTCGCGCGGGACCTACATCTTCCCGCCGGAGCCCAGTCTTCGGCTTACCGTGGACATGATCGCCTACACCGTGCGCCACATGCCCAAGTGGAACCCGATCAACGTCTGCAGCTACCACCTCCAAGAGGCGGGCGCCACGCCGGTCCAAGAGATCGCGTACGCACTGGCGACCGCCATCGGCGTGCTGGACGGCGTGCGGGAGTCGGGGAAGGTGCGAGACGACGAGCTCGCAACGGTCGTCGGCCGCATCAGCTTCTTCGTCAACTCCGGGGTGCGCTTCGTCGAAGAGACGTGCAAGATGCGCGCCTTCACGCAGATGTGGGACCGGATCTGCGCCGAGCGCTACGGCGTCACCGACCCGAAGCTCCGCCGCTTCCGCTACGGCGTCCAGGTGAACTCGCTCGGCCTCACCGAGCAGCAGCCGGAGAACAACGTGCCGCGCATCGTGCTCGAGACGCTCGGCGTCACCCTCTCGGCCGACGCCCGCGCCCGGGCGATCCAGCTGCCCGCGTGGAACGAAGCGCTCGGCCTGCCGCGCCCTTGGGACCAGCAGTGGTCGCTGCGAATCCAACAGATCCTGGCCCTCGAGTCGGACCTGCTCGACTACGGCGACATCTTCGCCGGCTCGACGGTGATCGAGGCGAAGACCGCCGAGTTGATCGCCGACGCCCAGGCAGAGCTCAACGACGTGCTTGCCCTCGGGGGCGCCTTCGCCGCCATCGACGAGCTGAAGCGCCGCCTGGTGCGCAGCCAGTCCGAACGGGTGCGCCGCATCGAGGCGGGTGAGCAGAAGGTGGTCGGGGTGAACTGTTTCACCGAGACCGCTCCCTCCCCCCTCACGAGCGACGAGAGCATCGAGAGCGTCATGAAGGTCGACGCCACCGTCGAGTCCGAGCTCCAAGACGACGTCCGAGCCTGGCGGTCCAACCGCGACGAGGCGGCCGTCCGCCGTGCGCTCGACGAGCTGCGACGGGTGGCGCTCGATGACGGCCCCACCGCCAACATCATGGAGCCCACCATCGCCCTCGCCCATGCCGGCGGCACCACCGGCGAGTGGTCAGCCGTGCTCCGCAAGACTTTCGGGGAGTACCGCGCCCCGACGGGCGTCTCGGGCGGCGTGGGCCACCGCGGCAGCGAACTGTCGGCAGTGGTCGAGCGTTCGAAGGCCCTGATGGAGACGACCGGCAGCCCGCCGCGCCTCTTGGTGGCCAAGCCGGGGCTCGACGGGCACTCGAACGGTGCCGAGCAGATCGCCGTTGCTGCGCGCGATGCAGGCTTCGAGGTCATCTACCAGGGCATCCGGCTGACACCCGAGCAGATCGTGGCAGCTGCGCGCGACGAGGACGTCGACATCGTTGGGCTCTCGATCCTTTCAGGCTCGCACCTCGAGCTCGTCCCCGAAGTGCTCGACCGCCTGCGAGCGGCCGGCGTCGACGCCGACGTGATCGTGGGCGGCATCATCCCCCCCGACGACGCCGAGATCCTCCGGGGCAAGGGCGTGGCCGCCGTCTACACGCCGAAGGATTTCGAATTCGACCAGATCATGGCCGATATGGTCGGCCTGGTCGAGCGCCACCGGGCACGGCTCGCCTGACCCGAGGCTGTCTCGCACCGGCTCCCGTCAGCGTCGGTGCGATGCGCTCCGCCGGTGACGGTTGAGCCGCTCGAGTTGCGTGCGCTCCTCGGCGAGGTGCAGCCCGTTGACGAACGCCTCGAGTTGACCGGAGTCGACTCCAGTGGCGCCGCTCGCGACGAGGGCCAGCACCGAACGGTCAGGGAGCTCCACCGCATACGTTGCGTCCTCGGGACGGTCTGGCACCGGCCCTCCCGACGAGTCCGCCACCACCCATCGGCCACCGGCACTGCGGAGCAGGGCGACGGCACGCAGGTCGAAAGCCCTGCGCAACGTGCTGGGCAGGGGATCGATGGCCCTTGGCGCGACGACCACCGTGTTGGCGACCAGGCGGGCCAGACTGGCAGCGGTCGCCTGAGCGCGTGCCGAGCGAAGGCCCTGGCGGGCGAGCACGTCGACCAGCACACCCACCATCCCGGCCACCGCCACATAGGCGACGAGAGCGACGAGGTCGATGACCCGGTCGACGCGAAGGCTGTGCAGTGGCGTGGCGAAGAAGAAGTCCGCGAGCACGAAACCGACCACGGTGGCGACTGCCGCGGGGACGACCCCGCCGAGCGCGGCGACACCGGCGACCGCGACGAGAGCAAGGAACAGCGCGCCGGCCAGGCCCACGGCGGCATGCAGCGGGGCCAGCGCGAACAAGACGACGCTCGGGGCCACGAACGCAAGGGCGAATGCCGCCTGGCGACGTCGCGCCGGCAGTGGGACACGGGGCAACCGTCCCGCTGGGCGGCGCTCGGGAGTCAGCTCGGGCGCGTGCCGCGGCGGCAACACGTGGACTTCCACGGTCCCGGCGTGACGGATGGCCCGGTTGATGACCGAGCCATGCAACAGCTCGTGGACACGCGAGCGACGAGTGGCCCCAAGTACCAGCTGAGAAGCGTGCTCGGCATCGGCGAATTCGAGGACGGCGGTGGCCACGTCATCGGCCGCAACCTCGGCGAAGCGGCCGCCGAGCTCGGCCAACAGGCGGCGTTGCGACTCCAACCACACCGGCTCCTCCTCGTCGGGGCGGGTCGGCAGGCGAGCGTGCAGGCCAACGAGCTCAGCCCTGGTCGTCGCTGCGATCTGCGCGGCGCGCCGCACGATGTGCTCACCCTCGGGGTCGCCCGTCAGGGCCACCACGACGCGCTCGCCGGGAGGCCGCGCCACGGTGGCCGACGTCGCCGCCGGCAGGTCGTGATCCTCGAGCCAACCGACGGCCAGGGCGCGCAGTCCCTCGAGGTGCTCGCCGGTGAAGTAGCCGCCGAGGGCGCGCTCGGCCATATCGGGCGTCATGACGCCGTGCTCAGATAGGCGACGGCGCAACGTCCGGGGATCGACGTCGATCAGCTCGACGACGTCGGCAGCGGCTATGGCAGCGTCGGGGACGCATTCGCGCTGTTTCGTCCCGGTCAGCGACTCGGCTGCCTCGGCGAGGCTCTCGAGGTGCTGGGCGTTGACGTTGGTGATCACATCGATGCCGGCCTCAAGCACGTCTTCGACGTCCTGCCAACGCTTGGCGTGGCGCCCGCCGGGGACGTTGGTGTGCGCCAGCTCGTCGACGAGGGCGACATCGGGCTTGCGCGTGATCACCGCATCGGTGTCCATCTCCTCGAACCGGGTGCCCCGGTAGTCGATGCCCTTGGGTGGGATCTGCTCCATGCCCTCGAGAAGGGACTCGGTATCGGGCCGGTGATGCGTCTCCACGTGGGCCACGACCACATCGACTCCTTGGGCGGCCAACGCGCTGCCCTGGGCAAGCATGGTGTAGCTCTTCCCCACGCCGGGGGCCGCCCCGAGCAGGACGCTGAGGCGCCCGCGCCGCCCGCGGGGGGGAGTGCCGGGTTCGGCAGATGACCGATCAGCCACGCTCTTCACCGAGCGGGCTGGCAGTGGTGCCGAACCTGCCCGTGTTGCGGCGATGACGCTGGCGTCGGGGCGACGGGGTGCGCAGCCGCTCGCACGTGTCGAGCGGTTCCCCGACATGGTCGACCTCGACCGCGCCGGGCGTCGGGGCGACCAGCACCGGGATGAGCGACTGACGCAGGACCCGCTCACGCACGCCGTGGCCGGCCAGGCGGTTCACGCCGTGCAGCCGGCGGGAGCCGAGCACGATGGCATCGCACTGCCACCAGTCGGCTTCTTCGGCGATGCCACAGGCGACCTGCTGGTCGCGCAGGGAACGAACGCGCCCGTCAGCGGGCACACCGTTCAAGCGGAGGCGGAAGACCGCCTCTCGCACCAAGCGCTCGGCCTCCTCCACGGTCTCGAGTGCCGGGACACGGCCCAGCATCTCGAGCTCGCGCACATGCAGCACGCGCACCGATGCGTGCGTGGCGTGCGCCACCTGGCCGGTGAACTCGAGAGCGGCCTGTCCCGTGTCGAACTGGTCCAGTGCGAGCAGTAGCCGGTTCAGCATCTCCACCTCCTGTCCATTGTTCGCGCCCGGCACGTCAACGGGGGGTGGAGGGAAGGGCGGATCCCCTCAACAGAGCGTCAACGGGTCACCCGTGGCGCGGCGGCACTCTCGCTGAGCGGCTTCTCGAGCAGCACGACCTCTTTGGTCGGAGACGAGCGGTAGCGGGCGAGCTCGTGGTACCCGCGCGCCGCATGGAAGGCGAGTGACGCATGGTTGGGGGGTTCCACGTTCACCTCGCAGCACATGCGGCCGAACTGCGTGGCGCGCTCCTCCATGGCGTCGTAGAGAAGGCTCGCCAGCCCCTGGCGTCGGAAGCTCTCGGCGATCACCACCCGGTCGAGGTACAAGAACGGCTCGGCGCGCCCCTCGAACCACCGGTAGTACTCGCTGTCGTAGCCCGCCCCCGGCGCCATCGCCATGGCAAAGCCGCCGACGGTGTCATGCTCCGCCACCACCTGTGCCGTGTCCGCCAGAGCGACCAGGCGTGCGAGGTGGGCCTCGTCCATGGGGGCCAGGTTGTCGACCGACGCCTGGTTCATAGCGACCACCTGGCCGGCGTCGCTCGGCGAGTACGCCCGCAGCTCCATGCCCGAGGGTACGCCAGCCACCGCGGCGCGCCATATTGTTGGCGGGTGGACGAGGAGCCCGAGCAGTCCGGGGCCCCGAGGACCTCTTCGCGCTGGCGTGTCGACGTCGGGCCGTTGCGCCACTCGGCGCAGTACCGGCGGTTGTTCGTGACCCAGAGCGTGTCCTTCGCCGGCACCATGGTCACCTACGTGGCCCTGCCGTACCAGGCCTACCAACTGAGCCACTCGTCGCTCGTGGTCGGGTTCCTCTCGGTCGCCGAGGTGGTCCCGGTGGTGCTGGTGGGCCTGCTCGGCGGTGCGATGGCCGACGCGTTCGACCGCCGCACGATGGTGCTGTGGTCCGAGGTGGGCCTCGCTGCTTGCTCGCTCGTCCTGGTGGCGAACGCCTCGCTGTGGGTCCCCCGCCTGTGGCCGCTCTTCGTGATCGCCGTGCTTGCCGCCACCTTTGATTCGCTCCAGCGGCCGAGCCTCGACGCCATGGTGCCGCGCCTCGTGCCGACCGAGGACATCCCCGCGGCGATCGTCCTCTCCAACCTTCGTTCCAGCGTGGGCATGGTGGCCGGACCGGCCCTGGCCGGTGGGCTCATCGCGCTCGCCGGGCTCGGGATCGCGTACGGGCTTGATGTCGCCACCTTCTCGGTGTCACTGCTCGCCCTCTTCGGGCTGGCCGCGGTCCCCCCGGCCGCCGACGCCGAGCCCCTCGGGTTGGCGCGCATCATGGAGGGCCTCCGCTACGCCCGGAGCCGCCAGGACCTGCTCGGCACGTATGCCGTCGACATGGCCGCCATGTTCTTCGGGATGCCCCAGGCGCTCTTTCCCCAGCTCGCCACCCACTTCGGCGGCGCGGGCGTCCTCGGACTGCTCTACGCCGCCCCGGCGGTCGGCACCCTCGTGGTGGGTGCGACCGGCGGCTGGGTCGGCGGGGTCCGTCGGCAGGGGCGCGCGCTCGTCTTTGCGGCGTGCGGCTGGGGCCTCGCCATCGTCGCCTTCGGCTTCGCTGCGTCACTGTGGGTAGCCCTGGTGCTGCTGGCCGTGGCCGGCGGCTTCGACACGGTGAGCGGGTTCATGCGCTCGACCATCTGGAACCAGTCGGTCCCCGACTCGCTACGGGGTCGCCTCGCGGGCATCGAGCTCATCAGCTACTCCACCGGTCCCTCGCTCGGGAACCTCGAGGCCGGACTGGTCGAGGCCCTCTCCAGCCTGCGCTTCTCTATCGTCTTCGGTGGCGTCGCCTGCGTGCTCGCCACCGGCGCCCTCGCCGTGGTGCTGCCGGGGCTCTGGCGCTACGACGCCGCTCGCTACGCTGCCGGGCCCCCGGCCGCGCCCTGAGATGCCGCCCACCCCGGACGGGGGCCGGGTGGGACACACTGTGGGGATGCGAGCGCTCACCGTGCACCATGTGTCCGTCAATGTCGCGGACCTCGACGAGGGGATCATCTTCTACGGCACCACCCTCGGGCTTCCCCGCCGCGGTGACCGGCCCGGCGACATCGGCCCGGGTGCCTGGTTCGACGCCGGCGACCGCCAGGTCCACCTGCTCCCCGCCCCTGCGCCCGAGAGCCGGGGCCAGCACTTCGCGCTACTGGTGGCCGACCTCGACGCCGAGCGCGCCGGGCTGCTCGACGCCGGGGTGCAGGTGAGCGAGCCATTCCCGATCGGCGGGAACCGGCAGGCCTTCCTCACGGACCCCTGGGGCAACGTCATCGAACTCCACGAGCTCGGTGCCTGAGCGCGCCGGATCGGGCGACCCCTTCGCCGGGGCGCACGCCGTCATCACCGGGGGATCGAGCGGGATCGGTCTCGCCACCGCTGCCCGGCTCGCCGCGCGCGGGGCCCGGCTCTCGCTCCTCGCCCGCGGCAGCGAGCGGCTCGAGCGCGCTGGCAACGACCTCGCGGCGGCGGGGGCCGACGTCGCCGTGCGGTCCGCCGACGTGGCCGACCACACAGCCCTCGACGCCGCCCTCGCCGAGCTGGTCGCCGACCGGGGGCCCTGCGACATCTTGGTGACCTCGGCGGGCGTGGCCCGGCCCGGGCACTTCTTGGAACTCGACGACTCGGTCTTCCGGGAGATGATCGAGGTCGACTACTTCGGCACCCTCTACGCCTGCCGGGCGGTCGCCCCCTCGATGGTCGAACGGGGCTCGGGTTCCATGGTGGCGATCTCGTCGGCGGCCGGGCTCCTCGGCATCTACGGCTACACCGCCTACAGCCCCGCCAAGTTCGCGGTGCGCGGCCTCATGGAGTCACTGCGCGCCGAAATGGCGCCGGCCGGCGTGCACGTGGCGTGCGTCTGCCCACCCGACGTCGACACGCCCCAGCTCGCCGATGAGAACCGCTTCAAGCCCGCCGAGACCAAGGCGGTGGCCGGCACGGTGAAGCCGCTGTCGGCCCTCCAGGTCGCCGACGCCATCGTGGGGGGCATCGAGCGGCGGCGCTTCCTCATCTGTCCCGGCGTGAGCACGTGGGCGCTCGGGCGCTTCGGCAGCGTGCTCGCCCCCGCCCTCCAGTCCGGCTTCGACCGCAAGGTGGCCAAGGTCCGGAAAAAGGGGGCAGCGCCCCCGCCGGTCGGTCAGTGACGGCCGGGACGTGAGCGGCGCATGGCGAGTGGCTGGGCCCACCAGCGCCCGCTGAACCGCCAGGCCGAAGGCTCCGGCGCTGCCTCCTCGACCACCACGGTGCGGGGCCGCGTGGCATCGAGGGAGGCCGCGATGACGGCGAGGACTGCGGGGTCCGGCTCGGGCCGTTTCGCCAGTGCGGCGGACTCGGCCTCGCTCACAGCGGCACGTTCCCGTGCTTGCGACGGGGCAGCTCCTCGTGCTTGGTGGCCAGCATCTCGAGGCTGCGGGCCAGGACCTTGCGCGTGTCTGCCGGGTTGATCACGTCGTCGACATAGCCCCGCTCGGCGGCGATGTAGGGGTTGGCGTAGCGCTCGGTGTACTCGTCGACCAGCTCTGCCCGTCGGGCGACGGGGTCGTCGGCCTCGGCCAGCTCTCGCCGGTAGACGATCTCGACCGCCCCGTTCGGGCCCATGACCGCCAGCTCGGCGGACGGCCAGGCGAAGGCCAGGTCGGCCCCGATGGACTTCGAGTTCATGACGACGTAGGCGCCGCCGTAGGCCTTCCGGGTGATGATCTGGATGCGCGGCACCGTCGACTCGCAGTAGGCGTAGAGGAGCTTGGCGCCGTGGCGGATGATCCCGCCGTACTCCTGGTCGGTGCCCGGCATGAAGCCCGGCACGTCCACGAAGGTGACGAGGGGGATGTTGAAGGCGTCGCAGGTGCGCACGAAGCGCGCCGCCTTCTCCGAGGAGTCGATGTCGAGCACGCCGGCGAGCACCGCCGGCTGGTTGCCCACGATACCGATCACCCGCCCGTTCACCCGGGCGAAGCCGCAGGTGATCGACATGGCCCAATGGGCGTGGACCTCCATGTACTCGCCGTCGTCGACGACCGCCGAGATGACCTTTTTCATGTCATAGGGCTGGTTGGGCGACGCCGGCATCATGTCGATCAGCTCGGGGGTCGAGCGGTCCGGGTCGTCGCCGGTCATCACCGTCGGGGCTTCTTCCAAGTTGTTGGCCGGGAGGAACGACAACAGGTAGCGCACGTCGTCGAGGCAGGCCTTCTCGTCGGCTGAGACGAACGTGGCCACACCCGACTTGGTGGCGTGGCTCATGGCGCCGCCGAGCTCTTCTAAGGTCACGTCCTCACCGGTGACGGTCTTGACCACGTCGGGACCCGTGATGAACATGTGGCTGGTGCCCTGCACCATGAAGATGAAGTCGGTCATCGCCGGGGAGTAGACGGCCCCGCCCGCGCAGGGGCCGAGGATCACGCTGATCTGCGGGACCACGCCCGACGCGGTGACGTTGCGCAAGAAGATGCCGCCGTAGGAGTGCAGCGACACGACCCCTTCTTGGATGCGCGCCCCCGCACCGTCGTTGAGGCCGATCATCGGCACGCCGATCGAGGCCGCGAGGTCCATCACCTTGTGGATCTTCTCGGCGAAGACCTCACCGAGGGCCCCACCGAACACGGTGAAGTCCTGGCTGAAGAGGCAGACCCGGCGCCCGTCGATGGTCCCGAAGCCCGTGACCACCCCGTCGGTGTACGGGCGGTTCTCTTCGAGGCCCATGCCGTGGGCCCGGTGGCGGGCCAGCATGTCGAGCTCTTGGAACGACCCCTCGTCGAGCAGGTAGTCGATCCGCTCGCGGGCGGTCATCTTGCCCTTGGCGTGGTGGCGCTCGACCGACGCCGGGCTGCCGGCGTGGAGGGCCTCCTCCTTGCGGGCGGCGAGATCGTCGAGTCGGCTGGACATGGAGCGTTCCATGCAGCCGAGGCTAACCGAGGAGGGACCGGGGGCCAGTTGGCCCGCTACTCCTGCACCAGCTCGATCAGGGTGCCAAAGGAGGTCTTCGGGTGCACGAAGGCGACCGTGGTCCCGCGCGAGCCGGGCCGCGGCGCCTCGTCGATGACCCGCCCGCCGTGGGACTTCACCGACTCGAGGGCGGCCGCGCAGTCGTCGACCCGGTAGCCGACGTGGTGGAGGCCCTCCCCCTTCTTGGCCAGGTACTTGGCCACCGGGGAGTCCTCGCTCGTCGGGCACAGGAGCTGGATGTACGAATCAGCCACGGCCAAGAGGGCCTCTTCGACGCCGTCGGACTCGACGCGCTCGCGGTGGGCGACGGTCGCCCCGAAGTTCTCGGCGTACCAGTCGATGGCCGCGTCGAGGTCGTTGACGGCAATGGCCACGTGGTCGATCTCGGTGAACATGGGGGCTCCCTTCGTGCGGTCGTCTGTCATACGCCGTGGCGGCGGAACAAGGTGATGCGGTCCTCGCCCACTCGCTCGCGCAGCTCGTGGTCGTCGATGCCGAGGCCCTCGCTCGGCGCCAGGCAGAGCACGCCGATCTTGCCCTCGTGGAGGTTGCGGTGGACCTGGAAGGCGGCCTCCCCCACCTCGGCCAACGGGTAGACCGCCGACAGCGGCGGGAGGATCTTGCCCTCGCACACGAGCGCATTGGCGTCCCACGCCTCGCGGTAGTTGGCGAAGTGCGAGCCCTTGATGGACTTGAGCTTCATCCAGAGGTGCCGGTTGTCGTACTCGATCATGTAGCCCGAGGTCGCCGCACAGGTGACGATCAGGCCGCCGCGCTTGGCCACGAACACCGAGGCGCCCATGGTCTGGCGCCCCGGGTGCTCGAAGACGATGTCGGGGTCCTCGCCGATGAGGCCGCGCACATCCTTGCCGAAGCGGCGCCACTCCGACTCGTCCTGGTGGAATTCGTCGAGCCAGAAGCGGTAGTCGCCGGCGCGCCGGTCGATGACCGCGTCAACACCGAAGTCGTGGAGCAGCTCGACCTTCTCGGGCGAGGAGACGACCCCGAGCGGGATGCCCCCGCCGTTGAGGACGTACTGCACGGCGTAGCTGCCGAGGCCGCCGCTCGCACCCCAGACCAGCACCCGGTCGCCCTGGGACATCCCTGCGCCGTTCTTGGACACCAGCATGCGATACGAGGTCGAGTTGCACAGCGCGTTGACGGCCGACTCCTCCCAGGACAGGTGCGTGGGTTTGGGCATGAGCTGGTTCGCCTTGACCACCGCGATCTCCGCCAGGCCGCCGAAGTTGGTCTCGAAGCCCCAGATGCGCTGGTTGGCGGCAAGCATGGAGTCGTCGTGGGAGGACGGGTCCTGGTCGTCGACGTAGTTGCAGTGGACCGTCACCTTGGCGCCGGGCTTCCAGTTGCGCACCGCCGAGCCCACCTTGAGGACGACGCCTGACGCGTCCGAGCCGACCACGTGGTAGCCGAGGGCGTGGCGGGCGCCCCAGGTGCTCTCCTTGCCCAACCGGTCCAAGAACCCAAACGTGGGGAGCGGCTCGAAGATGGCCGACCACACCGTGTTGAAGTTGATCGATGACGCCATGACGGCCACGTACGCCTCGTCGGGGGCGAGCTCGGGGAGGGCGACCTCTTCGACGTGGAGCGACTTGCGGGGGTCCTTCTCGGCCGAGTCGACGCCCTCGAACATCTGAATCTCCTCGCGGCGCACCAGGGCCCCGCGATAGGACTCGGGGAGGGGCAGTGCGGCCAGCTCGGCGCCGTCGGCGCCGTCGAGTACGGCTTGGAGGATCTCGCTCATGGGCACCGACGATACCTGGCCCGTAGTATGGGCGGCCTGCCGGGACATCCCGGCGGACGGTACGACCCGGGCAGCCCAGCCGCCCCGGTGGCGCCGCAGGCCCGACGGCAGTCGGGCACCCATCGTTCGGAGGTCACACAATGCCTGGATCCGTCATCGTCGCCGGTGCTCGCACCCCCATCGGGAAGCTCTCGGGCGCCCTCGGCGGCTTCGCCGCCACCGAACTCGGAGGCTTCGCCATCCGCGCCGCGCTCGAGCGCGCCGGTGTCGCCCCCGACCAGGTCGACTACGTGTTCATGGGCCAGGTCATCCAGGCCGGCACGGGCCAGATCTCCGCCCGCCAGGCCGCCAACAACGCGGGCATCCCGCTGTCGGTGCCCGCCACCACGGTGAACAAGGTCTGCCTCTCGGGCCTCAACGCCATCTACCTCGCCGACCAGATGATCAACGCTGGCGACGCCGAGATCGTGGTCGCCGGCGGCATGGAGTCGATGACCCAGGCCCCCTACCTGCTGCCCGGTGCCCGGGCCGGCTACCGCCTGGGCGACGGCGTGCTCGTCGACTCGATGATGTTCGACGGCCTCACGTGCGCCTTCGACCACTGCGCCATGGGGCTCGCCACCGAGCGCTACAACGAGAAGGTCGGCGTCTCTCGCGAGCGCCAGGACGCCTTCTCGGCCGCCAGCCACGAGAAGGCCGCCGCCGCCATCAAGGAGGGCCGCCTGGCCGACGAGATCGTCGCTGTCGAGGTGCCCCAGCGCAAGGGCGACCCGATCGTCGTCGACACCGACGAGGGTGTGCGCCCCGGCACCACGGCCGAATCCCTCGGCTCGCTGCGTCCGGCCTTCGACAAGGCCGGCACCATCACCGCGGGCAACGCGTCACAGATCTCCGACGGCGGTGCCGCGGTCGTCGTGATGTCGCGGGCCAAGGCCGACGAGCTCGGCGTCACCCCGCTCGGCGAGCTGGTCAGCTACGGCCAGGTGGCCGGCCCCGAGACCTCGCTCCTCCACCAGCCCTCCCAGGCCATCCTGCGGGCGCTGTCGAAGATCGGGGCGGGCGTCGGCGACGTGGACCTCTTCGAGATCAACGAGGCGTTCGCGGTGGTCGGGCTCGCCTCGGCCGACGAGCTCGGGATCGACGAAAGCATCATCAACGTGAACGGCGGGGCGGTCGCCCTCGGGCACCCTGTCGGCATGTCGGGCGCTCGCCTCGCGCTCACCGCCCTCTACGAGCTCGGCCGCCGTGGCGGCGGGACTGCTGCGGTCGCGCTCTGCGGCGGCGGCGGCCAGGGCGACGCCGCGGTGCTGCGCACGATCGCCTGATCGGGCTCGCGCCGTTCTCCGCTCAGTAGGGCGGGGTGAAGAGGGCTACCAGGGTTGCCGCCCCCTGGGCGGCCTCGTGCCAGTGGTCGACGTCGAAGCTGAAGACGGCGAGCGAACACGTCGGGAATCCGGCACGCTCGACGGGCTTGCGGTCCTGCGGTGACAAACCGAGGCCCAGGGCGAGTTCATGGGCCGTGGGGTTGTGCCCGACCACCATCATCGAGGTGACCTCGTCGTCGACGCCGCCGACGGTGGCCATGACCTCTTCGGGCGAGGCGCTGTAGAGGGCAGGGTCGAAGACCAGGGTCGGTGGCTCGGGGGTCGGCTCCCACACGAGGCGCGTGGTCTGCTCCGTTCGCACCGCGTCCGAGGACAGCACGAGCTGGGGGAACGTCTCGGCGGCGAGGTCGAGTGCGTCGCCGCCGGGTCCGAGGCGGGCGCCGAGGGCGTTGGCGTCTCGTGTGCCCCGAGGGGCGAGTGCGCGGTCGTGGTCCCCACCGCCCTTGGGCGGGTCGGTCAGGGTCTTCGCGTGGCGCAGCAGCCACAGGAGGCGAGTCGGTGCGGTGTGCTCCACGCCCACCAGTGTGGCGTGGGCACACCGGCCGCGCTCGGATCCTCGACGAATTCCTGCGCGTTGGCGTTTGTGCGCACCCCGGGTTGGGCAGCCGTCGACCATGTCGGCGAGCACCGCCTTCGGCCAGCTGCAACGGCCCGTCTGCGCGTGCCGCCATGGGCAGTCCCCTCGGCACGACCGGCTCCTCGGCCTCGAGCGCGAACCGTGGCTCGTGACCGACCGGCTGGCCAACTGGGGCGATCCCGGCGCGATCTTCTTGCGCGAGGTCGTGTTGTTCATCGGCGAGCACCAGTGGGAGGGCCCCCTCGCCATGGGCGAGCTCCGCGCGCGCCTCGACGGCGCAGCGGCGCGCCCGGGCTGATCGCCGCTCGGGCCGGTCAGCCCTCGAGGTCCCGGCGGCCCTCGAGGGCCCGTCCGAGGGTGAGCTCGTCGGCGTACTCGAGGTCGCCGCCGACCGGCAGCCCGCTGGCCAGCCGAGTGATCCGGATCCCGAGCGGCTTGAGGAGGCGGGCGAGGTACATCGCTGTCGCCTCACCCTCCAAGTTGGGGTTGGTGCACAGGATCGCCTCAGTCACCTCGTGGGCCTCGACACGCGCCAGCAGCTCGCGTACACGGAGCTGCTCGGGGCCGACGCCCTCGAGCGGGTTCAGCGCGCCGCCGAGCACGTGGTAGCGGCCCGAGAACTCCCCGGTGCGCTCGACCGAGACGATGTCGCGGGGGTCCTCGACCACGCACAGCACGCTCGGGTCGCGTCGGTCGTCGGCGCAGATCCCACAGAGCTCGCCGCCCTCGGCCACGTTGAAGCAGACGGCGCACAAGGTGGTGCGCTCCTTCACCGAGACGATGGCGTCGGAGAGTCGCAGTGCGTCCTCGGTTGGCACCTTCAAGATGTGGAACGCCATCCGCTGTGCCGATTTCGGGCCAACGCCCGGGAGCATGCCGAGCTCGTCGATCAACGCCCGCAGTGGGCCGGTGTACATGTTACGACGTCACCTCTTCGGCACCCGGGAACGCCTCGAGCAGCCGCGCCTCGGCCACCGTCTCGACGCGGACCGAGTCACCGGCGTCGGTCGGGTCGAAGTCATCGTCCTCGAGGTCGGCCGGGTCATCGGTGCGCTGCGTCCCCGACCGTGCCGGTGACCGGCGAACGGCCGGTGCAGCCGGCCGGTCCTCGTCGATGACCAGTCGGAGGGGGACCCTGACCCCGAAGTGCTCCTCGAGGGCAGCCTCGACGGCCTTGGTGCTGTCCTTCGCATGCTCGAGGTGCGCTGCGTTCGGGAGGGCGAACACCGCCCCCGCGTCGTCGACCTCGATGAAGCGCCCGGCGATGAACAGTGCCTTGGCGCGTGGGCTGAGCCGCCCGATGATGTGGTCCCCCCACGCCTCGACGAGGTCGTCTCGCGACGGCAGCTGCCCGGCCGTGGCCGGCGCCGGATCCGATGCGGGGACCTGATCAGGGCCGGGCGGCGGCGGCGCGCTGTCCATGGGCGCGCTCGTCGGCGCGTCGGGCTCGCTCTTCGCCTTGCGCCGGTGGGCGCCGAGGGCCGGGCGCGACGCGAGCGGGCCCTTCGGGGCCGCCGGGGCGGCGGGCTCGGCGGTGGGGGCAGCGGCAGAAACCGGTGCGCTCTGGACACCGGCTGCCACGGCCCGCTCGAGCCGGGCGAGCCGTTCCACCAGCGCCGGCCCGTCGTCGTCGAGTTCGGGCCGGACGAGTCGGACGAGAGCCACCTCGAGGATGACACGGGCGTCGGGCGCGTCGCGCATGTCGACCTGGGAGCGCCCGAGCACCTCCATGCCGCGAACCAGCCGGGCGAGCCCGAGGCGGCCGGACTGGTCGACGAGCCGCTCGCGCTCGGCGCCCGTGGCATCGGTCAGCTCGGGGGCGACGGTGAGGAGGAAGCCCTGCCGGAGCTCGGCGACGAGCTCTCCGGCGAGCTGTTGGGGTCCCCACCCGGCCTCATGGAGGGCGGCGGTCGCCACGAGAGCGGCGGCGGCGTCGCCGGCGCAGAGCGCCTCGACGACCGACGACACCTCGGGCCGGCCCTCGTCGGCGGAGCCGGTGGCGGCTGCCTGGTCGAGGGCGGAGAGGGCGTCGCGCGCCGAGCCCCGCCCGCGTCGAACGGCGGAGGCCAATGTCTCGTCGCTGATGTCGAGGCCCGCCTCGCTGCGCACGTCGCGCAGCAGCTCGTCGAGCGTTTCGGCGCTGAACAGGCGGAACTCGAAGTGCTGGGTCCGGCTGCGGATGGTGGCTGGGACCTTCTGGGGGTCGGTGGTGGCGAGCACGAAGACCACGTGCGACGGCGGCTCCTCGAGCGTCTTCAACAGGGCGTTCGCCGCGGCCGTCGAGAGCATGTGGACCTCGTCGACGATATAGACCTTCCAACGCCCCGGCGTCCCGAGGGCGGCGTGGGCCACGAGGTCGCGCATGGCGTCGACCCCGTTGTTGGACGCGGCGTCGAGCTCGTGGACGTCGAGCGAGCTACCCCGGGCGATCTCGATGCACGAGGTGCACACCCCGCACGGCTCCCCGTCTTGGGGCGCCTGGCAGTTGAGCGCCTTGGCGAGGATCCTCGCACTCGATGTCTTGCCGGTGCCCCGTGGGCCGCTGAAGAGGTAGGCGTGGGCGACGTGGCCGTCGCGCACCGCGCTCTGTAGCGCGCGCACCACGTGGGGCTGGCCACGCAGCTCCGAGAAGGTCCCGGGCCGGAACCGTCGGTAGAGGCTCACGAAGGGCTGGTCGGAGGCGTCTGATTTTTCGCTCACGTCGGTCTCGCCCATGGGAGGCGATCCTACCGGGGAGCACCCCCACTGCCGTCGGGGGCGCACCCGCCCCGACGCTCGGTGCGGTGGCCAGGTTGACTACGGCACACGGCCTCACCCGCTGAGAGCTGCTGCCTTCCGACCCTGACTCGGTTCACGAGCGGCCGTTGCGCAGGACCCGGCCACCGCACCCAACGTCGGGACGGCGCACCGCAACGTTATCGGTTCCCGGCAGCGAGGAGTCCGGCGCCAGGCTGAGGGTGCGGGTGCGCTCGGTTAGCCTGTCGGGGCTGCAATGGTCGAAATTGCCAGGGCCGATCAGCCCAGGGCGCTCGACCACATTCCCGGAGGAGTGCGAGAGCGGCCGAATCGGCACGATTGGAAATCGTGTGTGGGGCAACCCACCGTGGGTTCAAATCCCACCTCCTCCGCTCTGGGTTCCATGATCTGCGCGAGATGACCGGACACAACGGGCGGACACCGACAAGAGGCCGGTTGCCATCGCTGCTGACCTTGGGATGGCTGGCGTCGTTAACATCCTGCCCAATGGCCACTCCTCCTGATCCGGGCGTGCTGACGGCTGACGCCGCCGCCAACGACGAGGCGCACATGGCCACCGCGCTTGGCGAGGCAAGGGCTGCCCTCGGGCACGGTGACGTGCCGGTCGGGGCCGTGGTGGTGGTGGGCGGCCGTGTCGTCGCCCAGCGCCACAACGAACGCGAGCGCACGCAGGATCCGACCGCCCATGCGGAGCTGCTCGCCCTCAGGGACGCGGCGAGAGCGTTGGGGTCGTGGCGCCTCGCGGACGCGACGCTCTACGTGACACTCGAGCCATGTCCAATGTGCGCGGGGGCCACGGTCAACGCGAGAATCTCTCGCCTCGTCTTCGGGGCCGCCGACCCCAAGGCCGGCGCCTGTGGCTCGCTCTACAACCTGTGCTGCGACCCGAGGCTCAACCACGAGGTCGCCGTGACGGCCGGCGTGCTGGGCGGCCAGGGTGCGCTGCTTCTCACCACATTCTTCGCCGACCGGCGGAGCGCAGTACAGGAAAACCCATCCTCCGCCAGCCACTAACCTCGTCGCCGGAGGGATGCGAGAGTGGCCGAATCGGACGGTCTCGAAAACCGTTGTGTCGCAAGGCACCGTGGGTTCGAATCCCACTCCCTCCGCCGCATAGGAGCTGGAGCAAGGGCCGATTGGGCCCGAGCTCAGCCCCTGGACCACCGAGCGAGATCGGAGCCGGGCTGGAATCCGCGCGTCCGTCGATTGCGGGTAGGTCGACCGTACCTATCACTCACCGTGTAGGTCCGAAGGGCCCCGCGCTCGCATCCTCGGATTCAGTCGAAAGCGAAGATCCTTCCGACCACTCGACGGGATCTTCCAGTAAGTCAATCCTTCTCCTGGCTGAACCTCCACCGGACCAGTCTGACCAGACCAGTGGTCACCAACTTCACTGTCCTCTATGCGCGGTCCGTGGGCACGGTACCGAGGGCAAGCCCTCGCCCGCTGCGGGGGGAGCAAGAGCGCGGCGGGCTGCTCGCGTGCCTGCGTTCAGCCCCCGCCGAGAGTCCAGCGAGACCGCGCGGCTCAGGACCAGAGGGATTCGAGCGTTTCGCTCAGACGGGCCAGGCCGTCACCGGCCGCCCCAGCGCCTGCCGCTTCCAGGATGTCGAAGCTCTCGTGGACATCGTCGAAGGTGGCCCGCACCTTCTCGGTCAAAAAGCGCGACGGCTGCGCCCAGCCGTGGGCGTCGTCGCGCCCGTGCGGGCGGTGGTGGTAGCGGAGCGGTAGGTAGACCAAGAGGGATCTGCGCGCCCGGGTCAACCCCACGTAGAACACCCGCCGCTCCTCTTCCAGTCCGCTCGGCGTCGACAGTGACATGTCAGACGGGATCATCCCGTCGGTGGCGTGGAGGATGTGCACGACGTCCCATTCGAGGCCCTTGGCCGAGTGCACCGTCGAGATGGTCAGCCAGTCCTCGTCGATCGAGGGCGGCCCGGCGAGATCGGAGGTGGACCGAGGCGGCTCGAGGGCGAAGTCCGCGGCCACGTCGGACAGCCGGCTGACCTTCGCCGCGGCCACCACCAGCGCCTCGAGATCGACCAGCCGAGCCGCTCCATCGGGGTAGGCGCGCTGCACGATCGGTGCCATCGCAGCTCGCAGGCGCTCGGCGTGGGCCGCCACGCCTTCACCTTCACGGCCCGCCATCGCGTCGGCGAGGGCCCCTGCCGCCGGGCGGCAGGCGGCGGGGAGCTCTGCGGCGGCGACAGGCCAGCGGGACATGGTCTCGCCGTTCTCCGCGTGCGCGATGTCGACGCCAGTGAGGCCGAGGGCGGCAAGAGCCCGACGGGCGATCACCGGGCCGACCCCATCGAGGAGCTGGAGCACCCGGAACCAGGCGAGGACATCGGCGGCGTTATCCGCCACCCGGAAGGCCGCCAGCAGGTCCTTCACGTGGGCAGCCTCGGTGAAGCGGAGCCCGCCGTATTTCACGTAGGGGATGCGCCGGGCGGCGAGTTCGAGCTCGAGGAGGTTCGAGTGGCGCGCTGCGCGTACCAGCACCGCCTGGTCGCGCAGCGCTATCCCCTCCTCGCGATGCGCCAGGATCTGCTCGCAGGCATGCACGCACTGGGAATCCTCATCCGCGCAGTGCACCAGCTTCGGCCGCTCGCCAGAGGCGCCCTTCGCTGCGCGCAACACCGCGGAGAACCCCTCATCGGCCTCGGACCCGAGCGCGTTGGCCGTGTCCAGTATCGGTTGGGTGGACCGGTAGTTTGCGGTCAGGACCACCGTGTGCGCACCGGGGAACGCCAGGTGGAAGTCCAAGATGTGGCGGGGCTCGGCGGCCCGGAACGAGTAGACGGCCTGGGCATCGTCGCCCACCACGGTGATCCGACGATCATCACGCCGCAGGGCGCGCAGCACGTCGACCTGCAAGCCGTTCACGTCTTGGTACTCGTCGACGAGCACGTGGTCGTAGGCCCCGGCAAGGCGTGGGCCGAGACGCTCGTCGGCCGCGGCCGCACGCCAGAGGAGCAAAAGGTCGTCGAAGTCGACGAGAGAGCCGGCCCGCTTGCGTGCGACGTAGCCGCGGCAGATGTCGCCGATCGGCTCGGCGAGGTCGTTCGCCCAGGGGGCGACGTCGGCAACCACCTCCGAGATGGGCCGCCCCGTGTTGACCGCCCTCGAGTAGAGATCGGCGAGCAGCGCCTTGCGGGGGAAGCGGCGTCCCGTGGTCGTGGCATGCCCCGCCTCCTCGCGCACCATATCGATGACGTCGGCCGCGTCGGCGGGGTCGAGCACGGAGAATCCCTCGGCGAGGCCGAGCGCCGGCGCGTGGCGCCTGAGCGTCCGATGCGCGACCGCGTGGAACGTCCCGCCGACGACCCGAGCCGCCGATTGGGCCTCCGCATCGGTGCGGGCCAGCAGCGCAGCGGTGCGGTGCAACATCTGGCGCGCTGCACGCCGGGTGAAGGTGAGAAGGAGGATCCGCTCGGGCGCCGTGCCGTGCGCCAGCAGCCACGCGACGCGTGCGGACAACGTCGTCGTCTTGCCCGTGCCCGCTCCCGCCAGGACCCGCAAAGGACCCCCGTCATGGATGACCGCCTCACGCTGGGCCTCATTGAGTTCCTCAAGGACATCGAACATATGTTCGATATTAGACCCGGGCGGCCGGCGCCGGCGGACTCAGACGGGGGCACCTCGGCGGTGGGCACCCGCTCGAGCGCCGGCGCTCGCGTGCCGGGGTGACCGCCGTGCCCGCCAGCGCCGTCGGGCCGGCCTACGTCTTCGTCATCGCCAGCGTGTTCGTCTTCGTCTTCTTCGTGAACTCGATCGTGCGCTCGATGCGGGTGCCCTACTTGATCGCCGACGTGGCGAAGGAAACCGCGGCCTCGCTCGCCACCGTCTTCAGCCGCCCGGCCGCAGGCGGAGGTCCCCCCGGGGCGCTCGAGGGTCCGACACGCGTGCTCACCTTCGACCGCCGGGCGGGCGCCATCGACGGCATCGAGGCTGGCGAGCTCGTGGTCCTCGCCACCGCGCGCGACTGCGTCATCGTGCTCCAGGTCCCGGTCGGGGCGTGGAGGCTGCACCCACCGCTCGACCGGTGGCTCGAGCCGCCACGCCGTCTACCATTCGGGCGATGAGCCGCGCGCTCGCGCCAGGCCGCACGACGCTTTCGCGGCGTCGGCCACGGGCCCGAGGACCGGTCCCGAACAGGGCCACAAGAGGAGGGTGTGCTTCATGACAGTGCTGGACGAGACCGACACGGGGCTGCCCCAGCGGCGGGAGCTGGTCACCGAGATCCCCGGGCCGCGCTCGCTCGCCATCCACGAGCGGCGCCTGCGCGCCGTGGCCACCGGCGTCAGCTCGACGCTGCCCGCCTACATCGAGACCGCGTCCGGGTCGATCCTGCGAGACGTGGACGGCAATTCGCTGATCGACCTGGGATCGGGGATCGCCGTCACCAGCGTGGGGCACACGGCACCGCGTGTGGTCGAGGCCGTGCGCGACCAGGTGGGCCACCTGATCCACAGCTGTTTCATGGTCACCCCCTACGAGCCGTACGTGGCGGTGGCCGAGGCGCTGAACGAGCTCACCCCGGGCGACTTCGACAAGACCACGGCCCTGTTCAACTCCGGCGCCGAGGCGGTCGAGAACGCCGTCAAGATCGCCCGGCACCACACCCGGCGCAGCGCGGTTGTGGTCTTCGACCACGCCTACCACGGGCGCACCAACCTGACCATGGCCCTCACCGCCAAGAACATGCCGTACAAGCACGGTTTCGGCCCGTTCGCACCCGAGATCTACCGAGCGTCGCTCTCGTACCCCTACCGCGACCCGCACGGCCTCTCGGGGCGTGACGCCGCAGTGCGCTCCCTCGCCGAGGTCGAGAGCCAGGTGGGTGCGGCCAACGTCGCCTGCGTGCTGATCGAGCCCATCCAGGGCGAGGGTGGGTTCATTGTGCCCGCTCCGGGCTTCCTCGCCGCCATCGCCGAATGGTGCGCGCACCATGGTGCGGTGTTCATCGCCGACGAGATCCAGACGGGGTTCTGCCGCACCGGGGCATGGTTCGCCTGCGAGCACGAAGGCGTGGTCCCCGACCTCATCACCACGGCCAAGGGCATCGCCGGTGGGATGCCCCTCGCAGCGGTGACCGGGCGCGCCGAGATCATGAACTCGGTCCACGAGGGAGGCCTCGGGGGCACCTACGGCGGGAACCCGGTGGCCGCAGCGGCCGCCCTCGGATCGATCGCCACCATGCGGGAGCTGGACCTCGCTGATCGGGCCCGGCACCTCGGCGAGATCATCTTGGGTCGCTTCGACGAGCTGGCCGGCGAACTCGCCGGTATCGGCGACGTGCGCGGTCGCGGCGCGATGTGCGCGCTCGAGCTGGTGGTGCCCGGAACGACGGACCCTGACCCCGTCGCGACCAAGCGGGTGGCGGCGCTCTGCCACCAACAGGGCGTCGTCGTCCTCACCTGCGGCACCTACGGCAACGTGGTCCGGCTGCTGCCACCACTGGTCATCGGCGACGACCTGCTCGACGAGGGCCTCGGTGTGCTGGAGGGTGCGCTGCGCGAGGTGCTCGGCTCCCGATAGCGGCAGCGCCGGCGAGACTCGATTCGGCTGAGAAACTCTGCCCTGCACGTCGTTTCCACCGTCGGGTGGACTGGGTCGCCGGGCGTCCCGCTCGGCTGGAGGGTGGCCCTGCTGGTGCACGGTGCCGTGTCCCTGTTGACGCCTCGCCGGGCCCGGTCCCGGCGACGGCCCGAGCGGACCCGAGGGAGCCCGTGGGTGCCCCAGGTGGGCGGCCCGCCGGTCACCTGGGGCCCTTACCTGCTAGTATCTCTCTCGTACCCGGTCGGCATGGATCGATCGGCTGCCGGTTCCTACACCGGTGGGGCCTGATTCGAGTTATCCGTTCGAGTTGGCCTGTTTCCCACTCGAACGGAGTTTTATGAGTTCCTCTTTTGCTGACCTGGGCGTGCCCGCACGCCTGGTCGCCCGCCTCTCAGAGCAGGGCATCGACAGCCCCTTCCCGATCCAGGCGGCCACCATTCCCGACGCCCTCGCTGGGCGTGACGTCTGCGGCAAAGCGCCGACCGGCTCGGGCAAGACCCTCGCCTTCGGCGTGGCCCTGGTGACCCGGGCCACCGGTGCAGCCCCCCGCCGCCCACGCGGCCTGGTGCTGGTGCCGACCCGTGAACTGGCCGCCCAGGTGCAGGGCGAGCTGGCCATGCTGGCCGGCGACCGCGCTAAGCGCATCATCGCCATCTATGGCGGCACCGGCTACGGCCCCGCCCGTCGCTCGCTCGAGCGCGGCGTGGACATCGTCGTGGCCTGCCCGGGTCGCCTCGAGGACCTCGTCGAGCAGGGGACGCTGCGGCTCTCCGACGTGACCACCGTCGTCCTCGACGAGGCCGACCGCATGGCTGACATGGGCTTTCTCCCCGCCGTGCGCCGCCTGTTGGACCAGACCTCACCCGAGCGCCAGGTGCTCTTGTTCTCGGCCACCATCGGCACCGAGGTCGAATCGATCATCACCCGGTACCAGCGAGACCCGGTCCGCCACGACGTCATTGCCGACGCATCGAGTGTGGGCGAGGTCTCCCACGTCTTCTGGCGGGCCCAGCGCGAGAACCGCGTGGGCCTCACCGCCCGGCTCGTCACCGAGCACGGCCGGGCCGTCGTCTTCTGCCGCACCAAGCGCGGAGCTGACCGGGTCGCCCGCCAGCTGCACGCCGCCGGCGTCGATGCGGTCGCCATCCACGGCGACCGCACCCAGTCCCAGCGCGAGCGCGCCCTGTCGGCGTTCTCGTCCGGCAAGGCGTCCGTGCTGGTGGCGACCGACGTCGCCGCCCGTGGCATCCACGTCGACGACCTGCCCTGCGTCGTGCACTTCGACCCCCCGAACGACCCGACGGACTACGTCCACCGTTCCGGGCGCACCGGGCGCGCCGGCAACACCGGCACGGTCGTCTCCCTCGTCACCGACGAGTCGACCGGCATCGTGCGTGGACTCCAGCGCTCGCTCGGCCTGCCCCAGGGCCTCGACGCCCCCGACGGGCCCTCAACGGCCATGACCACCACCGCGCTGTCGGCCGAAGACGTGGGCCGTGGCAATGGCGGTGGCGGTGGCCAGCGCCGTCCCGGCGCGAACTCGGGCCGCAACCGGCGCAAGAGTGCGCCGGGGGGCCACCGGGGTACGCAAGGAGCACGCGCCGGCGCACCAGGCGCCCGTCGCACCGGTCGGCCACCGGCGGCCAAGCGATCTCGCTGAGGACTGCGGTCCCCGGCCAGAGCAATACAGCACAGCAAGAGCAACGAAGGAAGTGAGCATGCCGACTGGCACCGTGAAGTTCTTCAATGCGGAGAAGGGCTACGGGTTCGTCTCTCGCCCCGACGGCGAGGATGTGTTCGTGCACTACTCCAACGTCGAGGGGAGCGGCTTTCGCACCCTCGAGGCAGGTCAGCAAGTCGAGTTCGAGATCGCCCCAGGGCGAAAAGGCGACGAGGCCCGCAACGTCAGAGTCATCTGAGCGGGCAACCGCCCCGTCACCGACGACGGCCGTCCGGTTGACCGGGCGGTGGGTCGTACGAAAGGAGACGTATGGCACGTCCGCGTTCCACTTTTGGAAAACTGCAGCGAGACCAGGCCAAGCGAGCAAAGGCCAAGGCGAAGCAGGAAGACCGCTTTGCCCGTAAGGAGGACCGCGCCGAGGCCACGCCCGAAGAGGCAGGCCCGGTCGAGGATCAGGGTGCACTGCTCGAGCAGTTCGCTCGCCTGCACGAGGACCTCGCCGACGGCCGGATCTCCATCGAGGACTTCGAGATCCGCCAAGAGGAGCTCCGCAGCCGACTACGCGTCGACTGATCGGCCTCAGGCCGGTTCGCCGGCCGAGGCCCGGGTCTCGAGCCAGCGCCTGAGTCCGGCCGCGTTCGAGTGCACACCGTTCAAGGTGGTCAGCTTCTCCACGTGGGCTGGGTCGATACCCGCCAGGTCGGCGTCGAAGCGCGCCGAGAGGGCCTCGGCGATGTCTCGACCGTCCCGGAATGCGGCTTCGGCGGTCTCTGCCCATTGGGTGAGCGTCGCCTCGGCCTCGGCCAGGAGCGCCTCGGGCTCGTCGAGCAGCCCATAATGGGCGAGCGCGATGCCGAACGGCTTGCGGGCGGCGAAGCGGTGCAGTGAGTGCAGGGCCTGGTCGAGATCGAAGTCCGGCGGTGGCGTCGACGGGCGCAACACCCCCCCGTCGGGAAGCCGCACCCCCACGGCGTCGCCGGCGAAGATGATCCCGCTGTGGGAGTCGAAGATCCCGAGGTGGTGCTTGGCGTGTCCCGGTGAGTCGATGGCCGTGAGTGTGCGGCCGCCGCCGACGTCGATCTCCTCGTCGTCGGCGAGCACGTGGAGCCGCTCGCTCGGCGTGGGGTCGAGGCGCCCGTAAAGCGAGTCGAGCAGCGTGCCGTAGACAAGGGCGGCGGATCTGATGAGCCTGGTGGGGTCGGCCAGGTGGCGCGCCCCCTTCTCGTGCACGTAGACGGTCGCGTCGGGAAAGGCGCGTGCCACGTCGCCGACGCCCCCGGCGTGGTCGAGGTGGATGTGGGTGACCACCACGCCGGCGAGGTCATGGGGACCCATGCCGGCTGCCTCGAGCGATGCCAAAAGGACAGGGACCGATGACTGGCTCCCCGTCTCGATGAGGACCGGGGCGGGACCGGTCAGGAGGTAGCCAGCGGTGACGTGGTGCCAGCCGCCGAGCAGCGTGTCGAGCTCGAGGACGCCCGGAGCGATCTCGACCGGTGCGACGGCGCGGGGGACCTCGTCGTGGCCATCCGCGCCATGCTCGTGGCCATGGACGCCGTGGGGGTGCACACCGCTCATTCCGCCGCCACCTCGACTACCACCTTCACGTCGGCCTCCTGGCGGTCGAGGGCGTCGGCCCACCGCTCGAGCGGGACCCGGCGGCTGACCACGCGGTCGAGCCAGGAACGGTCTGCTGCGGCGAGGACGGCGGCGCCGACCTCGTAGTGCCGGCGGTTGGCGTTGACCGAGCCCACCACCGACTGGTTCTCGAGGACGATCGACCGGTTGAGCGTGCCGGCGTCGATCCGCACGGAGCGACCCCCGCTCGAGACCCCCGTGAGGCAGACCACCCCGCTCGGCCCGATGTGCTCCATGGCGTCGAGGACCAAGGAGTCGACTCCCGTACACTCCACGATGGCGTCGGGGTTGGGGCAGGCGTCTTCGATCGAGCCCGTGTGGTACCGCGCTCCGAGCGCCCGGACGAGATCGGGCTTGACGCCGGTGGCCACCTGGTCGATGACGTGGGTCTCGAGCCCGCGCTCGACGGCCATCAGAGCGGCGAGGAGCCCGATGGGCCCTGCGCCGGTGATGACCGCTGTCCTGGGCTCCCAGTGCGCACGGGTCCCGATGCGGTCGATCTGCTCCCAGGCCTTGGCGACCACGCTCGTCGGCTCGAGCAGGACGCCGAGGGTGCCAAGGGACACGTCCACCTTGACCAGGAATTCGGGCGTGATGCGGTAGCGCTCGGAGAGATAGCCGTCGTGCTGCTTGATGCCGCGTTCGGTGTAGAGCCCGTTGCGGCAGAAGTCCCACTCGAGCACCGCGCAGTTCGAGCACGGCACCGGGTCGGGCCGGCGCACGATGCCGACCACGAGGTCGCCCTTCGCAAAACCCGACCCGTCAGGGGCCTCGAGCACCCGCCCGAGCGATTCATGCCCGAGCACGAGCCGCTCCTTGCCTGGTGGCGCCCAGCCGTAGTCGCCGCCGAGGATCTCGGCGTCGGTCCCGCAGATGCCCACTGTCAGGGTCTCGACGAGGATCGGGCCGTCCGAGCCGGGGGGCTCGGGCACGTCGGAGAGCTCGGCCGTGTTGGCGGACATCGGGATAACCGTCAGGGCCCGCATCGTGGCCTCCCCCTCTGTCGGGCGCTCACGGGGACGTCGCTCCCGGCGCGCTGTCGGGCCAGTCAGTGCCCCGATCCCTGCTCCGCAGGGGGCCGCCACGCCGGCGGCCGCCACGCCGGCGGCGCCGGCGGAACTGAGCCGTCGGGGCGGCCAGGCTGCCTGGAGGGCTGTCGCCCAGCACATTGCCCTCCTCGCTCCCCGGCGCGGTGATCTGGCCGGTGAGCAGGCAGGCCGTGTTGATCAGGCAGACGTGGGAGAAGGCCTGCGGGAAGTTGCCGACCAGGCGGTCGGCAACCTGGTCGTATTCCTCGGAGAGGAGGCCCAGGTCGTTCTGCAGGCCGAGGAGGCGCTCGAAGAGGGCGCGGGCGTCGTCGGTGCGCCCGATGAGGTGGAGACAGTCCGCCAGCCAGAAGGAGCAGGCGAGGAAGGCTCCTTCCCGACCGGTGAGCCCGTCGACACCGCCGTCGTCGGTCGTGCGATAGCGCAGCACGAAGCCGTCGACCAGCAGCTCGCGCTCGACCGCCTCGACCGTCGAGATCACCCTCGGGTCGTCGGGGGGCAAGAAGCCGACTTTCGGCATGAACAAGATGCTGGCGTCGAGCTCGTCGGAGCCGTAGAACTGGGTGAAGGCCTGCTGCTTCTCGCTCCAGCCTTTGTCGCACACCTGGGCGTGGATCTCGTTGCGGAGCGCTCGCCACTTGTCGATGGGGCCCTCGAGCTCGGGCCACGCCTCCAAGGTCTTGATGGCGGCGTCGACGGCCACCCAGGCCATGACCTTCGAGTGTGTGAAGTGCCGACGGGGGCCCCGGACCTCCCAGATGCCGTCGTCGGGCTCCCGCCAGCCCTCCTCGAGGAAGTCGATGAGGGCCACCTGGAGGTCCCAGACGGCGCGCGAGTGGACGCCCTCGGTGCGCGCCGCGCTGTAGAGGGCCAACATGACCTCGCCGTACACGTCGAGCTGGTACTGCCCGGCGGCCGCGTTGCCCACCCGCACGGGGTGCGAGCCCTCGTAGCCCGCCAGCCACTCCACCTCCCACTCGTCGAGTCGGCGCTCGCCCGAGGCCCCGTACATGATCTGCAGCTTGGCGACGTCGCCGGCGACGGCCCGCAGCAGCCAGTCGCGCCATGCCATGGCCTCGGCGTAGTAGCCACCCAGGTTGAGGGCGGTCAGCGTCAGGGTGGCGTCACGCAGCCAGCAATAGCGGTAGTCCCAGTTCCGACCGCCGCCCAGGGTCTCGGGCAGCGAAGTGGTGGGCGCCGCCACGATCCCGCCCGTCGGCTCGTACGTCAGCGCCTTGAGCGTGATGAGCGAGCGCTTGACCGCTTGCGCGTACGTGTCGCCCGTGTAGCTGCAGGCCCCCGTCCAGTTCAGCCACCACTGCTCGGTGGTGCTGATGGCGTACCAGGCGTCGACCGGGCGTGGCGGATCCTCATGGGACTGGAACCAGGTGAGGGTGAAGGGGATCTGCTGGCCCTCGCTCACCGTCAGCTCGGCCACCGAGCGCATGTTCTCACCGTGCGTGTGGACCCGCGAGAAAAGTGCGAGGGCGTCGGGGCCCGCGGTGGCCGTCAGGAGGCCGTCATGGCGTGTCACCCACGGCACCACGTCGCCGTAGCCGAACCGGATGCACAGCTCCATGCGCAGGGCCACCTTGCCGCGCACGCCCTCGATGACGCGCACCACCTGGGGGTGGTCCTCACGTACGGGCATGCAGTCGGTCAACCGCACGACGCCCTCGGCCGTCTCGAACTCGGTCTCGAGCACGAGCGTGCCCTCCCGGTAGCGCCGCCGCATGGCGGTGACCTCACCTGTCGGCGCGATGCGCCAGAACCCGTTGTCCTCGGTGCCGAGCAGGGACGCGAAGCACGCCCCCGAGTCGAAGTGCGGGAGGCACAGCCAGTCGATCGAGCCGTCGGTCCCGACAAGGGCTGTGGTGCAAAGGTCGCCGATGATGGCGTACTCCTCGATCGGCAGGGCCATGGCGCCCATTCTTACCGGCTCAGCAAGCCCCGCACGGGGTCAGCTCGAGGTGCACGCCCCGGTGCCCACCGGGCTGGTCCTCGTCTCGGCGCTCTGCACTCGGGCGAGCACCGCTGGTGACGCCAACGCGTACCCGACGTCCGAGGAGATGGTCGAACGGCTGAACACCACCCCGATCACCGACCCGTCGGGGGCGACGAGCGGGCCGCCGGAGTTGCCCGGCAAGACGGTGGCGTCGATCTCGTAGACGCTGCGCGTGACCAGACCCTCGTTGTAGATGTCACGGCCCTGGGCGACCAGGCTGGCGGCGACGCCCGCCGGGGCGATGCTCTCGGGACCATCCTCGGGGTAACCGATCACCGCTGCCGCCGTGCCCCTCCCGACCATCGACGAGGAGAGCGATAGCGGTGGGCCAAGCGGTGCGTCCGTGCGTAGGACCGCCACGTCGAGCTCGGGGTCGACCAGCACGGGCACGGCGTGGTAGGTCGTCTGACCGACCACCACACCGGGGTCGGTCTCGCCGGCCACCACGTGGGCATTGGTCACAACCAGCCCGTGCCCGACGGCGAAGCCGGTGCCCTCCTGGATGAAGCCGCACGCCATGCCCCGCAACTTGACCGTCGAGGCTGCGGCCGTCGCCGCGATGCGCTGCGCGTCGGACTCGCTCGGCGCGGGGACCGGACCCACCACCGGCGGTGACAACTGGGCGAACACGGGCGGGAAGCCCTCGTTGGCCAGGAGGGACTGGAGGTGGGCGAGGACCGAGGGCACCGGCGGCAGGACGGCGTCGACGGTCTTCAAGATGTCCGAGCGGCCGATGGAGGAGCTGATCCACGTGAACCGGCTCTGCGAGAGCAGGCTCGCCACCATCCACGCCGAAAGCAGGACGGCAACCGCAGCCACCGCCACACCGAGAGCCGAGTCGATGGGGGCCAGGTTGTGGCGCTTTAACGTGGCGCTGCTCCAGCTGCCGAGGATCCGGCCACCAATGCTGAAGACGACCGCGGAACCGAAGACGATGAACAAGGTGACTAGGGTCCGCAGCCGGCTCTCGTGGATGCCAGAGGCCACCGCCACCGCCAGCAGTGCGCCCAACACGAACCCGAGCACGAAGCCGCCGAAGGTGAGCAGTTGGACGAGCGCGCCGAGCCGCAGCCCGTGGATGGCGAACGCGACCACCAGCACCACGAGCACAATGTCGACGACGTCCACCACGGCCGAGGGTAGACGACCATGACGCCGGTGCGGCATCCCCCGCCGGCGTGCGCCGCATCCCGGGGTGCGAGCGACCTGGGGAGCGTGCGCTGGCCCGGCCGGTGTGCTCCCACAGGCGCCCCGGAGGGCCGCCAACTGGGCGATTTCGACCGGGTGTCGCCCTGGCCGGAGGACCCTCTCCCGGTCGGTCGCGCCCCCGGCGACGCCCCTGATTGCCCCGGGGGCGGGCCAGGGGGCCAGTATCCTGGCCCGGCCGTGGTATCTCGATGAGCATCCAGCCCAGGCGCGTCTCGCGCCCACACCGGCGGCTCGTCTCGCGGGCTGGCGCGCTGGTCGCTGCGGCGACGGTGGTGGCCGGCTGCTCGAGCGGCGCGTCGAGCGGGGGACCCACCACCACGACGTTGCCCGTCCTGCCGGCCAACTCGGCCATCGGCCAGCCGATCGCCGCCACGGGCGCCCGCCTGACCGCGGTGTCCTGCAGCACTGCGACGCGGTGCTGGGCGGTCGGCACCGCGGCGACGCCGGTGGCGCTTGCGGCCTCGCCGCTGACCATCGAGCGGACCACCAACGGCGGCGCGACCTGGGTGCCCCAGGCCGCCCCGGTGAGCGCGACGACCGACCTCGACGGCGTCTCGTGCGTCGGCCAGTCCTTCTGCCTGGCGGTCGGCTATGCCCAGGGGTCGGTCGCAACGACCGGTGCGGTCTATGTCACGAGCAACGCCGGTGCCTCCTGGCAGGCCGTGGCGGTGCCGAGCGGCGCCCTCGCCCTCGACGATGTCGTGTGCACCACCAGCGCCAGCTGCATCGCGCTCGCCACGAACGGCAACGGTTGGTTCGCTGCCACGACGACCAACGCCGGCGTCGCCTGGACCGTCGCCGGCTCGCTCCCCGCCGGGTTCGCCGCCCCGGGTGCGCTCAGTTGCCCCGCCGCCGGCGAGTGCCTGGTGGCCGGCTACACCGTCAGCTCCCCGGGCCACGGTGCCGGGATGGTGGCGGTGACCACCGACGACGGCGCGGCCTGGACCGCTCCGGCCCTCCCGAGCGGCGTCGGGCTCCTCCATGGCATCTCGTGCGCCACACCCCAGGACTGCCTGGCGGTCGGCACGACGTCGACGGGGACCTTGAGCGTGACGGTCGGGACCCCGGCGGTGGTCACGACCGCCGATGCCGGCCAGACCTGGACATCGGGGGCACCGCCATCGGGCATCGGTGACGCCTTCGCCGCATCGTGCCCTGACACATCGCACTGCGCGGTGGTCGGAACGAAGATGACCGGTACGCCGGCCATCCCCGTCGGCGCCGCGGCGACCACGAGCGACGCCGCCGCGACCTGGCGCAGCCCGGTCCTCCGCTACCTCCCTGTCGGGCTCACGGCGCTCGACTGCCCGACGTCACGACTGTGCATCGCCGTCGGCGGCGACGAACTGGCACGCCTCTCCTTCCCGACGCCCAAGACCCACGGCAACGCCGCCGGCTGAGCAATCAGCCCTTCAGGCTGGCCGCCAGCAGCTTGGCGAGGGCCGAGGGACGAGGCTTGGCCTCGAAGTCGAGCAACTGGCGCATCACCGGGTAGGTGTTGGTGTTCGTGGCGAACCACGCCGGCTTGGGCCGGCTGCGGAAGGGGCCGCGCACCACTGACTTCTGGGTGCCCGAGAACATGGCGGCGTTGCCCACCACCCCGGCCCCCGACTGGATGTCCGTGTCGGGGTGGCCCGGATAGGCGCCCCACGTGGTGCTCGAGATGGCAAAGACCAGCGCGTGCCAGACGTTGACGCCGATGCCGCCGTAGCGCAGGTCCGCCACCGCCCGTTCGAGCGAATCGGCCACCGGCTGGGCGCGCAGCGAGCGGGGATGCACGAGGACCGTCGCCGAGAGGGTCCCCCAGACCACCTCGTTGCAGAACCTGACCGCCTCGTCGAGGAAGGACGCCGCGTCCGGTGCGGCGAGTGCGGTCTCGGAGAAGAGGCTGCAGAACGCCTCGACGTTGAAGCAGATGTCGTCGACCCGACCCGGGGCGACGTCGCGCACGAGGGTCCAGGGCAGCTCGCCCTCACCGGGGCTCCCGAGCAGTTCGGCGTCGGGGTGGTCAGCGAGGAACGCCTGCTCGCGCTGGACGGCACCGGGGTAATAGGCGCGCCTCGTCGGGATGGCAGCGAGGGCGGCCTCGAGCGCACCGAGGAACGCCTGCCGCTGGGGCCACCCCTCGTGGGTCACGAGCACCCGGATCGAGAGGCAGTTGAACCCGGCGTTGTTGGCGAGCATGGTCGCCACGTTCTCGGCTTGGTACAAGAGGTCGGCTCGGCTCCACTCGCCGGGCACGACGATGACCGGCGAGACGTTCCCGAGCTCGGCGGTGACCGGCTTGTCGAGCAGGCGTTGCCCGGCCGCCCTCCGGCGCTCGCCCTCGTCGCCGGTCCCGAAGACGATGGCGTTGTAGGTCTTGTCCGATCCGGTGATGTGGATCTCGTCGACCTGCGGGTGCCTCGTCAGGTAGGCACCGGCCGCGGCGCCCCCGGCCACGATGCGGAGCACGCCGGCGTCGACGAGCGCGCGCATGGCACGCCCCCAGTGGGGAACGAGGTAATCGTTCACCGGGTTCGCCTTGAGGACGACGACCTTGCCCTCGACGAAGAGCTCCGAAAGCACGTCTCGGGGGCCGAGCGACGCCACATTGCCCGCCCCGAGGACGAGCGCCACCCCCTGGTGGGCGCCGGGGTCGACGTAGGCCTCGGCCTGACCGGCTTCGAGGGCTGCGCGCTCGACGCCCGGCTGCATCCAGATCTCGGCCGTGGTGCCCGGGTAGACGACCCTGTCGTAGAGGGAGGAGGGGAAGACCCCGACGACGAGGCGACCGTCGGGCGCCTCGGTCACTGGTCCCGGGTACGCCGGTCGGCCGGTGGCCGCGATGTCGTCCAGTGAGTCACGCAGCAGGCGCGCCATGCGCACGAAGGTCCCCACACCCGAGAACAGCTCCTCCCCGGACTCGGGCGAGCCCACGTCGAAGCCCTTCGCTTCGCACGCGTCGGCGAGCCATGCGTCCGCGGCCCCAAGGGTGTCGACGAGGACCGCATCGAGCAGGCGGGCGCGCTGGCGGGCGTCGGTGGCCGCCCAGCGGCTGACGTTCGCCGCCACGTCGGCGACCGCTCGATCGAGTGCCTCGGTGTCGAGCTCGGGTGCCTGCACCGCTCCGACGGGGGCCACGGCCCCCCGGCTCACGACGTCGACCATGGTGTGCCTCCTTCCTGGCACCTTCGGTGCCAGATGCTGGGTACTGCCTCGCTCAGAACTGGCTCACCACCTCGTCGGCCAAGAGCCGCAGGTGGTCGAGATCGGCGAGGTCGAGTACCTGGAAGTAGAGCCGGTCCGCCCCCGCCTCGGCGTAGGCCCGGCAGCGCTCGAGGACCTCGGCGGGCGTCCCCGCCGCCCCGTTGCGTTTGAGCTCGCCCGGGTCACGTCCGATGGCTGCGGCACGGCGGGCCACTTCGGCGTCGTCGGCGCCGCAGCAGACGACGACGGCGGCCGAGTACACGAGCGAGTCGGGGTCACGGCCGGCCTCGCGACAGGCGCCGCGCACCCGGTCGAACTGGGCACCTGTCTCGCCCACCCGGTGGAACGGCACGTTGAACTCGTCGGCGAACCGGGCGGCGAGACGCGGCGTGCGGTTGGGCCCGGCACCTCCGATGATGATCGGCGGCCGGGGCTGCTGCCTCGGCTTCGGGAGTGCGGGGCTGTCGTCGAGCCGGTAGTGGCGGCCGGCGAAGCTGAAGTGCTCACCGAGGGGGGTCCCCCAAAGCCCGGTGAGGATCTCGAGCTGCTCCTCCAGGCGCTCGAAACGCTCCGCCAGCGGGGGGAAGGGGATGCCGTAGGCGGTGTGCTCGCCGTCGAACCAGCCGGTCCCGAGACCGAGCTCGACACGACCGCCGCTCATGTCGTCGACCTGGGCGACGGCGATGGCGAGCGGGCCCGGCAGCCGGAAGGTGGCCGAGGTGACCAGCGTGCCCAGCCGGACCCGCTCGGTCTCGCGTGCCAGGGCGGCGAGGGTGATCCACGCATCGGTCGGCCCCGGCAGCCCGTCGCCACTCATCGTGAGGTAGTGGTCGGAGCGGAAGAAGGCGTCGTAACCGAGCTCCTCGGTGAGCTGGGCCACGGCCAGGAGATCAGCGTAGTGCGCACCCTGTTGGGGCTCGACGAAGATGCGTGCGTCCATCGGCGAGAGCGTAGCTGCGCACCCTCGGGGAGGCCTCGCCGTCGCGTCCTCAGCCGCCGGGGAACCGGCGCGTGGCGATCTCCTCGGTGACGGTGATGGCGTAGCTCGTGTAGAGGCGCTCGATGCCCCGGCGCTGCGCGTCGCGGTGCACGGGGTCGTCACGCCAGCGGGCATGGTCCTCCCAGGTGGCGAACGTGACGATGGCGACCCTCTCCCCATCGGGTGCGCTGAAGGACTTGAAGTCCACGAACCCCGGCATCGCCGATGCCCGCGCCTCGATGGCCGCGGCCAGAGGGCCGTACTCGGCCTCGGCACCGGGGGCGAGGCGCGAGCAGAAGACCGTCACCACGCTCTTTCGTGCGGGTTCCCCGCTCCCTGCCACGTCCCACTTTCGCATGCGCGGGCGGACGAGCGGGGAGCGCCGTCAGGCACGCGAGCGGTGCCTGACGCGAAGGAGTTACCAAAGATTTGCCTTTAGTTCCCCTTCCGTTCAGACGTCGTTCACAGCGGCTCGCTACCTTCGCAGTGACGCAGAGTTGGTGCGTGGTGCACCGGCGGTGACCAATGCGGCGCGGGAAGCGGGAGAACGGTGGGCGAGATCCAGCCAGAAGGTGTGTCGGCGGTGCCAAAGGTCGCCACCGACACCTCAGTGCCCCGTTCGGAGATCGACCCGATCCTGAGCGCTCTCGACCCCGACCGCGACCGTCCCGAGTACGTCATGGCCTCGACCAAGCTCTGCCTGCGATTCGAGCAGAAGAAGATCCTCACCGACATCGACATGTCGTTCAAGCGAGGCACCATCACCGCCCTGATCGGCCCGACCGGTTCGGGCAAATCCACGTACATCCGCACGCTCAACCGGATGAACGACCGGGTCCCGGGGTTCCACCGCGATGGTGACGTGACCTTGGACAAAGAGAGCATCTGGCATTCGGGCATCAACCTGCTCGACCTCCGCCGGCGTGTCGGCATGCTCTTCCAGCGGCCGAACCCCTTCCCCATGTCGATCCGGGACAACGTGGTCGCCGGGGTGAAGGCCCACCGGATCGCCAAAGGCAAGCAGCTCGACGTCGTCTGCGAGCGGCGTCTGACCGAAGTCGGGCTCTGGGACGCAGTAAAAGACCGGCTCGGCGACTCCCCGTTCCGGCTCTCGGGCGGCCAGCAGCAGCTCCTGTGCCTCGCCCGCGCCCTGGCGGTCGGCCCCGAGGTCCTGCTGCTCGACGAGCCCACCTCGGCGCTCGACCCAATCTCGACCGAGATGGTCGAGGGGCTGGTCCGCGCCCTGACNNTCACCATGTTCTTCTACGACGGTCATCTCGTCGAGCACGGCCCGACGGACGACCTGTTCGAGAACCCCAAGCAAGAGCAGACGGGGCGTTACGTCAGTGGGCGCATCGGCTGACGCCGAAAACCCACCGTCGTCGACAGCGAGCACGCACGCAGCGCTTCTGCGCCCGCGTCCGTCGCGTTGTCGTCTTCACCATCAACAACACCAACCGAGGAGGAAGCAAACGTGAAGTTCCACCGAGCCACCAGGCGGGTGGCGGCAGGTGCACTGGCGGTCGGGGCCCTTGCCCTGGCCATCCCAGCCACCGCAGGCGCCGCCACCAAGCTGCCGAAGGTGGGCTACGAGAAGCCACCGACCGCGTCAGTCAGCGAGACCGGCAGCACGCTGCTCTACCCCCTATTCAACATCTGGGCCGGCGGCTACAACACCGTCTACCCGCAGGTGACCATCACCACTGCGGGCACCGGGTCGGGCACCGGCATCACCGACGCCAGCAACGGCACGGTCGACATCGGCGCATCGGACGCCTATCTCGCGCCCAGCGCGGTACAGGCCAACCCTGACCTGTTGAACATCCCGCTCGCAATCTCGGCGCAGATGATCGCCTACAACATCCCAGGCGTCACCGCCCACGTGAAGCTGACGGGCAAGCTCATCTCGGAGATCTACGAGGGCCAGATCACGACGTGGAACAACTCGGCGATCACCGCCATCAACCCGGGCGTGACCCTGCCGGCCATCCCCATCGTCGCCTTGCACCGGTCGGACTCGAGTGGTGACACGTTCCTGTTCACCCAGTTCATGTCCAAGACCAGCTCCACGTGGGCGGCCTCGCCGGGCTACAACACCACCATCTCATGGCCGAGCTCCCCTGGCGCCCTCGGCGAGGCGGGGAACTCGGGCATGGTCTCGGGCTGCAAGGCCACGCCGGGCTGCATCGCCTACATCGGTGTCAGCTACCTGACGTCGGCCCTCCAGGCGGGCCTCGGCTACGCCGAGCTCCAGAACCAGAAGGGCACCTACGAGCTGCCGACCGCAACCACGATCGCCGCCGCAGCCGCTGGCTTCGTCAAGACGACGCCGGCCAACGGGACCATCTCGATGATCTACGGGAAGGCAGCCGGCGGCTACCCGATCGTGAACTACGAGTACGGCATCGTCTCGACCAACCAGGAGTCCTCCGCCACGGCCACGGCGATCCGCTCGTTGCTCGAGTGGGCGGTCAACCTGAAGGACGGGAACAGCTCGCAGTACCTATCCCAGGTGAACTTCGTCCCGCTGCCGACGAAGGTGGTTGCCCAGTCGGTGACCCAGATCCTAAAAATCAAGTAAGTGACCCTGGTCGGCGGCCCAGCCGGACAGCTGCCCGCCACGCCTCAGGCCGCACGTCGGACCGGTCCGGTCCGACGTGCGGCCGAGGCGATCAGGGGCCACGAGGAGACCGGGTGGCGGGTCGCAGCCCGGATCGCGGTGCTCGTCCCGCTCGCCGCCCTCGTCTTCGCCATCACCGTGCTGGCCATCAAGGCCTACCCCGCGATCAAGTACAACGGCTTCGGGTTCCTCACGAGGCGCACGTGGAACGCCGGTGGCTCCTCGGCCTATGCCCAGCCCGTCTACACGAACGGGGTGGAGCACCCCGCCAGCGTCTCGTACGGCGCCTGGGCACTCATCGTCGGCACCGTGCAGACCTCCTTCATCGCCGTGCTGCTGGCGCTGCCTATCTCGATCGGGGCCGCCTTTGCCCTCACCGAGCGCCTCCCCCGCTGGATCGCGCGCCCGCTCGGCTTCGCCGTCGAGCTCTTGGCCGGGATCCCCTCGGTCATCTTCGGCCTGTGGGGCATCCTCACCCTCGGGCCCTTCCTGGCCAAGCACGTCTACCCGATCGTCGCCGACCACATGCCCGACGTCCCGGTGCTGCGCTACTTCCGCCAGCCGGTGGGCTCCGGCGAAGGCCTCCTCACGGCAGGCATCGTGCTCGCCCTCATGATCGTCCCGATCATCACGGCCACCACACGCGACCTCTTCTTGCAGGTGCCGCCCCTACCCAAGGAGGGCGCCACCGCACTCGGCATGACCGACTCGGAGGTCGCACGACGCGTCACGCTGCCCTGGGTGCGCTCGGGCATCATCGGCGCCACCGTCTTGGGCCTCGGCCGGGCCCTCGGCGAGACCATCGCCGTCGCCATGATCTCGGGCTCGATCATCACGATCGCCTCCAACGTCTACAGCCCCATGACCACCATTGCGGCCACCATCGTCTCCCAGCTCGACGGGGCGGAGACCGACGGCACGGGCTTCGCCGTCGCCACGCTCGCCGAAGTGGCGCTGGTGCTCGCCGTCATCTCGGTCGTGGTCAACATCACCGCCCGGATCATCATCACCCACACCTCGCGCCTCGGCGCCCCACTCGGCGCCTAGGGAGACGGGAGGAACCATGGCCACCGCCACACTCCGCACCCCCTACGTGCGTCGCCGGCGGGTCGGCGCCATCGCCTTCCGGGCGGCCACCTACCTGGCCCTCCTCCTGGTGCTGCTGCCGGCTGCCTGGGTGCTCCTCGGCGTGGTGGCACGTGCCGTCCCCCACTGGAAGTGGTCGGTGCTGTGGACGACCTCGTCGAACTCGGGCGGCGGCCTGCTCAACGCCATCTTGGGTTCGATCGTCATCATGATCGGCGTCCTCATCGTGGCGGGCACCATCGGCGTCCTGGCCGGCATCCATCTTTCCGAGATGGCCACCATCTCCAAACGCAGCGGCAAGCAGCGGGGCAACGTGATGCGGACGGCCACCGAGGTGCTCTCGGGCTTCCCGTCGATCGTGCTCGGCTACGTCGGCTACGTGGCCCTGGTCGTCGGCCTCCACTGGGGCTTCTCGCTCGGCGCGGCCCTCGTCATCCTGTCGATGATGGTCATCCCCTACATCGCCAAGTCCACCGAAGGTGCGCTGCGCCAGGTGCCCACCAACTACCGCGAGGGGGCCGAGGCGCTCGGCATGTCGCGTGCCTACGCCCTCAGAAAGATCGTCCTCAGGTCGGGCCTGCCGGGCATCGTGACCGGCCTGATCTTCGCCGTGGCCATCGCCGGGGGCGAGACGGCCCCGTTGCTCTACACGGCGGGGTGGACCAACCAGAACCCGAGCCTGAAGCTGCTCCACCAGCCGATCGCCTACCTCACCTACCCGGTGTGGACCTACTACCAGCAGGCCAACAACGGGCTGCACTACCTGGCGTACGACGCCGCGCTGCTCCTGATCGTCTTGATCCTCATCCTGCTCGTGGGCTCGCGCTTCGTCGTCGCCCGCACCCAGAAGTACTCCGAGGGCAAGGTCGGCTGAGCAGCCCCGAGGGCGCCCCAGTGCGACCACGGGCTTAGACTGACGCCGCCTGCGGCCCCTTTATCCCTACCCGTTCCGGGGCGGTGGCGGGCGCTCGTTGCGATCGCTCGGGCTGGGCCAACCGTCGAAAGGTGCGACATGTTCGAATGGTCAGAGGAGCAGCTGGCGATCCGAGACGCGGTGCGTCGCTTCGTCGACGAGGAGATCCGCCCCAAGCTGGACGACCTCGAGCACGGCGATCTGCCCCCCTATGACGTGCTGCGCAAGCTGTATGCGACCTTCGGCCTCGACCAGCTGGCGCGCGATAGCTTCAAGCGCCAACTCGAGCGGAAGACCAGCGGAGCAGAGCCGCCGGCCAGGGCCGGGCGCGGCGAGGGCTCCAATGCGGCGATGGCCCTGATCCCGGTCATCGAGATGTGCAAGGTGACGCCGGGCATGGTCACCGCCCTCGGGGTGAGCACCGGGTTGGCGGCGGGGACCATCATGAAGCGCGGCACGCCGGCCCAGATGGAGCGCTGGGGCCTCGACCTGCTCACGCTGGACAAGATCGGCTCGTGGGCGATCACCGAGCCCAACTCGGGGTCGGACGCGCTCGGGGGCATGCGCACGACCGCCAAGCGCGACGGCGACGCGTACATCTTGAACGGGAACAAGACGTACATCACGAACGGTCCGTACGCCGACACCGTCGTCCTCTACGCCAAGCTCGACGACGGCAGCGACACCGACATCCGCCACCGCCAGGTGCTGACCTTCGTGCTCGACCGCGGGTTGGAAGGCTTCGAGCAGTCCGCGCCGTTCCGCAAGATGGGCCAGCACTCCTCCCCCACCGGCGAGCTGTTCCTCACCGACGTTGTCGTGGGCAGGGACCGCCTGCTCGGCGAGACCGAGAAGGAATCGGGTGGCGGCGGGAGGGCCAGCGCCAAGGACAACTTCGTCTCCGAGCGCGCCGGGACCGCCGCCATGGCCCTCGGCGTCATCGAGGAGTGCCTGGCGCTCTCGATCGCCTACGCCAAGGACCGGGTGCTGTGGGGCAAGCCGATCGGGGAGTTCCAGCTCATCCAGCTGAAGCTGGCCAACATGGAGGTGGCCCGTCTCAACGTGGAGAACCTCGTCTTCCGTCACATCGAGATGTCGGCCGCCGGGCGCAGCCTCTCGTTGGCCGAGGCCTCCGCCATGAAGCTCTACGCCGCGCAAGCGGCCTCCGCAGTCGCCATGGACGCCGTCCAGCTCTTCGGCGGCAACGGCTACATGGCGGAGTACCGAGTCGAGCAGCTGGCACGCGACGCCAAGGTCTTCCAGATCTACGCCGGCACCGACGAGATCCAGGTAACCCACATCGCGAAGGACCTCCTCAGCCGCTGAGCCGCTGGCTCGCCTCACCCTCGACGAGCTCGTCGAGGGTGAGCGCGGCGAGGCCCATCTCGCCGAGGTCCACGGCAATTCGGGCAAGGGCGCGCCTCGCCACGTCGGCCATGCCGGGCGTCCCGGTGGCGTCGCTGTCGTGGAGGAGCACGATGGCGCCGGGCGCGAGACCCCGGCGCACGCGCCGCGCCACCACCTCGTGCGAGGAGGTCGTCCATTCGCGCCCGGCGGTCGACCACAGCACGGTGGACAGCCCGAGCGCCCTGGCGGCGAGCAAGGTCGCGCCGGTCGCCTGGCCGTAGGAGGGGCGGTACCAGCGTGGCCGCCGGTGCACAACTGCGAGGGAGGCCACCGCCCGCTCGAGGTCGCGCACGATCCAGCGCGGCGAGCGGGCCAGGTGGTGGGCGTGGCGGTAGCCGTGGGTCTCGACCTGGTGCCCCCCACCCACGATGTCGGCGACGAGCGCGCCATGGCGGTCGACGTGGGCCCCGGTGCAGAAGAAGGTGGCCCGCAGGCCCGCCTCACCCAGCGCGTCGAGGACAGCCGGCGTGCTGGCAGGGTCGGGGCCGTCGTCGAACGTGAGGGCGACGCCGGGGCGGTCGGGACCTCGCCAACGGCAGTACCCGCCGGGGAGCACCCGGATGCTCGACCACTCGCCGAGGGCGACGACCGAGGGGACGTACTGCGCGGCCAGGGCGAGTGCGGCGCCGCCCAGGAGGGCGCGCCGCGCCGGGCTCACCGCCGAGGGGCTCTCAACGCCCGCCACCGTCCTCGTGCACCGGCACGATCCGCCCGCACCGCCGGCACCAGGCGGCGCGCTGCGAAGCATCGCTCAGGTGCACCAGCCCGGCGCAGTGCCCGCAGCGGTAGATGACGGGGCTCTGCGTCGTATGGGTGCGCTCGCTCACGAGCGTCGCCCGAGCGCCATCGCCACGCGCGACCCCTGCGAGCACGACCCGCTCTTCCGACGCTGCTCGCGCACCGACACCCTCCACATCGTCCGACGGACCCGAGATTAGCGGGGACCGTGTGCGGGATCGGGGAGGCCACCTGCGGTCGTGCCCCTCGCTGCCGGCACCACGCCGAGCACGCCGCGGGCCCGCAGTCCGGCCACCTCGTCGGCGGCGATCCCGAGCTCGCCGAGCACCTCGTCGGTGTGCTGGCCGAGCAGCGGCGGCGCCAACCGCAGCAGCGCCCGTTGCCCGTCCTGGGAGACCGGGCTGTCGACCAGGGTCAGGTCGGCGATGTTCGGGTGCGTGACATGGGCCAAGAGGCCGAGTGCGGCGACCTGGGGGTCATGGGCCATGTCGGCGATGCTGCGGATGCGGCTGGCGGGGAACTGCCGGGCGAGGAGACGCTCCTCCCACTCCGCCGCGCTGCGCTGCGCGAACACCGCGCTCAGCAGGGCCCGCAGCTCGTCACGGTTGGCGACGCGCTCCGCGTTGGTGGCGAAGCGCTCCTCGCCGGCGAGCTCGTCGGTGCCGAGCACCGCGCAGAGCACCTCGAAGAGGTGGTCGTTGCCCGCACAGACCATGATCTCGCCCTCGGCGGTCGGGAACACCTCGTAGGGGGCGAGGAACGCCGCCCTCGTCCCGTGGCGCTGGGGGACGCTCCCCGTCGCCAGATAGCCACCGAGGTGGTACGAGAGCCACCAGACTGCGACCTCGAAGAGGCTCGTGTCGATGAAGCAGCCCCGCCTGCTCTCACGGCGTCGCAGCAGGGCGGACTGGATGGCGATGGTGCACCACAGGCCGGTGCCGAGGTCGATGGCGCCGATGGGCAGGCGCACCGGGGGGCGGTCTGCCTCACCGGTGATGCTCATCATCCCCGAGTAGGCCTGGATCACCGGGTCATAACCCGGGCGCCCGGCCATCGGGCCGACGTCGCCGAACGCGGAGATGGTGCAGAAGATGAGGCCCGGGTTCTCGGCGGCGAGCGCGTCATAGCCGAGCCCGCGCTTGTCGAGCGAGCCGGGCTTGAAGCTCTCGATCACGATGTCGCTGCGCCGGGCCAGCGCTCGTACGATGCCCGCTCCAGCCGGGTCGTCGAGGTCGACGGCGATCGAGCGCTTGTTGCGGTTCGCCGCCAGGAACTGGGTGCTCTCCCCGTTCCAGCTCGGCGGGCGCCACTCCCGGGTGTCGTCGCCGCGCCCGGGTGCTTCGACCTTGACGACGTCGGCCCCGAGGTCCCCCAGGATCATGGTGGCGAAGGGACCGGCCAGGTTGCGCGTTAGGTCGAGCACCTTGATGCCGGCCAGCGTGGTGCCGGGCCCGTCGTGCTCGTCCATCCCGCCTCCTCGATCTTCCTCGGGTGCCTGCCTGGTGCCTGCCTGGGCGCACCGGGCGACCAAGGCTACTGGCCGGGACCGGGCGCCCCCATTCCGCCGCCGGCGCCACGGGCCGTAGGATCGGGGCAAACCGAGGAGGAACTATGTCAGCCGAGCACCTCGATGGCCACCACCGGGCCACCGTCGAGAAGATCTTCACGCATCCGACGGGTCACAACATCCAGTGGCACGACGTCATCTCCCTGTTGGAGCAGGTGGGCACGGTCGAAGAGACCCACAAGGGCCACTTCCGCGTCACCCTCGGCGACGAGTCGGTCGTCCTCGAGCGACCGAAGCACGCCGACCTCACCACCCAGCAGGTGATCGATGTTCGCCACCTGCTCGAGCACGCCGAAGTGACACCGGCCACCACCGGGTCCTGAGCCCGGGCCTGGTCAACCGATGGCGATGGGGTTGACCGGGCTGCCGGTCGCCCCGCGCACCGGCAGGCCGCCGACGCTGAGCAGCATCTCGTAGCATCGGTCGGCCGAGAGCTCGGCCAGCCAGAGGTGCTCGAGCAGGGTGACCCCGAGCCCCCGCAGCAGGGCGAGGTGAAGGCCCATGAACACGCCCCGGTCGAACGGGATCGCCTCGACGCTCGAGTTGTCGGCGCCGACGGCGGCGATCTCGTGATCGGCGATGAAGGCGACTGCACCGAGCCCGAGGCCGGCCTGGCTCCATCCCGCCGAGCGCGCGTCGGCCACGAAACGCTCGGTCCACCCCGTGCGCACCAAGAGGATGTCACCGGAGCCGATGTCGCAGCGCTGCGCGGCTCGGCACTCCTCCAAGAGCGCCCCGTCGATGGGCTGGCCGGGCTCGAGGCCCCCGGTGTGGCGGTCGACGTCGAGGAGCACGGCGCGCCCAGCGAAGGCGCCGTTGCGCTCGATGCCGCAGCGCGTTGCACCCGCGCGCGTCCGGTGCGAGGAGGCGGGGTAGCCGTTGTAGATGGTGCCCTCCGAGAACACGTGGCTGAGAGCGTCCATGTGGGTGCCGAGGTGGGTCGGGATGACGAGCAGGTCCTCGCTCGAGCCCATGCCGGGCGGGGCGCCGTAGGGCACGAACTCATCCTCGTCCGCCGGGCTGTTCCAGGTGAGCCGCTGAGCTGGCGGCCGGCCAGCGAAGATGGGGAGCGAGTCGCCGTCGATGGGCAGCGCCAGTGGGTAAACCTTGCCGGTCCGAACGCACCCCGCCCCGGCTCGCACCGCGTCGGTCGTGATGAGGTTGAGCGCGCCGCGCTCGTCGTCGGCGCCCCAACGCGACCAGTTGTCAGGTGCCGCCTGCGATGCCGGCTCGGACTCCACGTCGCCTGGTCCCACCCTGGTCCCCCTCCTGCCCGGTGAACCGGGGCTTCGGGTGATCGTACAATCCACGTGGTCTGGGCAGCGGGCGTGCGTTCCCCCACGAGCCGCCTTCACGGGGACGACGGCTCGCCCCCGAGCGCCGTGTGGGGCGGCTCTTAGAAGCGCTCAAGCAGCCACTCGTGGACCTCGGGAACGTGGTCGAGGAGGGTCAGGTGGCCATCAGCCTGCGTCAGGTGGGCCTCGACGCCGGGGATCTGGGCAGCCAGCCACTGGCCGTGCTGGAACGGCACGAACCGGTCCTGTTCGCCGTGCCACAGCTGCACCGGAACCGAGATGTCCGCGAAGCCGAACCCCCAGTCGGCCATGTGGGCGCATGCGTCGTCCCACCATCCCTGGTCGCCCGGTTCGAGGCCGTCCTTCATCGAGCTGACCATGTACTCGGCGAGGTCGTCGTTGAGCGCCGCCAGATCGGCGCCGGAGAGCAGTGTCGCCCAGCTCGCCGCCAGCTGTTCGGGCGTGACCTCCAAGAACTCGTCTCGGTCCTGCCTGGACTTCTTCCTGGCGGCGACCGGGTCGGACAGGAACAGGGTGATGTCGTCGAGGTTGTCCGCGCCCATGCCGCTGAAGAAGTCGAGGCCCGGGACCCCGTAGGGGGCGATCGACGCCAGCGAGCCCACCGCGCAGACGAGGTCGGGCAACAGCGCAGCACAGGCCAGCGCGTGGGGGCCGCCACCCGAGATGCCCCAGACGCCCATCCGGTGGATCCCGAGCGCCGAGGCGATGGCGCGCACGTCGTTCGCGCAGTCCGCCACGCTCCGCCCGGGCTGGGCGGTCGAGCGGCCGTAGCCGGGGCGGTCGTAGCTGAGCAGGCGGATCCCGTCGCGCTCGGCGTCGGCCAGGAGCGGTGGGTACAGGTGCCGGGAGTTCGGTGTGCCGTCGTGGACGAGCACCGCCCGGCCGTGGGGGTCGCCGCCCGATTCGACGCACAGCTCGCGCCCGTCGGGACCCGGAACCATGATCGTGGTCGTCGCCGTTTCCATGCCCGGTGACGCTACCTCGCGCCGGTCACCGCAGCCCGGGGTGACGGGCTACCACCTCGCCGTGGAGCACGGCGAAGAACCCGTCAGGCTCCTCCGCCCACCGCCGCCACGCGCCGGCGATGGCCTCGAGCTCAGCCGCGTCGGAGAGCTCGTAGCGGATCGCCTGGGTGGCGAGGTCCGACGCGGTCACCCGCTCGGCCCAGAGCCCGCCCCACCAGGCGCGCTGAGCCGGATCGGCGAACGTCCACGTGGACGTCGAAATCGCCTCGACCACGAGGCCTGCCGCGCGCGCCCAGCCGAGCAGGTGGCGCCCCGCGTCAGCCACGGCGCCGTTCTCGGCGGTCACCTCGTGGTACAGCTCGAGCCAGCGGTCGAGGAGCGGGTCGGCGGGCGCCCACGCAAACGCGCCGAAGTCGGCGTCGCGCACGGCGAGGATGCCACCGGGTCGCAGCACCCTCGCCATCTCGCTGAGCGCGGCGACGGGGTCGGCGAGATGCTGGAGCACCTGATGGGCGTGGACGACGTCGACGCTCGTGTCGTCGAAGGGCAGGGCGAGCACCGACCCGGCGCAAAAGCCCACGCGGGTCCCCTCGGTCACCGGCAGCGCCGTTGCGCCGTGCAGGACGGAGGTGGCGGCGTCGAGGCCGACGACGGGGCCCGGCGCCACGCGCTGCGCGAGGTCGACGGTGATGGTGCCCGGACCGCACCCGACATCGAGGAGCGAATCGCCGTGCTGCAACCACGGGAGGAGGTAGGCGCACGAGTTCTCGGCGGTGCGCCACGTGTGGCTGCGCAGCACCGATGGATGGTGGCCGTGGGTGTAGGTCACCGTGCGAGCCGTGCGCTCAGCGGCCGGCGATGCGGGCCTGGAGCGCGGCGAGGCGCTCGGCGAAGTCGGGCTGTCCGGCCGACCAGAGCTGGGCGGCCACCTCGAGGGCGACGGCGTCGTCGAGCTCGCGCACCCCGGCCATGGCCCGGACGGTCTCCTTCGTGCGCCGTACGAGCTGGCGAGGGAACGAGGCGGCGCGCGCTGCCATCGACAGCGCCACGGGGAGCAATTCGTCCGCCGGCACGCAGCGGTAGACGAGTCCCGCCGCTGCCGCCTCCTCGCCCGAGAGGATCTGGCCGAACAGCACCATGGCGACCACCGCCTGGTGCCCGGCCGCCTCCCGCAGGAGCCAGGTGCTGCCGCCGCCGGGGTGGAGCCCCAGGTCGAGGAAGCGGGCGTCGAAGCGGGCGTCGTTGCTCGCGAGCAGGAGGTCGCAGCTGATGGCCAGGTTGAGGCCCGCCCCGACGGCCGCGCCGTTGACCGCGGCGATGGTCGGCAGCGGCGAGCGGCGGACCCGCAGGAACCCCTCGTAGATGGCAAGCGCGTCATCGGTCGTCTCGAGGTTCTCGAGGTCGCTCAGGGATCCCCCTGCGCAGAATGCGGGGGGCGCCCCGGTGACCACGACCGCGCCGAGGGCGCTGTCGGACTCGATGCGGTCGAACGCGGCGACCAGGTCGGCGACGACCTCGGCGCTGAGCGCGTTGCGCCGCTCCGGCTGGTTGAGCCGGACGGTGGCCACTCCCGGGTACGCCTCGTCGAGCTCGACGTCGACGGCCGCCACGTCAGTACGACCTCGGGAGCCCGAGCGTGCGTTGGGCGACGAAGTTCAGCAGCATCTCGCGGCTCACCGGCGCCACTTTGAGCAGCCGGACGATCCCCCACAGCGTCGCCAGGCCGTACTCGGTCGCCATGCCGTTGCCCCCGTGGGTCTCGATGGCCCGGTCGAGGGCGATCCCTGCCGCGTCGGCGGCGGCGAACTTCGCCATGTTGGACGCCTCGGCTGCGTCCTGCCCCTCGTCGAAGAGCCACGCCGCCTTGTCGCACATGAGCCGTGCCAACTCGACGGCGATCGCCGCCTCGGCCAGTGGGTGGGCGAGCCCCTGGTGGGTGCCGATCGGCACCCCCCACACCTGGCGCTCGTTGGCGTAGCGCGCCGCCTTGTCCAGTGCATAGCGCGACACCCCGTTCAAGACGGCGGCGGAGACCACGCGCTCGGGGTTGAGGCCGAAGAAGAGCGTCCGCAGCCCCGCTCCCTCGCCGCCGATGCAGCGCGAGGGGTCCACCGCAACGTCGTCGAAGAACAGCGTGAACTGCTTCTCCGGGGCGCGGATCTCGACGGGGAGCGGGACAACCTCGAGGCCCGGTGCGTCCGAGTCGACGACGAAGAGGCTGAGCGTGGCGCGGCCAGTGGCCTCGTCGAGCCCGGTGCGGGTGACGACGAGGATCTGGGCCGCCTCGTCCACCCCCGAGATGTAGTACTTCGTGCCGTTGATCCGGTAGCCGCCCTCCGACGGAACGGCCGTCGTCGAGATCCGGTGGCTGTTGGAGCCGGCGTCGGGCTCGGTGATGGCAAAGGCCATCTTGGCCTCGCCGTTGGCGAGTGGGGGCAGCCACTGGGCGCACTGCTCGGGGGTGGCGAACCGGGAGAGGATCTCGCCGCAGATGGCCGGCGAGACGAGGAACAAGAGCAGGGGCACCCCTGCCGCTGCGCACTCCTCGGCCACTACCGCCAGCTCGGCCAGGCCCATCCCGCCGCCGCCATACTCCTCGGGGAGGTTCACCCCGACGAAGCCCTGGGTGGCGAGGGCCTTCCACAGCTCGTCGGACTTGCCCCCCGACGTGGCCTTTTCGACGTAGTACTCATGGCCGAAGCTCGCAGCGACAGCGTGGACCGACTCACGGAGCAGCTGTCGCTCGGGGCTCTCGGAAAAGTTGAATCCCACCATTCGATCCTCTCACCTCGTTCGGAGCAGCGTACCGAGCCGCGCGTCGTGGCGGCCCGCCGGTTCGGTGCGCGAAGGGGCTCAGAAGAGCTCGGGGTGGCGCGCCCGGACCATCTGGCGCATGCCGTCGCGCCACCCGACGGTCGTGGCGCCGAGCAGCTCGGTCATCTTCGTCACGTCGATGGCCACGCTGTCGAGTGTCTGGTCGGTCGGCTCGAACGAGGGCGCCTTCCCGGTCAGCTCGCCGAAGTAGCCGCACCACTCCTCGATGCTGACCGGGTCGCTCCCGCCCCAGTTCACGACGGTGGCAGGGACGCTGGCCGCCGCCAGGAGGCCCGGGACCATGGCGACGATGTCGCGCTCGTGGATCGGGTGGTAGATACTCGGCGCGTTTGCGTGCACGGCGATCGGGTTGCCGGCGAGCACCATCTCGAGGTGGATGGCGGGCCAGCCGCCCCGATCGCCGTAGGGCACCGACAGGCGGGCGATGGTGGTCGGCAGCTGGTAGCGGCGCGCACCCCACCTCGCCATCGCCTCGGTGGCGATCTTCGAGATCGAGTACGTGGAGAGGAACGACCAGACACCGTGGTTGTCACCGAGCGGCGCGTCCTCGGCGAGGGCCTGGTGCCCTGCCGGCTTGTAGACGGCGGTCGACGAGCAGTGCAAGAACGCTCGGGCGCGGCGGTGGTGGTCCATCAGCCACCCGAGGCCCCCGGCGTTCGCGTCGAGGTCGGTCCCCCACCGGTTCGATTTCGCCACCGCGAAGTTGAGCACCACGTCCGCGTCGGCGGGCAGCCGGGCCACGTCGCCGGCGAGCAGGTCGATCGGCACGCAGCGCACGCCCGCCGCCTCGAGGCGACGGCGCGCGGCCGGGTCGGTGAAGCGCGCCCCGGCGTAGACCTCGTTGCGCTGGGCCAGGGCGACCGCCACGGGTTCTCCGACCTGGCCGGTAGCACCGGCGACCACCACCCTGGCGCCCTCGAGTGCGGGCCCCATCAGACGGCCGCCAGGCGCTGGACCGTGGTGCGGTGCAGCGGCTCGGTGTCGAGCTTCGGGATCACGTGGGTCCCGATGAGCCGGATGGTCTCGAGCTGCTCTTCCTGGGAGCCCGGGCCGATGCCGAAGGTCAGTTGGTCGAGACCGGCGTCGACCCAGCGCTGGCACTGGGCGATCGCCTCGTCGGGGTCGCCCACGATCGTCGAACCCGCCCGGATGCCCCGCTCGACGTCCTCGGTGCTGAGGTCGGGAATCACCTCGGGCCATACCGGGATGCCCTTCGGATGGGGGAATGTGTCGTGGTAACGGAAGACGTTCGACGTCAGGTAGTTCGGCCGCGCCGCGATCATCTGCTGGCGCGCCCGGCTGCCGTCCTCGTCGACGTAGGCGGCGAGGCAGATCATGATGTTGTCGTTGACGAAGGCGCCCACCGGCTCGGCCGTGGCGATCGCTTGCTTGTACGCGTCGCGCACCGCGTCGAACTCGGACATCCGGCCGATGGCGAAGCCCAAGACGCCGAGCCCGCGGTGCCCGGCCATCTCCCAGCTCGAGGTGTTGCCCGCGGCGTACCACATGGGAGGGTGGGGCTTCGAGTAGGGCTTGGGCAGGATGCGGCGCGCCGGGAGCGACCAGTACTTGCCCTCGTAGCCCTCGTAGACGTCCTCCATCCACATCTTGGGGAACTCGCCGATGACGTCCTCCCAGATCTCGCGGGTCTTCGAGAGGTCCTCCATGTCGGGGAGGAAGCCCAAGATCTCGTGGCTGCCGGCACCCCGGCCGGTGCCGAACTCGAAGCGGCCCTCCGAGAGGTGGTCGAGCATGGCGACGCGTTCGGCCACTTTGACCGGGTGGTTCACCTGGGGTAGGGGGTTGAAGATCCCCGAGCCCAGGTGGATGCGCTCGGTCGAGTGCGCCAGGTAGCCCAAGATGACGTCGTTGGCCGAGAGGTGGGAGTACTCGTCGAGGAAGTGGTGCTCGGTGACCCAGACGTACTTGAAGCCCACCTGGTCGGCCAGGCGCACGGCCTCGAGCTCGTTCATGAAGGCGTGGTGCTCCGCCTCGGGGTCCTGGTCCCGCCGATACTGCGGCACGTACCCCTGGATGAACAAGCCGAACTCCACGTTGACCCTCCCCCTGTGGCGCTGCTTGCGAACGTAGCCCGCTCGCAACCGGACGCGCTGGTCAACTGGGCCAGACGATCCCCTGCAGCTCGCTGTAGGCCTCGAGCGCGTACGAACCGCAATCGCGTCCCACCCCCGAGTACTTGAAGCCACCAAAGGGCGCCTCCATGTTGCGCCCGACGGTGTTGACCCCCACCCCGCCCGCCTCCAGCCGGCGAGCCACGCGGTAGGCCCGCGCGGTGTCGGCCGAAAAGACGTAGTCCATCAGCCCAAACATCGAGTCGTTGGCGAGGGCAATCGCCTCTTCCTCCTCGTCGAAGGGGATGACCACGATGACGGGGCCGAAGATCTCCTCTTGTGCCACTCGCATGTCGTTGCGGCAGCCAGCGAGCAGCGTCGGTGCCACGTAGAAGCCGCGATCGATGTCGGGACGCTCGCCGCCGGCTACGAGCTCGGCCCCCCCGTCGCGCCCGGCGGCGACGTAGCCCTCCACCCGCTCGCGGTGGGCGGCCGAGATGACCGGGCCGACGACCGTGGCGGGGTCGAGCGGGTCGCCGACCTGCAGCGCCCCGGCCAGGCCGCCGAGGCGCCCGATCAGCTCGTCGTAGATGCCCCGCTGGGCGAGCACCCGCGTCGGGGCCGTGCAGATCTGGCCGGAGTAGAAGGTGAACACGCTCCCGATGCCGCCCGCCGCCGCCTTCAGGTTGGCGTCGTCGAAGACGAGGGCCGCGCCCTTCCCGCCCAGCTCCATCAGCTGGCGCTTCATCTGTCGGCCCGCGCCCTCGGCGATGCGCGTCCCGACCGACGTCGAACCGGTGAAGCTGACCATGTTGACCTCGGGCGCCTCGCACGCGGCCTGGCCGACCTCGGGGCCCGAGCCGGTCACCACATTGAACGCGCCGGGCGGCAGGCCCGCCTCGGCGAACACCTCGGCCAGCTCGAAGACGGCCAACGGGTTCTGCGGTGCCGGCTTGACCAGGACGCTGTTGCCCATGGCGAGTGCGGGTGCGACCTTTCCCGCCGTGTTGGCCAGCGGGTTGTTGTACGACGTGATGCACGTGACCACGCCCACCGGGTGTCGCACGGCGATCGCATTCACCAACCCGCCGGCCGCCAGCGCCGTGGGCGCGGTCACCTGCGGGGCGATCGGCTCGTCGGTGGGCTCGAGAGCGCCCGCCGCGTAGCGGCGGAGCCGGGCGACGGTGACCCCGACCTGAAGAGCCTTCGCCACCCCCATCGTGGCGCCGGTCTCGGCCTGTGCCAGGGTCGCGACCTGCGCGCTCTTCGCCGCCAGGATGTCGGCGGCACGGGCCAGCACGCCGGCTCGCTCTTCGGGGCTCGTGCGCGACCAGCTGCGCTGGCCTTCCCGGGCGGCCCGTGCGGCCTCGGCCACCTGGGCGACGCTGGCCTCCGGGGCGCGACCGACCACCTCTTCGGTGGCGGGGTTGATCACGTCGTAGTGGCCCAGCTCGGGCTCGTGCTGCTCGCCGCCGAAGAGCAGCGGATAGGCACGGGGCTCGGCAGGTGGCATCTGGTGGCCTTTCGAGAGGTCGTCTGCGCGACGGGGGCCCGCCGGGTCAGCCACAAGTTAGCCACCGCCGCGTGCGTGCCGTCGGGCGGTTCCCGGCTCAGTCACACACCGGTGGTTGGCCAATGCCGTAGGCGTCGAGCGACACGCCGGCCCGACCGGCCTGCTCGACGACGACGCGTGCGCAGTTGCGGACCGTGTCGGCGGTGCGCAGCACGACGTCGGGGTCGCCCCCCGACCAGTTCGACACGTAGCCGAGCGAATAGTCCATGGCGTCGAGCCCGAACGCCGCGCACACCAAGAAGGCCACCGACTCGGCCTCCACCTCGAGCTGCTCGCGGCGCTCGAGGTACGAGCACCCCTCGTGGAGCGCCACGTGCGCGAGCTCGTGGGCCAGCGTCTTGGCGAGCGAGGCCGGCGAGCGTCCTTCGAGGGCTAGCTCGATGCGGCGCGCCGCGTAGCTGGTCATGCCGTTAGCACCGTCGGACCCGTCGATGGCGTCGACGCACACGACCTCGAAGCCCGCCGTCGCCGCCTGGCGGACCAGCTCGTCCCACATCCCCTCGGGCGCGGCGCCCCCCAAGAGCGTGGCCCGTGCCCGCTTCGGTGGCGCGGGGAGCGGGGAGCCGTCGGTGTCGGCCACATCGAAGACGTGGGCGAGGCGGAACCCGTAGAGCCGTGCACCCGCGTCATCGGCGGCGTCGGTCGCGCGCCGGAGCATCGGCGCCCAGATGGCGATGCCGCGCGCGCCCTTCCGCACGTGGCGGCCCATCCTCTTCCACGTGCCGAAGCCAGCGACGAGCGAGGCGTCGGGGCGCTGGCTCATGATCATCAGCACGTTGGTGGCCGAGTACCGGTGGAACCGCCGCATGGCTCCGAGGTACGCCAACCAGTCCCCGGAGGTCGTGAGCGCCGCCACCTCGACGAGGAGCCGGTCGTGGGCGGCCCGCAGGGGGTCTGCGACGGCAACTGCAGGTGAGGTGCGCACGAAACGAAACCGTCGCAATCGTTTGCCATTTGCTCACCGAGCAGCGGCTCGCTCCGTTGGGCGCCGGTACCATGCGGCTATGGGGAACGAAGAGCCCGAGCGTCCGGATTGGACCCTGGGCCCTGCCGACGCCGCGAAACTGTCCCTCTGCCCTTTCAGTGCGGTAGAGGGTGAGGCGATCATCCGCCAGGGGGACGTCGGCTCGACCTTCTTCCTCATCACCGCGGGCACTGTCGGCATCCGGCGTCAGGTCGGCGGCTCGATCCACGAGCTCGGCACCCTGGGCCCAGGCTCCATCGTGGGCGAGCTCGCCGTCTTGCGCCGTGCCCCGCGCAATGCGACGGTCGTGGCCCTCGAGCCGGTCGTGGGGTTCACCGGTGACCTCGGGGCGATGGAGCGGCTGGTGGGCCACGATGCCGCTTTCCCCGAGCGCCTCGCCACGGTTGCCGCCTCCCGCCTCGCCGAGGCCGCTGAGCCCGTCGAGGTGACGCTGCGAGACGGGAGCCGCGTCTCGGTGCGCCCGTTGCTGCGCAAGGACCGCCAGCGGGCGGCGGAGGCAATGAGCCACTACTCCGAGGAGTCGCGCTACGAGCGCTTCCATTCTGCGGCCGAGGCCTCGTCCGAGCTCTTGGATCTGCTCTGCGATGTCGACTACGCGAATCACTTCGTCTGGGTGGCGTTCGAGGGGCCTGAGGAGTCCTACGTCGGCTCGGCGCGCTTCGTGCGGCTGCATTCGGACCCGAGCGTGGCCGAGATGGCGGTCGGCGTCGCCGACGAGTACCACGGCATGGGCATGGGCAACATCCTCGTCGGTGCGCTGGTGGTGGCCGCCCTCGAGATGGGCATCACCCACTTCTCGGCCGAGGTCCTGACCGACAACCGGCCCATGCGGGCGATACTCGACCGCCTCGGCGCGGAGTGGATCGAAGAGGGGTTCGGTGAGGCCTCCGCGTCGGTCCTCCTCGCCGCGCCGGTCGCGCTGCTCGGTGCGAGCGAGATCCGCCGCTTCCGCCAGCTGGTCGCCACCATCGTGAGCCCGACGGCGGTGTTCGCCGCCTGAGGCAACGCTCAGCCCGGCTGCGCCTCGTGTTGCGGCGGCGTGAGGCCCCGGTAGGCCTCGTTGATCGTCGCCTCGCCACTGATGACCCGGTTGATCTCCCAGCAGACCGGCAGGTCGATCCCGTGCTGCTCGCCGAGCTGGAGAACCAGTGAGGCCGTCTTCACACCCTCGGCCACCATGTTCATCCCTGCGAGGATCTCCTCGAGCGGGCGACCGCGGCCGAGTTGCTCGCCCACCGAACGGTTCCGGCTGTGCGGGCTCATACACGTGGCGATGAGGTCGCCCATGCCGGCCAAGCCGCCGAACGTGGCGGGCTTCGCTCCCATTGTCACGCCGAGGCGCGTGATCTCGGCGAGGCCGCGGGTCATGACCGCGGCCCTCGTGTTGTCGCCGACACCAATGCCCTGCCCCATGCCGGCTGCGATGGCGACCACGTTCTTGAACGCCCCGCAGAGCTCGCAGCCGAGGACGTCGTCATTGATGTAGATGCGAAAGACATGGCGCGACAGGATGCGCTGGATGGCCTGGGCCACGTCAAGGTCGTCGGTGGCGATCACGCTGGCCGCCGCGTAGCCAGCCATGATCTCGCTCGCGATGTTGGGCCCGGTGAGGGCGGCGGCGGGATGGCCGGGCAGCACCTCGCGGATGATCTCGGTCATGCGCAGCAGCGTGCCCTGCTCGAGGCCCTTGGCCAGGCTCACCACGGGGACCCAAGGCCGGATGAACGGCGCGGCGGCCTCGAGCGTCCCACGGAACCCGGCCGTCGGAACCCCGACGATGATCAGGTCGGCATCGGCGACGGCCTCTTCCATATCGGCGGTGGCGCCGAGTCGCTTGGGCAGTCCGAAGCCCGGAAGGTAGTCGGGGCTCTCGTGGCGCTCATTGATGGCGCCAGCCACCTCCGCGCTGCGCGCCCACAGCACCGTCGGATGATTGTGGACGGCGATCGACGCCACCGTCGTCCCCCACGAGCCCGCTCCCAGCACCGCCAACTTCATGGCGTTGAGCCTGCCACGATTGACCGGCCCGCACACAGGAGGACGGTGCCGCCTACATCTCGGGGCGCCTCCGCCACTTGCGCTCGAACGGCAGGCGCCACTGCTGGGGGGCGATGAGGTCGTGCATGGACTCCGGCCCCCACGAGCCGGGCTCGTAGAGCTCGACCGGCGGCGGGTTCTCGAGCAGCGGCGAGGAGACCTCCCAGAGGCGCTCGATACCCTCGGCCGTGGTGAACAGCGTCTGGTCACCGCTCATGGCGTCGTGCTTCAGGCGCTCGTAGGCCTCGAGCACGTCGAGCTCGTGGCCCGTCTCCTCCAAGGCGAACTGCAGGCTCAGCTTGTCGAGGACCATCCCTGGCCCCGGGCGCTTGCCGTAGAACGAGAGGGAAAGCTTCGATGCATCGGCCAGGTCGAAGGTGAGATGGTCCGGGCCCTGGGCCCCGACACCCGAGCCCGCCGGGAACATGCTCTTCGGCGGCTCACGGAAGGCGATCGAGATGATGCGCGCGCCCTCGGCCATCCGCTTGCCGGTGCGCAGGAAGAACGGCACGCCGGCCCAGCGCCAGTTGTCGATCTCGCAGCGCAGGGCGACGAAGGTCTCGGTCTGCGAGTCGGGGGCGACCCCCGGGAGGTCCCGGTAGCCCTTGTACTGCCCGCGCACCACGCTCGTGACGTCGATCGGCCGCAGGGAGCGGAAGACCTTGTTCTTCTCCTCGCTGATCGCACTCGGCTCGAGCGCGGTGGGGGGCTCCATGGCCACGAAGGCGAGGACCTGGAACAGGTGGGTCACGACCATGTCGCGAAATGCCCCGGTGGCCTCGTAGAAGCCCTCCCGGGCCCCGACCGAAAGCTCCTCAGGCACGTCGATCTGGATGTGGTCGATGTGGTTGCGGTTCCAGATCGGCTCGAACAGGCCGTTGGCGAAGCGGAAGGCCAAGATGTTCTGGGCGGCCTCCTTGCCGAGGAAGTGGTCGATCCGGAAGACCTGCTCCTCGGTGAACGTGTCGTGCAGCGTGGCGTTGAGATGTCTGGCGGTGGCGAGGTCCACGCCGAAGGGCTTCTCCAAGATGATGCGGGCACGGTCGACGAGGTTCGCATCCTTCAGCGTCCGCACCACCGAATTCGCTGCCGACGGCGGGATGCTCAGGTAATGGAGACGCTGCGGCGAGCCGCCGAGGAGGCGCTCGGTGTGGGCCACCTTGTCGGCCAGTCCGGCGGCGCCCGCCGACTGGGGCACGTAGTGCAGCCGCTCTGCGAAGTGCGACCACTGGCGGTCGAAGGTCTCTCGTCGGGCGAACCGGTCGCACGCCGCGCGTGCCACCTGGCGGAACTCCTCGTCGTCGAGTTCCTCGAGAGAGGTCCCGACCACGTGGTAGTGGGGGAGCAACCCGGTGTGGCTGAGCTGGAGGAGACCCGGGAGCAGCTTGCGCTTGGCCAGGTCACCGGTCGCACCGAAGAGCACGACGACGTGTGGGTGCAGCGAGCTGGTTCCGGTGGGAGGCGGGTTCAACGGCGGGGGGCGGCTATCGCCACGTTCAGGCTCTTTTCGCGAGGTTCGTTCGAGACGAACTGTACGGATCGAATGTTTCCTCTTCGTGTCCGCAGGGACAGCACCACGTGAACTCGGCGTGTCTCGCGGTTCCCGTCGCTCGCGGGTATCGATTCACGCTGCGTTCACGGAGAGGAAACGGCTCGGATACCCGCGCCCTGCAGAGTTGCTTCGTGCCGCCATGACAGTGCGAGCCCCCCGCATTGCGCCGACCCGAGACAGGAGCACGATGAGCTACCAGG
>PMFN01000002.1 GCA_003155135.1 Acidimicrobiaceae bacterium | reverse complement strand
TCTCCGACTCAGGACACTAGGACCTGGCAATGACCGCAAGCCAAGCGCATGCTCCCTCGGGGTCGATGGTGATCTCGATCAGGGACTTCTCGATCGAGTCGATGCGCCACCCATCGGTGAAGCTCGACTGAATCTCGGCTCTGCTCACCCGCCGCGGTCCCCAGTCCCCGGGCTGTTGGTCGCTAAAGCAGAGCATGAAATAGCGACCGTCAGCTTCAACGGTCGCAGTGAGGCTTTTGACAAAGCGGGCTCGGTCGCGATCATCGAACACATGAAACAAGCCGCAATCCAAGACAGTGTCGTACTTATCGCTGCTCGATTCGAGCTCCAGTGCGTCGGCCACGAAGAAACGGGCATCAAGGCCTCGCTCTTGGGCTTTTTGCTCAGCCAGACGGATTGCCCTCGGTGAGAAGTCGATTCCGGTGGCATCGAGACCGAGCTTGGCGGCCATCAGTGCGTGTTCGCCCGTTCCACATCCAACATCGAGAACGCGACCGGTCAGAGCTCCGGATCGGGCCAAAGCCAAGAATGCTGGTTGCGGGTGCCCAATGTCCCAGGGGGGCGTCCCCTCGTAGGACGAGTCGAAGTCATGAGGAGCGTCAGCCATTTAACAATGATATTTCGATCATGGCAGTGGACATCCCGTGGGACTGACACGCCCTGCAACCCTCTTGTGGTTGACCGACCCGTGAGTGTCCCTAGCCGCCGGTTCGGTAGGACACTCAGAATGCTATCGACCGGCACTTGCGTGGTAGCCAGTTCGCCGGATGTAGGCGCTCGACAACCGGCATTCTGCGCCATCCAGACGGGGCTCGGGCGGCCTAGGTCAGAAGCAGCTCCATGAAGATCACAGGTACCGGCTCATGGGTATAGGGCTCTGTATCGGTGTAGCCAAGTTGTCGATAAAGCTCGATAACGTGAGTTCGGCTCATAAGTACGTCGAGTACGAGTCGTCGTATGCCACCGTCGGCGGCCCGTCTATGGAGCTGTTCCATGAGTAGGCGTCCCATGCCTCCTCGCTCGTCAGGGCGAACGTAGAGGTGTTTAACTTCGGCCGTTCCTCGCTCCCTCACCCGCAAGCCCACACCACCGATTGGTCGCTGGTGACGGTAGGCAACTAGGAACATTCCCGGTGGAGGGTAGGACCCAGCAAGGTCATCTACCTCGCGTCGCCAGTCTTCCGGAAGGTCCGACGACCGCGCAGGAACTGGCCACCCAACTTCGTCAAGTGTCGCCGTCATGTACTCGAAGACGAGATCGGTCGCATCAGACAGTGGCGAACTGTGAGAGCACCGACCATTTCGATCGTTGGGAGAGGGTCCACCGCAACGTTGTGCCTCTCAGTCATCGGGCTTTCCGCAATATGCCGATACTGGTCGGACATCAGGGTGTCTCGAAACGCCGGTTAGGTCCCGCCAGTAAGCAGGGACTCTCATGACGATGCGCCGAAGATGGGCGTCACGCCGCTTTCGGGGAGGCCGAGCTGGTGACCGGGTGCGCCGAACAAGGGCACGACCTCGCCGGTCAGGGCACCGTGGACCGAGTCGGCGTCGAAGACACTGTCGGCGGCTGACCTGAACTCAGCCATGTACTCCGATGCGTAAACGGCCTCGGGCAGGCTGGAGCGTTCGACTTCGAGGAACGCTGGCGGAATGCGCGACACCTCGGTGGCCGGGACCTTCACCCGCAGCCAGTCCTCGTCCGACACCCAGGCCCGCCAAAACCAGCTGCGCTGCCCATTGGCAGAGCTGAGCGCGATGAGCCGCCCACCACTCACGGCCAGCATCGGCCGCGTGGCGTAGAACAGGCTGTCGGCGATGTAGCAGGCCTCGTCGAGGACGAGCGCGTCGGCTGCATAACCCGTGATAACCGGCGCCTTTCCTGGCAATGAGATGAGTCGTGACCCGTTGTGCAGTTTTCAGACTGAGGACGGACTGCTGGTCGAGGGCGATGGGGTGAATGTGCTGGGCAACTGCGAGCGCCGAGGCCTTCGAGAGCAACTCCGCGCTCTGGCGCATCGAGACGCTGACCAGAAGCACGGTGCTGCCCGGTTGGCACAGGGCCGATTCGAGCGCCACCGCAGCGGTCGCCATGGACTTCCCGGCCTGGCGGCTGACGAGCAGGAGCACGCGCTCGGCGTCGGAGCCGAAGAGGCGTTGCTGCCACTTGTCTGGCTCCATGTCCACGCCGCGCATGAGGGATGCGGCCGTATGCGAGGTCGGCGGCTTCGACCGGAGTGCGGCGCGCCCGAGGAAGCTGAGCAAAGTGGTGTCGGCGATTGTCACGAAGCGAGCAGCGGCTCTGTTGCTTGCCGTGAGCAGAGAGGGTGAACGCATCGGAACGCGTTCTCCACAAGGTTCACGCGTGGGCGCGCCATACGGAAAGCCGGAGCGGCGACCAAACAAGACCGCCTCTCGGTGGCGTGGACGCTGCTTCTCGCTCGCGGTCTGCGTCGTGGCGCGTTCTGCGGACTGCGGTGGTCGGAAGTGGACCTCGACGGCGGCGTGCTGCGGGTCACCTCGACCCGCGTGGTCGTGGACGGCAAGGCGATCGTGTCCGAAGCAAAGACGGGCGCAGGGCGCCGTTCAGTTCCGTTGGATGTGTCCCTGGTGGCCCTGCTGCGCTCTCACCGTGCGCGCCAAGCACAGGAGAGGCTCGCGGCGGGGGAGGCATACTCGGATGGCGGCTTCATTCTCGCAAACGAGCTGGGTGTAGCGCCGCATCCCGACTCGATCAGCAAGTGGTTCGACAACGCGGTGAAGGCGGCGAAGTTCCCCCGCATCCGCCTGCATGACACGAGACACACCGCTGCGTCTCCGATGTTGGCCTCGGGTGTTCCAACGAAGGTCGTGAGCGAGATGCTCGGGTACGCGTCACCCACAATCACGCTCGCTATCTATGCCTACACGATGCCAGGGATGGGCGCCGAGGCCGGTGCCCCCCCGAGCGCCTCTTTGCTCGGCTGACGTTGCCATCTTGGGAACATCCGTTGCGAGTCCGTTGCCACTTCGGCCCGGTGACGCGAATCAGGCCAGGGAACATGCCCCTGACCTGCGGTTTTGGTGGTCTTGGGGTGG
>PMFN01000043.1:124551-137070 GCA_003155135.1 Acidimicrobiaceae bacterium | reverse complement strand
GTCACGACCGGTTCCCGCCCGGCGCGCTCGACGAGCAACTCGCCGGCATCGCTGCGGATATCGCGCTACAGCTGGTGGATCGTTCACCATGGAGTACACCGCAATCGCCTCACAGACTGGACCGGCGCAGGAAGCAACCGACCATCCGGAACCGTCATATCAGCGCGAGAGGTGACGCCACTCACTCGGTGGTAGGGGGCGGACCACCCCCCAGCCAAGACCGGCATCCTGGCTGGAACTCAATAAGCCTTGACGCATCGATGCCCTCCGGGCAGTGCTCGTCGGCGGCCTACCATTGCGAGGTGGCCGAGGAGACGTAATCCGATGAAGCCCACCAGACAGGCGCCGAGCTGCAGGGAAGCTCCCGAGTGACGGTGCCGCACCAGCAGGCTGACGCCGAGGCCGGCTACCTGCACGCTGGCGCCCGGCACGGCTCGTCGCCGAATGAAGTGGACGCTCGTGGCTCGACCGGTGCAGGGGCACGCGACGCAACAAAGGCCGAGCCCGCCCTGGTCGTCACGCAGCTGACCAAGCGCTTCGGCGAGCGGATCGCTTTCTCCCAGGTGTCCTTCAAGGTGGACTACGGCGAGGTCTTCGGGTTTCTCGGTCCGAACGGTGCAGGCAAGACCACCATCGTCCGCACACTCGGCACCTTGATCGAGCCGACATCGGGCTCAGCCACAGTGGCGGGGATCCCACTCAGCCCCGAGAACGGCGTGGCGATCCGCCAACGCATCTCGATCATGCCCGAGTCGCCCGGGCTCTACCTCCGCCTCACGGTGACCGAGAACCTCGAGTACTTCGCTGGCCTCTATGGGCTGCACCATCCTGACGCCCGGATCAAAGAGGCTCTCCACGCCGTCCACCTGGGCGATAGGGCCGACGATCTCTGCGGCGGCCTCTCCAAAGGGCTTCGCCAACGGGTCGGGCTCGCACGGACACTGCTGAGCGACCCGGCGATCATGTTCCTCGACGAACCGACATCGGGCCTCGACCCGGTCGCCGCGCTCGAGGTGCACAACCTGCTCATCGCCCTCCGGGAACGGGGAGTGACGATTTTTCTCACCACCCACCGGCTCGAAGAGGCCGAGAAGCTCTGCGACCGGGTGGCCATCCTCAACACGACGCTGCGGACTGTCGGGAGACCGACTGACCTGCGAGCACAGCTGTTCGCGAAGGGCCTGGTGGTGAAGACGCTCGCGCCGCTCGGCGATCCCGCGGCCCTCTTCGCTACGGTCCCCTCCGTCGACAGCTGGACCTCGGAGGTGCCGGGCTCCTACGAGCTTTCGGTGTCCGATGTCACACAAGCCGCCCCCGAGTTGACCCGGTGCCTGGTGGCCGCCGGAGCAGATGTGCTCTCCATCAGCGAGCTGCAGCACTCACTCGAGGACGTCTACCTCGAGCTCATCGACGAAGATGTCGAGGCTGCCGCCCGATGATCGCCCCCGATGCCGCACGCGTCCGAGCCGTCGTCCGAAAAGAGCTGCGCGACTACCGGCGCAAGCGGGCGATCGTCGTGTCGATGGCGGTCCTGCCGCTGCTCTTCCTCGCCGAGCCCGTCGTCGCCATCTTCCTCGTCCCCTCATCGGGTACCGACCTCGACAACTATGTTGTGCTCCCGCTCCTCTACCTCCTCCTGATCCCCGTCCTCACGCCAGGCACCCTCGCCGCCTACGCCGTGGCCGGTGAACGCGAGCAGGGGACCCTCGAGCCGCTGCTCACCACGCCCATCCGCAAGCAGGAGTTCATCTTGGGCAAGGCGGCGGCTGTGATGATCCCGACTCTGGCGCTCTCCTACACGGTGTTCAGCCTTTTCTTGATCGCCGTCGCACTCTTTGCCAAGCCAGCCATCGCATCGGCGGTGTTCCACCAGGGGCCGGTGCTGCTGGCCCTGTTCCTCTTTGCCCCATTGCTCGCCGGCTGGGCCATCGTCGTCGGCATGGCCGTGTCGGTGCGAGCGAGCGAGGTGCGCGTCGCCCAGCAGCTGGGGACTCTGGCGAGCTTTCCGATCATCGGGGTCGTCGCCCTGCTGGCGGTCGGGGTGATCCATCCGACCTTTGGGGTCGCTGTGCTGTTCGCGGTTGTCCTGCTGGCGATCGACGTGCGGGCATTGCGGATCGTCGCTCGGATGTTTGACCGGGAGCGCCTGGTCACGGGCACCAAGGCGGCACGCTCCTGATCGTCGGCTCGCACCTAGCTCCTGCAGACACCAACCTTCGGCGATGGCGGCCGGCTGGGCCGATCAGGCGAAGCCGGCCACCGCATGGGGAACGTAGGGCTCCTCCAAGAACTTGATCTCGGCCTCGCTGAGCTCGAGGTCGATTGCGCCGAGTGCGTCTTCTAGGTGCTGGGGCTTGGTCACGCCGACGATCGGCGCCGTCACGACGGGCTTCGACAGCACCCAGGCCAACGCCACCTGGGCACGGGAGACGTCGCGCTCAGCCGCGACCTGGGCAACCCGTTCGACAACCGTGCGGTCCGAGTCGAAGGTGCCGTAAAGGTTCTTGCCGAACTCGTCGGTCTCGGAGCGCTCGGTGACGTCGTCCCAGTCACGCGTGAGGCGCCCCCGGGCGAGCGGGCTCCAAGGGATGACGGCGACGCCCTGGTCCTCGCAGAGGGGGAGCATCTCGCGCTCCTCCTCGCGGTTGAGCAGGTTGTAGTGGTTCTGCATGCTGACAAAGGGCGTCCAGCCGTGCTGGCGCGCCACGTACTGGGCCTTGGAGAACTGCCACGCCCACATGGACGAGGCGCCGATGTAGCGGGCCTTGCCCGCCTTGACCACGTCGTGGAGCGCCTCCATCGTCTCTTCGATGGGGGTTCTGGGGTCCCAGCGGTGGATCTGGTAGAGATCGACGTAGTCGGTGCCGAGGCGCTCGAGACTGTGGTCGATCTCGGTCAGGATGGACTTTCGCGACAGGCCCTGCGCGTTGCGGCCCCGCCGCATGGGGCCGTTCACCTTGGTGGCGAGCACCACCTCATCGCGGTCTGCGAAGTCCGACAGTGCCTTGCCGACGATCTCCTCACTCGAGCCGGCCGAGTACACGTTGGCCGTGTCGAAGAAATTGATCCCCGCCTCGAGGGCGCGTTCGATGAGCGGCCGGCTCTGCTTCTCGTTGAGGGACCAGGCTTGGTTGCCGCGCCCGGGCTCGCCGAAGCTCATGCACCCCATGCAGATCACCGAGACGTCGAGTCCGGTCTGGCCGAGCTTTCGATAACGCACGTCGCCTCCAGGCGGTTGGATCGGCGCCCCGGCCGGGGCGCCCGTACCTGCACGATACCCAGCACGCCGGGCGGCAAGCGGGCCCTACGCCTCGTCGCCGCCCGGCGAGCCGTCGGGCCCCAAGATGAGCGCCCCGAGCACGTCGCCCAAGTCGCGGTGGTGGGCGTAGGAGCGGCGCTGGCGGGTCGCGCCGTTGCCGCCCTCGACGATGGCACGCACGCCGCCTGCCACGACAGTGTGGTCGCCGAGGCGCTCCAGGTCATCTCCCACCCGCTCGAGGAGGCCCTCGACCACATCGCCCGCGGGCCGAGCGGTGCCGTCGAGTGGGTCGACGAGGGTGCCGCCGAGCCCCGAACGGGCGGCGCGCCACGTAGCTGCCCGCAGGAACTCGTGGCGCAGCGGCGGCGCCGGAGGTTCCTGGCGCAGGCACCAGGCAACCAATGCACGGGCCAGCCCGGCGACCGCCACCACATCGTCGACCGTCGGCATCACGTCGGCGATGCGGATCTCAAGAGTGGGGAAGCGGTCCGAGGGGCGGACGTCGAAGTAGGCCATGGCCCGGTCCAAGATGACCCCGGACTCGACCAGACGGTCGACCAGTCCCTCGTATTGTGCCCTCGACTCGAACGCCCCCGGTGGACCCGCGCTCGGCCAGCGGGCCCAGACCTCCGTGCGGTAGCTGTCGAAGCCCGTATCGCGTCCCTCCCAATAGGGCGAGTTGGCGGCGAGAGCGCAGAGCACGGGGAGGAAGCGCCGCAGCAGGTTCATGGCGCGGATCGCTGACTCGGGGTCGGGCACCGACACGTGGATGTGGCAGCCGCAGATCAGCTGCTCTCTGGCCAGACCCGAGTTCTCACGGGCCATGGTCTGGAAGCGGTCCTCGGCGGTGATCAGCCGGCCTGCTGCACCCATCTCGGCGGGGTAGGTCCCCGAGGCCACCACCACGGCCTCGTGCGGGGCTGCGGCGAGCACCAGCTTCGAGCGGAGGCCGAGGAGCTCGGCGCGCAGATCCGCCAGGTCGGCACAGGGCGAGGTGGCGAGCTCGATCTGGGCTTGGTGCAGCTCCTCTTGGGCCTGGGATCCCGCCAGCTCGAGGGCGTCGGGCAACACGGCGGCGATCCGCGGCGCGGGCCGACCCGTCGTGGCGTCGATCAGGAGGAACTCCTCTTCGGCGCCCACGAGCAGGGCGCCGGGTTCGGGCTCACCCACGCGGTGCGCCGGGTGATTGTGCGGCATCGGTGCTGGCGGGGTCAGCGGTGTCCGGAACCCGGACGGCCCCTGCCACCAGCCACAGCGCCCGCTGGCGGGGGTCGTCGAGCAGGTTCTCGGGGCGCCACTGGATGCCGAGCACCGGGCGGCCCGAGAGCTCGAGCGCCTCGATCGTGCGGTCGCCGGCCCACGCGACCGGGCGTAATCCGGGAGCCGGCCGCTCCACCGCCTGGTGATGGATGCGGTTCACCTCGAGGCGTCGCACGCCGGCGAGCTTCCGCAGCAAGGAGTCGTCGGCGATCTCCACCTCGTGGACCGGGACTCCCCGTTGCTCGGCCAAGAGGTGGGCCTGGGTGGTGACGTCGGGCAGGTGCTGGACGAGCGTCCCGCCGAGTGCGACGTTGAGCACCTGGCAGCCGCGGCAGATGCCGAGTACCGGCAGGGCACGCTCGACGGCCTGGTGTGCCAGCTCGATCTCGGCCACGTCGCGCTCGGTGTCGACGCCGCCGATGTCGTGGGAGGGGTGCTCGCCGTAGCAGGAGGGGTCGACGTCGTCGCCGGTGAGCAGGAGGCCGTCGACGCCGTCGAACTCATCGGCTGCCGGGGTCCCGGGGAGTGCTGCCACGACGCGGGGTCGGCCCCCGGCACCGCGCACGGCCTCGACGTAGTCACGCTCGGCGACCAGGAGGTCCCGGCCGGCGCTCTCGATGCGCCGGGCGGTGACGGCGATGATCGGTCTGCGGGGCGTGGCGGCTCGAACGCTCCCCTTGGGCCCGGACGCCAGATGAATCGGAGGGCATCTCGGTCACTTACCCGGCTTCGCCGGGATCTATGACTCCCCTGCCCGGGCGTGCCGAGCGTCAGGCGGGGGTGGCGGGGTGGGCCGCTTTCGGCGGGGCGAGGAACTGTTCGACGGCCCCCGCGATGCCCTGGGCGATCACCGCCTGGCCTGAGGCGCCCTGTGCCAGGGTGCCTTCGTAGGGGTCGGTCAGGTAGAGCGGTTCGATGAGCGCACCGGGCATGGTGCTCGGCGTCGTGAAATAGCCGGTCTCGGCGGGTCCGAGCAGCATGAGGTGGTCGTAGGCGGCCGAGGCGGCCGCCAATCCGCCGTCGGCCGGGTTGCCCACCGAGGACCCGAGGCCCGTGTCGTCTTGGACCCCGTCGTTCGGGATCCCCCAGCCCTCGGCATCCATGGCCCACAGCACCGCATTCTGCAGGTCGGTGGCGAGGGCTAGGTTCGATTGGGCGAAGGGGCGGTCCGAGTCGTAGGCGGCGATGGACCCGGCGTTGGTCGACTCGTAGCCGGCGTCCATGTAGATCCCCACCAGCGCGCTGGCCTTCGACAGGTTGGCGCACTCGTCGCGTGCGGCGACGTCGTCGTGGGCGCCTTGGAGCGACAAGAGGCCGTCGTCGACGTCGGCCGGCCCGAGCCGCAGCACGGTGGTGTCCTGCGTCCTCGAGACGACGACCCGGAAGCCGTGGGCACGCAGGATGGCCATGCTGGCCAGCTCGATCGGGAGGTTGATCTGCGATTCGGCGATCTGGCTGCCATCCTCGGTCGTCCCCACACCGCCGGGGTCGATGCCGCCGTGGCCGGCGTCGAGGAAGACGGTCTGGTGCCGGTTGCCGCGGGTCGGCGCGAAGGCCATGCACGCGCCCGTGGCGAACATCGCAGGGTCGAGGGCGATTCCCTTGGCTGCCTGCGAGCTCACCGCTCTGGCCGACGCCGCCCCGGCGGCCGAGAGCGGGCCGAGCAGCGCCGAGGCGCCGAGGACGGCACCCCCGAGGAGCGCGCCGCCGACCCGATGGGGACCCCGGCGTCGTCGCACCCGTCCATCATCCCCCGAGAGCCCGCAGGTGCAGCGTCACCTGCGACTTCGTGGAGAAGAGAACACGAAGATCGCTCGTCGGCGTGGCGGCGGTCGATCGCCCTGGTGCAGTATGCGCTCTGGACGAGGAGGACCCGACATGGAGATCAGTGGTCGATCGGTAGTGGTGACCGGGGGGGCGAGCGGGATCGGGCGATCGCTGTGCGAGGCGTTCGCCACCGCCGGCACACGCGGCACGGTGGTCGCCGACCTCGACGGCCCCGGCGCCCAGGCCGTGGCGGACGCCCTGGTGGCCGAAGGGCACCCGGCGATCGCCGTCACCACCGACGTGGCCAAGGAATCCGACGTGCTGGGGCTCATCGCCGCCGCCGAAGAGGCGTTCGGCCCGATCGACATCTTCTGCGCCAATGCCGGGATCATCGCCGTGGGCGGGGTGGAGCTCGGAAACGAGACATGGGAGCGCATGTGGGCGGTCAACGTGCAGAGCCACATCTACGCCGCCCGTGCCCTCATCCCGAAGATGCTCGATCGCCACGAGGGCTACCTCGTGCACACCGCGTCGGCCGCGGGGCTCTTGACCCAGCTCGGCTCGGCTCCTTACAGCGTGACCAAGCACGCCGTGGTCGCCCTGGCGGAGTGGCTCTCGATCACCCACGGCGACGCGGGACTGCGCGTCTCATGCCTGTGCCCCCAGGGCGTGTGGACGGCGATGACCGGAGCGGACACGAAAGAGACGCACGAGCTGACCGCGTCGACAGCCGGCCGTGACGGCATGCTCGAGCCCGAGGTGGTGGCCGCCGCCGTCCTCGCCGCCGTCGCCGAGGAGCGCTTTTTGGTCCTCCCGCACCCCGAGGTCGCCGACTACGAGTTGCGGCGAGCGGGGGACCGGGAGCGTTGGCTGCGCGGCATGCGCAAGGTCCAGGCGAGCATCGCCGACCTGGCCCTCTAACGAGCGCCACCACGGGTGCCGTCCGCCCCGAGCGCGGCGGCGAGGTCGGCGAGGAGCGCCGGGGTGCCTTCGATGCCCGGCGCGCAGCCGAAGATGTGGAAATCCGGGCGCTGGAGGACGACGCCGGCGCCGAGCGAGCCCATCCAGGCCGCGTACGTCCCCTCCACGTCGGTCACCGGCCCGTCGTCGAGCACGACCATGAGCCCCCCGATGCGGGCGAACCACTCGAGGAGGGCAAAGGGAAGCCCATCGGCGGGGTCGCCCGCCCTACTCAGGAGGAGCCACCCGGCGCCCACCAGGTCGTCGAGGCGCCCGCGGCGCCCGTCGATCTCGACGATCCCCTGTGCGCACAGCTCGCCGGCGCCCGGGTCCGACGGCCTGGTGACGCCGGGGCCGATCGGGGGCTCGGGAGGAGGGACGACCGGGCCCGTCTCGCGCACGGCGGCCGTCATCGCCTCGTCGCGCACGGCGGCCTCGGCGGGGTCGGTGACGCAGATGACCTTGCCGAGATCGACCGAGAACTCGATCTCGGCGCGCACTTGCGGGGCGCGCTCGGTCCCGTAGGTGTCGAGGAGCCGGTCCGGGGCATGACCGCCCAGGACGAGGTCGAGCTTCCACGCCAGGTTGGCGGCGTCGCGCAACCCCGAGCACAACCCCTGCCCGGCAAAGGGGGGCATCTGGTGGGCGGCGTCGCCGGCCAACAGGACCCGGCCATCGCGCCAGCGCTCGACCAGGCTGGCGGCGAACGTGTAGAGCGCGTAGCGCTCGAGCGTGGCCGTCTCGGGGCCGAGGCCCCACGGCTCGAGCAGGCGCCACGCCGTCTCCTCGGTGGCGAGCGCCTCGACGGGCTCATCGGGAAGCCGCATGAACTCGAAGCGCCGCCGGCCCGGTCCGCCCGACACGGCCGTCGTCGGCCGGGCCGGATCGCAGATCTGCACGTTGAGCGGGCGCCAGGGGCGCGCGTCGCGGGGCAGCACGTCGACGATCAACCAGTCGAAGAAGTAACCCCAGTCCTCCACCGGCGTACCGAGTAGACCCCGCACGGTGCTCTGTGCGCCGTCGCACCCAAGGACGAAGCGTGCGCTGACGGTCCCGGGCCGCCCCCCGCCCGCGGGCAGCAGCGACAGGGTGGCCTGCTCCTCGGACTGCTCGATGGCGGCTACTTCGTCGCCCCGGCGGACCGAGACGCTCGGCAGCGAGTCCACGAGCGCCACGAGGGCGGCCTCGAGGTCGGGTTGGCTGAACATGGTCGACGACGGCCATCCCGACGGGCCGCTCAGCCCCTCGACCCCGAACGTGAGCAGCGTCGCCCCGTTGGCGGAGCGCCACTCGTAGGCGTCCATCGGCTCGGTCACGGCTGCAAGTTCGCCCATCACGCCAAGCCCTTGGAGGATCCTGGCCACCTCGTGGTCGAAGTGGACGGCGCGCGGCAGGGGATAGGGGACCGGCCGTCGCTCGAGCACGACCACTTCCCATCCGCGCCGGCCGACGAGTGCAGCGAGGGCGAGTCCGACGGGTCCCGCCCCGACGACCGCCACGTCGAAGAGCCGGCCCGCCACCTCTCGTGCACCCTCATGCGTCGCCTGCGCGCCGGTGGGGGCGCTCATGCGCAACTGCCTCGTTCGGACGTTCTGGTCACCCCGTTAACGTAGGTGCCTGGTGCCCCCGACTGCTGCAGTGACGACGGTGAAACGAAGGCCCCGCAACGATCTCGGGCAATACGACGACCTCGTCGACGAGTGGTGGGACCCCTTCGGGTCCTTTGCCATGCTGCACTGGATCGCCGAGGCGAGGGCAGCGCTCATCCCGCCGGCCGTGGTCAGCGGGGCGGTCCTTGTCGACGTGGCATGCGGGGCCGGTCTCCTGTCCCCCCATGTCGCGCCGAAGGGCTACCGCCATGTCGGCATCGACCTCACGTCCTCGGCGCTCGCCCTCGCCGCCGGCCACGGCGTCGCTGCCGTCCGGGGCAACGCCATGTCCCTGCCGCTGGCGAGCGGCGTCGCCGACGTGGTCTGTGCCGGGGAGATCCTCGAGCACGTCGCCGACGTGCCCGCAACAGTGGCCGAGGCCTGCCGGGTGCTGCGACCAGGCGGCCTCTTGGTCCTCGATACCATCGCCGACACGCCGCTCGCCCGCCTGCTCGCCGTTGGCGTTGCCGAGCGGGTCCCCGGGGGCGCCCCACCGGGGCTCCACGACCCCGCGCTCTTCGTCGATCGGCGCGCCCTGCAGACCGAGTGCGCGCGCCACGGGATCCGCCTGGCCATGCGAGGAATGCGGCCCTCGGTGCCGGATCTGGTGCTCTGGCTGGCGCGCCGGCGCCCGGCGGCGCGCATGGTCCCCACGTTCACGACGTCGGTCCTGTTCCAGGGCCACGGCACGAAGGAGCACCCGTGACCAGACAGCCCTCCGCGGTGGTGACCGGTGCCGCCAGCGCCTATCCCGCCGTGCGCTCTCAGGAGGAACTCTGGGACACCTTCATGGCGCCCACACTCGGGGCCAGCCGCTGGTCCCGGCGCATCTTCCTGGCGGCCGGGGTGCGGCAGCGCCACCCGGCCTTTGACCCGAGCAAGGAGGACATCTCGAGCTACTCGACCGGCGAGCGCATGGCCCGCTACGTCGATGAGGCGGTGCCACTCGGCCGTGAGGCGGTCGAGGGTGCCCTCGACGCCGCCGGCATGAAGGCCGCTGACGTCGGGCTGCTCGCCGTCGTTTCGTGCACTGGCTACGCCACGCCGGGGGTGGACATCCGCCTGGCCAAGGAGCTCGGGATGGACCCCGGCCTCCAGCGCCTGTTGGTCGGGCACATGGGGTGCTACGCGGCCCTGCCGGGCCTCGGTGCCGTCAGTGACTATGTGGTGGCCCGTCAGCGCCCGGCCGTGCTCTTGTGCGTCGAGCTGTCGAGCCTGCACATCCAACCCCCGACCGCGGACCTCGAGCAGGTGGTCGCCCATGCGCTCTTCAGCGACGCCGCCTCGGCGCTCGTGGTCGAGCCCGCTGTGGGTGGTTCGAGGCCGGGGCTCCGGGTGGTCGACGTGTCGGCTCGCACCGACGCCGAGACGGCGGGCCACATGACCTGGGACATCACCGACCTTGGGTTCAAGATGGGCCTCTCCCGGCAGGTGCCCGACGTCCTGGCCGTCCACGTCGGACCCATGGTCGAGGACCTCCTCGGGAGAAACGGCGTGGAGCGCGACGAGGTCGCCGGCTGGGCCGTCCATCCCGGCGGCCCGCGCATCTTGGACGTGATCGGCGAGCAGCTCGACCTGGCCGCGACCGACCTCGCCGGGTCTCGCCACGTGCTCGCCGAGCACGGGAACTGCTCCTCGGCCACCGTGCTGCTCGTGCTCGACGAGCTCGTCCATGCCAGGGTGGCCGAGCCCGGTCGCTACATCGTGGCCATGGCCTTCGGGCCGGGCCTCACGCTCTACGCCGCCCTGCTCCAGGTGGTCGAACCGGGCCGCTCAGCGCCTCGTGACCAGCTCAGTGGCGAGGGCGAGCGCACCGACTAGCGCCGCGTCCTCGGCGAACCGGGCGAGCACCAGCTTGGGGGGGAAGGGCACCGCCGCCTCCAGGCCGGCGCGCAGCGGGCCCTCGAACGAAGCCCACGAGCCGGTAAGGCCGCCGCCGACGGCGATGCGGCTCGGGTCGAGGGCGATGGCCAGGTTGACCACGTGGAACGAGAGCTCGGCGACGGCGTGTGCCGTCGCCTCGGAGGCGGCCGGGTCCGAAGCCGCGACGCCGAAGAGGCCCGCAGCCGAGGCGGGGGCGCCGAGACGAACGGCGTCCTCGGCGAGAGAGCGGCCGCTGGCAGCGTCTTCAAGGGTGCGGCGCGCGGTCAGTCCCACGTCGTCCATCGAGCGCAGGCTGTACCCGATCTCGCCGGCCGCATTGTGGGCGCCCTCGAGCACGCGGCCCCCGACCACCAGTGCCGCCCCGAGGCCCGTGCCGAGGTTCACGTAGAGGCCGGGGTCGGCGTCGAGAAGTGCGCCCCAGCGCGCCTCGGCTCGAGCCGCCGCCTTCACGTCATTGACCGCCGCCACCTCGACGCCGAACGCGTCACCCACCTCGGCGGCGAGGGCGATGCCGCCCCACCCCCCGATGGTCTCGGCCAGGTCGATGTGCCCGGCACGGGGCACGCCGATGGTGGCGACGCCCACCGCCGCGAGGCGGGTGGCGTAGGGCGAGAGGAGGGCCCGCAGGAGCTCGATGGAACGCCCGAGCACGTCGCGGGCGCCCTGGTGGCGCTGCGTCGGGACACTGGCGGTTGCGAGCCTGGTCCCCTCGAGGTCCGAGACAGCCGCGGCGACCTTCGAGCCCCCGATGTCGAGTGCCCCGACGATCGCGGACCCGTCGGTGACCGGTGTCACTGTCGCCCCCCCGTCATCGTCCGCACCGGCGCCGAGCGTAGGCGAGGGCGACTGCACTCCCCGGGTCGATGCGTTGACATGCCGACTACTGGGTAGGTGAACGAATCTTCCCAATGTCGATAAACGGAGGTAGCGATGGAGAACACCGACTGGAAGAACCAGCCCGACGAGGCAGATTTCGGTGCGGCGCGCACCTATCTCTCCCTTCTGGTCGAGCCCTCGGAGGCCAAGGCCCTCGCCAAGGCCCTGGAACACGATGAGCAGATCGTCCGCTACCGGGCGGTCGACCTGCTGCGGGCGAGCGGGCTGCCGCTCGCCGACGCCGAGAACCCCGAGGTGGCCAGGGACCTGTCGAAGGTGAAGTTCGGGACCCGGCTCTCGCCCGTGCTCCTCGTGCGTGGGGAACCGCTCGTCATTGCCGATGGCTATCACCGGGTCTGCGCCAGCGTCCACCTCGGCGCTCACGAGACCGTTCCCTGCCGGATCGTGACCCGTCGCACGTGAGGGAGGGTGACAGGCGCGAGGTCCCCGAGTAGCGTCGCCCACGTTGTCGGGCGGTTCCGCCCCCGTGGAATCGAGTGCGCATGAGCGATGATCAGGTACGTGGTGCCCGACGCACCATGCGCGCCACAGGAGCAACGGCCGGGCGGGTTCCGACCCCGCCCAGTAGCACGAATCGCACCGCCAGCCACAGTGACGATCCGCTCAGCGCGCTGGTGTGGCTGGTCACCGCCGTGGCCCTCACCGGCGACACCCGTCCGGCCGAGGAGCTAAGCCGCCGGGTCGGTGAACTGGCCAGCGCGGCGATCGCCGACGTCACCCACCTCGTCGGCTCCGCCGTCGCCGACCTGTTTGGACGGCCCACTGGCGAGGCGCCGACCGAGCCCGCAGCGTCCGTCCCGATTCAGGCTGCCTCGTCGGTGGTCGTCGACCGCCCGGCGCGCC
>PMFN01000043.1:0-124472 GCA_003155135.1 Acidimicrobiaceae bacterium | reverse complement strand
GCCCGAGCACCCCCGTGGGGCGGTTGTGCCCGGCGAGGCTCGGGCACTACGTTGCGATCGGCCCTAGGGCCGCGATCGAGGAGGGCGAATGGGCGACGGTACGGTTCCCTTGGTGGACTATCTGGTGCTCGGCGACACGCCGCACCTCGAGGTCGCCGAGTGCGTGGCGTGCGGAGCGCACTACTTCGACCGGCGCAACGCGTGCGCGGCCTGCTCGGGAACCGAGTTCACCACCGTCGCACTGCCGGCCGAGGGTGAGCTCAAGACGTTCACCATCGTGGCCTTCGCCGCACCCGGCGTGCCGGTGCCATTCGTCGCCGGCGTCGTCGACCTCGGCGGGACGAGCGTGCGGGCCAACGTGATCAACGTCGAGCCCGACGCGGACCATGTGACCCTGGGCATGAAGGTCCGACTGGCCACGTATTCGATGGGCACCGACGAGGCTGGGACCGAGGCTGTCGGCTTCGGGTTCGAGCCGTTGAGCTGAAAGGCACCTGACCGTGGCGAGTGACGACATCTGGATCCTCGGGATCAACATGACCAAATTCGGCAAACACGCCGACAAGGACATCATCGACCTCGCGTCCGAGGCGGCCCTGGCGGCGCTGGCCGACGGCGGGGTGACCATGCGCGACATCGGCGTGCTGGCGGCGGGNNATTCCCGTGTTCAACGTGGCCAACGCGTGTGCCACCGGCGCCACCGCGCTGCGCACGGCCATCATGGCCATCAGAGCGGGGGAGTGCGACACTGGCCTCGCCGTCGGGGTCGAGAAGCTCTCGGGTGCGGGGCTCCTGGCCGGGGGCTCGCGGAAAGAGGACGCTGCGAACTGGACGCCGAGCGGTCGCTACGGGGCCATCGCCGCGATCGACGGGCGGGTGGGCACCGAGACCATGCCGGGCGTCTTCGCCCAGATCGGCATGGAATACGGCCACCGCTACGGCGGGACGAGCTTCGAGTTGTTCGCCCGCATCTCGGAGAAGAACCACGCCCACTCCACCCTCAACCCCCTCGCCGCTTACTCGAAGCGCTTCACGCTCGAAGAGATCATGGGCGACCTCATGATCGCCTACCCGAACACCCGGCCGATGTGCTCGGCCAACTGCGACGGCGCGGCCGCCGCGGTGGTGGTGAGCGGGGCCAAGTTGAAGACCCTCTCGCTCGAGCAGCAGCGCCGGGCGGTCAAGGTCTCAGCCTCGGTTCTCACCTCCGACCCCTGGGAGGAGGGCTGCCAGGTGCTCCCCAACGTCAACACCCTGACCCGCAACGCCGCCTCTCAGGCCTATGAGCTCGCCGGCGTCGGCCCCGAGGATCTCGATCTCGTCGAGCTGCACGACTGCTTCGCCACCGCTGAGCTCGTGCACTACGACAACCTCGGCCTGTGTCCCGAGGGCGGTGCCGTCGACTTTTTCCAGTCCGGGGCGACCTGGCGTGACGGCTCCACGCCCGTCAACGTGTCGGGCGGCCTCGAGTCGAAGGGCCACCCGATCGCCGCCACCGGCATCGCCAACATCTGGGAGGTGGCGACCCACCTGCGCGGCGAGGCCGGCGACCGCCAGATCGAGGGAGCGACCGTCGGCCTCGCCCACGTCATCGGGCTGGGCTCAGCCTGCGGGGTGCATATCCTGGAGCGCTCTGCCGCCTAGCGGCCAGGTGCTCAGCTGCCCGGTGGTGACAACGCCGCACAGGCGGCGACCTCGGCCGCGCTGACCGGAACCGCGGCGGTCAGGTCAGGTGGGGTGAGGAAGGGCGGCCGGCTGGCGCCCAGCTCCAAGGTGTCGAGCAGGTTCGAGGCGTTGGCGTCGCGATTGGACAAGGCGGGAAGGTTCCACTTCGTCTCCAGCAACTTCAGCACCGAGGTGTGGTCGTGGACCACGTGGGAGACGTAGTTGCGTCTCGCCCAGGGGGAGACGACGACGGCGGGCACCCGGAAGCCGGTCCAGCTGAACAGGTCCCCGTCGAGCTCGGCGGTGGGGACGTCGGGGGCGATGTCGTCGGGTCGAACGGCCGGCCGGGGTGCGACGTGGTCGTAGTAGCCCCCGTGCTCGTCGTAGAGCCAGATCAGCATGGTCTCGGGCCACCCGGGCCCCGCCATGGCGGCGTTGATGACCGAGGCGGCAAACTGCTCGCCGTTTTGGATGTCCTGGGGATTCTCCTCTGACGAGCTGGTGAAGTTCGGGTCCACCAGGCTGAAGGCGGGGAGGGTGCCGGCAGCAGCGTCGGCGAAGTACGTGGCGATCGGGACGATGTTGTCGGCGTACTTCGAGCCGAGGTAGGGGAACAGAAGGCTCGAGGGAAGGTTCGAGTAGTAGTTCTTCCACGGGATCGAGAAGTGGCTCAGCAGTTCGAAGACCGTGCCGAAGCCGCCGGGGCGAAACGACGTGGTTGCACCCCCGGGGAACGAGTCGTCGACCAGGCCGAACGACGACCCGGCCGTCAGGAAGCGGCGGTTCGGGTCGGTCTGGGCCATCGTCGAGCAGAACCACCGGTCGCAGAGCGTGAAGGTGCGCCCGAGCGAGTAGTAGAAGGGCAGGTCTGCCGCGCCGTAATAGCCCATCGGTGTCGTCCCCTTGGCCAGGGCGAACCCGTCGTTCTTGCCGTGGTTCCACGAGGTGTGGCTGACCACCCAGTCCTGGGAGATGTCCACGTCGGACTGACAGACCGACGGCGAGGGGAAGACCACGACAGCCTGGCCGTCAGGGCCCGGGTTGGAGTCCGTCGGCTTCCCGGCTGCGTCGAGGGTGAAGCCATCGCCGCGCCCGAGCATCCCGAAGTAGTTGTCGAACGAGTGGTTCTCCATCATGACCACCACGATGTGGCGGATCTTGGGCAGGGTGTCGACGCCGGCAGGACGGCGCGGGAACGGCCGGTCGCCGGCTTTGAAGATGGTGGTCGGCCCCACACCGCTGGCCCCGGCAAGCGAGCGCACGCTCCCGAGCCCCATCGAAGCCCCGGTGCCGGCGAGCCCGGCGGCCGCCATTGACTTGAGGAGGCCTCGTCTCGACAGCGGTTGCTTCACGGGGCACCCTTCGCCGTTGGGGGACCAGGCGAGACTAACGACGATGGCACGCCCACACGGTCATCGTCACCGGATTCTCAGCTGAGCCTGCGCCCTCTGGACGCTGCATGCTGGCTCAGGTGGCGAGCGTCCCGCGTCCCGCCACCCTGGCGGTGCCGATCTGCTCGCCGCCGGAAAAGGCGTGGGTCCCGAGGGCGTTGTCGAGGAAGACGGCACCTTGCGACGAGAGGGCGAGCCCCACGCCGGTGTAGTCCACCCGTCGGTGCGTCCCCCGCTCGCTGGTGAGGGTGATCCCGGTCGCCGGCTGCTCCTTCAACAAGACGTCGAAGAGCTGGAACGTGGTGCCCTGTGACGTGCGGACGAACACGGCCGGCGTCGGGAGGAAGTCGAGTTCGATGTTGCTGAGTGACACCGAGCGGTTCGTGTCGGTGTCGGTGACGGTAAGCGAGCCGGCATGGTCCACCGTCCCCCATCCGCTCTCGGACCAGATGAGGCCCCCGCTCACGGGGAAGGCGAGCGCGCCGTGTGCAGCGGCGGGGCTGCCCGCCGCGGTCAGCACGATGCCGGCGCGGTCGAGCCTTCCGGCCGCCGGCGCCTCCAGCGTCACCGTCGTTGTACCGCCGGCGAGATGGACCCCGTTGATCCATCCCGCCTGGCTGCAGGCCCCGGCCACGGTGCCGAGCAGCGCCACGGTGCCCGCTCCGAGACCTGCGCCGAGCACTACTGCGATCCTGCGGTTGCGCACTCGACTGCGATCCATGGCGTCTCCCTTGTCTCTGCGCAGTGTGCCTGTGGCGCAGGGCCGCAGGACCTGTTGTCGTTCTAGTCGGAGCTGACCGTGAGCGTTGCGCCCAGGCCCACATGCCCCGAGCGGTTCACGTCCGGAAGGCGGCGTGGTGGGTGTGGGTCTACCTGGCCCCCTCAGGGTGGTGTCGTCCTGCGCAGTTCAACGCGGGTGACGGGATCTCGCCCTGGTGCGACCTCGACGTCCTGGGGCTTGGAACCTGCCCGTGCACCTCCCGGCCAATCGTGCCCTGGCTCGCCCGAACAGACGGACAACGACGGGGTGGTCGTCGCGCCTGGTGGTCGCCAGCGGAAACGCCGTCGCAGACGGCGGTGATCTTCGCCGGAGCGTTTCCCAGGAGGTCTAGGCTTGACCGATGTTCTGTCGCCCTTGAGGCGGTCGGCGTTCGAGGGGGAGGGACGTGGCAGTCGAAGAACCGCTCGGTGCGAGCGTCGAGGCGGTCCAGGCTGACGCGCCCGACGAAGCGACCTCGGGAACCGGTGGCCTCGCCGCCCAAGTCGCCGAACGGCGGGCCAAGCGCGAAGCTGTGCGCGAACTCGGTGAGGATCCCTATCCCAGCCGCTACGACCGCACGCACACCGCAGCCGCCGTCCACGGCGAGCACCCCGATCTCGCACCCGACTCGAGGACCGGCGAGCACGTGGCTGTGGCCGGCAGGGTCGTCAGCGTACGCGGGCACGGGAAGCTCTCCTTTGCCACCGTGCGCGACTGGACCGGGCCCATCCAGCTGATGCTCGCGATCGACCGCCTCGAGCCGCCGTCGCACGAGGTGCTCGCGCAGCTCGACGTGGGGGACTGGGTCGGCGCCGCAGGCGAAGTGGTGACGACCCGCAAGGGTGAGCTCTCCGTCGACGTCACCGAGCTGCGCCTCCTGTCGAAGGCGCTGCGTCCCATCCCGAGCTCCTGGTACGGGGTGAGCGACCCGGAGACCCGCTACCGCCAGCGCGAGCTGGACCTGCTGGTCAACGAGGACAGCCGGCGGATCTTCGATGTCCGGTTCAAGACACTGGCGTCGATGCGGCGCTCCCTCGTCGAGCTCGACTTCTTGGAGGTCGACACGCCGATCCTCCAGCCGCAGGCCGGCGGTGCGCTCGCACGTCCTTTCGTCACCCGGGCCAATGCACTCGATATCGACCTGACGCTGCGGATCGCCCCCGAGCTGTACCTGAAGCGGCTGGTGGTCGGCGGCTACGAGCGGGTGTTCGAGATCGCCCGGAACTTTCGGAACGAAGGCATCGACACGCGCCACAGCCCCGAGTTCACCGCCCTCGAGGCCTACCGGGCCTTCGGCGATGTCAACGACGGAATGGACCTGACCGAGCACCTCCTGACCACGGCTGCGACCGACGCCCTGGGGCGCTCCAGCGTCACCTCCGGTGAGCGCACCATCGACCTGAGCCCCCCGTGGCCGCGCCGGCACCTCCTCGAGATGTTGGACGAGGTTCTCGGACGCAAGGTGCACCCGGAGATGGACGTGGTGGAACTTCGCGCTGTCTGCGATGCCCATGAGGTTGCGTATCTGGAGGACTGGGGACCCGGCAAGCTGGTCTTCGTGCTCTACGACCAGGTGCTCCAGCCGACCATCGTGGACCCGGTCTTCATCGTGGGCTACCCCGTCGAGGTCTCGCCGCTGGCCCGCCACACCGATGGAGACCCCACGATGGCGGACCGCTTCGAGCTGGTGATCGACGGGAAAGAGCTGGCGAACGGCTACAGCGAGCTCAACAACCCCGACGAGCAGCGTGAGCGCTTCGAGACCGAGGCGCGCGCCGCGGCTGCCGGCGACCTCGAGTCGCACCCGGCCGATCTCGCCTTCATTCGCGCGCTCGAGTACGGGCTCCCCCCGACCTCGGGCATCGGCATCGGTGTCGATCGGCTGGTCATGTTGCTGGGCGAGGTGTCCTCGATCCGCGACGTGATCCTCTTCCCGGTCCTGCGGCCCGAGGCCTCGTGACCTCGGGCGCCACCGACGCCGGCTCGCTCGACGCGAGCGCCACCGGTCCGGTGGACGTCGCCGAGGTGCCACCCGAAGACGCAGAGCCAGTCGCTCGATCAAACGGCGCAGGGGCCCGCGCACCTGAGCTCGTTCCCGACTTCGTCCACCTGGAGGTCCCCCGGGGCGGCCGATGTTTCGTGGTGAGCGACCTCCACCTGACCACGACACCGGGTGAGGCGGCGGCCACCGCCACCGCCACCATCGTCGGCGCGCTCGAAGAGTGGAAGGCACCCGGACTGCTCGTGATCGCCGGGGACGGCTTCGAGATGCTCGCCGGCCCCCCCGACCTCGATCGCATCCTGGACGCCAACGCCGACTTCACCCGTGAGGTCAGTGCGTTCGCAGCACGAGAGGACCATCAGGTGGTGGTCCTCCCGGGCAACCACGACGGGCAGATCGCCTGGGACCCCGCAGCGGTTTCGGTGGCGAAGCGGCGACTCGGTGCCGTGGCGGTCGCGCTCGCCTGCGATGTCACCTTTCAGACGGGAGCGGGCCCCGAGGTGGTGCGCATCGTGCACGGGAACCAGCTCGACCCCTACAACGCCTTTCGGGACCCCCGCTCGCCGATCGACACCCCCTTCGGCCACCACATCGTCACCGAGGTGGTGCCCCAGTTGAAGGCTCGCCAGGAGAGCGGGTCGATCCTCGAGGGTGTCGAGTACCTGAACGAGGCGGGGGAGATCACCGACTTCCTGGCGTCGAGGGTCCTCTACCGCAAGATCGTGGGCCGGGCGTGGTGGTTGGCCGTCCCGTTCCTCGCCGCCATCGCCCTTCGCCTCTTGACCTTCATCCCCGGGGTCGGCGGGCTCCTGCACCAGCACGCCATCTACTGGCTGGTTGTGTTCGGCATCTTGGTGGTGCTGGTGGTGCTGGTCGCCGTGGTGACGGCGGCGGCGACCATGCTGAGGGCGAACCGCTCACTGGCCGAGTCGACGGTGGGCCAACGCGGCGGCGCGGCGATCCACAATTCGAATCCCCGAGAGCTCGCTGCTCGCCTGGTGAACGAGGGCTACGCCGGACTCATCAGCGGCCACACGCATGAGCCTGAGCTCTCGGTGGTCCGCCAGGGGTTCTATGCCAACACGGGCTGCGGAACCGAGGTGGTGATCGCCCACAAGGCGCGCTTCGGGCTCCCGCGAACGTTCGTCCAGTTGCGCCGCTTCTCGCGCGTGGAGGTCGACGCCGGGTCCGAGCTCAGGGTGCGCCTGGTGCTGGTCGAGCACCCGATCCGCTCACCGAGCATCCTCGAGCGGCTGGCGACGACACCCGAGAAGCTGCGCCCATCGGTCCCGACGGTGGTGGGCGCGTTGCCCGACGGCGAGACATGGCCCCTCGACGAGGCCGAGCTCGGGCCGTGGACTCGGCGGCGACTGGTTCGCCAGGCGGCCTGGTTCCTGCTGGTGGCCGCCGGTGCGCTCAACATCGTCTTCGCCCTCCTCTGGCCCGTCCGGGCGACGAGGGCGGTCGACTGGTGGCTGCCCTTCGGGGCCCACCCGATCTCGGGCGCCGGGGCCATCTTGGGGGGCCTCGCCCTGCTCGGCCTCGCCAAGGGTGTCCGCTTCGGGTACCGGCGAGCCTGGGCGGCGGCCATCCTCGTGCTCTTGGTGAGCTCGGTGGTGCGATTCTCGAGGGGCAGGGGCATCGAGGGCTCGGTGATCGCCCTGATGCTGGTCTGCTGGCTCATCTCCCAGCACGTCCACTTCCGGGTGAGCCCGCCGGGGACGCGCCGCTATGTCGGGTGGGTCATCATCTCGGTGCTGACGGTGATCGCGGTGCTGGCCGGCGCGGACGTGGTGTTCCCGACGGGCCAGGGCGAGCGGGGCGACGTGACGGCCCTGGTGCTTGGCGCCGCCGTCCTGCTCATCCTCATTGTGGCGCGACCGGGCCGCTACCGGCCGAGGACGGGCGCGGACCGCGACGACGCCTTCGACCGGGCGCGTGACATCGTGAGCCGCTGCGGCGGCGACACCCTCGACTACTTCGCGCTGCGCGACGACAAGTCGTGGTTCTTCAGCGGCGAATCGGTGGTCGCCTACACCGTCTTGAACAGGGTGATGCTCGTCTCGCCGGACCCCGTCGGGCCCCCCGGCGAGCGAGAAGAGGTGTGGTCCGACACGATGGAGTTCGCGGACCAAAACGGCTGGACGGTCGCCGTGCTCGCCGCCCGGGAGTCGTGGTTGCCGATCTATAGGAGCGCGGGCATGCGCGACGTCTACATCGGCGACGAGGCCATCGTCGACTGCAGCACGTTCTCACTCCAGGGTAAGGCGATGAAGTCCTTGCGGGGCGCCTACAACCGGGTCTCGAAGAGTGGCTGCACCGTCGAGGTCATGGACCCCGTGGCCGTCTCGGGGGTGCTGAAGGAGCAGCTGCTCGAGCTCATGACCGAGACCCGCCAGGGTGAGGTGGAGCGGGGCTACTCGATGACCCTCTCGCGGATGTTCGACCCCCGTGACGATGGCCTCCTTCTCGCGGTCTGCTTCGACGCCGAGCGCCGGCCAATGGCCTTCAACCAGTACATCCCGGCCCGTGCCATCGAGGGGTACTCCCTCGACGTCATGCGCCGGACGAACGCTCCCGACGCGCCCAACGGGTTGACCGACTTCGTGATCATCGAGACCATCAAGTGGATGGCCGACAACGGCTACCGCGGGCTCGGCCTCAACTTCGCCACCATGCGGGCCGTCGTGGCCGGCGAGGACAATGGTGGGCCGTGGCGCCACATGGAGCGCTCCGTCCTCCACCGGTTCAGCGACACCATGCAGATCGAGTCGCTGTGGGTCTTCAACAAGAAGTACGGGCCCGAGTGGCGTCCCCGCTACGTCGTCACCGACGCGTCGGGCCACGCGCCGCGTGCCGGACTTGCCATCGCCCGGGCCGAGGCGGTCACCGAGTTGCCGTTCGTCGGTCGGCTGCTCAATGCCCGTGGTGACACGAACCAGCCGGCAGCTACTCCCCGGGCACCGGGCGTGGATGTCGCCCTGGCCGAGCCCGCGGGGTCGCCGCACTCGTCGGCGCGCGACGCCGAGCCGTCGGCGTGAACCGGTCACCCGGCGCCGCGAGGACCCGGCACCGGTGTTGATCGGCGTCAACGTCTCGAGCGTCTCGGGTTGGTTCCCTCCGGCGGTGATTCTCGTGGCGGCCGTCACGCTCGTCCTCAGCATCGGCTGGTACATCGGAGATTGGAAACTCCAGCTCCTGGTGGGGCTGCCCACGAGCCTCGGGCTCGTAGTCATCGTCACGGCCGCCACCTGCACCCCGGCGTTCTCATGAGCGCGTTCTTGGCGCTGCTCTCGGCGTTCTGCAACGGGTGCAGTGCCGTGCTCCAGCGTCTGGCCAACATCGATGCACCGCCCGACAAGGGTGTCGTCAAGGTGGCGTGGTTCCTGATCCGCCAGCCGCTCTGGCTCCTCGGGGGTGCCTTCCTCGTCGGCACCCTGCTGTTCTCGGCCGGTGCGCTCTATTTCGGCACGTTGGCCGTCGTGCAGCCGCTGCTCGTGACCGAGCTCGTCTTCACCCTCGGCCTGCGCCAGGTTTGGCTCCACGACCGTATCCCGGGTCGGTCGTGGTTGGCCGCCCTGCTTATCTGCGGCGGCCTCGCTGGCTTCCTTGTCATCGCCCAACCGAAGGAGGGGAGCCGCGTGCCCACCCTCGGCATGTGGCTGGTGGTGGTCTTCACCCGTGCTGCGGTGGTCGGGATCCTTTTGGCCTTCGCACAGCGGGGTTCCCCGGCACGCCGGGCCGCCCTCTACGGGGCGGCCACCGGGCTCGTCTGGTCGGTGGACGCTGCCTTCGTGAAAGCGACCACGAATCTGCTGGCCGCACAGGGATGGCTGGCGTTACTCGTGCACTGGCCCCTCTACGGCGCGGTCATCACCGGCGTGCTGGGCACGTTCCTCCTGCAGGCGTCACTCCACGTCGGGCCCTTGGCCGCGTCCCAGTCCGCCGTGCTCATCGTCGACCCCCTGGCCAGCATCGTGCTCGGGATCGAGGTCTTCGGTGAGCAGCTCAACAACAGCGCGCCGGCGATCACCGGCCAGGTGCTCAGCCTCGCGATGATGGCCCTCGGGGTAGTGCTCATCTCCAAGTGGGCGCCGCCCTCGATGGAGCCGCTGCGCCGCGGTAAGCAGCTGTCGCCGACCTAAGCGGTGACGTGAAGCGGTGGGTTGCACCGTTCCGCGAGCGGGTACGCAGGCCTCGGCGGGGTGGCGCGCCCGGTTCTCGGTACCGTGCCAGTGGCGCACGGGCGCACTGGCGCACCGACGGCGCGGACGGTGGCGATCCGACAAGATGACCCCTGCGGCAGGCGGCTCCGACCGTCCCGTGTTGCGAGGAGGATGGGTGGCGACGGCGCTGCTGACGGATCTGTACGAGCTCACGATGGCGGCCAGCTATTTGCGGCGGGGGATGACCGGTGAGGCGGTGTTCAGCCTCTTCGTGCGCCGCCTGCCCCCCCGGCGCGGCTTCCTGGTGGCGGTCGGCATCGAGTCGTGCCTCTCACACCTCGAATCGCTGCGCTTCGAGGCCGCCGACCTCGCCTACCTGGCCCAGCACGGCTTTCGCGACGACGACCTTGCCGCGTTCGAAGGTCTGCGCTTCACGGGTGAGGTGCGTGCGGTCGAGGAGGGGACCGTGGTGTTCGCCGAAGAGCCCCTGCTCGAGGTCCGTGCCCCGCTTCCCGAAGCCCAGCTGGTCGAGACGCTGCTTCTCAACCAGGTGACGTTTCCGAGCGCCATCGCGTCGAAGGCGGCACGCTGCCGCCTGGCGGCGGCAGGAAAGGTCGACCTCATCGAGTTCGGCTTCCGGCGCACGCACGGCCTCGATGCCGGGGTGGCCGCCGCCCGGTCGGCGGCGCTGGTCGGGTTCAGTGCGACGAGCAACGTGGAGGCCTCCCGCCGTTTCGGGATCCCGCCCGCCGGCACGATGGCCCACAGCTACATCGAGGCGTTCGAGAGCGAACTCGAGGCGTTTCGCGCCTATGGGCGGGATTTCCCCGATAGCGCCACGTTCCTCGTCGACACCTACGACACCTTGGCCGGGGTGCGCAATGCCATCACCGTCATCAAAGAACTCGGCCTCGAGACACGTGCAGCTGTGCGTCTCGACAGCGGCGACCTCGACCGCCTGAGCCGCCAGAGCCGGGAGCTCCTCGACGGGGCCGGACTCGATCGCGTCCACATCTTCGTCTCGGGGAGCCTCGACGAGGACCGGCTCGGCGTGCTGGTGGCGGCCGGTGCACCGATCGACGCGGCAGGCCTCGGCACCCGGCTCAGCACCGCCGCCGATGCCCCCTATCTCGAAAGCGTCTACAAGCTGGTGAGCTACGGGGGTCGGCCGGTGGCCAAGCTCTCGGCCGGCAAGTCCACGTCGCCGGGAGCGAAGCAGATCTTCCGGGACTGGCGCGGTGGCGACCGCATCGGCCTGGCCAGTGAACCCACGCCGAGGGGTGCCGAAGCACTGCTCGGGGTCGTGATGGAAGCCGGGCGCCGGGTGCGGCCCGCTCCGACACCCGAGACTGCGCTTCATGCGGCTCGGGTCCGCTTCGAACGGGACCTGTCGGCACTTCCCCCGATGGCGCTCGAACTGGAGGATCCCGCACCGCTCATCTGCTCGATGACCGACGACCTACGAGAGCTGACCGACCGGGTCCAGGGGCACCTGCGAGCCGGCGCACCGTCACCCGAGGATACGTGACCGCACCGATCAGCCCCCGAGGCGGCTGATGGCGATGAGCGCGTAATTCTCGACGGTCGTGAGCTGCAACGGGCCGGAGTTGGCGTAGCCGAGGTCGAGGATGTCGTTGCCCACCTTGGCGACGATGATGGCTTGGCTCTCATTCACATCGCTGCTGGTGATATTGCTCTGGTAGGCGGTGTTCGTCCCAATCGAGGGCAACGAGAGCGACGAGAAGGTGGCAGTCGTGCCATCACCGATCGTCTCGGTGGGCGGGCACTTCCCGAGGGCCTGAGTCACCTTCGTGTAAGCGGCGTTCAGGGATCCCTTCGGAACGAGCACCTGCTCCACAAGCTCGGGCAGATTGCCCTGCTGGACGAACTTGATCGAGGCGGTGGTCGCTCCCTTCGCCGCACTGAGAGGGTGGGCGTAGCACGTGGCGGCGTAGTCGAGCGTGGCGAGGGTGGTCACCTTCGCTGTCTTCCAAGCCGTACCCATGGAGAGCTTGTTGAGGAGCCGGTCGCGCACGGGCACATCACGCGCACCCGCCGGGAGAGCGGCAATGCTCAGTGTGGCCATGCCGACACTGGCGGCCACGGCGAGTCGGGTTATTCCAAGAGTGATCCGACGCATTCGTCTGCGCTACCCACGCTCGACTGCGTCCATTCGCCCACCCGCTTGCCGAATACTCAGTTCCGGCTCACCAAGATGGCAACTGCGGCTGCTCCGGTGCCTACCCCATCGCCAATCCGGCGAAGGCATCGACAACGCCGCTGCTCGCTTCCTTGGTTCTCTCGATCAGCAGAAGGGATCGCGGTCCGGCTCGGATCGACGCAGCAGCGGGCACCGCCTTGTACCGTCGTTATAGATTTTCGCCATGCAACCCGACATCAGCCTCGGCCATTGGTTCGCTGCACGGGCCGCCACCACGCCGAATCGACGAGCACTGACGTTTGAGGGTACGACCTGGTCGTATGGCGAGATGCAGTACCGGATCGACTGTCTGGCAAACCATCTCCGCCTCGGTGGCGTGTGCCACGGCGACCGGGTCGGCTTCATCGGCCTGAACCAGCCGGCGTTCTTCGAGACGATGTTCGCAGCGGCGCGCCTCGGCGCCATCTTCGTGCCGCTCAACTTCCGCCTGACCGGGCCTGAGCTGATCTTCATCATCGGCGACGCAGGCGTCCACACCCTCGTCGCCGACCCGCAACACCGAGAGGTGATCGAGTCGATCCGAGACGATCTGCCGGTCCGCCGATTTCTGTCCGACGGCGAGGCCAACGGCTGGGAGCCGGTCCATCCGATGCTCGAGCCACTGGACGCCCCAGACCCGGTGGATGCCGACGAGGTGGCGCTAATCATGTACACGTCGGGGACGACCGGCCTGCCGAAGGGCGCCATGCTCACCCACGCGAACCTCTGGTGGAACAACACCAACGCGTTCCACCAGTTCGACGTGCTCGAGAACGACGTCACCCTCGTCGTGGCCCCGCTGTTCCACATCGGTGGACTGAACGTCACCACGCTGCTCACCTGGCAGAAGGGTGGTGAGGTCGTCTTGCACCGGATGTTCGATCCGTCGGCCTGCCTGGAGGACATCTCGCGTTACGGCGTCACCACGATGTTCGGCGTGCCGGCGATGTTCCTCTTCCTGAGCCAGCTGCCGGAATTCGATGCTGCCGACCTGACCAGCGTCCGGACGCTGGTCTGTGGCGGCGCCCCGGTGCCCGAGCCGCTGATCAAGCTCTTCAATGGGCGAGGGGTCCCCATCAATCAGGGCTACGGATTGACCGAGACCGCACCCATGGTCAGCTTCCTGTCACCGGAGTGGTCACTGGAAAAGATCGGCTCTGCGGGACGAGCCCCCCTCTTCGGCGAGATCCGCGTGGTTGACGAGACCAACCGGCCGATCACCTCACCTCGGGTCAATGGCGAGGTGTGCACCCGCGGACCCAACGTCATGAAGGGGTACTGGCGTCGCCCGGACGCGACCGCGGCGGCCATCGATACGCAAGGCTGGTTCCACACCGGTGACGTCGGGTACCTCGACGATGACGGCTTCCTCTACATCGCTGACCGGGTGAAGGACATGGTCATTACCGGCGGCGAGAACGTCTATCCCGCCGAAGTCGAAGGCGTCCTCTATGAGCATCCTGGCGTGGCTGACGTGGCCGTCATCGGCATCGCTGACGAGCGTTGGGGGGAGGCGGTCGTCGCGGTCGTCGCACCTCGCGAAGGCGCGATCGTCACGCTCGACGATCTCCGCAGCTTCGCCGGCGAGCGCCTCGCCCGCTACAAGCTCCCCACGAGGGTCGAGGTGGTCGACATCCTTCCCCGTAACCCGGCAGGCAAGGTCTTGAAGTTTGAACTCCGTGAGCGCTTCGGTTCGGCATGAAGCCACAGCCTCACGGCACCGTGTGGCCGGCCCGCCTGCACGTCAGCCGAGATCTCGGAGCGCTAGCGTCGAGCGCCACTCGATGCCCCCGTACCCGTGGGTCGTAGCAAGGGTGCACGCCCTCTCGAGCAGCGTTCGTGCCTTCTCGATGTCGTCCGCAGCTCCGCGTTCGGCCAGCATCTGACCCCAGAGGAGGTCGGTCTGGGCAGCGAAGTAGGTGGCCCCGGCCCTCTCGTTGAACACGGCGGCCTCCGAGAAATACGAAGCTGCATCGTCGTAGCGCCCGAGCACGGTGCAAAGACCGCCGAGGAAGTGGCTCACGGGACCGTCGACCGTGGCGCCGCCGTTGGTCGACAACTGGCCGGCGAACGGAGCGAGCAGGTCAAACAGTGGTCCGGCCATTTCGCGGTCCCGGCAGGCGATCGCGACGTCGGCATAGGTGGCGATCGACAACAGCCACACCGAGTCGGGCGGCAACTCGAAGCCGCCGTCGGCGAACTTGGCGAGCACGCGGTGGGCATCTTCGAGCCGACGCTCTTCCACGTACGCGATAGCCAATGCGCTGTCGATCGCCGCCTGCGCCATGTCCGGCATGTCGGTCCCGATCTGTTCGATGACCGGGATCAGGTCGCCGGTGGTTCCCCGTTGGCCCTTCACGCCCAGGAGCTGCACGGCGAAGATGGCGTCGGCATCGGGCTGTCCGCTGTCCGTGCCGATAGCGAGACATTCGCTCGCGAGGCGCTCGGCTTCATCGGTGTCGCCCGCGATGAGCGCACGGTGCGTCCTCAGCATCAAGAACGACCAGTGCAGCATCGGCTGGTCGAGTCGCTCGACGAGCGATCGCATGACTGCAGCGCAGCGGTCGAGCTCGTCGATGTCCCCGGCGAGTGGGACGACGCAGGCCCGCCAGTAGGCCGCCCAGTAGTGCAGGTGGGCGTCTCCGATCAACTCGGCGCGCCGCAAGGCCTCCGCGGTGCGGAGCAGCAACTGGTCGAGCAGCTGGGGCACGTAGAGGGGAAAGCAGATGTGGTTGAGGACCCGCACCACGCAGACGTCGTCTTCAGACGACTCGGCAATGGCCAGGGCCTCAGAGGCGAGCTCCTGGCGGCGATCGAGCGGACTCCCGTAGGTCAGTTCACTGCAGAGGTTCGCGAGCAGCAACGCCCGGTCGACGTGGTCGCCGGGGAGGCGGTCGAGCGCGAGTTGGAGTACCGCCACCTTCTCGTTGTCGATGACCCCGACGGAGCTGTACCAGCCGCGGTCATTGGCGAGCGCGGCGGCGACGAGCCGCCCGGTGTCGCCCATGGCGGCAGCCCGAAGGGCAGCATCGAGAAGGGTCTCCCGGAATCGTGGCTCGCCCGTCTGGCGCTGGGCAGTGCCGAGCCCGATGGCCAGGTCGAGGGCAAGCACCGGGTCGGGGTCGACGTCACGAGGGTAAAGGTCGATGGCCTGCGCGTAATAGCGAAGCGCGTCCGCAGGGGCGAGGGCAGCCAGCGCGGCATCACCCGCGTGCCGGGAGTAGCCGATGGCCTTTGTCAGGTCGATGGGCTGCGTGGCGGCGAGCCAGTGGCGTGCCAACTCACCCACTCGGGCTCCCGGTTCGTCGCCGCACAGCTCTTCCAATGCCTCTGCCGCCTGTCGGTGCGCCCGGGCTCGCCGGGTGGCGCCCAAATCCTCGTAGAGCGTGCGCTGGATGAGGGCGTGCGAGAAGTTGTAGCGACCCGGCACCCCGTTGAGCTCGCGGACGAGAGCGGCGGCGGCGGCGGCATCGAGGATATCGAGCACGTCGTCCTCACTGGTCGTGGTGGCGCGTGCGAGGAGGTCGAGATCGAAGTCGCGTCCGATGACCGACGCCACCGCCAGCACCTTGCCGGCGTCGGAGCCCAGCCGACCGACCCGACCCCCGATGACCAGGCGCACGCTCTCAGGCATGGCCATCTGGTCCAACGACTCCCTGGCGAGCCACGTGCCGTCGGCGCCCTGGTAAATGGCGCCGGTCTCGGACAGATGGCGCAGTACCTCGCCGACGAAGAAGGGGTTGCCGTCAGTTTCGCGGTAGATGGCGTGTGCGAGCTCCACGGCAGCATCGTCGAGGGTCTGGCCGGCAGCCGCTTCCAGGAACGATACGACGCCGCGGTCGTCGAGTCCGGCGAGTTCGACGCGCGAGATTCCGCTCTGGCGGTGCAGGGTTGCCAGTGTGTCGGTGAGCGGGTGACCTAGGGACAGCTCGGTGTCTCGATACGTCCCAAGGATGAGCACCCGCATCGCCTGCTCGGCTGCAGCGATGTGGCGCAGCAGCTGCAGGCTCGCGTTGTCGGCCCATTGGATGTCGTCGAGCACGATGACGACGGGCTGGACCTCGGAGATCTCGACGAGCAGCCCCACCGCGGCAGCGAGGAGCAGGAACCGCTCGGTGTCAGAATCGGTGGCCCTGGACGACGGCAGGTCGGGGATGCGGCTGGCCAGCGCCGGGACGAGTCGAGAGAGCTCCGAGCCGTGGGTGGCGACGTGGGCGAGAAGCCGCTCTTCGGGTGCTTGGGTCACGTAGTGGCCGAGGGCCTCGGCAAAGAGTTGGTAGGGGGTGGCGAGGTCCTCTTCACAATGGCCGAAGAGGACGCATGCTCCAGCGTCGAAGCCCGCTCGTGCCGCTTCGCCGACCAGCGTGGTCTTTCCGAGGCCCGCCTCACCCGCGACGAGAAGGATCTCGCGGCCCCCGCCCGAGGCCACGCGTTTGAGTGCACCGGTGATCGACGCCAGCTCGACCTCCCGGCCAACCACGCCGGTGGTCGGGCGCGCGACGAGGCGCCCGGGGAGGGGAATGGTCCCGGCCCAGGCATTCCCGAGCGGCTCCCAGAGCACTTCAACGGTTGCCACCGGATCGGGCAGGCCCTTCAGGGCGAGGTTCCCCAGCGACCGGCACTCGTGTCGACTGCGGCGACCGGCCATCAGCCGCACGATGTTTGCGGCAAGGACCTGTCCGCTGTCGCACAGGGCACAGAGTCGGGCCGCTTCGACAACCGGGTCCCCGAAATAATCGTCGTCTTCCTTGGTGACCTCCCCGCCACTCAGCCCCACGCGCAGGCCGACCGCCTCTCGGCCGGCTCGGTTGGCCTGTTCGACGCCCTGTTGCATCGCCACCGCGCACCCGAGTGCCGCGGACGTCGACGCGAAGACCACCATGAGGCCGTCTCCGAGGTTCTTCACCTCCGTGCCATCGGCCTCGGCGACCGCCTGGCGCAGGATGGAAAAGTGGCTCCGACGAACCTCGTCAGCCACTTCGGGGGACAGGCGCTGGGACAATTCCGTCGAGCCGACGATGTCGGTGAACAGGATCGCCACGTTCTGCGTGGTCAATGGAGCCCTCCTGCCAGCTGCACCGCACTACCGTAGGCGACCAGGGGATTTGCCCGCCGGAGCGACCTGCGGCACCGGCGGACGACATGAGGAGCCGCGTCTCGTGCCGGGCCGAACGAAGAAGGTGACGATCAGTCGATGTCGTGTGGATCTGTCAGTTCCTCCACGACGCAATAGCCGCCATCCCGCGGGTGAGCGCGAGCCCAGTCATCCGCCTCGCCCCTCGAACGAAATGGACCAACAATCGATTCGGGGGCCGTGTTGGCGGGACCTCGGAGCACGACTGCCTGCATGCCATTGAAAGGTACTGCACGGGCACGGGCACGGGCACTGAGCCGCTTGCTCCCCCCCATTCCCTGTGAGCCCGGACGAAGGTTCGACAGGCACTCGAAGCCTTGACCGAACAAGGACCGCAAGCAATGACTTCAGTGGTGGGTCAAGGGCCTTTCCGGTGCGGTGGCGGAGCCACCCATGGTTGGCACACCCGTTCGCTACGATCATCTGGTCGTTCGAGAACCAGGGCGGCACGGTTTTGCAGCACTGCAGCAAAGCGCGGCCGGCCTTGCCGTGGTAGCGCGCGGAGCCGTCTTTGCGCAGTCAGGCACGGCCGCGAAGCGCGAACCTTCGGGGGAGACGCCGGAATCCCCCGACATCAGCCCCGTGAGGGACGTCAGTACGATCTCACGTCCAGGAGGCAACCATGATCGACGATGTGGTGGCGAAGTGGCACTTGCACCTACGAGGGGAGTTGCCAGGCGGCCTCGACGAGCTGCTCGACGACGACGTGGTCTTCTACTCGCCAATCGTGTTCACGCCCCAACGGGGAAAGGCGATCACCGCGCGGTACCTCGAGGCAGCCGCTCAGACGTTCCCGGGTGACTCGACGAGCGACGGCACAAAGGACGAGGCGGGCCGCCTCCGGAGCTTCCGCTACACCAAGGCCGTGGCGAGCGGCGACGTCGCCGTGCTCGAGTTCGAGACCACCATCGAGGGCAAGTACGTGAACGGCGTCGACATCATCCGCTGCAACGAGGCGGGTCACATCGTCGAGTTCAGGGTCATGATCCGCCCGCTGCAGGCCGTGAACCTCGTTCACCAGCAGATGCAGGCGATGCTGGAGCGCATGAACCCGGGAGGGTGAGCCCCTCACCGACTTCGTGCATCGAGCCATTCGGTGGGTCGTGGCTGTAGCGTCAGCGCTACCGGTAAGCGACGGATTGGAGCACGTGCTTGGTGGCTTCCCACGTAGTTGGAAAAGTCAGAAGTCCCTGGCTCGTGATCATCTTCTCGATCATCACGCTCGGCATCTACGCCCTCTATTGGCAGTACGCCTCGTTCAAGGAGCTCAAGAACTACTCGGGCACCGGAATCGGCGGGGGACTGGGCCTGTTCTTCGCCATCCTCATCGGCATCGTAAACGTCTTCCTCTTGCCGTCGGAGATCGGCAGTCTTTACGCGCGCGACGGCGGGGACCGCCCGGTGACCGGCCTGACCGGATTCTGGGTCCTGATCCCAATCGTCGGCGGCATTATCTGGGTCGTCAAGGTCCAGGGGTGGTTGAACAAATTCTGGGTCGCGCACGGCGCGCCGGCCTGACGGAGCTAGCACTCGCGAGCGCGAACCGCCAGGGACCGTGCCGGTCGACTTGCCGGCGCCGTGAGCCTCTAGGGGGGAAGTGGCTGCGGATTGAGGGCCTCGCTGCCGTTGCCTTGGCCCCCCAAGTGGCGGTGGGCAACCAGCTCGATCCAGGTCACGCTCGAAGGCGGCGATGTGATCCCGCCCTTGGCCAGTGCGTCGCCGAGGCGTTCTTCCATAAAGCGAGCCTGGTGCTCAGGTGTGTCCCACACCTCGATCACGACGAAGTGGTCCGAGTCGTCGAGGCCGGCCGAGTGCGACACCATGCCTTCGGGCCAGTCGCCCTCGCCGCTCTTGGGGTCGAGCCCGAGTTCCTTGTTGACAGCGAAGTACTCCTTTTCCGTGACTCCCTCGAACTCGAGAATCAGTTCAGCGGTCATAGGTTCTCTCCCTTTTTTTGACGACCTCGGTTGATGCAGCCAGCTTCGCGCCGTTGGTGCGCCAATACTCGAGTGATCGGCGGAGGTCCGGTCGCGACCGAGTTTAAGCGTCCACGCACAGGAGCGTGGCCCCCACCGATCCCGCGCGTCGCTTGCACAGTGTCAGCGCGGCAGCGCCCGCGGCGTCGATCTGGGCCTCGCGCACGTCCAAGGAGTAGTCACGAAACCCTTCAAGCAGCAGGTCGCCCATCACCGAAAGAAAGGATGCCGTCGTCTCGAGGTCGAGCGGGCCCACCACCTTGACGCCGACCTGTGTTTGTCCATAGACGACGGAGATCTCGAGGACCGGATCGCCCCGTGAGTCGGGGCAGACCGGGCTCGGAGCCGAGTCCCAGTAGACGATTTTTCCTTGCACGTTGCGCAGTGACAGTGCCACGGCCACCTCCCAGCCTCGGAGGTTGTACGACCAGCATGACTGTCTACGCCGGAGTGCCCCTGAAACTACAACGAGCGAGGCGCGCTCGCCCGGGCGAGACGATCTTCCTGGTGGGAGACCCGTCGTAGGGTGGTCTGGGCCGCGAGGGTGCGTACCGACGGGAAAACAGCTCGCCCCGCATGGCGACAGGGCCTTTCTATAGCCTGAGTGTTGGACCCCAGGACTTTTCTCGGAAGGGAGTCAACATGCACCGAGTGCCTCTAGACGCAGAAGGATGGCGAATACTCGTCCGCCGAGCGCTCGGCATCCCCGACGTGGTGGGTGACGGGGTGGCCGTCGAGGTCGTCACCGACTTGATCTACACAGCCCCGATTGCAGCCAACGAGGTGCGCGGCCGCAATGTGGAATTCGAAGAGGGAGTTGGCAACGCCATCCTCGACGCCGTGGTGCACGCGGGCGAGCTAGGCCAGCTCGACCGGTTCATCATGAGCCGTCCCAACAGTTCGGACAACGCCTACGGCGAGCCCGACGTCGGTGAGGTCGACAACCGGGTGCTCACCTACGCCAGGGAGGCGGCCGGTGCACCGCAGCTCCCGCCGGGACTGGCGCTGCCGCTCCTGCTGCAGGTCAAGGCGTTCGTGACGAGCCACCCGCTGTACCCCAACGGCTGAGGTCAGGTGGAATAGGGGAACCGACCCACAGTCTGAGCGATGCCAGAGGCGCGGAGCCTCGACGTGCCGGTCGAGACCTCGTCCATCTCGGTGCCCTTCGTTGCGCTGAACCCCCTGCGGGCCACAACTTCACATGGCCCACGTGCTCCGGCGCGGCGGCTCCCGGGAGCTTGACGTCGAGGTCGGAACGGGGTATAAGTAATTATCATTCGCATAGTTTGAGCGAGGGCCACTGTGTCGCGTATTCCTCCCGCACCGTTCGAGCAGTACGCACCGTTGGTGGGACCTGATGCGCCGCTCCGCCAACAGGTCTTTGCGCAGGCGCCTGAGCTCGTGGGCGCCTATCTCGAGTGGATGACCACGCTGCGCGACAAGGGGAGACTCCCGGCCCGGCTCGTTGAGCTTGTTCGCCTGCGCATCGCGTTCCACAATCAGTGCCGCAGCTGCATGGCCATCCGGTACTCACGTGCCCTTGAGGACGGTCTGACTGAGAACCTGGTGTGCTCGTTGGAGAAGCCCGAGGAGGCCGACGACCTGACCCACGCGGAGAAAGCTGCACTGGCTTACGCGGACAAGATGGCGACCGACCACCTCTCGATCACCGACGAAGAATTCGACGATCTCGCCAAGTACTTCGACGCAGCGGAGACCATGGAGCTCTGCCTCCAGGTCGCCACGTTCGTTGGGTACGGTCGAATGGCGGCGTCATTGGCAATGACCGACGACCTGCCTGAGGACTACAGCGACATGGGGGCGGCGTTGGCACCTTGGCGGAATGCGCCGGCCACCACGGTGCGGTGACCCAGGCCAGCCGTCGCAGGCGTGGATCCGAATCGGCGGACCGTGTTCAGCCAGTTCTGCTGGCGACCCATTCGCCGGGATTTGGGTTCTCCCAGACGACGGTCACCCAACTCGTCTCGACGGCGTCAATCGCCGCCCCGATACTCGGGTAAGTCTCTTGCATCGATGTTCCCAGCCAGTAGATCAAGGCGGTCCCATTCGATCTTCGAATCACCTGTGCGATCGGATCTGCTTTTCCTCGCATACGGCATGTTATTACCAAAGAGTAACTTCTGGAAACCCCCAATTTCGGAACCCTGAAAGGGCGGCAAAGGAATTGACACGACAAGCGGCGGATCGCTGAGAGCAGGCAGCCGGAGAGTCAGACTCGCACGCAAACTGGCGCGGGTGACCGTGCCCCTGTTGCGACGCTGCGATCGTCCCCGTCCCCGTCCTGCTCGACAACCGCACTGCTGTGGCCGTGGCACCTGGTTCAACAGCAGCGGAATCCGGGAGGAAGGGCGGTCGAAAAGCCCGCCGATGGTCAGCCCACGATCTCGCTGGTCTGGAGCAACGGCGTGATGGAGGTGTAGTTGTCAGCCATTCCTGGGGTGCCCATGGCCCCGCCAGGGCCTCTGGTGAAGCAAACTTGAAGTGCGGCGACAGAGGGTCCATCGACCCCTTTGTCGAATTCGGCATCCTCGACGCCCCAGGTCTTGGCGGCGAGCCGAACATGCTTGTCGCGGTAGCAGTCGTGATCGACGGTCGCACCTTCGGTCGTGGGGTAGAAGACACTCAGGCGAATCATGGTCGCTCGTCCTACTGCTCATTTGTGCTTGTACGCGTGGACACGGTCGATGCTTTGTCCGACAGCACGACCATTGGCTTCCTCCGACACACCTGAGGGAGCGACATCGGATCGAGCAGGCCGCCTGAAGTGCGCCCCGGGAGGATTCGAACCGCCCGACCTGCGGATTAAGAATCCGCTGCTCTACCACTGAGCTAGAGGCGCCTGGTCTCCTGACCCTAGGTCGTCCGCGCCGGACCCACAACCGTCAGCGCTGAGGACAGCGCCCGACCGTGTGCTCGGGTGGGGTCGGCGCCTCCGCCTAGACACCCGCGTATGGACGGACCGGGGCCGGTCATCGCGGACCACGACATCGCAGGGGGCACGCGGCAGGGACCACCCGCACCGTGTCATCCCTCCATGGGGGCCCCGACCCGATCGAGAGTGCTCGCCGTAGCGACGACGCGGTCGAAGCGTGCGCGGATGTCGGAGAGGTCGAGCTCCTCGGGCACGTCTTCCGCCGCCCCACGCAGGATCATTTCCGCCTGGCGGAGCAACACGGCCCGCTGTCGTGGGCTCGTGGTGCTCTCGACGATGTGCTCCAGCGAATCGAGTAGTCGGATGACCACGGCCGGCATGCCCCGTCCGGCCTGGCGCACCTTGTCGAAGGAGCGGTTCACCATGCGTGCATAGCTGGGGTCAAACTCGATGAGGCGGATCTTGCCGCTCCGGCCCCGGTAGACCCCTTCTTCGAGCACGCGCGTCGAGACCTCCGACAATCCCGCCGAGAGCCAGTCGATGCAGGTGAGGGCGGTGAACGTGTCGTTGACCGCCGGGGAGAGGGCCCGAATGGCGATCTCGACGAGCTGGTCGATGGCGAACACCGGGTCCTGCGTCAAGGTGCGGTGCGGGCCGGTGACATGGGCCTTGTCGAGGGCGGCGTCGACCTGGCCGGCCGCTCCCGCAGGCCAGACCGTCGCCAGCGGGCGGCCAGCGACCACGAAGTGACCGGGTCGGTGGGTGAGTCGGATCACCGCGTCGAGGGTCTCGGCGATATCGATCAGCTGTTCGTAGCCGACCGCCTGGAGGTAGCCGCTCTTGTTGGCCATGACGTCGGCGCCTCGTTCGCTTAGAGCGAGTGCGAGGTCGGCCGGCACCGCCGATGAGCTGGTGCTCGCTCCGTTGTCGAACGACTGCCGGCGTGGAAATTCGATGTCGATGGACCGGTCGAGGTCCCTCGCGATGCCGGCGATGACCTCGGGGAGCTGGATGGACTTGGCGATGTGGTGGATGAAGTACACGAGCACTGCCAAGTCGACCAGTAGCAGCGCCTCGGCCGTGGTGATCGTGAGGTGCGGGACGAAGTCGCCGCCCGGCAACGTGGAGATCGAACCGAGGCCTAGGACCGCGTACACGAAGGTCGCAACGAAGACCCCCAGGGTCATCTGGTTCCCGAGGTCGCGAATGAAGTTGCGCATCATGCGCGGCCCGAACTGCTGGGAGGCGAGCGTCAAGGCCAGGATCGTGATGGAGAACACCACCCCGACCGTGGTGATGATGGCGGCGGCGATGGCGATCAGCACCTGGCGGCCCGCGTCGCTGCCACCGGTCCGCACCCACCAGGGAAGGGTGAGGTCATGATGGAAGGCGGCGAGGTCGATCTCGAAGGTGACCACGAAAAGCGCGACCGCCACCACGATCAGGATCGTCGGAACGACCCAGAAGGTGGTGCGCAGCGCTTCACGCCGCCAGTTCGGCAGGCGGAGCTTGTTGCGCTCGGGCGCCCGCTCGTCACGCCTCGTCGTCTCTTGGTCGGTCACCGCGCTCCTCGCCGGGGCGAGCAGCCGCCCGCCGCTTCTGCCGACCAGACTTCCCGGCGCTCCGGGATCAGGCTACCAAGCAGCCTGCTGCCGGGTGGCCAGGTGGCGCCCATCGCCGGTCTGGCGACCCCGGCGCGGCGGGGGTGGCGTCCTCGAGCACGATGGCGAGAGGGTCCCCGTCGTGGCCCGCACCGCTCAGAAGAAGTGACCGTGGCTCAACTGCTCGACGATCGGTCCGAGGGCGACGGCACCGGGAACTGAGTGGCCCTCCACGGCCGTGACGCGTCGGGACCGTTCTCGGGCGGTGGGCCGTGCGCCACCCACCCCAAGTGCGCCCCGGGAGGATTCGAACCCCCCGACCTGCGGATTCAGTCCGCTGCTCTGCCACTGAGCTAGAGGCGCCTGGTCGTCTGGCCCTAGGCCGTCCCCACGGGGCCCACAACCGGTCCTGCCAGCCCGCTCGGCCGCTCCACGGTTCGAGTGCGAGGTCGCCTGCCGCTGCTTCTCGTCCGATTGCGGGGTGCCAAGGGTGCCACCCTGACGGGTCAGGGGAGGGGCCTAGAGGCCCAGTTGGCTGAGCTGGCGTGCGACGACGGGTGCCGACGCGGCGAGCAGGATCTCGACCGGGGGCCTGAGTGGCCTTGGGATGCGGCGAACCAGGAAGAGGCCCGCCGCGCTGACCGCCACTGCAGTCACGAATTTGGCGCGCTGGCTTACCACATCGGTGCCGGGCACTGCCGCGTCAGTGTTCACCGACATGGCTTTCGGCTCTCGTGATGGGTTCGACATGCCGCCATGCTACGGGCGGCACCGCACTCAGACGACCCGGACGCGCTCTGCGCCCAGCTGGACGACGTCGCCCTTCACGAGCTGGCGCCCCCGCCGTGTCTCGGTCTCGCCGTTGACACGCAAGGTGCCGCCGGCCAACAGCGGGCGGGCATCGGACCCGTTCTCGACGAGATCGGCGAGTTTCAGGAACTGGCCGAGCCTGATCATCTCGTCTCGGATCGGCACCTCACGCACGAGGAGCCTCAGTGCGGTCGCCGCGAAGCCAACCCGGCTGGCCATCAGATGCCGCCGTCGGACACCCCGCCGCCCCCGTTCCCCGGAGCGGCGCTCCACGTACTGCTCGTGTGACTGGCGCGTGCGCAGCCGACCGACCATCTGGCGCCACTATGGCCGACGCCGGCGCCGATTTGGAGGATGCACCCATCGCACAGCCAAGGGCGCCTGGCCTCGATGCGGCTCGTGTCATGTCGGCACACTCAGGAGTCGAACCCCAGGCCGGCCCAGTCGAGCGTGCGGAGCCAGAGGTTGCGGCGCCCGTCGCGTCGGTCGGCGCGGGCGAGGGACCAACGGGTGAGCCCGATGCCCGCCCAGCGAAGCGGTTCGGGCGGGAAGGGGATGGGTTTGGTCCGCACCATGGCGAGCTGGGTGAGCTGGCTCTCGCGTCCCGAGAGCAGGTCGAGCATGACGCGTGCACCGAACCGGCTGGCCCCCACTCCGAGGCCGGTGTAGCCGGCGCTGTAGGCGACGCGGCCCTTGGAGGCCGTGCCGAAGAAGGCGCAGAACCGCGAGCAGGTGTCGATGGCTCCCGCCCACGCGTGGGTGAAGGCGACATCGTCGAGTTGGGGGAACGTCTCGGCGAAGAGCGTCGCGAGCCGCTCGAAAGTGTCGCCGCGCTGCTCGTAGGCCGGCCCCATCGCGCCCCCGTAGTAGTAAACGGCGTCGTAGCCGCCGAACAGGATCCGGTTGTCGCCGGTGAGGCGGTAATAGATGAACTGGTTGCCGGTGCTCGCCAGTCCCTGGCGACCCTCCCACCCGATGGATGCCATCTGGGCGGCGCTGAGTGGCTCGGTCATGAGTACGTAGTCGTAGACGGGCACGATGAAGGGCCGGACCCGTCGCACGAGCGACGGGAAGGCGTTGGTGCCGAGTGCCACCGATGAGGCCCGAAGGCTGGCGAACTCCGTGCGCAGCACAATGGCCTCGCCGTCGGCCTCGAGGGAGTGGACGGTCGTGTCCTCGTGGATCTCGACGCCAAGGTCCAGACATGCCGTGCGCAGGCCCCACGCGAGCCGGGCCGGGTTGAGAAGCGCGAGGCCCTCGGGCTCGAGGTGCGCGCCGAGATAGGTGGGGGAGTGGACGAGGGCCCGGGTCGCCGGGCCGTCGAGGAGCTCTGCTCGCTGGCCATGGCGTTGGGCGAGCTTGACGGCGGCGGCGACGTCGTCGATCTGGTGGGCCTCGGTGGCGACGTTCAGCCCGCCGTTTGCCTCGAACTCGCACTCGATGCCGTAGCGCGCCAGCGTCTTTTCGATTTCGGACAGGTTCTCCATGCCGAGCCGCTCGAGGGTGTCGATCTCCTCGGGGAAGCGCTCGGCGCCGTTGGCGAGGCCGTGCGTGAGGCTTGCCGAGCAGAATCCGCCGTTGCGGCCGGACGCCTCCCACCCGCAGCGGCCCCGCTCGAGCAGGACGACCCGGCGTCCGGGGTCGGCCTCCTTCGCCAGCAGTGCAGTCCACAGCCCGGTGTAGCCGCCACCCACCACCGCCAGGTCACATCGCTGGTGGCCGATAAGCGGGTCGGCGGGAGCAGGGGCGCGGGGATCGTCGAGCCAGAACGAGACGGGTGCGGCGTCGGCGAGCCTCTCGGAGCTGTGACTCACAACCCGGACACTACCGTCGCACCCCTGGCGCCGGTCTCTGGCGGTGTGCCGGCAATAGAGTGGTGCCGTGCTCGTGTCATCGGTTGGACCGTTCCTCGCAGGCGCCTTCTTCGCCTTCGTCCTCTTCGCCGGGATGGTGGCGGTCGCCGCCTACGCGGGGTGGAGGGTGCTGCGGCGCCGGTGGCGTCGGGCGGCGCTGCACCCGGCAGTGCGTACTGCGAGCGCACTCTGGACGGCCGTGGCGGCAACCTCCCTCGGCCACTGGCTCAGCTCGGGCGAGGCGGGCCAGGTGGCGGCGCATCGGGGAAGCTGGAAGATGTGGCGGGCGGTCGGCGACGCCGAGCGTGCCGTCAGCGCCGCGACCGACGCGGGGGCACCCGTCGGGGATCTCCCGGCTCTGGTGCGACGACTGCACATCGTGGCCGACGAGGTTGAGGGGATCCAGCGCCTGGCGCCGGCACGCGCTGGCCATGACGTGGCCGAGTCCCAGCGCCAGAAGATGAGCGACGTCGTGACGGCCGCCCACGACATCCACCGCGCCGCAGTGGCGGCGACGGGTGACATGAGCGACCCCAAGCTCCGTGCCCTGGTGGCCGACGCCAACCACGAGGTCCAGGCGATCGCCACCGGCGTGGCGCGTTCCCGCGAGGGCCGCCCCGGCCCCGACTGAACCACTTCGCACGTTCTCGATCGAGCAGGACGCACCCGGTGGGCTAGACACGGGCGCATGGCACGAGTCGTGGACCGCTTCGAGTTCCTGCGCGCCGACGATACGCGCCTGCTTGCCGCTATGGCCGATCTGAGCGATCGCTCGTCTGGATGGATCAACCTCCTACCAGGGATCCCGGCCGAGGAGGAGGGGAGCACGCGACTGCCGAGCAGCCTCGGCGCCCTCTTCGGGACCCGGCAGGCGCCGGTCACCATGTGTACCTGGTTCCCGGCGCCCCGTAGTGGGCGAGCGGAGATGAAGCTCGGCATCATGCACCCTCGCCAGTCCAAGGTCGTCGCGTCGCTGCGTGAATCGGGCCTCGGTGTGCCCGAGGGCTGGCGGGTGGAGCAGGACCACCCGCGCCGCGGGCTGATCGTGCGGCCACCGGCGGATGCCCACGCCGCCGCCGTCATGCAGTGGGCGATGGAGGCGGCACTCGCCCTCGCACTCGTCCCGGTCACCGGTTCGTGGATGGCCGAGGTTCACCGCTGAGCGAGCGGATTCGGTGGGGCGGCCGCCGATGGGTGACAATGACGCCGTGAGCGCACGCCTCGATATCTTGCACGTCGGCTATGCGGACGACCGGGTGGCCAGCACGGTCGTCCTCGTACGCGACGGCGACGTCACCGCCGTCATCGACCCGGGCATGGTCGCGTCGCGCTCAGCCATCCTGGACCCCCTCGAGGCACTCGGCATCGCGCCGGGAGACGTGACCGACGTGGTGTTCAGCCATCACCACCCCGACCACACGCTCAACGCCGCACTGTTCCAGGCTGCCCGCTTCCACGACTTCATGGCCATCTACCGCGACGACGTGTGGACCGACCGGGGCGAGGACGACTTCTCCCTCAGCGAGTCCGTCACGTTCATGCTCACGCCGGGACACAGCGACGAGGACATCACCACGCTCGTCCAGAGCGACGAGGGGCTGGTGGTCTGTACCCATCTGTGGTGGTCCGCCGAGGGCCCCGAAGTGGACCCCTTCGCCCGCGACCAAGCGCTCCTCGAGCGCTCCCGCGAGGCTGTGCTGGCGCTTCGCCCGGTCCTGATCGTGCCCGGGCACGGCGAACCGTTCGTCCCCGCGACCTGAGCGGCTCAGCCCGCCGGTGTAGCGAAGGGCGTGCCTCCCCACGTGTCGGTGGTGGCGAACTCCTCGACCGTCCGACGTCGCAGGCGGGTGGGTTGGTGGACCGGACGTCCGAGCGCGATGAGCGTGGCGACGGCGAGCTCGTCGGGGATGTCGAAAAGTCGTTTCACGGCCTCCTCGTCCCGGATCGGCATGGTGGTCATGACCCCGGCGAGACCCTCGGCCCGGGCCGCAAGGAGCACGTTCCACGCGAACGGGTAGACCGATGCACCCCCGGCGAAGGTGTAGCGCCGATGGTGCTTGTCGACGGCGGCGAGGGCGCGCAGGTCCGCCAAGACCAACAGGAGGACCGGGACCTCGTCGAGGTGCTCAGCGAAGCCGCCCGGGCCCTCCGCCGCCTTGGCGGCCACCTCCGGTGCGCGCCCCGCCGCCGCTCGCTCGGCCTCTTCGTCGGTGATCGGGGCCCAGGGCACCAGCCCGGCCGCTCCCATGGAGAGGTATTCGTACCAACCGGGCAGGTAGATGTCGCGGAGCTTTCGTCGCCGCTCGGGATCCTTGACCACGATCACCCGCCAGCCCTGGCGGTTGCCGCCACTCGGCGCGAAGCGCGCGTTGTCGAGGATGCGGCCCACGACCTCGTCGTCGACGGCATCGGGGAGGAAGTCGCGAACTGCTCCGGTGCTGCGCAGGGTCTCGATGAGGTCCATGCCGTGACCCTACGCGAGGTGCCCGCGAGGCGCGTCAGTCGGTGGACTCTGCTCCCTGCGCCAGGTCGACCACCTCGTAGGACCACAGCTCGGAATGGGCCGCCACGGGGCGCGCATCGCCCGATGAGCCGGCCCCTCGGTGCCCGTGGGCGAAGGCCGGCGACGTCGTCCACGCCTCGAAGGAGGCCTGGTCGCGCCAGCGGGTGAGGACGAGCCAGGTGTCGCGCTCGTCGGTCGGTCGCAGGAGCTCGAAGCCCTCGAAGCCGTCCGCGTTGTCGACGGCACCGGCCCGCTTGGCGAATCGGTGGGCGAGCTCGTCGCCGGCGCCGGGCGACACGGTGATGGCGTTGATGCGGATGACGGTCATGGCGCCAGCTTCGCGCGCCGACTGCCCCGCACGGGTGCAGCGGAGGCGGGCCCGTTCCCCGAGCTGCAGCGGCGCCTCTGGCGTAGCCTCGCACCGTGGACGCCGATGTGGTGGTGGTGGGGGCTGGGCTCGCCGGGCTGAGCGCCGCTCGCTCGCTCGAGTCGTCGGGGCACTCGGTGGTGGTGCTCGAGGCGCGCGAGCGGGTGGGGGGACGCACCTTCAACGGCACGACGGCCGACGGCACCGTCGTCGAGCTTGGCGGCCAGTGGGTGGGGCCGACACAGGACCGGGTCCTCGCCCTGGCCGACGAGCTCGACCTCGAGCGCTTCCCCACCTACAACGGGGGGGAGAACCTCGTCTTTTACCGCGGGGGCACGGCGCGCTATCGAGGCGCCATCCCGAAGCTGCCGGCCCCCGTCCTCGCCGATGTCGGCCAGGCACAGTTCCGCCTCGACCGCATGGCGCGCCGGGTGCCCCTCGACGCCCCGTGGCAGGCCAAGCGTGCGGGGGACTGGGACGCCCAGACGGTCGAGACGTGGCTGCGCCGCAACATGCGCACGAGCGGTGGCCGGGGGATGCTCCGCCTCGGGGTACGCGCCGTTTTTGCCGCCGAGCCGGCCGATCTGTCCCTCCTGCACTTCCTCTTCTACAGCCACTCAGGCGGGCTCTTGGACCGACTCTTCAACGTGAAGGACGGTGCCCAGGAGGAGCGGATCGTGGGTGGGTCCCAGCTGCTCGCCCTCCGCCTCGCCGAGCGCCTGGCCGGCCCGGTGGTGCTGTCGGCAGCGACGAGGCGGATCACCCAGGACGACGACGGTGTGGTCGTGGCGGCCGACGGCCACGAGCTCCGTGCGCGCCACGTGGTCGTGGCGGTCCCACCGTTGCTCGCCGGGCACATTGACTACGAGCCTGGGCTCCCACCCTGGCGCGACCAGCTCACCCAGCGGATGCCGATGGGCTCGGTCACCAAGTGCATGGCCGTCTACGACGAGCCGTTCTGGCGGGGCGACGGTCTGACCGGCCAGGTCACCGACGACGTGGGCCCGGTGCAGCTCACCTTCGACAACTCGCCACCATCGGGGTCCCCGGGCATCCTCTTGGCCTTCCTCGAGGGCACCCATGCCCGCGAGCTGTCCCACGTGACTCCCGACCAGCGCAGGGAGGCGGTGACGGGCTGTCTCGCACGTTTCTTCGGGCCACGCGCCGGCACACCGCTTGACTACGTCGAGCTGCAGTGGGCGGCCGAGCGCTGGAGCGGTGGGTGCTACGGCGCCACGCTCGCGCCGGGCACGCTCAGCCAGTTCGGCCCGGCCCTGCGACACCCGTGCGGGCGCATCCACTGGGCCGGCACCGAGTCGGCCACGGTGTGGGCCGGGTACATGGACGGCGCCATCCGATCGGGCGAGCGCGTGGCGGCCGAGCTCCATCGCCTCTTGTGAGCGGCACCGGGGCGGCCTCGGCGCTCGAGGGCACGACCGTGGTGGTGACCGGGGCCAACTCGGGCATGGGTGAGGCGACCGCGGCGGCCTTGGCGGCGATGGGTGCGATCACCGTGCTCACCGCCCGAGACCGCGTCCGCGGGGAGGAGGCCGTCGGGCGGGTCGTGGCCCGCACCGGCAGCCGACGAGTCGAGCTCGCCGTCTTCGACCTCTCCGACCTCGATTTGGTGCGCGCCGGTGCAGCGGCGCTGTCGGCGCGCCATCCCTGCATCGACGTGCCCGTGAACAACGCCGGGCTCCTGCTCGGCGCGCGGACCGAGACGCCCCAGGGCTTCCAGACGACGTTCGCCACGAACCACCTCCGCCCGCTCCTCCTCACGCGCCTGCTCGCCGACCGCTCGCCGCGGCCGACGCGGCGCGGATCGTCAACGTGGCGTCCTCCTCCCACGAGCTGGCGAAGACCGGGCTCGATTTCGGCGGCCACCAGTCGACGCAGGGCTACAGGTCCCCGTGCGTCTACGCGCGCTCCAAGCTCGCCAACATCTTGTTCACGACCGAACTGGCGCACCGGCTCGAGGGCACGGGGATCACGGCGAACTGCCTGCACCCCGGGACCGTCCGATCCGGGTTGGCCCAGAACGGCGACGCCAGCGGGCTCTGGGCGATCGGCATGGCTATCGCCAACCCCTTCATGACGTCGCCCGAGAAAGGGGTGGCGACCTCGGTGTACCTTGCCTGGTCGCCATCGGTGGCGGCGACGAGCGGCGCCTACTTCGCCAAGTGCAAGGAGGTGGCCCCGACGCAGGCCGCCACCGACCCGGTCGCCGCCCGGCGGCTGTGGGACGTGAGCGAGGAGATGGCACGGCCATGAGGATCCTGATCACCGGTGCGGGCAGGGCCATCGGGGCGGCAACGGCCCAGGAGCTCTCGGCGCGCGGGCACGACGTCGTCGCCACCGCTCGTGACGTTTCGCTGCTCGAGAGCCTCGACGTGGCCGAGCGCCTCACCCTCGATGTGACGGACCAGCGCTCGGTCGACGCCGCGCTCGCCGCCGCCGGCGAGCTCGATGCCGTCGTCAACAACGCGGCGGTCCTCGGCTCGGGGCCGGTCGAGGACTTCCCGCCCGACCGCTTGGCCGCGGTCTTCGAGACCAACACGATCGGGGCGCTGCGGGTGATCCAGGCGGTGCTACCGGCCTGGCGCCAGCGCGGGAGCGGGGTGATTGTGAACGTGAGCTCGGTGCAGGGCCGCGTCGCCACGCCGCTCGAGGGCCCCTATGCGGCTTCCAAGCACGCGCTCGAGGGCCTGAGCGAGGCGCTCCACTACGAGGTGGGCCACTTCGGCATCCGGGTCGTCATCATCGAGCCCGGCTACATCGCGCCCGGCATGAAGGCGGGGGAGACGCACCCGGCCTCGGCCGCCTACGCCGAGTTGGCCGAGCAGTGGGCCGGCACCGACGAGCGGCTCCACGGCCCCGAGGGGCGACCGGGGCCCGAGCTTGCCGCCCGGGCCATCGCCGACAGCATTGAGGACCCCACCACACCGTTGCGGGTCGAGGTGGGCGACGACGCCACCATGGTCCTCGCCGCCCGCCGCCAGCTCGACGACGCCGCCTTCGAGTCAGCAATGCGTGAGGTGGTGGGGCTGACCTGGTGAGCGGCGCCCTGGTCGGCGGGGTTTGCGCCCGAGGGAATAGCCCCGGCGCCCCGGCGTTGTTATGTCCACTAGATCGTCGGACCGTATCGGAGGATCCGTGGACAACCAACGTGTGACGCTGCCAGTGCTTCCCCTCAAGTCCGGTGTCGTGCTGCCCGGCATGATCTTCACCATGGCGCTCGAGAGCGACGAGGCTCGGGCCGCAGCCGAGGCTGCCGGTGCCGCGGGCGGGCACTTGCTGCTCGTCCCCCAGATTGACCAGCGCTACTCGAGCGTCGGCGTCATCGCCGAGCTCACCGAGGAAGGCCAGCTGCCCGGCGGGATGGCCGCGGTCGTCGTGCGCGGTGACCAGCGCGCCACCATCGGGACCGGCGTCCCGGGGACCGGCACGGCCCTGTGGGTCGAGGCCGACGCCATCGAGGATCCCGAGCCGACCGAGGTCACCCGAGAGCTCGCACGCGAGTACCGGGCCGTGCTCGAGAACATCCTGCTCAGTCGCGGGGCGGGCCGCGTGGCCGCCCAGTTGCGAGAGGTGACCGAGCCGGGCCGCCTGGCCGACGTGGCCGGGTACTCGCCCGACCTCGACCTGGGGCAGAAGGTCCAGGTGCTCGAGACCCTCGACGTGGAAGAGCGCCTGCGCCTCGTGCTCGGGTGGGCTCGGGACACCCTGGCCGACCTGACGCTCCGTGAGCGGATCAAGACCGATGTCGAAGAAGGCATGGAGAAGACCCAGCGTGAGTTCCTCCTGCGCCGCCAGCTCGACGCCATCCGAAAGGAGCTCGGCGAGCTCGGTGGGGCCGACGAGGGCGCGCCGGACGATTACCGAGCCAAAGTGGCCGAGCGCATCCTCCCCGAGGGCGTGCGCACCGCCGTCGAGCGCGAGGTCGACAAGCTCGAACGCACCAGCGAGCAGAGCCCCGAACACGGCTGGATCCGCACGTGGCTCGACACCGTCTTGGAGCTGCCATGGGGCATCGTCTCGGAGGACGACCTCGGCGTCGCCGACGCCAAGCGCATCCTCGACGAGGACCACGACGGCCTCGACGACGTGAAGGAGCGCATCTTGGAGCACCTCGCTGTGCGCAAGCTGCGCGCCGAGCGCTCGCTCGCGCCGGTCAACGGTCGCGGTGCGGGCGCGATCCTCGCCCTGGTCGGCCCTCCCGGGGTCGGCAAGACCTCGCTCGGTGAGTCAGTGGCACGCGCCCTCGGGCGCAAGTTCGTGCGCGTGGCCCTCGGTGGGGTCCGCGACGAGGCCGAGATCCGTGGCCACCGCCGGACCTACGTCGGGGCCCAGCCCGGACGCCTGGTCCGCGCCCTGCGCGAGGCCGGCACCATGAACCCGGTCATCGTGCTCGACGAGGTGGACAAGCTCGGCGCGGACTTCCGCGGCGACCCCTCCTCGGCCCTGCTCGAGGTCCTCGACCCGGCGCAGAACCACACCTTCCGTGACCACTACCTCGAAGTCGACCTCGACCTCTCCCAGGTGATGTTCATCACCACGGCCAACGTGATCGACACCATCCCCGGCCCGCTGCTCGACCGCATGGAGATCATCCGCCTCGACGGCTACACCGAGGCGGAGAAGGTGGCCATCGCCCGGCACCACCTGGTCGGCCGCCAGCTCGAGCGCGCCGCGCTGCGCAGCGACGAGGTCGTCGTCACCGACGCGGCCCTCGCCGCCATCGTGGCGGATTACACCCGTGAGGCCGGCGTGCGGAACCTCGAGCGTGAGGTCGGAAGGCTGTTGCGCAAGGTGGCCACCAAGCTGGCGGCCGGCGAGCGCACCGCACCGGTGACCGTCGACGTCGACGATGTCCGCGGCTGGCTCGGGCGCCCGCGTTTTTACTTTGAGGCGGCGGACCGCACGAGCGTCCCCGGAGTGGTCACCGGCTTGGCCGTGACCGGCACCGGTGGCGACGTGCTCTTCATCGAAGCGAGCGTGTCGGACGGGCCCGAGGGGCTCACCCTCACTGGCCAGTTGGGCGACGTCATGAAGGAGTCGGCCGAGATCGCCCTCAGCTACGTCCGCAGCCATGCGGCCGAGCTCGGCATCGACCCGACCGCCTTCGTGGGCAAGCGCTTCCACGTCCATGTCCCCGCCGGCGCAGTGCCGAAGGACGGCCCGTCAGCGGGCGTCACCATGACGACCGCACTCACCAGCCTGCTCTTGGGCGTGCCGGTGCGCCCCATCGTGGGTATGACGGGCGAGGTGACGCTCCAAGGACGGGTCCTGCCCATTGGTGGGGTGAAGCAGAAAGTGCTCGCCGCCCACCGCGCGGGGCTCCGCGAGGTCATCCTGCCGGCCCGCAACGGACCGGACCTCGAAGACGTCCCCGAAGAGGTGGCGGCCGAGATGACCTTCCACCTCGCCAGCGAGGTGGCCGACGTGCTCGGCCCCGCACTGGCGACGGGAGTGGCTGAGGAAGTACCAATGGTCAAGGTCGCCTGAGCAGGCGACGACCGAGGAGGCTCGCATGGAGGACCAGAACATCATCGCCAAGATCAGCCAGCTGGCCGCACAGGAACAGCAGTTGGAGGAGGCCCACGTGGGCGAAGGTCTCTCCGAGGAGGACCACGCCGAGCTGCACCGGATCGAGGCCACCCTCGACCGCTTGTGGGACCTCCTGCGCCAGCGGCGTGCGCTGCGCGACGCCGGGCGCTCGCCTGACGCCGCCGCCGAGCGCGGGGAGTCGACGGTCGAGGAATACCTCCAGTAGCTGCGAGCAGTTGCCCGCAAAGGATCGAGCCCGGGCGAGAGCCCGGGCTCGATCCGTTGCGGGCGATGGCGGCGCTCGATAGCCTCCGCAGGGCGTCGGGTCAGGGACGGGGGCACGGGTGGAGAAGCTGATGTACCTGGTGTGGCTGCCCGAGGGCACGACCCGCGACCAGGTCGGGCCCCTGTTGCTCGGGCCGGTCGCCGACGAGCTGCTCGCCCTCGACCCCCGCGGGCTCTCGATGGACCTCGACGACGAGCTCGCCGACGTCGCCGCCCCGGTGCCCACCCCGCCGGGCGAGCACGCCGTCCAGGCGGTGGTGTCCATCTGGCTCGACGCCTACGACCACCGGGGCCCCTTCGAAGCGGTGCTCAACGACGCCGCCGAGCGACTGGCCGGGTACCACGTGCTCGAATCGCTCTACTCGGACTACGGGACCACCAAGTGGGCGAGGCCGCGCGATTGGCCCGACGGCGAACGGTCCCCGGGCATCTTGACGGTGGCGATGTTCGAGCAGCTCGCCGGCATGGACCTCGACGCCTGGCTCGACTACTGGCACACCAAGCAGTCGCCCATGTCCGCGGCCGTCCAGCCCCGGTGCCGCTACGTCCGCAACACGGTCTTCCGCTCCCTCACCCCGGGCGCCCCGCCCTACCGGGGCCTGGTGGAAGAGGCGTGGCCGTCGGCCGCCGACGTCGAGGATCCAATGCGCTTCTACTTGGGCGGCGGTGACACCGCCACGATGAACGCCAACATCGCCACCATGATCGAGCACGTGACGTCGTTCATGGACCTCGCCACCATGCGGAGCCTGACCATGAGCGAGTGGCTGCTGCGGACCTGAAGGCCCGGGGCGGGACGGCGAATCACCCGGTAGCGTTTTCCCATTGCGAGATGGAGGGTGGCCGTGGGGAAGATGACCGGTGAAGAGGTGCAGGCATTCCTGGCCGGACCCCCGGTGCGCACCGGGAAGCTGGCCACGGTGCGTGCCGACGGTAGGGCCCACGTGGCCCCCATCTGGTTCGACGTCCAAGACGACGGCTCGGTGTACTTCAACACGGGTCACGACACCGTGAAGGGCCGCAACCTGGTGCGCAACGGCCGGGCCGCCCTTTGCGTGGACGACGAACAGCCTCCCTTTGCCTTCGTCGTCATCGAGGGCCCCGTCGAGATCAGCGAGGAGCCCGAGCTGCTCGTGCGCACCGCCACGCGCATCGCCGCTCGCTACATGGGCGACGAGCACGCCGAGGAGTACGGCGGCCGCAACGGCGTCCCGGGCGAGCTCGTCGTTCGCCTCCTCCCCGAGCACGTCAATGCCCTCAAGAATTTGACGGAGTGAGGTTCTTCGAAAGAGCCGGGCATTGACCCGGCATGGCCGGCTACGAACGCCCCTCAGTGCGCGTGCAGATCCCGAACGAGTCGTCGACTGCTCGCCGACGTCTCGGACCTGCCACGTGCTTCGACGGCATGACCTCGGCCGAGGCGGCGGTCGGCGACGCCGTCCACGTCACGGCGGACATCGGCGAGGGTCGCAGCGTCGACGGCGAGGCGTGGATCCGCACCCAACGAGACGCCCGACAGGGCTTGTTCCAGGTCGACGACAGCGAGTCGGACGGCTCAACGGTAACCGTGCGCCTCTCGACCGAACGCGTCGCCACCGACGGGGTCAGCGATGGCTTCGATCAGACACCCGAGAAATTCATGACCCAGCTCGGAGGCTGAGCCGCCGGCGTCGCCGAGCGTCCAGGCGTCAGTGCCGATCGCTCGCCGGCGAGGCGGCCGGGTCGTCGCCAACGCCAACGCCGACGTCACCATCGCCGAGATCGTCAGCGTCGGGGACCGCCGGTGGCTCGGTGGGAGCTGCCTCGCTGGTGGCCTCCGCCGTTGCCTCGTCGGGAGCCGGGGTCTCCTCTGTCGCCGGGGGAGTGCTGGTGGTGGTCGAGACCCGCACTTCGGGTCTGCGCTCCCCCTGCTTGGCGATGGCGGCGAGCACCAGCTCATCAGCGCGCGTGAGCGGCGGCTGGACCATGCTGCGAGGCCACAGTCGCCGGGCGAGCACGACGTTGGTCTCTGCCGCGTAGAGGGTCAGCTGAGCGCCGATGAAGATCCACCAGATGAGGCCGAGCACGATCGCGAAGAAGCCGTAGACGGCGCTCACGTTGCGCAGCTCGTGGTTGACCAAGAACCCCCCGAGCAACAGCAACACCGTCCACGCGACGCCCCCGAGCAATGCCCCGGGCCAGAGCAGCTTGGTGTGGATCTGCTTGGGGGTGAGGACTCGGAACGCGATGACAAAGAGCAGCAGGTTGATCGCCAGGTTGAGGACGTCGCCGAGGTAGCGGCCCGCGCCGTGGACGTGGACGAAGGTGGTGATGGCCGCCGCCCCGGTGCTGAGAAGCAAGAAGAGCCCGAGCAGCGCCATGGTGAGGAGCGAGCGCGCCAGGCGAGACCAGTAGTTGGGCCGAACGACGCCCGGCACGTTCCAAACCTCGGCCATGGCGAACTGGCCGGCTTGGCTCGCGCCCTGCGCACCCCAGATGAGCCCGACGATGGCCACGATGAGCGCGGGCGTGGAGTTGCGGTGGATGGCGGTGATGTTCTTCGTCAGCTCGTTGCCGATGATCGGGAACTGGGACAGGGCGGACCCCTCGATGCGCTTCGCCAGGTCCGTTCCGGGCCCGGCCAGCATCCCGGTGACCGTGACCAGCAGCAGCAGGAGCGGGAAGAGCGACAAGAAGCCGTAGTAGGCAATGAGTGCGGCGAGCGACCCGGCTCGGTCGTCGCCGAACTTCTTCATCACGCCGAACACGAATGCGGCCGGTCCGAAGCCCTGCTGGGTTCGGTCCACGGCCCGGGCGACACGCTCGATGGGGTTCAAGCGGTTGACCCGCCCAACGCACTGCATCCATCGACGGGGTCGACGGCACATCCCCGGTTCGGGGGCCTGCGGCCCGTCCGGCAACGTGCGTAGCATCGCGGCGAGCCAAGAAGAGGAGAGCCGATGCCCAAGGTGACCATCGTAAGCGACACCGCCCGAGAGGTGGATGCCGTGGTACGTGGGGAGCGGATCCTGCTCGAGCCCGAGTTTCTCCAAGCGGCGATCGGCTGGACCTTGAAGCCCGAGGGTCTCTGTGCGGAGGGGGCGTGCGTGCCCGTGCGCGAACCGGCAGCGCTGTTCTTCGACGGCTTGGTGGACCTCGCGTCGGTGGCCGCCGCGCTCGGCCGCAGCATCGTCGTCGACCCCACCGCGGCAATGGCTGCCCTCAGCCTCAGCGCGGCCGAGCGCCAGATCGCCCTGACCGGCAGGGCGGTCGACTTCACCCTGCCCGACCTCGACGGCACGCCGCACCGCTTCTCGGAGTGGCGAGGCAAGAAGCGCCTCCTGGTCACGTTCTCGAGCTGGTGCGGCTGTCGCTACGACCTCCCGGGATGGCAGGCGCTCCACGACGAACTTGCCGGCGACAACTTCATGGTGGTGGCCGTCGCCATCGACAACTCGGCCGCCGACGTCACCCCCTGGGTCGAGGGCCTCACCATCCCGGTCCTCGTCGACGCCCAGCACGTCCTGACCGAGCTCTACGCCATCTCGAACGTGCCGACGGTGGTGTGGGTCGACGAGGACGACCGCATCGCCCGGCCCAACGCCCTGGCCTTTGGGACCGACACGTTCGCCGACTTCACCGGCGTGGCCGCCGAGCCGCACTTGAGCCAGCTGCGCCACTGGGCGGCGACCGGTGAGGTGCCCGGCGACGGGGCCTCGGTCGTCGCCGACCTGAGCAAGGACGAGGTGACGGCTCGCCTGCACTTCCGGCTCGGGGCCGAGGCGCTGCGCCAGGGCAAGCCCGAAGCCGGGCGACGGAACCTCGAGCGGGCAGGCGAGCTTGCCCCGTACGACTGGACCATCCGCCGGGCCGCCATGCCGCTGCTCGGCGAGGATCCCTTCGGCCAGCGCTTTCTCGACCTCTACGACGAGTGGCAGGACGCCGGTGCCCCCTACCACGGGCTGCCGGTGGTCCGGCGGGATGCGGCGCCGCAACCTGGTTGAGCGGCGCGCGAGCGCTGCTACCGTGGCCGGGTCGCCGCATGTGAGAAGGCCCGAATGGGAAGGGAGTGAGCATGGCTCAAAGCGCGGGGCTCCACGAGCCGATCGAGCTCCTGAACCCCAAGACCATCGAGCGCCACCGCGCTGTCGTCTCCATCCAAGAGGAGCTCGAAGCGGTCGACTGGTACGACCAGCGCGTCGACGCCTCGAGCGACCCTGATCTGGCGGCGATCCTCGCTCACAACCGAGACGAGGAGAAGGAGCACGCGGCGATGACGCTCGAGTGGCTCCGCCGCAACGACCCCGTTCTCGACACCCACCTTCGCACCTACCTCTTCACGACTGCACCGGTCACCGAGATCGAGCACCTCGCTGATGAAGGCGGCGGCGGCGATGCCGGGGCCGCAGAGGACCCGACCGGGTCGCTCGGCATTGGCTCTTTGAAGGGAATCTGACGTGAACCATCTCCTCCGCTCCTACGCGCCGATTACCGACGCCGCCTGGTCCCAGATCGACGACGAGGCCCGAACGCGCCTTGTCCCCGCTCTCGCCGCCCGCAAGCTCGTCGACTTCTCCGGCCCGAGGGGCTGGGAGTACGCCGCGACAACGCTCGGGCGGGTCACGGCCATTGCGGAGGTCCCGGCCGAAGGCCTGGTGGCCCACCAACGTCGGGTGCTCCCGCTCGTGGAGCTGCGCGCACCGTTCAGCGTGGCGCGCGCCGAGCTCGCCGACGCGGACCGTGGGGCGGTCGACCTCGACCTCGCCGGCCTCGATGAGGCGGCGGCCGCCATCGCCCGTGCGGAGAACGTGGCCGTGTTCCACGGATGGACCGCCGCCGGTATCGCCGGCATCGCCGAGACCAGCCCGTACACACCCCATGCGCTCGGTTCGGAGTACGCCGGGTATCCCGCACGCGTGGCCCGGGCCGTCGAGACCCTCCTCGAGGCGGGCATCGCCGGCCCGTACGGCCTGGCTCTCGGTCCCGACGGCTACACGGGAGTGGTCGAGACGACCGAGCATGGCGGCCTCGTCGTCTTCGACCACCTGCGCCAGATCCTGGGGGGCCCCATCGTCTGGGCGCCGGGTGTCACGGGGGGCGTGGTGGTGTCACTGCGCGGCGGCGATTTCGTCTTCGAATCGGGCGAGGACCTCTCTGTCGGCTACCACCACCACGACGCCCACTCCGTCCACTTCTACCTCGAAGAGAGTTTCAGCTTCCACGCAGCGTCACCCGACGCGGCGGTGGCCCTCACGCCGTGAACACCGCGGGCATGACCAGGGCGTGGCGAGGCGAGCAGCCGGCCGACCCCGTGCCGCCCCCCGACGAGGACATCCCCGACGAGGTCGAAGAAGAAGACGAGGAGTCCTTTCCCGCGAGTGACCCGCCCGCCCAGTGGGCAGGGGCGCGACCACCTTCTTGAGGGGGTCGGGCTGGCTCAGGCGTCGCGGCGGACCATGAGCCATCCCCCGATGAGGAGGGCGGCCAGGGCGTAGCCGGCCAGGATGGCGAGCCCCACCCAGGGGCTGAAGGCGCTCTGGATGTCGTTGAAGCGCGTGCCGGTCATGACCACGCCGATGTTGGCAGGCAAGAACTTGCCCACGGCATCGATGACCGAGGTGGGAAGGGCCTGGACGATGAGCGGCAGGATCAGCAGGATCCCGACGAAGGCGGAGATGGCACCGGCGGTGTGGCGGAAGATCGCCGCCAACCCGAGGGCGAAGAGCCCGAGCACCGTGAGGTAGAGGCCGCCGCCGATCACCGCCCGGAGGACGCCGGGTTGCGAGAGGGTGGCATGCGGCGTGGTCGGGGTCAGGATCGCCTGGCCGATGAAGAAGGCACTGAAGGCGATGACTTCGCTCACGACGAGGGCAACCAGGCCGAAGACGACGGCCTTCGCCGCCAGCACCATGGGCCGGTTGGGGATGGCGGCCAGGGTGGCCCGGATGGTCCCCGTGCCGTACTCGGCGCTCACCACGAGCACGCCGAGCACCCCGATCGACAGCTGGCTGAACAACAGGCCAGTGAGGCTGAGGCGGACCGGGTCGAAGGTCAGCCGGTCGACGAGGGAGAGCTGGTTCCAACGGGCCGCCTCAACCGACGTGGCCAGGATCCCGATCCCGAGGGTGAGCACGACGGTGGCGAGCAGACTCCACGTGGTGGAGCGGACGCTGCGGAACTTGGTCCACTCGGCGCGCAGCGCTCCCGCCGGCCCGTAGTGGCCGGCGGGGACGGTGGTCGGCGTTGGTGCGGTTGTGACGGCCATCACCGGGCTCCTTCGTCTGCGGCCGCCGTGGCCATGGCGGGTGGGTGGCCATCGGGAGGAGCGCCGGTTGCAGACTCGCCGTGGAACTCGACCGAATCGTGGGTGATCTCCATGAACGCCTCTTCGAGCGAAGCTGCCTGGGGGCTGAGCTCATGGAGGGCGATGCCCGCCCCGGCTGCGATGTCGCCGATGGCGGCAGCCTCGAGCCCGGTGACCGTGAGGCTGGCGTCCTCGGCGCCGCTGACCGACGCCCCTCGGGCCGCGAGCAGTGTGGCCAGCTCCTCGGTGCGTGGGCTGCGCACGCGTACGAACCGCTGGGAGCTCTGGGCGATGAACTCGGCGACCGACGTGTCGGCGATGAGTCGGCCGCGCCCGATCACGAGCAGGTGATCGGCGGTGATGGCCATCTCGCTCATGAGGTGGCTGGAGACGAGCACGGTGCGACCCTCGCTGGCCAGTGAGCGCAAAAGGGTGCGGACCCAGCGGATGCCCTCGGGGTCGAGGCCGTTGACCGGCTCGTCGAAGAGCAGGACATCGGGGTCACCGAGCAGGGCGGCAGCGATCCCGAGTCGCTGGCCCATGCCGAGGGAGAACTTGCCGGCCCGCTTCTTGGCCACCTTCTCCAGCCCGACGACCCCGAGCACCTCGTCGACGCGCGAGAGCGGGATGGCGTTGCTCTCGGCCAGGGCGCGCAGGTGGTTGTAGGCGGACCGACCTGGATGGATGGCCTTGGCCTCGAGGAGGGCCCCCACCTCGCGCAGTGGCCAGGGGAGCTGGCGGAACGGGCGGCCGTTGATGTCGACCCCGCCCGAGCTCGGCGCGTCGAGGCCCATGATCATCCGCATGGTCGTCGACTTGCCCGACCCGTTCGGCCCGAGGAAGCCCGTCACCTGGCCCGGGGCGACGTCGAAGGAGAGCTGGTCCACTGCCAGCGTGTCGCCGTAGCGCTTGCTGAGACCTCGTACCTCGATCATCGTTCCTCCACTCGGGCGCTCGGAGCGCCCAGCGTAAGGGCGCGGGCTCGAGCGCTGATCCGCTCCAGCCTCCCAGGCGAGGGCCCCGCACTGGTCGCGGATGCTTCAGGGCTCGCTCAGGTGCGTCGCGATCGACGAAGGGGTGACTTTCGGCCCTACTTGTTCTCTGTGTATCCCCGTACCGTCGACCCATGCGATACGAACAGATGTCGATGGGCGCCCTCGCGTGGTAGCCCTCCTGCTGGCCGCCGTGTTCAACCTGGACAGTCCCGGGACGTACTTGCACTGGGGATTCATCCAAATCTCGCTCGCCAACTTCCTCGTCATAGTGGTCATGGTCATCGTCTTCTTCGCGGCGATCCTGATCCCGATGAAGCGTCACCACAAGGAAGGGGAGCAATGACCATCGACTTCGAGGCCGAACCGGTCACCGCAACGACCGGGAATCCCGAGGACGCCAAGCAGTGGACGGCCAAGGTCCGCCGGGCGGCCCTCGACGCCGTTCCCCCCCAGCGCATGATGCCCGACCGCCAGCCCGCCTACGTGGCGTCGTGGATCTACGTGTTCGGCGTCATCACCGTCGCCGCACTCGCCGTGATCATCCTGACGGGCTGCATCCTTGCGCTGAAGGGCCCCCAGTGGTGGCATGAATCGGGTACCGGGCTGTTCATCAACTCGATGCACCTGTGGTCGGTCGAGATCTTCTTCTTCGCCATGGTCGTCCACCTGTGGGGGAAGTTCTTCATGGCGGCCTGGCGAGGCAAGCGCCGTGCCACCTGGATCACGGGCGTGGTCAGCTTCGTGATCTCCATCGCCGCTGCGTTCACCGGCTATGTGTCCCAGACAAACTTCGACTCTCAGTGGATCAGCACCCAGGCGAAAGATGGCATCAACTCGACGGGCGCCGGAGGGTTCTTCAACGTCATGAACTTCGGCCAGATGCTGATGTGGCACATCATGCTGCTGCCACTCGTCGTGGTCGCCCTGGTGGGCGTGCACATCTTCTTGGTACGCCGCCGGGGCGTCGTGCCGCCGTTCGCCGATCCGCCATCGGCGGGAGCTGACGAGTGGACCGCCGAGCAGGACGCGGTGCAGCCATGACCGACGTCGAAGCGCCCCCGACACCCCCCGCCGCCGCCCAGAAGCCCGGACGGCGCAAGCGCAAGTTCAATCCGGACCGTGACGTCGCCGAATGGCACGGTCGCTACGAGCCCTACGACCTGATCAAAGAGGTCGTGGTCGCCTTCTTGGCCGTGCTCGTGCTGGTGCTGTTGCTCGCCGTGCTGTTCTCCTCGCCCGACGACAAACAGATCACGATGAAGAGCTGGTCGTCAGCGGACCCCGTCGACTTCGCCCAGACGGCCATCACCGAGCTCGACGGCACGAGCGGGACGGCGGGTTACGGCCCCCCCTACAACTCGACGGCCGGCGCGAGCCAACACTTCGGCCCGATCTCGCCTGAGAGTTGGCTCGGGGTGCAGATCCCGATCGACACGGCGCAGGACTTCGTGGTCGGCCCGCTCGAGACCCAGCCCAACAAAGCGGAGCTTGCCGCCGCGGTGAGCGCGTACACCTCGGCCTCGTCGACCCAGCAGGCGGCGTGGACGGCGGCCTACGAGAAGGCGGTTGCCAAGGCCACGACGCAGGATGGCCAGCTCGTCGTGCCGGCCGGCGACTACGGGCCGGTCGGGCCGATGATCACCGGGCTGACGGCGATGGCCCAAAGCGGAGCGCTCGACTCGGCGATCCTCTCGTCGGACCAGTTCTACGGCACCGACTACACGAGGCCCTCCCTCTTCCTCGCCGACGGTACCTATTTCGCCAATATCGCCGAGGCACGCCATCTCGGTGGCGACCAGTGGGGGATGATGAACGAGACGGGGAGCTTCCCCGGCCAAGCATGGTTGTGGCTCTACACCATGTGGTACCAGATCCCCCCGTTCAACAGCTCGGCGAGCGGTGACTTCCTGGTCTGGGGCGTGATGATGATCCTCACCCTCATCTTGGTACTCGTGCCGTTCATCCCCGGTCTCCGCTCGATACCGAGATGGTCACGGCTCTACCGACTTATCTGGCGCCAGCACTACCAGGAGGTGGAGCGCCGGACCTGAGATCCCATGGCGGGAACCGACGGCGGTACACGGGATTCCCCCCCCGGCAGTACCCCCCGGTGTCAGTCCCCATGATGCAGACATTGCGTCATGGGGACTTGACGCGTCCGGGCTCAGGCCGCCTGCTCGGCGCAGCCACTGCTGGTGGCGACCAATGACGGCGTGTCGGCGAGGGCACGCCGCCGGCGGGGGAGTGCGAGGAAGCACGCCAGTGCACCGAGGAGTGCCACCGCACCTGCCACCTGCATCCCGCTCGACATGGCCTCGGTGAAGGCGCTGTGGGCGGCGGCGGTCAGGGCCGCGCCGGTGCCGCCCCCGGCCTGGGCGCCGATGGCGTCAGCGGCGGCGACCGAGCTGGTCGCAGCGTGGGTGAGACCGGCGGGTGCGTGGTGTGCGTGCAGCGTGGCCGCCAGGTGGCGCGCGTAGAGGCTGGCGGTGAGCGAGCCGACCACCGCCACCCCGAGGGAGCCACCGACCTCTCGGATGGTGTCGTTGATCGCACTGCCGGCGCCGGCCTGGGAGGCCGGCACCGACGCCATGATCGTCGTACTCGCCGGCGCCATGACGAGGCCCATCCCCGCACCCATGATCACGATGGCGACCGCCATGGGCCCGTAGCCGGTGGACACCCCGATCCGGGAGAGGTCGAGGAGGCCCAGACCCATGAGGGCCACGCCGCTCGAGATCACCGTCCGCTCACCGAGGTGGCGGACCAAGACGGCCGAGATGGGGGAGAGGACCCCCATGGCGATGGCGAAGGGCACGGCGCGCACCCCGGCACCGAAGGGGCTGTAGCCGTGCACGAGCTGCAGGTACTGGGTCAACACGAAGAGGCTGCCGAACAGGGCGAAGAAGATGAGGGTGATGGCCCCCGACGAGGCGGTGAACGCCCGGTAGCGGAAGACCCGCAGGTCGATGAGTGGGTCCTCCATGCGCAGCTCCCAGACCGCGAACACGGCGAGACCCACTGCGGCGATGCCGAGTTCGAGCAGGGTGCGCGGTGCGGTCCACCCCCTGCTCGGCGCTTCGATGACGGCGTCGACCAACGCGACGAGCGACAGGGCGATGACGATCGTGCCCACGACGTCGAGGCCGCGCCCTGCGGGCTCGGCGGTCTCGGGGACGACGAGCACCACGCCCACGATGGCCAAGGCCACGAGGGGGAGGTTCACGAGGAAAACGCTGCCCCAGTAGAAGTGGTCGAGCAGGGCCCCGCCGAGCGTGGGGCCGATCACGATGCCGATGCCCGCCACCGCCGACCAGGCGGCGATGGCCTGGGGACGTTCGGGCACCGAGAAAACGGCGTTGAGGATCGAGAGGGTGGCCGGCATGACGCAGGCCGCCCCGGCGCCCATGAGGACACGGTCGAAGATAAGCATGTCGGCGTTCGTGGCCATCGCCGCCGCCAGGCTGGCGAGACCGAAGAGCACGAGGCCCCCGAGCAGGAAGCGCCGGCGGCCGAAGCGGTCGCCCAACGCCCCGAAGGGGATGAGGAGCGCGGCCAGGCAGAGGCTGTAGGCATCGGTGATCCACTGGAGGGCCGACGTCCCCGCCGGCAGGGTACGGGCCATGGTCGGCAGGGCCGTGTTCAAGATGGTGTTGTCGATCACGACCACAAGCAGGCTCAGGCACATCACGAGCAGGATCACCCGACGGCGGGGATGCCCGTCGGGCCAGCGGCTGTCTGCCGTGGGCCTCGGAATGCGCTCGAAGGTGGGCTCGGTCTCCACTGCCATGGCTCTCTCCTCATTATGAACATATGTGTGCTTACGAATGTAAGTCTTATCACGTAGGCTCACAGGTGTAAAGTGATGGCATGAGTCAGGTTGCAGCAATCGAGCCGAGCGGGCCGGAACCGACAGCGCCGGCGATCCGCCATCGGAGGAACCGTCGGGGTGAGGGCGCCCGCCTTGGCGACGAGATCATCGAGGCAGCCCTCGCCATCATCGACCGCACGGGCTCGGACGACGCGGTGACGCTGCGGGCCGTGGCGCGCGAGGTGGGCATCGCTGCGCCGTCGATCTACGCCCACTTCGCCGACCGCGACGCCATCGTGCTGGCCGCGGTGTCGCGCACCTTCTCCGAACTGTACGAGGCCATCGTGGCGGGCATCGCCGGGTCTTCCGACGACCCGGTGGAGCGCCTGGTCGGGGGCTGTACGGGCTACGTGGAATTCGGCATGGAGCACCCGGCGCGCTACAGCGTGCTCTTCCCCTGCGAGCGCCTCGGGGCCGAGCACGTCCCTGACGTCGGCCCGGGCGGGAACCCGGTGCCCGAGGGCTATGGCGCCGACTCCTTCGGGCTGCTCATCGACTCCATTGCCGATTGCAGCGCGGCGGGCCGCTCCTCGAGCACCGACCCGCTGATCGACGCGACCGCGGTCTGGGTGGCCATGCACGGCACGGTGACCATCTGGAGCGCGCTTCCCGACTTCCCCTGGCCGGAGCGCTCGGCCTTCATCGCCAACTTCGTGCGCGCCCTCGCCCACATCACGCCCTGACTCACCGGCGCCCGCTCGCGCCGGTATTCGACTTCTTGAACGAGGGGACCCATCATGGGGCGATGGGCGCCGACGAGGGTGGGCTGCGGGCGGCGTCGGAGTTCCGACTCCTGAACGAGCCGAAGCGGCCTGGCTCCATCCGCGAGTGGCCAGGGGCCCCGTGGCTGGCGGTCGGCGCGGTCTGCGTCGGCGCCTTCATGGGCCAGCTCGACGCCAGCATCGTCACGCTCGCCCTGCCGAGCCTCCAGCGGAGCTTCGACGCCAGCCTCGGGGCGGTGACGTGGGTGGCGCTCAGCTACCTCCTCGTCCTCGTCGCCCTCGTGACGGCGTTCGGCCGGGTCTCGGACATGGCCGGGCGCAAGCTCATCTACCTCTACGGCTTCGTCGTCTTCACCATCGGCTCAGCCCTGTGCGGCCTCGCCCCGACGCTCCTCGCCCTTGACGGGGCCCGGGTAATCCAGGCGGTCGGTGCGGCCATGCTGCAGGCGAACAGCGTGGCCATCATCGTGCTCGCCGTGCCGCCGCGCTCGATCGGCAAGGCCGTCGGGTTCCAGGGGGCAGCCCAGGCCATCGGCATCGCGATGGGGCCGACGGTCGGCGGTCTGCTGGTGGCGGCGGGCGGGTGGCGGCTGATCTTCTTCGTCAACGTCCCTTTCGGCGTCATCGGGCTCATCGCCGGATGGTTGTTCATCCCCCGCAGCCGCAACCTGGCCGCCCGGGTGCCCTTCGACTGGGTGGGTCTCGGCCTGTTCTTCCCCGCCGTCGTGCTCGTGCTCTTCGGGATCTCCTTTGGGAACTCGAAGGGCTGGCTCTCGGCCGAGATCGTGGCTGCCCTGGCTCTTGGCGCGGCCTTGCTCTGTGGCTTCGTCGTCCAAGAGCGCCGTGCCCACTCGCCGATGCTCGACCTCGGCCTCTTCCGACGCCCGTCGTTCGCTCTCGGCATCTCGAGCGGACTCCTGTCCTCGCTGGTGCTCTTCGGCGTGCTCTTCGTCGTCCCGTTCTACTTCGAGCGCTCGCTCGGGCTCGGCGCGGGCCGCGCCGGGCTCGAGCTGATGGCCATGCCCTTCGCGCTCGGCGTGGTGGCGCCGTACGCCGGCCGGTCCGCCGACCGCATCGGCGCGCGCCCGCTGACCGTTGTGGGCATGGTGCTCGTGTGCGCCGGCCTGGTTGCCATGGGCCTGCGCCCAGGCTCGGGGGCGCCGATGGTCGCCGAGCTCTTGGTGGTGGGGGTCGGCCTCGGCCTGTTCACGCCCTCGAACAACGCCTCGATCATGGGGGGGGTGCCGAGGGAGTCCTCGGGGCTGGCCTCGGGTGTGCTCAACATGACCAGGGGCGTGGGCACCGCCCTCGGCCTGGCACTGACCGGTCTCGTGTTCGGCCGCGCCGGCGGCGGCGGCGGGCTCCCGGGTGCGGTCGCCCACGCCTTCAGCGTCTCCGCGTACTTCCTGGCCGCAGCGGCCCTTGTGGCTGCGCTCCTCGCCTCGCTGCGCCCGAGTGGCCCGGTCGCATCGGGTCCCCTCCCGCTCGAAGGCTGAGCGCCTCGCGACCGGCGGCGCCTAGCAGTACGGGTGGGCGACCGTGAGGAGGAACTCGCCGTCGCCCGCACCCCACACGCCGTCGAGGACGAAGTCAGCTGCCTCGAGCTCGGCGGAGAGGCCATCGGCGGTGAATTTGGCGCTGATCTCGGTGAGCAGGTCCTCGCCGCCGTCGAACTCGACGGCGAGGTCGAGGGCACGGACGTGCACCCGCTGGGGCGAGCGCGCCCGCAGCCGCATCTCGATCCAGGCCTCCTCGGCGTTCCAGGTCGCCACGTGGTCGAAGGCGGCCGGGTCGAAGTCGGCGTCGAGCTCACGGTTGAGCACGGTGAGCACGTTGCGGTTGAACGCGGCTGTGACCCCGGCAGCGTCGTCGTAGGCGGCCACGATGCGCGCCGTGTCCTTTACGAGGTCGGTGCCGAGCAGGAGGTGGTCACCGGGGTCCATGGTCGTGTTGAGGTCGAAGTAGAAGCGCCGGCGCTCCTCGGGGGTGAAGTTCCCAATGGTGCCGCCGAGGAAGGCGATGAGACGCCGGCCCTTCCTCGGGATGCGGTCGAGGTGGCGGTGGAAGTCGCCGACCACCGCGTGGATATCGATGCCCGGGTAGTCGGCGCGCAGCTCGCCCGCCGCCTCGCGCAAGAATTCGTCGCTCACGTCGAAAGGCAGATAGCGCTCGAGCTCGCCCGCACCCACCATGGCGTCGAGCAGCACCCTGGTCTTCGCACACGCCCCCGCACCGAGCTCGACGAGGGTGTCGGCCCTGGCGATGGTCGCGATCGCCGGGGCGTGCTCTTCGAGCAGGGCCCGCTCGGCGCGCGTCGGGTAGTACTCGGCGAGCGAGGTGATGTCCTCGAAGAGGGCGCTACCCACCTCGTCGTAGAACCACACCGGAGGGATCGACTTGGGCGTCGAGGCGAGCCCGCTGCGGACGTCGGCCTCGAGGGCGGCCCGGAAGTCCTCGGGCCCGAGATGCACGTCGACGCGCAGGTCCTCGTCGCTCACCGCCCTCATCGTCCCCTCATGCGAGGCGACCCGCGGTGCTGACGCGCCCGTCGCGATCGGCCGCCAGACGCAGGCCGCTGAAGGCCCAGCGGCTTCGGGCGGAGAAGAAGTTGCGATACGTGGCCCGCACGTGGCCCCGGGGCGTCGCGCAGCTCCCCCCGCGCAGTACGTACTGGTTGACCATGAACTTGCCGTTGTACTCGCCGACCGCACCGGGCGCCGCCCGGAAGCCCGGGTACGGCGAATACGCGCTCTGGGTCCACTCCCACACCCCGCCGAAGAGCCCGGGTCTGGCCGGGCGGGGGTGCAACGAGGTGGTATCGAGCAGGTCGCCGGCGACCGGCTGGCTCGCAGCGACGGCTTCCCACTCCGCCTCGGTGGGCAGGCGCGAGCCCTGCCAGTGGGCGAAGGCGTCTGCCTCGTAGTAGCTGACGTGGCAGACGGGCTCGGCCGGGTTGACCGGCCGGTCCCCGCCCAGGGTGAACACGCGCCAGCCACCCTCGTCGGGCCACCAGTACAGCGGCGCCCGCCAGCCCTGCTGGCCGACCTCGGCCCAGCCGTCGGACAGCCAGAACTCGGGCCGCTCGTAGCCGCCGTCGTCCATGAAGGCCAGCCAGTCGCCGCATGTCACCGACCGGTCCGCCAGCGCGTACGGCGAGAGGAGCACCCGGTGCCGTGGCGTCTCGTTGTCGAAGGCGAAGCCCGCCCCGGCGTGCCCGACCTCGACCTCGCCGCCTTGGTGCTCGATCCACCCGAGCGGCGGCGACTGCCCACGCTCGGGTGCGGCGAGGTCGGCGTAGGAGGGCAGGAGCGGGCTGGCGTAGAGGACGTGCTTGATGTCCATGAGGAGGAGCTCTTGGTGCTGCTGCTCGTGGTTGCAGCCGAGCTCGGCCAGCGCGGCGACGCTCTCGTCGAGGTCACCGTCGAGCAGGTCGGCCATGGCCCCGTCGACATGGCGCCGGTAAGAGGCGACCTCGGCGATGCCGGGTCGTGAGATGAGGCCGCGCTCGGCCCTCGGGTGACGCGCGCCCACGGCCTCGTAGTAGGAGTTGAAGATGTAGGCGTACGCGGGGTGGAACGGCTCATAGCCCTTGAGCGACGGGGACAACAAGAAGGTCTCGAAGAACCACGAGGTGTGGCCCCGGTGCCACTTCGTCGGGCTGACGTCGGGCATCGACTGGACCGTCTGGTCCTCGGCGCTGAGCGGGGCGGCCAGTTGCTCGGTCAGTGCACGGACCGAGTCGTAGCGCGTACGCACATCACCTCTGGGCTGGGTTTGGAGCACCGGGTACCCCCTGGCAGTGCGGTCTGGGCTCTCGGCAAACCGTACCGGAAACACCCGCCGCGTGGTCGCGCCCCGACCGCCCGGGGGCCCGATTTGCCCCGAATCACCGCCTAGGGGGCGCCGCTAGCCTCATTGCATGACCATTCGAGCGAAATGGAACGGCACCGTCGTGGCCGAGAGCGACGACACGGTGATCGTGGAAGGCAACCACTATTTCCCCCTCAACGACGTGGTGGGGGAGTACCTCGTCCCGACCGACACCCACAGCACGTGCCCGTGGAAGGGCCTCGCCAGCTACTACTCGGTCGTCGTCGACGGACAGCACAACGACGACGCCGCGTGGTACTACCCCGAGCCCAAGGCCGAGGCCGAGAACATCCGCGATCGGGTTGCCTTCTGGCGCGGCATCGAGGTCGCCCCTGCCTGAGCCGACCGCTCATCCTCGGGATTTCGCCCCCGGGCCGCGAGCCGCGATGATCGGGGGCGTGGACAGGCAACGGATGGTGATCGTCGGTGGCGGCATCGTGGGAACGATGCACGCCCTCGAGGCCACCGGGCGGGGCTATGAGGTCGTCCAGCTCGAGCGGGAGGTGGCGCCGCGAGGGGCCACGGTGCGCAACTTCGGCCTCGTCTGGGTGAGCGGGCGCGCGGCGGGCCGCGAGCTGGCGGTCGCCGCCCGGGCGCGCCAGCGCTGGGAGGAGATCGCCGGCCTCGTCCCGGGCACCGGCTTTCGCGCCAACGGATCGTTGACGGTCGCCACCAGCGAGGAGGAGTGGGAGGTGCTCGTCGAGGCCGCCGAGCTGCCTGACGCCACCGAACGGGGGTTCGAGCTGCTGGACGCCGAGGCCGCGCGTCGCCACAACCCGGCACTGACCACCACGGTGCGCGGGGCGCTCCTCTGCCGGCGCGACGCCGCCGTCGAGTCCCGTCTCGTCCTCGGGGTGCTGCGCCAGTGGCTTGCCGAGCGCGGCGGCTACCGCTTCCTCCCCGGACGCGAGGTCGTCGACATCGCCGAGCGGTCTGTCGCCGATTCGACCGGCGAGGTGCACGGCGCCGACCGCGTCGTTCTGTGTTGCGGGGCCTGGCACAGCGGCGTGCTGGGCGAGATCCTCGCCGACGCGCCGCTGCGGCGCGTGCGCCTCCAGATGCTCGAGACCGAGCGGTACGCGCCCGAGCTGACCACCTCGCTCGCCGACGGCGACTCCCTGCGCTACTACCCGGCCTACCGTGAGCTCGGGCTCGGGCGGCTCGGCGCCCAAACCGAGGTCGCCACGCACTGGGCGGCCCAGCTGCTTCTCGTGCAGCGCCGGCACGGTGGCCTGACCATCGGCGACACGCACGCGCGCACCGAGCCGTTTCCCTTTGACACCGACGAAGCACCCTACGCACACCTGCTCGCCGCCGCCTCCGCCCTGCTCGAGGCGCCACTGCCGCCCGTCGAGCGCCGATGGGCCGGGATCTACAGCGAGGTCACCGAGGATGCGCCCGATATCTACTGGCGACAGCAGCTGTCCGCCGGCGTCGAGCTGGTCACCGGGGCCGGCGGCCGGGGAATGACCATGGCGCCGGCCATTGCGGAGGAGACGTTCCTATGAGCCCGACGATCGAAGAACTCGAGCTGGTCTGCCTCGACATGGCGGGCACCACCGTCGCCGACGAAGGCCTGGTACTGCGCGCCTTCGAGGCCGCCCTCGATGCGCTCGAGGTGGCGCCGGCAGACCGTCTGGCGATGGTCGAGGTGGTCGTGGCCACCATGGGGACCTCGAAGATCGAGGTCTTCCGCCAGCTCTTCGGCGACGAGGGTCGAGCGCAGCGGGCCAATGCAGCATTCGAGCGCGCCTATCACGCCCTTGTGGACGAGGGAGGTGTGCACCCGATCCCCGGCGCGGACGCGGCCATGGACGCTCTTGGGTTCTGGGGCGTCAAGGTGGCGCTCACGACGGGGTTCTCGGCAGCGACGCGCGACGCGCTCCTCGCCGCGCTCGGGTGGGAGCGGCGCGCGGACCTGTGCCTCAGCCCCGACGACGCGGGCCGCGGGCGGCCCTACCCCGACATGATCCTGACCGCCGTCCTGCGGCTGGCCGTGACCGATGTCGCCCACGTCGTCGTTGTGGGCGATACGGCGAGCGACATGTTGAGCGGACGCCGATCGGGGGCGAGATGGGTGGTGGGCGTCCTCAGCGGGGCTGACGACCGTGAGCGGCTTGTCGGAGCGGGGGCCACCCACGTCCTCGACAGCGTCGCCGACCTGCCCGAACTCCTGGGAGCGCGCTGAGCGTACCGGCGCACCCGTGGCGCCCGCGGGGCGCGCGCACGGGCCGCGGGCGCGCGCTCTCGTAGGATCCCCGGCATGCAGGCAGAGCGCATCCGCACCGAGTCCGGCTCGGTCTACGACATCGACCACGTCGGCAAGCGCCTGCGACGGGTGCACGGGCGCCACGGCCCGGCCGACACGCAGCCCCAGGACGGCATCTGGCGAGAGTTCCAAGGGCTCGAGGGACCGCGCATCGGCGAGGCCATGGTCGTCTACTGGGCTCCGAGTGCCGCCTCGAGCGCCAAGGAGACCAGCCTCGGCTTCCGCACGACGGAGGTCACCGAGGTGTCGAACATCGAGCTCGACGAACTCTCCGCCGGCGACTGAGCGCCGGCTCCGGTCAGGTCCCGACGACGCTGAGCTGAACGGGGATGTTGCCGCGCGTGGCCTTCGAGTAGGGGCACACCTCGTGGGCCTGTTCGACCAGTTCGCGGGCCAGTGCCGGCTCGACGCCGGGGAGCTCGGCCTCGATGGCCACCCCGATGCTGAAGCCGTCGTCGTTGAGCAGGTCGACGGTCACCGAGACGGCGGACTCGCTCACGTCCACCTTGCGGCCGCCGGCAACCAGCTTCAAGGCGCTGTGGAAGCAGGCCGAGTAGCCAGCGGCGAAGAGCTGCTCGGGGTTCGTGCCCGCGCCGTCGTCCCCACCGACGCTCTTCGGGATCGACAGCTGCAGGTCGAGTCGGCCGTCCTCGGAGGTGACGCGTCCGTCGCGGCCTCCCCACGCGGTCGCCAATGCGGAGTAGAGGGGTGTCGCCATGGTGGTCTCCTTGTCGTTCGTGGGACGTCGGGGGTTCTCTGCGTGCGACAGGCCACGTTGAGCCGTCCCCGATTGCAACGCCCAGGGCTCAGCGCGTGTTCCCGCCCCGCCGCCTCAGGAGAGCACCCGGGAGCGGAAACGGTGGAGGCCGAGTGAGAGGAACGCCACGCCGAAGGCGAGCAGCACGGGGTAGACGATGTAGAGGTGCATGTGCTCGGCATTGGTGAACGCCGCGCGCATGCCCTCGTTCACGTAGATCAACGGGTTGACCAGTACCAGGGCCTGGAGCCATGGGAACGACCCGACGGTCACCGGCGCGAGGCGCGTCCACTGGTAGTAAGTGCCCCCGAGGAACGTGATGGGCAGCACGATGAAGCCGAACATGAGCCCGATGTTGCGCGGCTCGAAGCTGCAGCCGAGGAGCAGCCCGAGCGAGCTCATCGCCACGCACGCGATGGGCAGCAGCGTGAGGATGACCCACCAGTGCAGGTCGATGTTGGCGTGGACGCCGGGCGCATGGACGACCGAGGCGATGGGCAGCACGATGATGGCCGACAAGAGCCCCTGCACCGCGCCCGAGAGCACCTTGGAGAGTGCGACGAGCCAGATGGGACAGGGCGCTTGGACTCGGTCCTCGATCTCGCGGGTGAAGCCGAACTCCTGGGCGAGGGGCATCGCCACCGCCTGGATGCCCTGGAACATGATCGAGATGCCGACCACGCCGGGGACGAGCACGGTGGCGAAGTCGGACTCCGCCCCTGGGTGGGTGCCCCCTCCGATGCCCTGGCCGATCTTCGGGAAGACGAAGAGGAAGACGAAGCAGAGCAAGAAGGGCTGCACCAGGACACGGATGACGAACTCGACGAGGTGCTTGCGCAGCACCGCCAGGTCGCGCAGCACCAGGGCGCCGAGGGCAGTCCAGCTCGAGGCTGTGGCCGAGCGGCTCGGCGTCGTGCGGATCTCGCCCAGGGGTGCGTTGGTGGGCTCGGCGACGGTGGCCATCAGTCCCGCAGCTCCCTTCCGGTCAGATTGATGAACACGTTCTCGAGGCTGGGCTCGGAGACGGAGAGGTCGGCGACATCGAAGCCGGCCGCCTCGGCGGCGGTGACCACGCGCGGGACCAGTCGGTCGGCCCCTTTCACGTGCAGTTCGATGCCCCCCTCGACGATCCGGGTCCGGGTGACTCCCTCGACAGACTCGGTGAGGGCACGGGCGAGCGCGTCGGGGTCACCCCCCGCCCTGATGGTCACGATGGTGTCGGCCCCGATGCTCTGCTTGAGCTCGCCCGGCGTGCCGAGGGCGAGGATGCGACCGTGGTCCATCACGGCAACCCGGTCGCAGAGCTGGTCGGCTTCTTCCATGTAGTGGGTGGTGAGCAGGATGGTCTGGCCCTCGGCGTTGAGGCGGCGGAGGATGTCCCAGAGCGCCAGCCGGCTCTGGGGGTCGAGGCCGGCCGTCGGCTCGTCCATGAACAGCACGGCGGGCCGGTGCAGGATCGAGCGCGCCACCATCAGCCGCTGGGCCATCCCGCCGGAGAGCGCGTAGACCGAGGCCTTCGCCCACTTGGCGAGCTGGAAGCGTTCCAAGAGCTCGTCCGCGCTCTGGCGCGAGGCCTTGGCGGACATGCCGAAGAGGCGCCCGTGGAAGTAGAGGTTCTCCCAGACGTTGAGCTGGCGGTCCAGCGTGTTCTGCTGGGAGACCACGCCGATCAGTTGCTTGGTCAGGGTGGGGTGCGCTACCACGTCGATGTCGCTGACGAAGGCGTGCCCCGACGTCGGGACCACTCGCGTGGTGAGCATGCCCGCCGTCGTGGTCTTGCCCGCCCCGTTCGGCCCGAGGAGCCCGAAGATCTCCCCGGTACCGACGACGAGGTCGAGGCGGTCGACGGCGGCGAAGTCCGTGCCGGCATAGACCTTGGTCAGCTCGACGGTGCGGATGATGCCATCAGCCGCGCCGTCGGGCACGACCTTCGAGGGTGAGGTGCTTGTCGCCATGGCGTGCTCCTCACTCTAACGGGAGGGCTCTGACCGGGGCCGCCGGCGCGCAGGGTGTCCAGCGCGCCGGCGGCCGGCTGCTCGCCTCAGACTTCGGCGAGGAGCTGGTAGAGCTCGCGGCGCGCCCGCGCCAGGATCTCGACGGCTCGGTCAACCTGTTCGGCCTGACCGGCCGCCCCCACCTGGCGGGCGGCCATGGCGAGCTGGCCGACCGTCTCTTTGAGCGAGCGGTAGCGGTCATCGCCCTCCGCGTGCTCCCAGGGTGGCCGGTGCCCTTCCTCGAAGGGCTCGCCGGCCTTCTCGCGGCCGGCGTCGGTGAGGTCGTAGACTCGGGTGCCGTCACGCTCCTCGGCGTGTACGAGCCCTTCGTCCTCGAGCAGCTGCAGCGTCGGGTAGACGGAGCCCGGACTGGGCCGCCACATCCCGCCGCTTCGGGCCTCGAGGCGGCCCATCAGCTCGTACCCGTGGCCCGGCCCGTCCAAGAGGGCGGCCAGCAGGGCGCGTCGGGTGTCACCCCGGCGCATCCTGCGACGGCCACCACCCCACGGCGGTCCCTCGGGGCCGCGGGGTCCCCGCTGCGCCCGGCGGCTTCGACCGCCGCGCCCTTCGTCGACCGGGTCGTTGTGGTGTCGGTGTTCGTGGTGCTTCCTGTTCATTGATGCCTCCTTGGCAGTTGTTTGGTGTCGCTACGTACTATAACGATCACTACCGATATATCGTTGCATATCAGCGATGAGATGTCAACGGCTCGCGTGGCAAGGACCGAATCCGCAGCGGAGGCGACGACGGAGGGAGGAAGAGCGGCCGCCTAGCTGAGGGAGCGGGCGGCGCCCCCGAGAGCAGCCTCGGCCTCGGCGACCATTCGAGCGACGAGGACCCCGGCGGGGACCAGCTCGTCGATGCCCCCGACGCCCTGGCCAGCCGGGTAGCCCTCGCGCTCGGGGTCGACGCCGGGCGTGTCCTCGCCGCCACCGAGGTGGAAGGTCCCGTCGCTGAGCGATTGCCACAGCTGCTCAGGGAACGCCTTGAGCTCTTCGGGGTGCTCGGCGTAGTGCTCGGTGTTGGCGTTGCGCAGCACGCGCATGGTCTTTCCCGAGAAGGCCCTCGAGATGGTGGTGCCGTCCTCGGCGGTCACGAGGAGGCGGTCCTTGTAACCGGGAAGTCCCCTCGCCTCTGGCGTCGCGATGAAGCGCGTGCCGACCCAGACGCCGTCGGCGCCGAGGGCGAGTGCCGCCGCGAGACCGCGGCCGTCGAAGATTCCGCCGGCGGCGACGACGGGGATCTCGGCGCCGACGGCGTCGACCACGAGCGGGACGAGCGGCATCGTCGCCACCTGTCCGGTGTGGCCGCCCGCCTCGGTGCCCTGGGCGACGACGAGGTCGCACCCGGCGTCGAGCGCTCGCCGGGCGTGGTCGACCTTGCCGCACATGTTGACCACCAGCACCCCGTGGCGATGGCACAGCTCGACGACGGCTGCGGGCACCCCGAGGCCGGCCACGAAGACCGAGGCTCCACCTTCGATGACCATCTCGACCTGGCCGGCGAGATCGCCGGGCATGGCCGTCAGCAGGTCGACGCCGAAGGGTCGCCCGGTCGCCTCGCGCACGGCTGCCATCTCGGCCACCATCTGCGCCGCGGACATCGTCGAGGCCCCGAGGCAGCCGAACCCCCCGGCCTCGGACACCGCCGCGACGAGTGGGGCGTACGAGACGCCGCCCATGCCGGCGAGCATCACCGGGTGCTCGATTCCGAGGAGTTCCGTCAGCCGTGTCCGCATGCTCGCCTCCTGCTCGACTCGGGGGCGACGGGTCAATCCCCTACGGTTCGGTTCCCCCGTGCCCCCGACGTACTGATGAGCAGTATCGCGCCCCCGATCAGGAACGCCACACCCGAGGCGACAAGGAGCCCCACCTGCGCGCCGGCGAGCAGGGACGGCTTCTCGTTGAACGCGCGCTGGGCGAAGAGCAGCGGCACGGTGAAGCCCATCCCGCAGGCGGCTGATGTGCCGACGAGCATCGGCCAGCTCACACCCTCGGGCAGACGCGCCACGCCGAACCACACGACAATGGCGGTGGCGAGCGTGATCCCGAGCATCTTGCCGAGGAGCCTCGCCGAGACGATGGCGACGATGAGCTGGTGCTCGGTGTGCAGGTGCGAGCCGATGAGGACCCCGGTGTTGGCCAAGGCGAACAGGGGCAGCACGAAGTAGGTCGACGCAGGGTTGCTCACGGCCTCGAGCCGGCCCGACGGATCGGAGCCGAAGAGCGCGGCGGTGGGGACGAGCATGCCGACGAAGGCTCCGGCCAGGGTCGGTTCCACGCCGCCTTCGGCCAGCAGGAACCACATGACGCACGCCGCTGCGAGATAGACCCACCACTGACCGCTCCGCCGCCGGGCGACGGCCACCGCAGCCAGCACGGCGGAGGCACCGACCAGGGGCCACACGTGGATGTTGCTCGACGAGATCACGGCGAGTACCACCACCGAGGCCACGTCATCGGCGATGGCGAGCGTCAGCACGAAGACGCGCAAGCCGCTCGGGATGCGCCGGCCGAGTAGCGCGAGCAGACCCAAGGTGAAGGCGACGTCGGTCGCCATGGGGACGCCCCAGCCGCCCTCCGCACCAGGCCCAGGGCCGACGAGCAGGTAGACGCCGGCCGCGCCGGCCATGCCGCCCAGCGCAGCCACGACCGGCATCACGGCGTTCGCGTTCTCGCTGAGGGAGCCCGTGGCGCGCTCGCGGCCGATCTCGAGGCCGATGGCCAGGAAGAACACGGTCATGAGCCCGCTGTTGAGCAAACCCTGGAGGTTGTCGTCGATGCCCGACCCCGAAGGGAACCAGTCGAGGGGGTGGAACCAGAAGGCGACGTAGGAGCCAGCCGCAAGGTTGGCCCAGAAGAGCGCGGCCACCACGGCGGCGCACAGGATGACCGCACCGCCGGCCTCGAGCGCGACGAGGCGGCGGAGCGCGTCGCCCCATGTCTCCGCGCGCCAGGGCCGTGCCGCCGCCCGGCGGTCCGCCAGCGTGGGTCGGTGGCGGGGGGGCGTGGGCATGAAGCGTTGGCCGGCAAGGGTTCACCGAGGCAGATGGGCCAGCCTAAATGGGCCGTCCCTCGCGCACCAGGAGCAGCGCCCCGGTGAATTGCTTTTGATTCAATATGTTTCTATCATGCACGGATTGTGACCGCCCGCCTTGCCCCTGACCCCCCGCCGAGTCGCGTCCGGGCACGGGTGCCGGTCCCGGCCGTGCGGGCCCGACGGAGCCGCTCCACCGAGGACGCAGCCGCCGCCGAGGTCCTCATTGCCTTCGGGCGCCTGGCGCGCGGCCGGCGGCGTGACCAGGCGCTGCCCAAGCACATCGAGGCGCTCGTGGCCTCGGGCACACTGGCCCCGCGTCACATGGTCGCGTTCGTCGTGGTGACCCTCGACGGGCCCCTCACGGTCTCGGAGCTCGCGGCCCGCATCGGCATCGCCATCAGCACAGCGAGCCTCCTCGTCACCCAGCTGGCCGAGGCCGGCCTGGTCGAGCGCCACGAGGACGACTCGGACCGCCGCCGTACGATGGTGTCGGTCGCCCCCGAGCACCGCCGGGAGAGCGAGGCGGTGCTCCAGTCGAAGCTCGCGCCGCTGCGCAAGGCACTGGCCAAGATGGGGCCGGCACACGTCGACGTGCTCCTCGAGGCCCTCCACATCATGGCCGAGGAGCTCGATCGCTCCGACGGCGAGCACACAGAGACGGGAGCACATGCATGAGCGTGAACGGCATCTATGAAGCCCTCGGCCGAGGTGTGGTGCGGTTCCGGTGGGTCGTGCTCGCCGTGTGGCTGGTCGGGACCATCGCTGCTGTGCACTTCCTGCCGTCCATCGGCTCTGAGGTGAACAACAACAACAGCGCCTTCCTCCCCGCCAGCGCACCGAGCAACCAGGCGGCGACGCTCGCCCAGCCGCTCATCGGCTCGACGAACAACAGCCAGGTCCAAGTCGTCGCCGCCACCAACGGCGCAGCCCTTGGGGCGTCGGACCAGGCGGCGCTCACGAGCCTGTCATCCGAGCTCAAGACCGTCCCGACAGTCGACGCCGTGACGTTCCTCGGGGCCTCGCCCGACGGCAAAGCCGCCCAGCTGCTCGTGGTCTCGAGCGTCTCGCCCTTCGACCAGACAGGCGCGAAGACGCTGATCGACGACCTGAACGGCGCCATCGACAAGTCGGCGCTCCCGTCTGACCTCTCGGTGCACCTGGCGGGCTCGGTGGCCACGAACGTGGCGAACCAGGAAGCGTCGAGCAAAGCAGGCAACCAGACCCAGTTGCTCTCGCTCCTGTTCATCATCGTCTTGCTGTTCATCATCTTCCGGTCGGTGCTCGCACCGATCCTCACCCTGCTCCCCGCCGCAGTCGTCCTGCAATTGTCGGGGGCCTTCATCGGTGGGCTCGGGTCGGTCGGCCTCAAGATCTCCTCGATCACCCAGCTGCTGCTCATCGTGCTCATCCTCGGGGCCGGGACCGACTACGGGCTGTTCTTGGTCTTCCGTGTGCGCGAGGAGATCCAGCGCGGCCGGACGCCGCATGAGGCCGTGGCCGTCTCGGTGTTGCGCGTGGGCGAGTCGATCACCGCCTCGGCGGCGACGGTCATCGTGGCGCTGCTCACCCTCACGCTGGCCAGCTTCGGCATCTACCACGACCTGGGCGTGCCCCTAGCCGTCGGCATCTTCGTCATGCTGCTCGCCGGTCTCACCTTGCTGCCGGCCCTCCTCGCCATCTTCGGACGCGCCGTGTTCTGGCCCTCCAAGGCGATCCACTCGGAAATGAAAGAGGGGCTGTGGGGTCGGGTCGCCGGTCGCCTCGTCCGCCGTCCCGTCATGACCCTCGTCGTCGGCGTCGTCGTCTTCGGCGCCCTCGCCTTCGCCGCCCTCGGCTTCAAGCCGGGCGGCTTCGGTGGGGCGACTACCGCACCCGTCGGCTCGTCGATCGCGGCCGGCAACGCCGCGGTCAGCGCCCACTTCCCCCAGGCGGCGGCTAACCCCACCAACCTGGTGCTGCGCTTTGGCTCCTCGCAGTTCGACAACGCCACGAACCTTGCGACAACCGAGAGCAAGCTGCATGAGACGGGCGACTTCACGACCATTGCCGGGCCGCTCAACCCCAATGGCGAGAACATCAGCCCAGCCGAATTCGAGGCGCTGCACGCCGCCCTCGGTCCTGCGCAGGCCCTGCCGGCGACGCCCCCAACCGGTGCGCCGGCCACCATCGGGCCCGATGCCGTCCCGTTGACCGACCAGCTCTACAACGCCTACCGGGCGTCCGCCCGCTACATCAGTGCGGACGGCATGACGGTGCAGTACGAGGTTGGGCTCAAGGCCGGTGACCCGAGCTCGACTGCGGCGATCAACGCCGTCCCGGGCATCCGCCAGGACTTCGCGCACGTGGCCCGATCGGTCGGCGCCACGGCGTCGGGAGTGGCCGGGGAGGCGCCCGCCCTCTACGACGTCTCGAACATCTCCGACGGCGACCTGCGCCACATCGTGCCGATCGCGGTGCTGGCCATCGGTCTCGTGCTGGCGCTCGTCCTGCGCAGCCTGATCGCGCCGCTGTACCTGATCGCGAGCGTGGTCCTCTCCTACCTGGCGTCGCTCGGCCTTGCCGTCATCGTCTTCATCTACATCGGCGGCCAAGCGGGGATCACGTTCCTCTTACCGTTCTTGATGTTCATCTTCTTGTTGGCCTTGGGCGAGGACTACAACATCTTGGTGATGACGAGGATCCGAGAGGAGGCCGCCCAGCGCCCGTTGCGCGAGGCGGTGATCCGTGCGGTGGGGGCGACCGGGCCGACGGTCACCTCGGCGGGCCTGGTCCTCGCCGGCACGTTCGCCGTCCTCGCCATCTCCGGGCGAAACGGGCCCGGCAGCAGCCAGATCGAGGCGATCGGCTTCGGTCTGGCGGTCGGCATCCTGCTCGACACCTTTGTGGTGCGCACCGTGCTCGTCCCCTCGACGGTGGCGCTGCTCGGCCGCTGGAACTGGTGGCCGTCGGCCATGGGACGGCGCCACCCCGATGAGCCGCCCCGCAGCCCGCTGCACGCCAAGGCCGAGGACGAGAAGAGTCCGATCGCCGTTGCGGGGGAAGGAAACAGACCATGACCGAGGCGTTGGCCCAACCGGCCGCTGGGCCGCTCGACCTCACCAAGCGGCGCATCTACATCATCATGTCGGCGCTGCTGCTGGGCATGTTCCTGGCTGCGCTCGACCAGACGGTCGTCTCGACCGCGCTCCCCACCATCGTGGGCGACCTCGGCGGCGCATCGCACCTCTCGTGGGTGGTCACCGCCTACCTGTTGGCCTCGACGGTGTCCACGCCCCTGTGGGGCAAGCTCGGCGACCTCTACGGTAGGAAGCGCTTCTTCCAGATCGCCATCGTCATCTTCTTGGTGGGCTCGGCGATGTCCGGCTTCAGCCAGAGCCTCCTCGAGCTCATCGTCTTCCGGGCGGTCCAGGGTCTGGGCGGCGGCGGCCTGATCATCGGAGCCCAGGCCATTGTCGGCGACGTGGTCTCGCCACGCGAGCGCGGCCGCTACATGGGGCTCTTCGGTGCCATGTTCGGGGTGACCACCGTCCTCGGGCCGTTCCTCGGCGGGCTGTGCGTCGAGTACCTGTCGTGGCGCTGGGTCTTCTACATCAACCTGCCATTCGGCATCGTGGCCCTCATCGTCACCGCCTACGCGCTGCCCAGCCGGACCACCTACGTGCACCACGTGATCGACTACCTCGGCACGGCCTTGCTGGCCGGTTCGGCCACCGCCCTCGTGCTCTTCACGAGCCTCGGGGGAACGACGTTCGCCTGGCTCTCGCCGCCGAGCATGGCGCTGCTCGTCGGCGGGCTGGTGCTGGCCGCCGCCTTCGTCTGGGCCGAACGGCGCGCCGCCGAGCCGGTGCTGCCGCTCGCGCTGTTCAAGAACCGGGTGTTCTCCGCCGCGAGCGCCATCGGGTTCGTGGTGGGCCTCGCCATGTTCGGCGCGCTCACCTTCATCCCGCTCTTCTTGCAGGTCGTCCGCGGCGTGACGCCGACCCAGTCGGGCCTGCGGCTGTTCCCCCTCATGGCCGGCCTGTTCATCGCGTCGATCGGCTCGGGGCAGATCATCAGCCGGTGGGGCCGCTACAAGATCTTCCCCATCGTCGGCACCGCGCTCATGACCGTCGGGTTGCTGTTGATGTCGACCATCGGGGTGGTCACCAACTCGTGGGTGACAGCCGGCTACATGGCGATCTTCGGCGTCGGGCTCGGGCTCGTGATGCAGGTGCTGGTGGTCGCCGTGCAAAACGCCGTCCCCTACCAGCAGCTCGGGGTGGCGACGTCGGGGGCGACCTTCTTCCGTTCCATGGGCGGGTCGTTTGGCACAGCGGTCTTCGGCGCCATCTACGCCAACCTGTTGGTCGGCAACCTCGAGCGCCACCTCGGCGGGGTGAAGCTCCCGGCCTCGGCCTCGGCCTCGTCGATCGACCCCGGCACGCTGGCCAAGCTGCCGCCGCACGTGCACGCGGCGGTGGTCGACGCGGTCGCCCAGACGATCGACCGGGTGTTCCTCATCGCCGTGCCGATCGCCTTCGTGGCCTTCCTCCTCACGTTCCTGCTGCCCGAGATCGAACTGCGCAAGAGCGTGCGCGGCGGCATGGATGCCGCCGAGGCTGTGCCCATGCCCGAGGATCGCACCTCCTTGGAGGAGGTCGAGCGCACCCTCGAGCTCGTCATGCGCCGGGAGAACCGCCGCAAGGTCTACGAGAACCTCGCCCAGCGCGCCGGGCTCGACCTCGAGCCGAGCGCGTGCTGGCTCCTGTACCGCCTCGACGACCGGCCGACCTGCACGCTCGAAGAGCTCTCCGAGCACCTCCATGTGGCCTCGGCCTATCTGGAGGCCGGCTTGGAGGAGCTGGGGCAAAAGGGCCTGGTCACCGTCGAGCCGATGGCACCGGGCACCCGGCTCGTGCTCACCTCCGAGGGCCGTGACGCCATCGAGCGGCTGCGCCTCGCCCGCCAGGCTGGGCTGACCGAGCTGCTCGAGGGGTGGGACCCCGAGCAGCACCCGGAGCTGACCGAGCTCGTGAAGCGCCTGGCGACCGAGCTGCTCGCCGACGACCAGAAGCTCCTGGCCGCAGCCGCCCCCACCGCCGAAGCTCGTTGAGCGGCCCGGTCAGTCGGCCCGCTCAATAGAGCGTGATCTCGAGGTCGCCCTTCAGCTGCAGGTAGGGCGCGCCCGGCCGGTAGGCGCGCGGGATGTCGCCGGGGGCGTCGTAGCGGGCGACGTCGAAGACGTTCGACGAGGCGACGCCCTCCTCGGCGGCCACGCCGCAGACCGTCAGCTCGTCGGCGCCGTCGAACGCGTCGAGCGCGGGGACCGCNNNTCGTGGCGCTCGTGGTGGGGGAGGAGGTGCCACTGGATGTGGCGCCGGTCCTTCATCGCCCACAGTGGCGACGGCGGGATGGTGCCCTCGGGCTCGTCGTCCTCGAGCGGCGTCGACTCGGCGCGCCCGACCAGGGGCTCGGGCATGACCGAGGACTCGGGGCCGACAACGATGTCGCCGGGGAGCGGGTGGGCGGTGTCCGACTCGGCGACCGCCTCGCCGTACTCGTGGGGTCGATCGTCGTGCTGTTCTCCGCCGTCAGGCACCTGTCATCTCCTTGGCGCGGCCCGGTGGCCGCCGCCCTCGGACCCTACCGTGGGCGCGCCGGTGGCGCAGAGAGCAGCGGGTCGGCCCGGCGCCACGGCTTGGTCTCGACGAGGTGCGCTGCGAGCGCGGCCACGCAGGGCTCGATGGCGGCGAGGCAGGCATCGAATTCGGCGTCGTCGCCGTAGTAGGGATCGGCGATGTCGGCCGGCGCGCCGCGCAGGTAGGACGACAGGAGCGCCACCTGGCCCGGGGCCACCGATGCGCCCCCGAGGCTGGTGAGCGTCTGGGTGTGCCGGCGAGCCAGGCCGACGACCAGATCGAGCTCGGCGAACCAGGAGCGCTCGAACTGGCGGGCGACGTGACGGGGGTTCGGATAACCTCGGGCGGCCAGGGCACCGAGCGCTCGTGGGTCCATCGGGCCGCCGGCGTGCCAGCTCCCGGTGCCGGCGCTCGTCACGTCGAGCACGTCGGCGAGCACCCTGCCGTCGGGGAGGGCGGTCTCGGCGGCGACCGAGGCGAGCACCGCGGCGGCCACGGGGGAGCGGCAGATGTTGCCGGTGCACACGAAGCAGACGCGCACGGGCCCGCTCATCGCTCCGGTCCGTACTCCTGGCGCAGTGCCTCCTTCACGATCTTGCCGGTCCCCGCCCGGGGCATGTCGGCTCGCAACTCGACCTGTTCGGGGATCTTCTGGGTCATGAGCCCGGCATCGGCGCAGAAGGCGGCCACCTCGTCGAGTGAGAGCCCGTGCGATCCCTCGGCGAGCTGGAGGACGGCGCAGACGCGCTCGCCCCGGGCGGGGTCGGGAAGGCCGATCACCGCCACCTCGACGACCATGGGGTGCGTGTAGAGGAGGTCCTCGATCTCCTTCGCGCTGATGTTCTCGCCCTTGCGCACGATCACGTCCTTGGCGCGTCCGGTGATGACGAGGTGACCGTCCTCGCGCAGCCGCCCGAGGTCCCCGGTGCGGAAGTACCCCTCGTCGTCGAAGGCCTCGGCGTTGAGGTCCGGGTCCGTGTAGCCGTGGAAGACCATCGGCCCCCGCACGCGTATCTCGCCGTCGACCCCGGGCGGGGCCACCTGGCCGTCGGCGGTCACGATGCGCACCTCGGCCCCCTCGACCGGCCGGCCGTCGGTGTGGGCGAGCTGCTCGTCGGTGTCCGATGGCGAACCGTTGGCGATCATTGGCACCTCGGTCATGCCGTAGCCGTGGACCACGCCGCGCCCGCCGATCTCGGCCATGACCTCGAAGTGGACCTCGGGCGGCTTGGCCGCCCCGCCGCCCGACATGAGGCGCAGACTCGCCAGCACCGGGGTGGCGGGGTCCTTGCGCTGCTCGGCCAGGTACATGACGTAGAAGGCGGTGCTGCCGCCCACCATGGTCACGCCGTGGCGCCGGAAGACCTCGAGGGCGTCGGGGGGGGAGAAGGTCTCGAGGAGGACGGCGGGGAACCCGATCGAGAGCATGGTGACGAGGTAGTCCGGGCCGGCGATGTGGGCGAAGGGAAAGGCGATCGACCCGACGTCGCTCGGGCTCATCTCAAGGGCTCGGGCGAGACCCCAGCCCCCCGCCAAAAGCGTCTGGTCGGTGTGGCGCACGCCCTTTGGCTCGGCCGTGCTGCCCGACGTGTAGTAGATCCAGCGCACCGGGGATCCCTCGGCGTCGGATGCCGCGGGAGCGGGGGTGAGGCGCTCGGGGTCCCCCTCGGGCAGTCCACGGTCGAGGACCAACAGCGTGGGTGCCCGGTCGGCGCCTTCGAGCGCACGTTCGGCCAGCGCGGTGAAGTCCGTACCGCGCCACACCCCGGGCACACAGAACAGCTCGGAGTTCGTCTGGCGCAGTGCGAAGCCGACCTCGCGCTCGCGGTACAGGTGCAGGATCGGGTTCTGGATGGCGCCGAGACGGGCGAGGGCCATGGAGAGCACGACGGTGTCGACCCTGGTGGGGAGCTGCCAGGAGACGACCGTGCCCTCCCCGACTCCGAGCTCGGCCATGCCGGCCGCGACGACCTCGCAGCGCCGTGCGAACTCGCCGAACGTGAGCTCCTCGCCGTCGGGCTCGAGCAGCATTGCGTGCTCGGGGGTGAGCGACGCGCGCCGAGCGACCAGCTCCCAGAGTGTGCGCGCTCCGGTGAGAGGGGCCGGTCCGGCGCCTTCAGCTGCGGTCATGTCCGAAGGCTCCTCGTCTCGGACGGGTGGCGCCGGGTGGTGTGCACGGGTGGAAGGATAGGTCCACCCGATGGCGCCGCCCGGGGACAAGGATGGCGATGTACGCCCGGCACCATTGCCGGCGGACCCGAGGAGGCCCAGTGGCAGCGAGCAGCGGGAGTCCCGAGAGCACGAGGGATCGTCGGCGCGACGGCAGCCTGGTCGTCATCGGAGTGGTGGCCGTGCTCTTGGTCTGGTTCGCGATCGGCAACTCGCAGGACGTGCGGATCCACTTCTGGGTGACGTCGACGCACGCGCCGCTGTGGATCGTGGTCGTGCTCTCCGGCGTGATGGGTGCGCTGATCGCCCTTCTGGTCAGCCGCCGCCGCCGCTCACGCCGCTAGCACGACGGGTTCAGGCGGCGGCGATCGCCGGACGTCGGTCGCGCCACGGCGCCGCGCCCTCGAGCTGGGAGGCCAGACGGAGCAGCAGCGACTCCTGCCACGGGCCGCCGACCACCTGGACGCCGATCGGCAACCCGCTCTCGCTCCAGTGCAGCGGGAGACTCATGGCCGGCTGGCCGCTCACGTTGAACGGGGCGCAGAACACGGCCATCGACACGACATCGAGTGGCGTGGCGTCAGGCGTGGCATGGGCCTCGGCGAGCACCGTCCCGGCCAGGGGCGGCTCGATGGCCATGGCCGGGGTGACGAGCAGGTCGAACTCCCGACCCCAGTGGGCGACCAACTGGCGGGAGAAGCGCTGGAGTCGGCCGAGCGAGTGCAAAAAGGCGATGCTGTCGACGCCGCGCCCGGTGGCGTAGGCGACCTGATTGTGGGGCTCGACTCTCTCGAAGTCGACCTCGGGGTAGTCCGCCATCCCCGCGTTGACGATGTTGAGGAAGTCGATGAGCTGCTCGGCGGGGAACAGCTCGAACTCGATCGGCGCGACGTGGTGGCCGAGCGATTCGAGCAGCCGGCCGGCCACCGCGACCGCCTCGAGCGGGGCCGGTGCCACCGCCATGTCGAGCGGGGCGCGGGTGAGTAGGCCGATGCGCAGCTGCCCAGGGTCGGCGCCCACCTCATCGGCGAAGGGGCGGTCGGGCGCCGGTGCGTTGGACCACGAGAGCGGGTCAGGCCCGGAGATCTCGTCGAGCACGGCGGCCGAATCAGCCACCGAGCGCGCGACGACGCCCTCGACGGCTGCGCCGAGCCAACCGGGCACGACCGCAGGCACCCGCCAGCGCGACGGTTTGAGTCCGAAGAGTCCGCAGCACGACGAGGGGATGCGGATCGAGCCTCCGCCGTCGTTCGCGTGGGCGAGCGGGAACATCCCGGCCGCCACGGCGGCGGCCGCACCCCCGCTCGAGCCGCCCGGTGAGTAGTCGGTGTCCCACGGGTTGCGGGTGATGCCGTAGCGGAGGTTCTCGGTGACAGTGATGGGACCGAGTTCGGGGGTGTTGGTACGACCGGTGAGGATGAACCCGGCACGCCGCAGGGCGGCCACCACCAGCTCGTCCTCCGCGCTCGGCCCCTCCGGTGCCCCGTGGGAACCGAAGGTCGTCGGCCAGCCCTTGACCGACGTCAGGTCCTTGATGGGGATCGGGACCCCGCTGAAGCGGCCGAGCTCGCCCTTGCCGGCGACGATGTCGTCCCCTAGCTTCTTGGCGTCCCGGCGTGCCTCGTCGTCGTTTCGCCAGATGATGGCGTTGAGGTCGGGGTTCAGCCGGTCGATGGATTCCAGGGTCGCGTCGAGGACCTCGAGTGGGCTGACGACGCGCCGGCGGATGTCCGACGCGGTTTCCAGGGCTGACGAGGGGTGATCCATGCCCGAACCCTACGGCGCCGATCCGAGCCGTGCTTCGGAATCCGCAGCCAGGCGCGGCACGGCGCGAGCAGCAGCGTCGTAGAATCGCGGTGAGGTCGATGGGCAGGTAGGGGCGAGTGGCCGTTGTGGGTTGCGGCGGGTTCGCGCGAACATGATGATGAGGGGCAGGAGCGATGCACGAGGAGGTGCCTTCTCAGTGCAGGAGGCGAGGCAGTCGGATGGGGAGTGAACGAGATGCCGCTCTCTGAGCACGAACAGCGCATCCTGGCCGAGCTCGAGGAGTCGCTGGTTCGCCAGGACCCAGAGTTTGCCGAACGTGTCCGCTCAGAGACCGTCTACCGGCATGCGGGCCGGTACCTCAAGGGCGCAGCCGTCGGCTTCGTCGCCGGCCTGGCAATCCTCGTGGCCTTTTACTCGCAGTCCATCTTCGTTGGCCTGCTCGGCGTCGCCATGATGTTCGGTTCCGCTGTCATCTTCGAGCGGAACCTGCGTCGGATGGGCAAGGCCGGGTGGGCCGACTTCACCCGCTCCCTCCACGAGGACGAGCCGTCGGGCTCGACCGGGGGGATCGAGAAGACGGTGCACGGGACCAGGGACTGGTTCCGCACCCGTTTCTTGCGACGCGATCGCTGATCCGGTCCGCGCCGTGGACCAGGCGGTGCTGGCCGTCGACATCGGCGGCACCAAGATGGGCGCCGCAGTGGTCTGGCCCGACGGCACCCTCACGAGTCGCCGCCAATCGCCGACCCCCCCGGGGGCGGGCGCCGAGGAGCTCTTCTCCGTCCTGACCGGCCTGACCACCTCGGCGGTCGCCGAGGTAGGAGCGGATCGCCTCGTGGCCTGTGGCGTCGGCTGCGGTGGCCCGATGGCCCCCGGTGGCGACGAGGTCTCGCCCCTCAACATCACCGGCTGGCAGGCCTTCCCCCTTCGTCGGCGCCTTGCTGAGCACACGGGCCTCCCCACGTTCGTGGAGAACGACGCCAAGGCCCTCGCCTTGGCCGAGGGGTGGCGCGGCGCTGCCGTCGGCTGCCACAACTACGTAGCGATGGTCGTCTCGACCGGTGTCGGCGGGGGCGTCGTCCTCGACGGCCGTCTCCTCGACGGCCGGCTCGGCAACGCCGGGCACATCGGCCACGTCATCGTCATTCCTGACGGGCGAGCCTGCGCGTGCGGTGGCTTCGGGTGCCTCGAGGCAGAAGCCTCCGGGACGGCGATCGCGGCCGTCACCGGGTGCCCGGCCGCCGAGGCGACGCCGGCGGTCATTGAGAGGACGGGCACGTTGGCCGGCCGGGCGGTGGCGAGTGTCGCGAACCTCCTCGACCTCGACCTCGCCGTGGTGGCGGGATCGGTCGCCCTCGGCTTCGGTGCACCGTTCTTCGACGCCGCCAACGCCGAGCTCCGGCGCCACGCCCGCCTCGACTTCTCGGCCGAGGCGGTCATCGAACCGGCCGGCCTTGGCGACGAGGGCCCCCTCGTCGGTGCAGGCGCTGTCGGGTACCGGGGTGCCGGGCTGGCGGGGTCGGTGGCGTGAGCGACACGGGCCTTCGGGCGGTGGTGCGGATGGTGCTGCGCCACCCGGGCCTTTGGGTCGGTGCACTCGGTGCCATGGTGCGCCTCGCGCCCTCGGGGTGGTGGCGCCGCGCGCCGTTCCTCCCGCTGCCCGATCCCGCCTACTGGCGGTTCCGGCTCGTCACCGCCTACGGCGGCGACGGGGACGAGTCCGCGCTCAGGGCCGACGACGTTGCCGGGTACCTCCGATGGTGTCAGAGGATGCCCGGGGCGCGCGGGTAGCCTTCCGGAGATGGAGCGGGTCCTCCTGCTCAATGCGACCTACGAGCCGCTGGCTCTGGTTTCGGATCGGCGCGCGGTGGTGCTCGTTCTCGATGGGCGGGCCGAAGCGGTCGCCTTCCGTCCGGACGCCTCGGTGTTCCACTCCGCCCAGATGTCGGTCGAGGTGCCGTCAATCGTGCGCCTCTCGCACATGGTCCGCCTGCCCCGCTGGGCACGCACGCCGCCGCTCACGCGCCGCGCCGTCTTGCGCCGCGACGGTGGCCGCTGCGCCTACTGCGCGGATACCGCCGACACCGTCGACCATGTCGTGCCCAAGTCGAGGGGTGGGCGCCACGAGTGGACCAACGTGGTCGCCTCCTGCAAGAAGGACAACCTGGCCAAGGCCGACCTTCTTCTCTCCGAGCTTGGATGGGCCCTCCCTTTTCAGCCCCGAGCCCCCGAGGGTCACCTGTGGCGCCTCCGGCACCTTGCCGATGTCGATCCCCTCTGGGAGCCGTACTTGGCGCGCGCCTCGTGAGCGGCACCGAGCGCCGCCGCGCTCGTCACTGGTGAGCCCGGCGACGTCGGGCGACTGGGACCCCTTCGACGTCGAGGCGGTGCGGACCGAGAGCCGGCGGCTGATCATCGAGCGCCGTGCCGAGCGCCCGACCTTGGTGCTCGGCAGCACGCAGAGGCCCGACATCGTCGACACCGAAGCGGCGAGGTCCTTCGGCGTCGACATCCGCCGCCGGCGCAGTGGCGGCGGCGCCGTGCTGCTGTGGCCCGGCGACCACCTCTGGTTCGACGTCTGGGTGCCGCGCGACGACCCCCTGTTCGTCGACGACGTCATCGACGCCCCGACGTGGGTCGGGGAGTGGTGGGCGGCGGCGCTGGCGGCGACGAGCGACGCGCCGCTCGCGGTCCAGCGGGGCAGTTGTGCGGGCTCTGCGGTCTCCAAGCTGGTCTGCTTCGCCGGGGTGGGGCCCGGCGAGGTCCTCGTCGGTGCCCGCAAAGTGGTCGGGGTGGCGCAGTGGCGGGCCCGGCAGGGCGCGCTCTTCCACGTGGCCGCCTACTGGCGCTGGGACCCCGATCCGCTGCCTTGGCTCCTCGCCCTCGAGCCCGACGCCAGCACTGCGCTCGCCGCCGTGCTGGCCGAGGTGGCCGTCGGCATCGACGCGCTGGCCCCGACCCCCCCCGAGCACCCGAGCGTGGTGACCCACCTGCTCGAGCAACTCCCACCGGGCGAGTGGGAGGTCCGCCGGCGAGATGCCCCGGGGGGCGATCCCGGGAGTGCCGTCAGGTAGGAGGCCCTGGGCGGAGGGGGACGCTCGCCTAGTAAGGGGACCCCGCGGCCGGCGGGCCGTCGGCAACTGAGGGCGCAGGCCCGCTGCACGCACAGGCCGCGACGACGAGCACGCCCACAGGTGCGAGCAGTGGACCGATCGTCAAGACGCCGAGCAGGGCGACGACGCAGAGCGCCCCGGCCACCGATGCGGCGAGGTACCCCGGCCCCCGTCGGCCGCGGCGACCCCGCCGGAGGAGCGCGACGGCCACGACCCCGGTCAGCAATGCCGGAGCAGCGGCCACCAAGAGGACCTTTGCCCCGTCGCGCCCAACGGCGGTCTGCTCCAGCGTCGTGCAGACGAGGTGCACCGATCCCTGCACGCTGACGCAGCCGGCGCTTGAAGGCGTCGCCCACACGAGGGCGGCAACGACGAGCGCCCCGCTCCACGCGGCGCCCAGGGCGAGTAGCAACCAGACGCCCTTCGGCTGGCGATAGGCCGCCGCTGCGCCCGGACCCACCTGCACTGCGTGGACCTCGGGCATCGGTCACCTCCGGGCTCGCTGCGCCGAGCGTAGATCGGGCGTGGCCGCCGACATCGGAGGCTCCCGGTGGCGGTGGTGCGGCTGGGCAGGAGGAATGGTCGCGAAAGGGCGCCATTTGGTTGACGAGTGGTGAGTTGGGGCGTAGAGTGGCACGAAGTGGTGCGAAGGGGCGGCAGAGGGCGCGAAAGCAGGGGCGTCATGGGAGAGAAGGTCAGTGCCAGGGTTCGTCGGCCGGTACGAGCATTCGCTCGACACGAAGGGCAGGGTCATCCTGCCGGCGAAGTTCCGCGCCGCCTTCGACCGCGGGGGCTACCTGACCGAGCACCGGGAGGGCTGCCTCGCCCTCTTCACGCCCGGCGAGTTCGAGCGTCAGATGGAAGCGATGCAGGAGCAGGCCGCGAGTGGTCGGACCCAGCGGAACCGAGCCCGACTGTGGGCATCGAACTCGCACGAGGTGGAGGTCGACCGGCAGGGTCGAATGGCCATCCCGGCGCACCTGCGGGAATTCGCGACGTTGAGCGGGGACGTCCTGGTCCACGGGGCTATCGACCGGCTCGAGCTGTGGAACCCGGCGGTCTGGGACGAGCGGGTGCGCCCCGACGAGAGCTGGTTCCTCGACGACGAGGACGAATGACCAGTGTCCCCACAGCAGCGTCGACCCTGCGGACACAGAAACGGCCGACCCGAGACAACCTGACAGCCAAGTCCATGTGCAGCTCCTCGGTGGGCACGGTGGAAGACTTCTCCTCCGCCCTCTTCCCCGTTGGATGCCCACGCACCTCGCTCGCCGAGGAGCTGCAGATGGACTCGGACTTTTCCCACCTGCCGGTGATGGCCCACGAGATCGTGGCGCTGTTCGCCCCCGTGCCCGACGGTGTCGTGGTCGACGCCACGGTCGGCGGCGGCGGCCATGCGGCGGCCATCCTCTCCTCCCGACCGGGCCTACGCCTGGTCGGTCTCGACCGCGACCTCGACGCCCTCGCGGCGGCCCGGGTGCGGCTCGCCCCCTTCGGCGGACGGGCCGAGCTCCACCATGCTCGCTTTGGCGCCCTCGCTGACGTCCTCGAGCACTCGGGCAAGGTCAGCGGGGTCCTCTTCGACCTCGGTGTGAGCTCGCCGCAGCTCGACCGAGCAGAGCGCGGCTTCTCCTACCGCCTCGACGCCCCCCTCGACATGCGCATGGACCAGAGCTCGGGCCGTTCGGCGGCCGAGCTCGTGAACGAAGCGTCCGAGGCCGAGCTCGCAGCGCTGTTCCGTGACAGCGGCGAAGGTCGCCTCGCCCGGCGCATCGCCCGAGCGGTCATCGCGGCCCGGCCGATCGAGACCACCGCACAGCTCGCCCAGGTGGTGTCCGACGCCGTGCCCGCAGCCCTCCGACGCAGGGGACATCCTGCCCGGCGCGTCTTCCAGGCACTGCGGATCGCCGTCAATGAGGAGCTCGACGAGCTCGACGCGGCCCTCCCCGAGGCGGTCGGCCTGCTCGCCCCCTTGGGTCGCTGCGTGGTGCTCTCCTACCACTCCGGTGAGGACCGGATGGTCAAGGCGGCCTTCGCCGAGGCCGCCACCGGGGGCTGCGTCTGCCCGCCCGGCCTGCCCTGTGTGTGCGGCGCCGAGCCCCTGGTGCGCCTCGTCTTTCGAGGTTCGAAGAAGGCCAGCGCCGAAGAGATCGAGCAGAACCACCGTGCCGAGAGCGCCCGGATGCGCGCCGTCGAGCGGCTGGCACCGAGCGAGGAAATGCACCGGCAATGACGCCGCCCGCCACAGCCACCGCCACTGCCGCAGCCCGGCGCCCCGCGACGGAGCGTCCCGCTGCCCGCCCGCGTCCCGCTGCCGCCCCCCAGCGTGCGCCGCTGCGCGTCGTCGCACCCGAGGGCCGCCGCCGCGCGGGGGGCCGTCGCATCACCGAGCTCCTCGCCCTCGCCATCGTGGTCGCAGCCCTGCTGGCCGTGGTGTGCGCCCACGCCATGCTGGCGGTGGGCCAGGTCCGGTTGAGCAGCATCCAGACCCAGCTCAATGCCGAGCAGGCCGTGCACCGCCAGGAGGTGGCCGCCGTCGCCAGCCTCGAGACCCCCTCTCGGATTGTGAGCCAAAGCGAGCAGCAGCTCCATATGGGCACGCCCGCCCAGATCCACCAGCTGTCCTCTGTGCCGCTCACGACACCTTTGCCTGCTCCCAAGCTCACGACGCCGGTCGCTGCCGCCACCCCGGCCACCACCAGCCCCACCTCCGCAACGACGCCGACCACCACCGCGCCCGCGGGGGCGGCGGGGTGAGTCCGACCGCCACCAAGAACGCGCCGCGCCCGTCGGCGACACCACGCCCCGCCCGCCCCGCCCCGCGCACCTCGGCGAGGGCGGCGTCGGCCCGCAAGCGCGCCGACCGGCATCGCAGCACCCTCACCAAGCGTGTCCGCTTCCTTCGCCTGCTGGTCGTCCTGGTGCTCCTCGCCATGGCCGCCCGGCTCGTGGACATCCAGGTGCTCCAGTCGTCCAAGCTGAAGGCAGAGGGGCGTACCGAGCTGACCCAGACGGTGGCACTTCCCGCCCTGCGCGGCGGGATCTACGACCGCAACGGCCAGACGCTCGCCCTGTCGATCCCGACGGAGACGGTCATCGCCGACGACTTCCAGATCGCCCACCCCTTCACCGAGGCCGAGGCACTCGCTCCGCTGCTCGGCGTGCCCGCCGCGCAGCTGGCACCCGAGCTCCACCGTGCCTCGGGCTACGTGTCCATCGCCACCCAGCTGAGTCAGACCCAGGGCCAGAAGGTCAGTGCCGGCAACTTCGCGGGCATCACCATGATCCCGAGCTCCCGGCGGGTGGTGCCCAACGGAGCGCTGGCGTCGCCGGTCCTCGGGATCACCAATGGTTCGGGGGTCGGTGCGGCCGGCCTCGAGTACCAGTACCAAAAGTCTCTGGCGGGAACGTCAGGGAGCGAGACGCTGCTCGAGTCGCCCCTCGGCGTCGCGTTGCCCCAGTCCCCGGTCACCACAAAGCACTCGGGGACACCGGGTGCCGGCCTCGAGCTGACCATCGACGAGCCGCTCCAGTACGAGACCGAGCAGGCGCTCGGGGCGGAGATCGTGGCCTCGCACGCGGTGAGCGGCACGGCCGTGGTCATGGACACGCGCAGCGGCGACATCCTCTCGATGGCCAACCTGGTGGCGACCGGGTCGGGGGCCACCGGCAGCCCGTCGACGACGGGCGGCGTCGCCGAGGCGCCGTCGAATCTCGCCCTCACCGAGCTCTACGAGCCCGGGTCGGTCTTCAAGCTCGTGACCTTCTCCGCAGCCCTCCAAGATGGTCTCATCAACCCGAACACCGCCTTCTCGGTGCCCGACCAGATCACCTTGGACGGTTCCTTGTTCCATGACGCCGAGCCGCACCCGACCGAGGAGTTGACCGCCACCCAGATCCTGGCGCAGTCCTCGAACATCGGGACCTCCGAGATCGCCTCCTCGCTCGGCGAGTCCCGCCTCCTCGCCCAGGTGAAGAACCTGGGCTTCGGCAGCCCGACCGGCCTCAACTTCCCCGGGGAGTCGGCGGGCATCCTGGCCGGAGCAGCCCAGTGGGAGCCGACGGACCTCGTCTCGCTGCCCATCGGCCAGGTCGACGCGGTCAACGCCCAGCAGGTCCTCGACGCCTACAACACCGTCGCCAACGGCGGGACGTTCGTGGCCCCCCGGCTGGTGCGAGCCAGCGTCGGTGCCAACGGGACGACGACGCCGGCCCCGGCTGCGTCGACCCACCGGGTGTTCAGCCCGGCGGTCGACAGCGAGCTCACCAGCATGCTCGAGAGCGTGGTCCAGACCGGGACCGGCACGAGCGCGATCGTCCCGGGCTACACGGTGGCGGGGAAGACCGGCACCGCCCAGATCCCCACCGTCGGCAAGGACAGCTACGTGACCGGCGCCTACATGGCCTCGTTCGTCGGCTTCGCCCCGGCCAATAACCCCGTGCTCTCGGTCATCGTCGTGCTGAATCGCCCCACGCCCATCTTCGGCGGCACGGTGGCCGCACCGGTGTTCTCCCAGATCATGAGCTATGCGCTGCACCGCTACCAGATCCCAACCTCACCAGGGGCCCCGACGCAGAACACTGCGCCGGCCTCGGGGTCGTCGGCTTCCCAGACCCAGGACATCACTTGAACCGCGCGGCCGGCGAGTACCATCGTCCGGTCGGCCGCATCCCCCACGGAAGCTCCCTGGAAGGCGATGCCGGCGCGGCAGACCCTTCTCCGTGGACATGACCCTGCTGCTCGATGAGCTCGAGATCGTCGACTCGACGGGTGACCCCTCGGGCATCGAGGTGACCGGGATCGAGCACGACAGCCGACGGGTGCGCCCCGGCGCGCTGTTCTGCGCGCTGCCCGGGCGCAGCGCCGACGGCCGTCGCTTCGCCCGCGAGGCCCTCGAGCGCGGCGCAGTCGGCATAGTCGTGGAAGGGCGCCGGGCCGAGGTGGAACTCGCAGGGGCCGTCGAGGTCGTGGTACCCGAGGGTGCCGGCCGCCACGCAATGGCACAGCTGTCCGCCGCCTTCTTCGGCTTCCCGGCCCGCGAGCTCACCATGGTCGGGGTGACCGGCACGAACGGCAAGACCACCGTCACGCACCTGCTGGCGGCGGTGCTGCGCGAGGCGGGGGAGGCGACGACCGTCATCGGCACACTGAGCGGTGCCCGCACGACGCCCGAGTCGAACGAGCTCCAGGCCATGCTGGCCGAGGCGCGCGACGCCGGAGGCGGCCGCGGCGCGGTGGCTATGGAAGTCTCGAGTCACGCGCTCGCTCAGGCCCGTGTCGACGCCATCCACTTCGACGTGGTGGTGTTCACCAACCTGAGCCACGACCATCTCGACTTTCACGGATCGATGGAGGAGTACTTCGACGTGAAGGCGTCGCTGTTCACCCCCGCTCGGGCGGTGCGCGGGATCGTCAACGCCGACAGCCCGTGGGGCCGCCGGCTCCTCGAGCGGCCCCAGATCCCCCTGGTCGCGGTGGAGGCGGCCCAGGCGTCCGAGGTGGAGCTTCGGATCGGCTCCTCGGCGTTCACGTGGCGCACCGAGCGGGTCCGCGTGCCGTTGAGCGGCGCGATCAATGTCGGGAACGCCCTCCTCGCCGCCGAGGCGGCCTACGCCCTCGGGATCGACGCGGGGACCATCGCTGCGGGCCTTGCCCGTTCCGAGCCAGTGCCCGGACGGATGGAGGTGGTGGCCACCGGTGGGGGAGAGGGCCCGCCCTTCGCCGTGCTCGTCGATTACGCCCACACCCCCGACGGCCTCGCCGCAGTCCTTCGTGAGGCGCGCCACCTGGCCGCTCCCGGTGCGCGCGTGGTCGTGGTGCTCGGGTGCGGCGGTGACCGGGACAAGGCAAAGCGCCCCGAGATGGGGGCCCTGGCGGCCCAGTTGGCCGACCTCGGCATCCTGACGTCGGACAACGCGCGCAGCGAGGACCCAGCCATGATCCTCGACGAGATGGTGGCCGGTGTCCCCCCCGAGGCGATCTCCTCTGGGCGGGTGGTCATCGACGAGGACCGCGAGCGTGCCATCGGCACCGCCCTCGACCTCGCCGCACCCGGCGACGTCGTCCTGGTGGCGGGCAAAGGGCACGAGACGACCCAGGTGCACGGCCAGCGCGCCGTTCCGTTCGACGACCGAGAAGTCGCACGCGAGCACCTGCGCCGGCGTTTCGCCGGCGATCCGGCGGCGTGGGTCCGAGGGAGGGGGGCCTGACGTGCTCTCCCTCATGGAGTCGGGCGGCATCGCGTTCTGGGTGGCCATCTTGGGCACCCCGTTGCTCATCCGCTGGCTGAGCAGCCGCCAGATCGGCCAGCACATCCGCGAGGACGGCCCGGCTCATCACAGCGCCAAGGCGGGCACGCCGACCATGGGGGGCGTGGCCATCGTGGGGGCCGTCGTCGTCGGCTTCTTCATGGGTCACGTCGGCCCCGACGTCCGCTTCTCGCGCACCGGTTACCTGGTGGTGCTCGCCGTCGTCACCTTCGGCAGCATCGGCTTTCTCGACGACTGGATCAAGATCCGCCACAAGCGCAGCCTCGGGCTGAACAAGCGGGGCAAGTTCGGCGCCCAGCTCCTCGCCGCCATCTTGTTCGCCGAGCTGGCAGTGCACTGGGCGCATACCTCGACGACGCTGTCGTTCACCAGCCAGGCGACACCGGGCATCCAGCTCGGCCAAGTCGGGTGGGCGGTGCTGGCCGTCATCGTGCTCGTCGGCTCGTCCAACGCCGTGAACCTCACCGACGGCCTCGACGGACTGGCGGCGGGATCGTCGACGTTCTGCTTCGCCGTGCTCTCGATCATGGGCTACTGGGTGTTCCGCCACGTCTCGATCTACCACGTGCTCCCGGCGTCGGCGATCGACATGGCGCTGTGCGCGTGCGCCCTGGCCGGTGCCTGCCTCGGGTTCTTGTGGTGGAACGCGGCGCCCGCCAAGATCTACATGGGCGACACCGGCTCGCTGTCGATCGGCGCCGGGCTCGGGGCGCTGTGCCTCCTGCTCAACTTGGACCTGCTCCTCCCGATCCTCGGTGCCCTCTTCGTCATCGAGACCCTTTCGGTCATCGCCCAGGTGATCAGTTTCCGGTCCTTCGGCAAGCGGATCTTCCGCATGGCACCGCTGCACCACCACTTCGAGCTGCTGGGTTGGCCCGAGACGACGGTCATCGTGCGCTTTTGGATCATGGCGGGCCTCTTCGCCGCCCTCGCGCTCGGGATCTTCTACGGCGAGTTCCTGCTCGTCTCCAAGGTCGGCACGTGAGCGGGCCGACGAGGGCATTCCACCCTTTTGGGGGGCAGGTGGGCGAAGCTAGCGGCATGGGCGCGCGCAGGTCGGAACGCAGCGGCGGTGGGACGCGCGCCCGCACGACGACGCCCGCACCCGCGGAGCGGGGTCCGGCCGGCTGGGTGGTGGCCGTCCGCCGGCTCTCGACCTCGACGATCTTGATGCTGATCGTCGGCGTGCTCTGTGTGGTGGGCCTCGTCATGGTCGGCTCCGCGTCGGCGGTCATCTCGCTCAACCTCTACGGCTCGCCCTGGTCGATCCTGATCCGCGAGGGGATGTGGATGGGGCTCGGCGTCGTCGCCCTGCTGTTCGCCCGCCGGTTCGAGTACCGGCGCTGGCGCCGCCTCTGCGGCCCCCTGCTGGTGGTCACCTTCTTGCTGCTGCTTGCCGTGCTCGTGCCCGGCATCGGTGTGCACTCGGGTGGCTCGAGCCGATGGATCGGCTTCGGCCAGCTGCGGGTGCAGCCCTCGGAGCTGATGAAGCTGGCCCTCGCGCTGTTCGGCGCCGACCTCGTGGCGCGTCGCACCGAGCAGGGGGCGGACCACCGCAGGATCGTCGGCCCGCTGCTGCTCGTGGCCGGCGCCGGGGGAGGCCTGATCATCCTTCAGCCCGACATGGGCACGGCCCTCGTCATCGGGGCCATCACCCTCGCGCTCCTGTTCGCCTCGGGCGTCCCGCTCGGCCCCCTCATGAAGGTGCTGGGCGCCCTCGCTGGTCTGGCGTTCGTGGTCGGCATGGTCGACCCCTACCGCCGGGCCCGGCTGCTCTCCTTCCTCAACCCCGGGGCCCACCAGTCCGGCTCGGGCTACCAGGTCGTCCAGTCGCTGATCGGTCTCGGCTCCGGCCACCTCTTCGGCCTCGGTCTGGGCGACAGCCGCCAGAAGTGGGGCCTCTTGCCCAATGCCCACACCGACTTCATCTTCTCGGTGATCGGCGAGGAGCTCGGGCTCATCGGCGCCCTGTTCGTGCTCTTCCTCCTCGGCGCCTTCGCCTGGTTCGGGCTTCGCGCCGCCCAGCGGGCGACCGAGAGGTTCGGCTCCCTGCTCGCCGTCGCCCTCGTGGCGTGGATCGTGAGTGAGACCGTCATCAACGTGGGTGCGGTGATCGGCCTGCTCCCGGTGACCGGGATCCCGCTGCCGTTCATCTCCTTCGGTGGCTCCTCACTCGTGATCACCATGCTGGCCGCGGGCATCCTCATGAACATCGCCCGCGACGAGAAGCGCCGTGCCCCGAGAGGCGACGGCCACCGGGCGGCCCGGACGCAGGGGACGGCCCGCCCGACCAAGCGCGCCGACCCGCACCGGGCCCGCACCGCTGCGCCGGGCAACGGCCTGCGCACCCCGTCGCGCAGCGCGAGCCGGTGAGCGAGCGGCGGTACGCCGTCGTCGCCGGAGGAGGCACGGCGGGCCACATCCTGCCCGCCCTGGCCGTCGCCCGGGCCCTCGCGGCGCGCGGGCACGAGCGTGCCACGATCGAGATGGTGGGCTCACGGCGCGGCCAGGAGGCGGCGCTGCTCGGTGACGAGGGGTTCCCCCTCACCCTGCTCGAGGGTCGTGGCATCGCCCGCTCCCTCTCGCCGCGTGCCCTGCTCGACAACGCCCGTGCCGTGCTCGGCCTGCTGTACGCCTCGGCGAAGGCCATCGCTTCCATGCGGCGCTGGCGCCCGGCGGTCGTCGTGGCGGTCGGGGGCTACGCCAGCTTCCCGGCCGCCGTCGCCGCCGTGGTGCTGCGTCGCCCGCTCGTGCTGGTCAACGTCGACGCCGTGCCGGGCGCGGTCAACTCCCTGTTCGGCCGTGCCGCCGCCGCGTCGGCGGTGGCCTTCGAGGGCACGGACCTACCCCGGGCGGTGGTCACCGGAACACCGGTGCGCGACGAGATCCTCGCCACCGAGCGAGACGCCGAGTCGAGCGCAGCCGCCCGGCGCACCCTCGGGGTGCCCGCGGGCCGCTCCCTCGTGGCGGTCGTCGGGGGGTCGCTCGGTGCCCGGCGCATCAACGCCGCCGCCGCCGGGCTCGCCACCCGTTGGGCCGGGCGAGCCGACCTCGCCCTCTTCCACGTGACCGGGCGCCGCGACTACGAGCAGTTCGCCGGAGCGCCCACGCCGCGCGGCGAGGGCCTCTGGCACGAGATGGTCCCCTACGAGGAGCGCATGGCGCTGCTCTACGCCGCCGCCGACGTCATGGTCTGCCGGGCCGGGGCGATGACCGTGGCCGAGCTGACCGAGGTGGGCGTACCCTCCGTGCTCGTGCCGCTGCCCGGTGCCCCCCGAGACCACCAGCGGGCCAACGCCATGGCACTGGTGCGCAGCGGCGCCGCCATATTGGTCCCCGACGAGGACTGTGACGCCGAGCGCCTCGACGCCACGCTCGGTGCGCTGTTGGCCGATGCCGGGGCTCTCGGGTCGATGGAGACCGCAGCGAGGAAGCTCGGCCGGCCCGACGCCGCCGAGCGGGTCGCCGATGTGGTGGAGCGCCATGCCCGGTCCTGACGCCCCCCTCGGCCTCGGCGAGGCACGCGCGATCCACATCGTCGGCGTCGGCGGGGCAGGGATGAGTGCCATTGCGAGCGTCCTCGCCGCCATGGGGCACGTGGTGACCGGGAGCGACCTCAAGGCCTCGCCGGTGACCGAGCGCCTGGTGGCCCAGGGCATCCCCGTGGCCATCGGGCATGCGGCGGCCAACGTGGCGGGGGCGGACCTGGTCACGGCCTCACCGGCGGTGGCGCCCGACAATGTCGAGCTCGACGCGGCCCGCCGCCGTGGCATCGTGGTGGTGCGCCGGGCCGAGATGCTCGCCGCCATCACCGCCACCCGCCGCACGGTGGCGGTGGCGGGCACCCACGGCAAGACCACGACCTCGTCGATGCTGGCCCTCATCCTGGTCGAGGCCGGCCTCGCCCCGTCGTTTTTGATCGGTGCGGACGTGGGCCAGATCGGCGCCAATGCGGTGTGGGACAGCGGCGACCTCTTGGTGGTCGAGGCCGACGAGAGCTACGGCACGTTCGAGGTCCTCGAGCCCGCCCTGGCGGTCGTGACCAACATCGAGGCGGACCACCTGGACCACTACGGCACGTTCGAGACGCTCGAGGCCGCCTTCGAGGCCCTGGTCGCCCGGGCCCCGCTCGGCTCGGTTGTCGGCGCCGACGACCCGAGCGCGGCCCGGGTGGGCGCGCGCCACGGGGCGATCAGCGTCGGGGTGGACTCGTCGGCCACCTACGTGATGGAGGACGTGGAACTCGGACGCAGCGCCGTCGCCTTCGACCTGGTCGGGCCGGGCGGCCGGCTCGGCCGGTTGTCGGTGCCGGTGCCGGGGCTCCACAACGCCCGCAACGCGGCCGTCGCCGCCGTCGCCGCCCTCCAGGTCGGCGCACCGTTCGAGGCCGCCGCCGCCGCCCTCGCCCGCTTCGCCGGGGTGCCCCGGCGCTTCGAGTTCCGGGGCGAGCGCAACGGTGTCACCTTCGTCGACGACTACGCCCACCTGCCGAGCGAGGTGCGTGCCGCGCTGGCGGCCGCGAGCGCGGGCGACTGGAGGAGGGTTGTGGCCGTCTTCCAGCCACACCGCTACACGCGCACTGCCGCCCTCGCCGACACGTTCGCCGGCGCCTTCACCGACGCCGACGTGGTGGTCGTCACCGACGTCTACAGCGCCGGCGAGCCGCCTGTCCCGGGCGTCTCGGGCGCACTCGTGGTCGAGGCGGTGCGGGCGCAGAGCCCCGGGGCGCGGGTCCTCTACGCCCCGACGCGCAGCGACCTGGTGGCGGTCGTCGCCGGCGAGCTGCGTGACGGCGACCTGTGCCTGACCCTCGGCGCGGGCGACCTCACCGAGCTGCCCGACGAGCTGCTGGGCCTGGCCGCACTCGGGGAGCCCGGGGAGCAGCGGCCGTGACGCCCGAGCTCGAGGCGGTCGCCGCCGCCCTGGGCGCGCGCGCCCAGCTCGCCCACCCGCTCGGGGCGCTCAGCACCTACCGGGTCGGCGGCCCGGCCGCGGTGTTCGTCGAGGCAGGCGACGAAGAGGACCTCATCGCCGTGCGCGAGGCGCTCTCGGGGCGCGACGTCGCACTGCTCGTGCTCGGCAAGGGCTCGAACCTGCTCGTCGCCGATGCCGGTTTCGAGGGCGTCGTCGTGCACCTGAGCGGTGGATTTGCCTGGTTCGACCACCTGGGCGAGGTCGACGGGACCGAGCGGGTCCGCGCCGGGGCCGCCCTCGAGCTGCCCGTCCTCGCCCGTCGGTGCGTGGCGCTCGGGCTTCGGGGCATGGAGTGGGCCGTCGGCGTGCCCGGCTCGGTGGGCGGGGCCGTGCGCATGAACGCCGGGGGCCACGGCTCGGACACCGCGGCGTCGCTCGTCACCTACCGGTGGCTGGACCTCGCCTCGGGCCGCGAGGGCATCGACGGGGTCGAGCATCTCGGCTACGGCTACCGCCGCTCGTCGGTGGCCCAGAGCGAGGTCGTGAGCTGGGCGGAGTTCGCCCTCGGGCGTGGGGACGAAGCAGCGGGCCGAGAGGAGCTGCGCTCGATCGTGCGCTGGCGACGCGAGCACCAGCCCGGGGGGAGCAACGCCGGCTCGGTCTTCACCAACCCCCCCGGTGACTCGGCCGGTCGGCTCATCGACGAGGCCGGCCTGCGGGGCTACCGCCTCGGGACCGCCCAGGTGTCTGAGAAGCACGCCAACTTCATCCAGGCCGACGACGGGGGGAGCGCGGACGACGTCGACCGGCTCATGGACCAGGTGCGCTCGGTGGTCGCCGAGCGCACCGGGGTCGAGCTGGTCGCCGAGGTGCGCAGGATCGGCTTTACGCGGACAGGAGAGCCACGATGAGCACCACGACGGCCGCTCGGCCGAAGAAGCAGCAGTCGGCCAACTCGGACGAGCCCCGTCGGCGCTGGTGGCCACGGCGCCGCGTTGGCGTGGCCACCGACCGGGAGCGGGGCGCATCGAGACGAGCCAGCGCGCCGCGCGTCGACCCGCGCATCTCGGCGCGCCGCGCCGAGGTCACCCGCCGCCAGGGGCGGCGCCGACTCGCCGTGTTGGTCGCCGTCGTGGTGCTCGCCGGCGCGGCCGTCGGGTCCTGGTTCCTGCTGCACACGCCCATGTTCTCGGCCAAGGTGGTCACCGTCGAGGGGGCGGTCCACACCCCGGCCGCCTCGGTCGCCGCCGCCGCCGGCCTTGCGTCGCACCCGCCCCTCCTCGACGTCAACACCGGTGCGGCAGCCACGGCCATCGAGGCTCTGCCCTGGGTCAAGAGCGCCCAGGTCCGCCGCTCGTGGCCCGACGGTGTGCGCATCACGCTCACCGAGCGCACGCCGGCCGCCGTCGTGGCCCACACCGGGGGCTTCGACCTGGTCGACGCCACTGGCAGGGTCCTGGCCAGCCAGCCGAGCGCGCCGAGCGGGCTTGTCCACCTCGTGGTGCCCGGCACCGTGCCGGCGGCCGGGGCCTCACTCAGCCCGGCGGCCGCCCCCGGGCTCGCCGTCCTCACCAGCCTGCCGGCCGCCTTCGCCGCCCAGGTGAGCACCGTCAGCGTCGACGCGACCGGCCAGGTCAGCCTGGCGCTCACGTCGCCGGTGAGCGTGCTGCTCGGCAGCACGGCCGAGCTGCCCGCGAAATACGAGGACGTGGCGTCGCTCCTGGCGGGGGCCAACCTGCACCCCGGCGATGTGCTCGACGTCACCGTTCCCGACTCGCCGGTGGTGACGGGCCCGTGACGACCGTGGCGCGCGGCGTGCACGGCGCCTGGCGTGTGCTTGACCACGGGGGGCCGCCCTCGTATCGTGTGGGCGCGCTACCTGGGGTGATTCAACCTGCAGAACAGGTTGAGAGATCCAGGCGGGGCGACAGAGCGCATCGATCAGCACCTGCCGGCGGCTCGAGGGGGAGACAAGTCATCATGAGCTGCCCGTTTCCGTACGAACATCGAGGGAGTTCATGACCGTTCCGCCACAGAGCAATTACCTCGCCGTCATCAAGGTGCTCGGGGTCGGTGGAGGCGGTGTGAACGCCGTGAACCGGATGATCGAGGCGGGACTGCGCAACGTCGAGTTCATCGCCGCGAACACCGACGCCCAGGCGCTGCTGATGAGCGACGCCGACCTGAAGCTCGACATCGGCCGCCAGCTCACGCGCGGCCTCGGAGCGGGCAGCGATCCCGAGGTGGGCCGCCAGGCCGCCGAGGAGCACCGCGGCGAGATCGAAGAGGCGCTCCAGGGCGCTGACATGGTCTTCATCACCGCCGGCAAGGGCGGAGGCACCGGCACCGGCGCCGCACCGGTCGTGGCCGAGATCGCAAAGAGCGTCGGGGCCCTCACCATCGGGGTCGTGACCCGGCCCTTCACCTTCGAGGGGCGCCGGCGCGCCATGCAGGCCGAGAAGGGCATCCAGATCCTGAAGGAGAAGGTCGACACCCTCATCGTCATCCCGAACGACCGGCTCCTCACCGTCTCGAACGACAAGACCTCGATGGTCAACGCGTTCAAGATCGCCGACGAGGTCCTGCTCCAAGGCGTCCGGGGCATCACCGACCTCATCACCGTCCCGGGCCTCATCAACACCGACTTCGCCGACGTGAAGATGGTCATGACCAATGCCGGCACCGCCATCATGGGCATCGGCTCGGCCACCGGGGAGGGGCGTGCGGTCAATGCGGCACGCGCGGCGATCACGAGCCCGCTGTTGGAGGCCTCCATCGAAGGGGCCCGCGGCATCCTGCTCAACATCGCAGGCGGCACCGATCTCGGCCTCTTCGAGGTCAATGAAGCGGCCGAGATCATCCACTCGGTGGCCCACCCCGACGCCAACATCATCTTCGGGGCGGTCATCGACGACAACATGGGCGACGAGGTGCGCGTCACGGTCATCGCCGCGGGCTTCGAGCGCTGGGAAGAGGGCGGACGGGCGGCATCGGCCGGCACGGCGTCGGCCGGCTCAGGCAACAGCGGCAGTGCGGGCGGCTCACTCGGCTTGGAGCCCGTGTCCACCGTCGACATCTTCGCCGACGCCGAGGACGAGGAGCTCGACCTCGGCGACGACGAGTTCGACGTCCCCTCCTTCCTCCGCTGAGCCCCCCCGGGGCGGGCGCGCCGCCGATCGACCCCGCCGTGGTGGGGGTTCGCCTCGCCGAGGTACGCGAGCGCATCGCGTCGGCGGGCGGTGACGCCGACACGATCACCGTGATGGCGGTGACCAAGGGGTTCGGGCCCGACGCCGTGCGTGCCGCGCTCGCCAACGGTCTCCACGTGGTGGGGGAGAACTACGCCCAGGAGCTCCTGGGCAAGGCCGAGGCCCTTGCCGCCGACCCAGGGGCCGGTGCGCTGTCGTGGCACTACCTCGGCGCGATCCAGCGCAACAAGGTGCGCGCCCTGGCTGCGGTCGTGGACTGCTTCGAGAGCGTGGCCCGCCGGGTCGAGGGGGAGGCCATCGCCCGCCACCATCCCGGTGCGCGGGTCATGGTCGAGGTCGACGTGAGCGACGTCGCGGGGCGAAACGGCTGCTCAGAAGATGACGCCGGCGCCCTCGTCGCCGAGCTGCGCGACCTCGGCCTCGACGTTGTCGGCCTCATGACCGTGGCCCCCCAGGGTCCCGGCGCCCGGGCGGCGTTTCGCTCGGTGCGCCGCCTCGCCGATGGCCTCGGTCTCCCCGAGCGTTCGATGGGCATGTCCGACGACCTCGAGGCGGCCGTGGCCGAGGGCAGCACCTCGGTGCGCATCGGGCGCGGGCTCTTCGGCGACCGGCCGCCGCGCACGGCGCGAACCGGCCGATGAGCAGGGCAGCCACACCCCTGCGGCATCCTGCGCGCCGTTCACCGCTGCCGCTCGATCACGCACTACGCTTAGGCCCAGGAGATATGCGATGGCTACCTCGTTCCTGAAGAAGACCATGGTCTACCTCGGACTCGTCGACGACGAGTACGACGAGTACGACGACTACGAGGACCGCGCCCCGCGCGGCTTCTCGTCGGTGACCAGGGTCGACAACGGCGCGGACCAAGACGAGCCCGACCAGCGTGTCGCCCCCACACCCTCGGGGCGCATCCGGCCGATCCCGCGCGACAACGGCACGGCGGTCCCCGTGAGCCAGTCCCCGCAGAGTGCGACCCCTTCGGCCCCGAGGCCCACCGCCATCCGGCCCATGCCGGTCGGCGACGCCCTGGCCCGCGTCCACGTCGTCGCGCCCTCGCGCTTTGGCGACGCGAAAGAGATCGCCGACGTCTTGAAGGCCAACCGACCGGTCATCGTCAACCTCCAGGTGGCCGACCGCGACCTCCAGCGACGCATGATCGACTTCTGCAGCGGCGTGACCTATGCCCTAAGCGGCGAGATGGAGAAGGTGGCCGACCAGGTGTTCCTGCTCGCACCCACCAACGTGAAGGTCTCCGACGAGGAGCGTCAGCGCCTGCAAGAGCGCGGCTTCGGTCGCGCCTGATTGCTGGTGGGGATCTTCGGGCTTCTGGCCTGGCTCGTTGAGCTCTACGTCATCCTCCTCATCGCCCGAGCCCTGCTCAGCTGGTTCCCCGCCCGTGAGGGCACGGCCCTCTACGGCGTGGTGCGCGTCCTCGACGCCATCACCGAGCCGGTGCTACGCCCGGTGCGCCGGATCCTGCCCCCGGTGCGTGCGGGCGGCGCGAGCATCGACCTCTCGGTGCTCGTCGTGGTGATCGTCGCCCAGATCGTGGTCGTGCCCCTGCTCAGGGCCTGATCGCCCCGCCCTCACCCAACCTCGCGTGGGGGAGCGGTACACTGCCCGGATGGACAGCGCCCCTCCGACGCAATCGACCCTCGAGACGCTCCGCACCGTCGAATTCCGCCTCGGCCTGAAGGGCTACAACGTCGACGAGGTCGACGAGTACCTCGAGAAGGCGGCCGTCGAGGCCGAAGCGATGAGCGAGCAGCTCCGCCAGGCCAACGAGCGCCTGCGCCAGGCCTCCGAGCGCATCGCGCAGCTCGAGAGCGAGCGACGGGAGAACCCCGCCGCCGCCGCCCCCGCCGCGGTCGCCGCCGAGCCCATCGCGGACGAGACCCTCCAGCGGACCTTGCTCCTGGCCCAGAAGTTCGTCGACCAGACCCGCCGCGAGACCGAGTCCGAGGCGGCCGAGATCCTCGCCCAGGCCGAGGAGCGTGCCCGGGCCACCGTCGCCAACGCCGAAGAGCGCGCCCGCCTCGCCAGCGAGGAGTCCGAGGTCCACCTGCGCCAGGAGGTGGCGCGCCTCGAAGGGCTGCGAGGCCAGCTGGCCAATGACGTCGAGAACATGGCACGGCACCTCGAGGCCGAGCGCAACCGGCTGCGCGCCTCGCTCAACGAGGTACTCAAATGGGTGGACGAGAACGTCCAGCCGGCCGCCTCGCTCATGGCCCAGCGCCCCCGCAACGGCGGCGTGCGCTCGGCCGAGGGCCGCAGCGAGCGCCCGGCACCGCGTCCCGAGTCCGAGCAGGGCGCGGGCAACGGGCAGGTGCTCGACCTGCGCGGACCGGCCGGCGCCGAGGGTACCCCCTCGGGCGACTAGCCTCCAGCCACCGATTCCCCACTCGGGGATGGTGCGACACGGCGGTGTCCGGGAAGTTTTGCCGCTGTGTCGGTGTTTCTGTATGGTCACCGCCCCTGGCCGCGCCCCGGCTCGATCCAGGCGGCAACGTTGGGCCGCTGGCCCAAGAGGAGGACCCATGACCCCCACGAAGAAGGCCACGCCGGCGCGCAGCGCTGCGAAGGCCACGAGCACAGCCAAGACGGCAGCGGGGGCCGGCGCGCCCAAGAAGAAGGCGCCGTCCGCGGCGCCCCGGGCGGTGAGTGGGAACGGGACCAAGGCAGCCGCCAAGGCCCCGGCGGCCAAGGTCCCGGCCAAGGCCCCGGCCAAGACGGCCGCCAAGGCCCCCGCCAAGACGGCCCCCAAGGCCCCCGCCAAGAAGGCCGCCAAGGCCCCGGCGGCCACGACGACCAAGAAGCCGGCCACCAAGCCGGTCCCCGCCACCACGACCACCAAGGCGCACGCGGCGAAGGCCGTTACGGGCGCTGCCAAGAAGCACGCCAGCGCCGCCCCGACCACCAAGGCGCCAGCGAAGTCGGTCGCCACCAAGAAGGTGGCCGCCGCCCCCGCACCCGCCAAGAAGGTCCCGATCGGGCCGTACGCGAGCGACGAGAAGTTCTTGGCCGAGCAGCTCGAGCTGCTGGCCGAAGAGCGCGCCATCTACGTCGGCCAGGCGGCCGACTTGAAGGCCGAGGCGGACTCGCTCGCCCAAGAGCGCGAGCCCGGTGACGTGCAGTTCGACGAGGAGTCCGGCGAGGGCGGCACGGTCGCCGTCGACCGCGAGCGCGACCTGGCCCTCTCCGCACAGGCGCTGCTCGCCGTCGAGGAGATCGACGACGCGGTGGTGCGCGTCCAGAAGAAGACTTACGGGGCGTGCGAGCGTTGCCACGAGCCGATCCCCAAACCCCGCCTGCGCGCGCTGCCCTACGCCCGCCTCTGCGTGGCGTGCAAGAGCGGGGGCCTCTCGCGTCGTTGAGCCAGGGGGCCACGAGAACGGGCCCCGGATCTCGCAGGCCTTCGGGCACGGGCCCACGGCTGCTGGCCGTGGCCCTCGGCGTCGCCGCCGTGGTGGTCGTGGTCGACCAGGTGACCAAGGCGCTCGCGCTCGAGCACCTCGGGCCGGGACGCACCCACGTGCTCGGCCCCTTCGGCTTTGCCCTCGGCTACAACACCGGCTCGGCCTTCAGCCTCTTCACCGGCCATGCGGTCTGGCTGGGTCTGCTCGTGGTCGTCCTCGTGGCGGTGCTGGCCGCCTTGGCGTGGCGGGCCGGCTCCACCCTCCTTGCCGTCGCCCTCGGCCTCATGATCGGCGGCGCCCTCGGCAATCTCTCGGACCGGCTGTTTCGCGGCCATCATGGGGCCGTGGTCGACTTCGTCACCCTCACGCACTGGCCAACCTTCAACGTGGCCGACGCCGCCATCACCGCGGGCGCGGTGCTCGTCGTCATTGCCCTCCTGGTGCGCCCGGCGACGCTCGCCGCGCCCGGGGTTGCCTCCGGGGAGACCGGCCCCCACAATGACTGAGGCGATCGATGTCGTGGTGCCCGCGCTCCTTGACGGGGTGCGGGTGGACCGGGCCATCTGCATGCTGACCGGCGCGTCGCGCACCGAGGCGGCACGCCTCGTGCGCGAGGGCAAGGTCACGGTTGGCGACTCGGTCGTCTCGACACGCTCCACGCCGCTCGCCGAAGGGTCGCGCCTGTGCGTCGAGGGGATGGTCGCCGCCGACGCACCGCTGCTCGCCGAGCCCGACGTGAGCGTCGACGTCGTCTACGACGACGACGACGTGATCGTGGTCAACAAGCAGGCCGGGCTCGTCGTGCATCCGGGGGCCGGGCGCACGCAGGGGACGCTCGCCGCCGGGCTGCTCGCGCGCTACCCCGATCTCGCCGACCTCGTGGCGTCTGGGACGTCGGACCCAGAACGCCCGGGCATCGTGCACCGGCTCGACCGCGGCACGTCGGGCCTGCTCGTCGTCGGGCGCAGCGAGGTGGCAATGGCCAGCCTGCGAGACCAACTGGCGGCCCGGACCATGGAGCGGCGCTACATCGCCCTCGTCCACGGCGAGGTGAACGAGGAGCGCGGCGTCATCGACGCACCCATCGGGCGCTCGACGCGCACGCCGACCAAGATGGCCGTGGCCCAGGGCGGCCGCTCGGCGCGCACGGCCTACGAGGTGCTCGGACGCACCGAGGACCCAGTGGCACTCACGTTGGTGGCCTTGCGGCTCGAGACCGGTCGCACCCACCAGATCCGCGTCCACATGAACGCCATCGGCCACCCAGTGGTCGGCGACGACCGCTACAGCCAGCACGACGGTCACCACCCGAGGCTCGGCCTTGCCCCCGGCCGGGTGTTCCTCCATGCCGCGGTCCTCGGTTTCGTGCATCCGACGACGGGAGCGGCGCGCCGCTGGCGCGCCGAGCTGCCGTCGGACCTGGTTGCCGCCGCTCCCTTCGCGGCCGGCGCCGTCGATCTGCTCTGAAGCAGATCTTCTCTGATGCGGTTCGCCTCAGGCGGTCTCGCGGGCCCCGACGACGTCGTGATCGGCGGAGAGGGCGACCATGGCCTCCTCCTCGGCCCGACGGACCCGTCGGACGCCGACGCCGAGGCGCTCGGCGGTGGCCTGGAGCGAGGCGGGGGAGTCGCCGTTGAAGCCGAAGCGCAGGCGCAACACGTCGCGCTGGAGTTCGGGGAGCCGGTCGAGCGCGCCGCTCACCCGGTCCATCAGCATCCTCTGGTCCACGTCGGCGGCCCAGTTCTCAGGGTCCGGTGCCACGAGGTCCCCGAGCGAGGTGCCCGAGTCCGCCGCGGCCGGCTGGTCGAGGCTGGCGGCCACGCGGGCCACGCCCTCGAGCGAGCGGCGCTCCTCGGCGGAGATGCCGGTCGCTTCGGTCAGCTCCTCTTCGGTCGGCGCACGGCCGAGCTGGCCGGCCAGCTCCGTGGCGGTGGCGTCGAGCCGCTGCAGCCGCTCACCCACCTCCAGGGGGATGCGGATGGTGCGACCGTGCTGCTGGACGGCCCGCTGAAGGGCCTGGCGGATCCACCACGTGGCGTACGTCGAGAACCGGAAGCCTCGCTCCCAGTCGAACTTCTCGACGGCACGCAGGAGGCCGAAGGTCCCCTCTTGGACGAGGTCGGCCAGGTCGACGCCGCGGTCCTGGTAGCGGCGGGCCCAGTGGACGACGAGCCGCAGGTTGGCGGCCACCATCTCCTTTTTGGCCTCGTCGTCACCGAGGGCGACGCGCTTGGCCAGCGCGACCTGCTGGTCGTAGTCGGGCATGGGGAAGCGGTCGAGGTCACGCAGCAACAGTCCGAGACTGTCCATGTTGCTCGACGCCGTTCTGTTCACTGTCGCCATTGCCTCCTGGCCTCCCCGGGTTCTCGTGTCGCCCGCTTCATGTGTGTGTCTCTACCCAGCTGCATGTTCAACCGCACCGGCCGCCGCCGCATTCCTTGTTCGTTGCTACTTTCTTGTGCAGATTTCCTCTCGGGAGACGTCCCGGGCGCGGATGTCACGACTCTTCGTCCAAATTTTTGTCCAGATTACTACCTCCCCGGTGCCCCGGTTGCACGTGGCGCCCCGACATGATGTCCTTGGCCATGAGCTGGTGCGGAAGGAACCGGGGTCGATGAGCGGGACCGGTGCGCCGCGCATGGTGCTCGTCCGACACGGCGAGACCGCCTGGTCGGCGAGCGGCCAGCACACCGGGCGCACCGACATCCCCCTCGAGCCGGCGGGGCAGGCCGAGGCCAAGGCCCTCGCCCCGGTGCTCGCCGGCCACGACTTCGCCCAGGTGCTGACGAGCCCGTTGCGCCGGGCCTCGGCCACCGCCGCTTTGGCGGGCTTCGCCGAGCGGGCCGTTGTGTGCGACGACCTGTTGGAGTGGGACTACGGCGACGCCGAGGGGCGGACCACCGACGACGTGCGCGCCGAGCGGCCGGGGTGGACGCTCTTCGGTGACGGGGTCACCGGCGGCGAGACCGCGGCCGATGTGGGGCGCCGCGCCGACCGGGTCATCGACGCGGCGCTCGGGGCGTCCGGCGACACGCTGTGCTTCGCGCACGGCCACCTGCTGCGCGTCCTCGCCGCGCGCTGGGTGGGCCTGCCGCCGGCGGGGGGGCGGCTCTTCGTCCTCGACGCCGCGTCGGTCAGCGTGCTGGGCTGGGAGCGCGAGGTGCGCGTGGTTGCGCAGTGGAACGGCCGAGATCTGCCGGGACGTTGACCAGCGGCGTGCCGGCGGTGCCGCGCGCACGCGCCACCATGTCGGCCAAGGTGAAGGACTGCAGCTGGACCCGCATGTAGTCACCGACTTCGGCCCACACGGCGAGCAGCACGCACTGACCCTCGTGGTCGCACGCACCGTTGGCGTGGGGGAGGCCGAAGTCACCCGCGGCGATGGGCCCGTCGACGGCGGAGACGATCTGGGCGAGGGTGATCTGCTCTGGCGGCCGGGCCAGTACGTAGCCGCCGCCCACGCCGCGCTTGGAGCGCACCAGGCCAGCGCCCTTGAGGGCGAGCAGGATCTGCTCGAGGTACGGCTGGGGAAGGGCGGTGCGCTCTGCGATGTCGCGCACCGACGTCGGCGTCGACTCGGCGCCGTGGAGGGCCAGTGAGAGCAGGGCTCGGCTGGCGTAGTCGCCGCGGGTGGACACCTTCACGCTTCGGGATGCTACTTGGGTGAGCCCGCCTGCGGCACGATCGGCCCCAAGTCGGGCTTGGCTGGGCACCCACCAACCCACCTAGGGTGAGCGGCGTGGCGAACGCCCCCTCACCGCTGTTGCCCGACTTCGACGGCCCGTGCCTGGTGAACCTGGTGCCCGCCCTCTTCACCCCTGCCGCGGACCGGCCGTCGTGGTTCCCCGCCGAGGTGGGCGACGCCGGCCAGGTCGTCCTGCTGGTGCTCGACGGGCTCGGCCACCTCCAGCTCGAGGAGCGCCGGGCCCTCGCCCCCACCCTTTGGTCGGCCGCCCGCTCCCCGCTCACCTCGGTGGCGCCCTCGACGACCGCGACAGCCCTCACCTCCATCACCACCGGGCTGCCACCGGCCGTCCACGGCATGGTCGGCTACCGCGTCCAGCGCGACGGCGGGGTCATGAATCTCCTGCGCTGGCAGCTCGGCGGGCACGACGCCCGCCAGCGGGTCCCGGCCCGCAGCTTCCAGACCCAGCCGGCCTTCCCGGGGGCGCCCGGCGACGGTGCGGTCCCGGTTGTGGCGCGCGCGGACTTCGCCGCCACCGGGTTCACCGCCGCACACCTCTCGGGGGTGGCACACCACCCGTGGCACACCGCCTCGGGCCTCGTGGTCGAGGTGCGCAGCCTCCTCGCCGAGGGGGCGCCGTTCGTCTACGCCTACTACGACGGCATCGACAAGGTGGCCCATGCGAAGGGGCTGGGCGCGCACTACGAGGCCGAGCTCGCAGCGGTCGACCAGCTGGTCGGCGATTTGGCTGGCGCCCTGCCCCCGGGTGCCGCGCTCGTCGTCACCGCCGACCACGGCCAGGTCGACGTCGGACCCTCCACCGAGGTGCTCCCGGCCGAGGTGATGGACGGCGTCACCCTGCTGTCGGGCGAGGGGCGCTTCCGTTGGCTGCACACAGCCCCCGAGGCCACCGACGACGTGGCCGAGGCCGCACGCGAAAAGTTCGCCGACGTCGCCTGGGTGCGCACCCGCGAACAGCTCATCGACGAGCACTGGCTCGGGGGCGAGCCGGTGCCCGACGTCGCCGACCGCCTCGGTGACGTCGCCCTCGTGCCCTTCGAGGCCACCGCGTTCCTCGACCCCGCCGACACGGGCGAACTCCGCCTGGCCGCCCGCCACGGCTCGCTCACCCCCGCCGAGATGTTCGTCCCGCTCCTCACGTTCGCCGGTCAGTGAGGACGCTCGACGCCGTGTCGCAGCGACCCTTCCCGGGTGGCATCATCGGATGGTGACCACGCCGAGCGACGACGGATCTGCCCTTACCCCCGACGACGTCCTGCCGGCGTCGACCTGGTCGGCACTGCCCGGGCAGGTCGACGGCGGTCCTTCGGGCGAGGAGGGCGACGACGAGCACCGTGAGGCGATCGAAGAGCCCGCCAAGGTGATGCGCATCGGCTCGATGGTCAAGCAATTGCTCGACGAGGTGCGCCAGGCGCCCCTCGACGAGGCGGGGCGCGTGAGGCTTCGCGAGATCTACGAGCAGTCGCTGCGCGAGCTCTCCTCGGGCCTCTCCCCCGACCTCGCCGCCGAGCTCGACCGCATGGCCATCCCCTTCGGCGAGGGCACGCCGAGCGAGGCCGAGCTGCGCATCGCCCAGGCCCAGCTCGTGGGCTGGCTCGAGGGCCTGTTCCACGGGATCCAGGCCGCCCTCATGGCCCAGCAGATGGCGGCGCGCGCCCAGCTCGACGAGATGCGCCAGCGGGGCCTTCCCCAGGGTGCGCAGCAGGCACCGTCGCGCCCTGGTACCTACCTCTGACACCACAGTCCGCAGGGCCCACGACCCCAGCGGGGCCGCATCGTCGGTTTGGCGCGCGCGGCGCCGGGTGCGCACGGGGAGCGCTTCGGCCCAGGCCGGGGGGCCGGGGGCGGCGGACAGGCGGGACGAAGACCCACTTGCTATCGTGCGAATCACACAGCTGTAACTCGTCCACAGGGTGTGGAGAAGCACCGAGGGCGTCGTTCGAGGAGGGCAGGGTCCGTTGACAGGCAGGGCGTTCACGCACCTTCACACCCACACCGAGTTCTCCATGCTCGACGGGGCGGCCCGTGTGAAGGACCTGGTCAACGCGGCGGTTGCCGATGGGTCCCCGGCGCTCGGCATCACCGACCACGGCAATATGTACGGCGTCTTGGACTTCTACAAGGCGTGCAAGGCCGCCGGCGTCAACCCGGTCATCGGCACCGAGGCGTACATGGCCGGTGAGTCGCGCTTTGAGCGCCCGGTGCGCCGCGGCAAGGTCGACGACACGGGCGGCGACGTCGACGGCGGCCAGAAGCTCTACTACCACCTCACCCTGTTGGCCGAGACGACGGCGGGCTACCGCAACCTGCTCAAGCTGTCGTCTGCCGCCTACCTCGAGGGTTACTACTACAAGCCCCGGCTCGACTGGGAGCTGCTCGAGCGCCACCACGAGGGCCTCATCGCCACCACCGGCTGCCTCGGCGGGGTGGTCCTCCAGGCGCTGCTCGCCGGTGACCCGGCCCGGGCCGAGGCGCTCGCCGGCCGGCTCCAGGACATCTTCGGGCGCGACAGCCTCTTCGTCGAGATCCAGGACCACGGCATCGCCGCCCAGCACAAGACCAACCCCCAGCTGATCGAGATCGCCAAGCGCATCGGCGCGCCGCTGCTCGCCACCAACGACAGCCACTACACCCACCGCGCCGACGCGGTCGCCCACGACGCCCTGCTCTGCGTGCAGACCGGGGCGACCATCGACGACCCCAAGCGCTTCAAGTTCGAGGGCAGCGAGCACTACTTGAAGACGGCGGCCGAGATGCGCCACCTCTTCGCCGAAGTGCCCGAGTCCTGTGACAACACGCTGCTGATCGCCGAGCGCGCCCACGTGGAGATCGAGCTCGGCAAGCCCGCCCTCCCCGAGTTCCCCGTGCCCGAGGAGATCAGCGGCGAGACCTACGAGGTGCGCGCCTCGATCTACCTGCGCCAGCTCACGATGGAAGGGGCGCGGCGCCGCTACGGCGACGGCCTCGGCGACGAGGTGCGCGCCCGGCTCGACTACGAGCTCGGCGTCATCGCCGACATGGGCTTCGCCGCCTACTTCCTCGTCGTCTGGGACCTCATCCGCTACGCCCGGGAGCGCAACATCCGGGTCGGCCCCGGGCGCGGGTCGGCGGCCGGGTGCTGCGTGGCCTACTGCCTCGGCATCGTGGACCTGGACCCGATCCGCTACGACCTGCTCTTCGAGCGCTTCCTCAACCCGGGCCGCAAGCAGATGCCCGACATCGACATGGACTTCGACGAGCGCTACCGCGCCGACATGATCCGCTACGCGGCGGAGCGCTACGGCAGCGACCACGTGGCCCAGATCGTCACCTTCTCCACGATCAAGGCCCGGGCCGCCGTGCGCGACGCGGCGCGCGTCCTCGACTTCCCCTACATCGTCGGCGACCGCATCGCCAAGGCTATGCCCCCCCTCGTGATGGGCCGCGACACCCCGCTCGCCGCGTGCATGGAGAAGACCGACGGCCACGAGGACGGTTACGGGGCGGCCGCCGAGCTGCGCGAGATGTACGACCACGACCCCGACGCAAAGAAGGTCATCGACGTCGCGCTCGGCCTCGAGGGACTTCGGCGCCAGGACGGCATCCACGCCGCGGCGGTGGTCATCACGAAGGACCCCCTCACCGAGTACCTGCCCATCCAGCGCAAGCCCGACGCCGGGGGCAACATCGAGAACGCCCCGATCGTGACCCAGTACGAAATGCACGGCGTCGAAGAGCTCGGTCTGCTCAAGATGGACTTCCTCGGCCTGCGCAACCTCTCGGTCATCGAACGCGCCCTCGACCTCATCGAGCGCACCACGGGCGAGCGGCCCGACATCGACAACGTCGACCTCGACGACAAAGCCGTCTTCGCCATGCTCCAGCGGGGCGAGTCGATCGGGGTCTTCCAGTTGGAGGGCCGCCCCATGCGCGCCCTCATGCGCAGCCTCGCCCCGACCAGCTTCGACGACGTCGCCGCCCTCGTCGCCCTCTACCGCCCCGGGCCCATGGCGGCCAACATGCACAACGACTACGCGGACCGAAAGAACGGGCGCAAGCCGGTCCGCTACCTGCACGAGGACTTGGAGCCCATCCTGGGCGACACACAGGGCCTCATGATCTACCAGGAGTCGGTCATGCGGGTCGCCCAGAAGTTCGCCGGCTACACCCTGGAGGAGGCCGACAACCTCCGCAAGGCCTGCGGCAAGAAGGACCGCGTCCTCATTGCCGCCGAGCGCGAGAAGTTCGAAGCCGGCTGCACCGCCCAGGGGTACGGCGACAAGCTGGGCCGAGAGCTGTTCGACATCATCGAGCCCTTCGCCGACTACGCCTTCAACAAGTCGCACTCCTACGGCTACGGCCTCGTCGCCTACCAGACCGCCTGGCTCAAGGTCCACCATCCGGTCGAGTACATGGCCGCTCTGCTCACCTCGGTGAAGGACGACAAGGACAAGACGGCGGTCTACCTGGCCGAGTGCCGCGCACTCGGCATCGAGGTCCTCGTGCCCGACGTCAACCGCTCCGCCGGCGAGTTCACCCCGCGCGGGGCCGCCCCGGCGGCGGCGGCCGACGAGGGCGATCCCGGGCCGGGCATCGTCTTCGGGCTCGCAGCGGTGCGCAACGTCGGCGAGTCCCTGGTCGAGCGCATCGTGGCCGAGCGCGAGGCGCAGGGCCCCTTCGCCGACTTCTACGACTTCTGCCGACGGGTGGACTCCGTCGTGCTCAACAAGCGGACCATGGAGTCCCTGGTCAAGGCCGGGGCCTTCGACTCGCTGGCACACCCCCGCCAGGGCCTCTGCCTGGTGCTCGAAGAAGTGGTGGACCGCACGATGGAGCGCCGCCGGGAGCACGACGTCGGCATCGCCACCCTGTTCTCCTCGGTCGAGCCGGCCGAGGGCGCCGGCGACGCCGGCCGCTGGGAGGGGACGAGGGTGCCGATCCCCGAGCGCGAGTTCGACAAGTCCCAGCGCCTGGCCTTCGAAAAGGAGATGCTCGGCCTCTATGTGAGCGATCACCCGCTCCTCGGGCTCGAGGCGGCCCTCTCCCGGCACACCGACTGCTCGCTCGCCGAGCTGCGCGACGCCGCGCTTGCGGCCGAGCCGGGGGGCGCGGCACCCGAGGGGGTCGTGCGCTCTGTCGGCGGGGTGGTCACCGAGGTGAAGCGCCAGTACACGAAAAAGGGTGACCTCATGGCCCGCTTCATCTTGGAGGACCTCCAGGCGCAGATGGAGGTCTGGGTCTTCCCCCGGGTGATGGCCGACTACGGCATGCTGCTCGAGAACGACGCCGTCGTGGTCGTGCGCGGCCGCATCGACCTGCGCGACGAGCAGCCCAAGATCGTCGCCATGGACGTGCGCCGCCCGGTGCTCTCGGCGACCGACAGCGAGCCGCTGCGCATCGCGCTGCCCATCTCCGTCCTCACCGACGACACGGTCGAGCGTCTGAAGGAGATCCTCACCGCCCACCCCGGCAGCTCGGCGGTCCTGCTGCACGTGGGCGAGAAGGTGCTGCGCCTGCCCGCCGAGTTCAACGTGGCGACGAGAAACGGGCTGATGGGCGAGCTCAAGATGCTGCTCGGCGTCAATGCCCTGGTGGCGACGCCAGGACTGGGGCCGTCGGCCGCCGAGCGGCGCGGCGCCTGAGCTTCGGCGGGGCCGCGATCCGGGCCCATTTCGGGCCGGAATCGGCCTGAATCGGGGTGCTCGTGGGTCCCGGTTGTGAACACCAGGCAATGTTCCCGTACAATTGGCCCATGGGGATGGTGGTAGCGACGAAAGACTGCACTGCGCTCAGCGACGCAGAACTCGCAGAGATGGCCGACCTGTGCGCTGAACGGGAACCCGCTTTCGACATCGGTTTCTTGTCGAAGGAGCGCGAAGAGTGGGTGCTGGTCACCCAGGCGCGCGAGGGGGCGAAGCTGCGCGGGTACTCCTTTTGCACCTTAGAACGCATCGGCGGCACGCCGTCGCTGCTCGTCGGCCTCGCCTGCGTCGACCGCAATTCGCGCGCAGACGTCGCCATGAAGGCGATCATGGCCGACCAGTACCGTCGCGCCCTGCTCGCCTTTCCCGACGAGGACGTCCTGCTCGGCACCCGCCTGCTCACCGCTGACGGCTTCGGGGCGTTCCGCGGCCTGACCGACGTGGTGCCCCGCCCGGGCCACAAGGCGTCGGGTGAGGAGCGGGCCTGGGCCCGTCGCCTGGCCAAGCGCTTCGGCGCCGAGAGCCGCCTCGACGACCGGACCTTCGTGGTTGCCGGCAACGCCTCGGCCTCGGGCGGCATCGACTACACGGCCACCAAGCCGACGGCGAGCGACGAGGTCATCGAGTTGTTCTCCGTTGTCGACCACGACAAGGGTGACCGCCTCGTGGCGTTCGGGTGGGCCATGGCCGAGGACCTCGCCGGGGGCAAGCTCGGCCGTTGACCTCCCCGCTCCGGCTCCGACCGGGCGGCGTGCGAGCTGTTCTCAGCCCTTGGGCAGGATGGCGCTGCAGACCTTGTAGCAGTGGCCCTCGCGCGGGCCGGTGACCGACACCAGCAGGTAGCGCGGGGCGAAACCCAAGGCGGTGGCCAGGGTCTTGCCGCTCAGGCGCTCCGTGCGCGCGGCGTCGAGCGCCCGGGCCGCCATGGCGTCTTCGACCGGGAGCCAGACATCGTCTCGGTCCCAGCCAAAGCGCGCCCAGGTCGAGTGGTCGTCGGTGCGCCGGATGAGCTGGGGCCCCCGTGTCGGCACGATGAGCGCGGCGGAGGGCCGCAGGCCCCGGAAGTCCCAGTAGGGGGCGGCCGGTCCGGGGAAGCCGAGGAGGGGGCCGTCGGGGGGGGCGGCCAGCCGTTGGAGCATGTGGCGTACCCGGCGGCCCCGCAGGGTCCCGACCTGGCGGGGGAGCCCCTCCACCGTTGCCGCCTCTGGCTGGGCCAGGTCGTCGCGCTCGGGGTCGGCCGCCAGCGTGGCCTGGACGACGTCGAAGGCGGTGAGGTCGGGCTCGTGCTCCTCGGGCCAGGGCACGCGCAGCCGTACGAGGGCACCCGAGGCCAGGTCGACGGCGATCGTGTCGTCGCGGTTGCACGAGAGGACCAGGACGAGCAGCTCGGTGCCGCCCTCCACCGAGATGCGCTCTCGCCGGGGGAGGGACTTGACGAGGTCCTTGACGCTGGCGGACCCGCTGCCTCCTCGACCCTTTGTTGCTGGCGGCATCGCTACTCGGTGTCCTCGTCCCCGTGCACTCGCAGGCGCGGCCTCGGCAGCTGCTCGGCCCTGGTGGTGAGCAGCTGGGTTGCCAGGGTAGCGGGATCCCCGGCCGGTGTCTGGCAGGCGAAGTGGTGGCACACGTAGGCGAAGCCGTCCAGGCGCCCGTCCCATAGCGGCGAGTCTGTCCGCTCACCCCAGGCCAGCACGGCGCCCGGCTGCCAGTGCGACCGAGCCTCGGCGAGGAGATCGGGCCGCTTCCCGGCGATGACGATCTCTGTCCCCTCCTGGAGCAGGGCGACGGCGAACAAGAGGTCGCAAACCGCGATGGCATGCTCTCCCAAGAGCGGGGCGGCCAGCTCCACAAGGCGCTCCGCCGCTGCCCGCTCGGCATCGCTGCCGGTGAGCAGGCTGAGCCGGGCGAGGGCGGTGGCTGCCGTCGAGCTGGCCGAGGGCGTTGCCCCGTCGAGGAGGTCCTTCGGGCGCACCACCAGGGCCTCGGCGTCACGGTGGGTGGTGAAGAGACCGCCACCGCCGGCGCTGTCCCAGTAGCCGTCGAGGAGCGCGTCGGCCACCTCTCGGGCGCGCTCGGACCAGCGGGCTGAGCCGGTCAGCTGCCCCAGTGCGGTGCAGCTCTCGAGCAGCCAGGCCAGGTCGGCGGCGAAGGCGAGGTGGGGGGCGGCCGTGCCCTGCCACGAGCGGTGCCACGAGCCGTCGGGTGTGCGCAACGCAGCGAAGCAGAAGTCGACGATGCGCTCGGCGGCCACGCCCCACTCGGCGTTGCCGGTCGCCGCCGCCGCCTCCGCCAGTGTGGTGGCCGCCATGGCGTTCCACTCGAGCAGGACCTTGTCGTCCACGCCCGGCTGGGGGCGGCGGCGGCGCGCATCGAGGAGCACGCGGCGCGCCGCTTCCACCACTTCGGGGCGTGCCAGCGGCGCGCCGAGGGGCCGGTGGAGGACGTTGGTTCCCTCGAAGTTGCCCGCCTCGCCCACCGAATAGAACGCGAGGACCTCGTCGGCGTGCTCCTCGAGCCCCCCGGCGTGGAGCGCGGCGCGGACTTGGTCGGCGGTGAAGGTCGCATGGCTGCCCTCGACGCCCGCTGCATCGGCGTCCACTGAGGAGAAGAGGCCGCCGCCGGGCGCTGCGAGCTCGTCGAGCACCCAGTCGAGCGTCTCGGCCATGACGTGTCGGTACTCGTCGTTGCCGGTGACCTGCCACGCGTGCAGGTACGCCCGGGCCAGGAGGGCCTGGTCGGTCAGCATCTTCTCGAAGTGCGGGACCAGCCAGAAGCGGTCCACCGAGTAGCGGGCGAAGCCCCCGGCGAGGTGGTCGTAGAGGCCCCCGCGCGCCATGGCGTCGAGGGTGGTCGCGGCCAGGGTGAGCGAGCGCGCCGAGCCGGTGCGCTGGTGGTGCAGCAGGCACAGCTCGACGAGGCTCGGCCTCGGGAACTTCGGGGCGGGTCCGAACCCGCCCCATTCGGCGTCGAAGCCGGTCTCGAGATGGTTGACGAGGCCGTCCACGAGGGTGTCGAGGTCGGGGACGGTGACCGGACCCTCCACTCGGCCGGCCAGCGTGTCGGCGAGGCGCACCTCTCGGCGCACGGCGTCGAGAAGGGCGTCGGCCTGCCCTTCGACCTCGTCGCGGTGCTCGCCCCAAGCCTCGGCGAGGGCAGCGAGCACCCTGCGGAACCCGGGCTGGCCGTGACGGTCTGCCGGGGGGAAGTAGGTCCCGGCGAAGAAGGGGCGCCCGTCGGGGGTGGCGAAGACCGACATCGGCCAGCCACCCGAACCGGTCATCGACTGGACGGCTGCCATGTAGACGGCGTCGACATCGGGCCGCTCCTCGCGGTCCACCTTGACCGACACGAACGAGGCGGCGAGGTCCGCGGCGGTCGCACTGTCCTCGAAGCTCTCGTGGGCCATCACGTGGCACCAGTGGCACGACGCGTAGCCGATGGAGATGAACAGCGGCTTGTCCTGCGCCCTGGCCACATCGAAGGCCTCGGCCCCCCACGGGTACCACTCGACGGGGTTTTGGGCGTGCTGGCGGAGATACGGGCTCGTTGCGTCGGCCAGTCGGTTGGCGCTCACCGTTGCAGCGTACCGAGGGTGGTGAGTGCCCGGTCAGGGGCGCGCCCGGGTGGGGCGTGCCGGCGCTCCTAGAATCCGCGTGTGCGAAGTCGCTGGTTCTCCCGTCGGGCCGTCTTCTTGCACCTCGAGTTCGCGTTCCTCGTCATCGGCTGCCTCGCCGGGGGCTGGTGGCAGCTGCACCGGGCACTCGGGGGCAACGGGCTCAGCTGGTTCTACACCTTCGAGTGGCCGATCCTCGCCGCCGTCGCCATCGGCGGCTGGTGGCACCTCGTCCACGAGGACCCCGAAGCCCTCTGGGCGCGCAAGCACCCCGACTGGATGGACGACGGTACAGAGTCGACAGCCGAAGGGCGCGTCCAGGAGCACTGAGCGAACGAAAGGCTCGGCTGGGCCGCATCGTCTCGTTCGTGTGTGACTCGAAGTCGGGAACCTCCCGACACCGCCGTACCGGTCACGGTGGGCGAAATCGACTGCGTCGCGCAACGTCGAGCGGAGAAGTCGCCGCTGATTCTGAAAATATGCACGCATTGAGAACTTGTTCCAGCTACGGTGCTTGACGTGAAACTGACGTGAACGTAACGTCGGCGAAACGAGCAGTTCGCAGCAGTGCTTTGCGCAGTGTCGTGTGAGTGAACTGGGCGGGGAGTCGTCCAGGTTGGTTCCAGGAGGGGAGCGCGGCGTGACCGTAGTCAGAGTGGGGGGAATGCAGCTTGCCTAAGCCCTGGCGCATCGCAACGGTGGTGGGCTTCTTCGTGGTCGCGGTCGTCGTGATCGTGGTGCTGGTCATCGGCTTCACGAAGCAGCCACCTACCGTCGATTACTCCAACGCACAATCGGGTCAGCCGGTGGACGTGACCTTGCAGACGGTCGGGGCCTACGGGTCGGCCCCGCACCCGACGTGGGTCTCCTACCTCATCAAGGATCCGAGCACCGGACAGTGGGTGCACACGTCCTACTTCCAGGTCCCAGCCCACACCCGGGTCAACATGACGATCATCCAGTACGACTCGGGTAGTCCGCTGCGTAACCAGCAGATCGGCATGGTGACCGGCACGGCAGGCAAGGTGGCCCTGCTCAACGGGAAGCCGTTCCATGTCTACAACTCGAACGCCGGCAACGGCGTGGGGCACACCTTCTCCATCCCGACCCTCGGGATCAACGTGCCGCTGGTGGGCAACAACGCCAACGCGAACCTGTGCAGTGCGGCGCCCTGCACAGAGAAGTCGCCGCACAACGTGCTCAAGTTCTCCTTCACATCGCCGGGCTCGGGCTCGTACCCCTGGCAATGCTTCGTCCCCTGCGGACTGGGCTTCTTGTACGGCAACGGTGGACCGATGCAGACCAACGGCTACATGGCCGGCTTCATGAAGGTGGTGGCATGAGCGTGGCGGCAGAGGGGGGAGCGGTGAGCGAAGGTTCCGGGGCTCCACAGGGCACCGATGAGCCACCGCGAAAAGAGGCCAGCCACGGCTGGCGGCTCTTCGCAATCTGGCTGGTGCTCTCGGCGATCGTCGACCCGCTGTACTACATCTTCGCCGGACCCCACATCCCACCCGGGCGCATGTCGTCGACCGCCGGCGGGGCTGTCTTCGACTTCAACATCCTGATCGTGCTGGCGATCCCCGTGATGATCGGCGTGTGGGTCTACATGGCCTACGCCATCATCCAGTGGCGCGCCTCGAAGGGTGGTCCCGAGCCCGAGGGAGGGCCGCTCGCGGCGAACAACTTCAAGATCCAGACGAGTTGGATCACCATCACGACGGTCCTCGTGCTCTTCCTGGCGGGATTCGGCACCTACGAGCTCGTCCAGCCCGAGGGCGCCGGCGGTGGGCAGGGCCCGAACCCCATCTGGACGCCCACCTCGAACACGGTGCTCCCCATCCAGGTCATCGGCCAGCAGTGGAAGTTCACCTACCGCTATCCGACGTTCGGTGGTTTCGAGACGACCCAGCTGGTCGTCCCCCAGGGTGTGAGCATCGCCTTCCACGTGACGTCGCTCGACGTGATCCACGATTTCTGGGCGTACCAGCTCGGGGTGAAGGCGGACGCCAACCCGAATCAGGACAACGTGGCTTTCACGACGCCGTACCAGCTCGGCTCGTTCGTCGTGCGTTGTGACGAGCTCTGTGGCATCTGGCACGGGGCGATGTACAACAACGGCGCGGTCGTGACGAAGGACCAGTTCGAAGTGTGGGCCCAGACCACGGAGAAGGCGCTCGCCGCCAACACGAAGCTCCTGCCGCCCTTCGCCTACACGTATACGCCCGACGCCAATGGGGCCGACGGCGGCTACTACCCCGACAATGTCGACCCGTATTCGAAGGTCGAGACCTATGGCGCCACCCAGCCGGGGAGCGGCTGAGCGATGTCACAGCACGCAAGAGTCCGAGAATTGGCACGTCACGAAGCCGGCAGATAGGGGCGATTGAGAACGATGGCAATCGACATCACCGAAACTCCGGGGACCGACTTCCCCGGCGAGACGCCGATCCACCAGCCGGCCATGCGCCGGGGGTCGGAGTGGCTGCGGCCGCACATGGGATGGGCAGTAGTCGGCGCCGTGGTGGGCTACCTGCTCGGCCACTGGTTCGGCAACATCATCTACGGCCAGAACACGGTGCCCCAGAACACGGGCCAGAACAACGTGGCCATCGTGCTGGGCCTCGCCTTCGGCGTCGCCGGGTGGCTCGCGGGGATCGGCGCGCTCACCTATCCGCTCGCCAAGCTGGTGGGACGCGAGCCGCCGCCGCCGGTGCCCGAGACCGGATGGATGCGCTACTTCCGCTACACCGAGGACCACAAGGTCGTCGGCATGCAGTACCTCATCGGCGTGCTGACCTTCCTCTTCACCGGTGGGCTCTTGGCCATGGCCATCCGCACCCAGTTGCTCAGCCCCACCACCCACGTCTTCGGGCCTGACACCTACATCGCCATCGTGGGCGAGCACGGCACCATCATGATGATGATGGCCACCTCGGCGGTCGTGGGCCCCCTCGGCAACTGGCTGACTCCGCTCATGATCGGCTCGCGCCGCATGGCCTTCCCTCGCCTCGAATCCTTCTCGTTCTGGATCTTCTCCGCCGGCTACCTGGTCATCCTCTCGGCGCTCGCGTTCGGGGGGTTCCCCACCGGTTGGACCGGCTACGCGCCGCTCCAGACCCAGGCGTCGGGCGGCATGGACTCCTACCTCGTCGGCTTCGCGGTGATCGGCATCGGCATGATCGCCGCCGGCTTCAACCTGGCCTGCACCATCATCAACTACCGGGCCCCGGGCATGACCTGGAGCCGAGTGCCGATCTTCGTCTGGGCCGTGCTCGCCACATGCGCACTGCTCACCCTGGCCACCCCGTCGCTCCTGGCGGCAGGGTACTTCGGCATCTTGGACCGGACCGCCCAAACCGCCTTCTTCGTGACCGAGCACGGGGGGAGCAGCTTCCTCTGGCAGAACCTCTTCTGGTTCTTCGGCCATCCCGAGGTGTACATCATGGCCTTGCCCGGCTTCGGGCTGGTCATGGAGATGCTGCCCGTGTTCACCCGCAAGCCGCTCTTCGCCTACCGAGTGGCGGCCGCCGGGATGATCGGTGTGGCGCTGCTGTCATTCTTCGTGTGGCAGCACCACCTGTTCCAGAGTGGGATCAACCCGGACATGCGGCCGCTGTTCATGCTCACGACCGAGCTCATCTCGATCCCCACCGGGTTCTTGTTCCTCGTCACCCTTGGCACGCTGTGGAAGGCGAAGATCCGGTTCGATGCGCCAATGTTGTTCATCCTCGGCATGATGTTCAACTTCCTCATCGGTGGGATCACCGGCGTGTTTCTCTCTGACGTCCCGGTCGACGTGACGGTCCACGGCAGCTTCTTCGTGATGGCCCACTTCCACTACACGATCATGGGCGGCCTGATCTTCGCCCTCTTCGGGGGCCTCTACTTCTACCTTCCCAAGATGACGGGGAAGACGATGAACCGAAAGCTCAGCATCTGGCACTTCTGGACCTTCTTCATCTTCTTCAACCTCACGTTCTTCCCGCTCTTCTTGGTCGGCCTCCTCGGACAGCCCCGCCGGGTATTCGAGTACGCCCCGAACCTCCAGACGCTCAACGACATCTCCTCGGTGAGCGCCTTCTTGCTCGGCGCATCGTTCCTGATCTTCATCGTGAACTTCGTGTGGTCGCAGTGGATCAACCCGACCAAGTCGCCCGACAACCCGTGGAACTCGCTCGGCCTCGAGTGGCAGACACCGACGCCGGTGCCCTGGTACAACTTCGAGCGCATCCCGGTCGTCAACTCGGACCCGTACCACTACGGGGAGCCCGGAGCGCTCCCGGTTGCCGACCTCGGGAGAGAACCCTTGGTGACCGCCGGCGTTGTCTCAAAAGAAGAGGCGGTCCAGCCGGGCGAGCTTGAGTCCCCAGACGACACCGACGACTTCGACCCACGACCCCCGATCCTGTGAGCGGAGACACCGTGAATGACCGACTTGCTGCTGACGAATCCTTCCCGGCGCTCAAAGAGACGCCTGAGGAGATCGCCTACGAGCTGCGTGCCCAGGAAGGTGCGCTGTGGACCGGCAGCCGCCTGCTGATCGGCATCTGGGCGTTCGGAGCGGCCGGGTTAGCCTTCGCCTACTTCTACCTCCGTTCAGCCAACAACGAGCAGCTCTGGCGTCCCGACGGCATCACCGCCCCGACAGGACTCGGTGCCGCCATCTTCGTGACCTCGGTGGCGTGCGCGCTGCTCATCGCCTATGGCAACCGGCGGTTCCGTAGTGGGGTGACACTCGACTGGCAGGTCGCGGGCTGGCTGACCGTCTTCGGCGCCCTGGTGGCCGTGGGGCTGCAGATCTATCAGCTGACCGATCTGCCGTTCTTCCCGGGCTCGAGCGGCTACGCGTCGTGCTTCATCGGGTGGGCCGGGTTCAACATCGCCACCTTGCTCGTCGGCGCCTACTGGCTCGAGACGCTGCTTGCCCGGGAACTGCGCCTCCGTCGTGCGGTTGCCGAGGATGGGGGAGCACCGCGCTCAGCGTTGCCCGCCGCCAGGCTCTTCCGGGCCAATCTCGAGGGCGCCACGTACTTCTGGGGCTTCATCGCATTGCTGGCACTCTTCTTCTGGGCGCTGTTCTATGTTCTCTGATCGGCAGGCGGGCATGATCGGACTGCGAACGGCGAACGGTCGTGGAACACTGGTCTGCAGGCAACGAGGAGGTTGGCGATGATCGCAGGTGATCCCTGGCTTGGGCCAGAGACGCTGACGCTGGTGATTCCGCTCGGCGTGTTCCTGGTGGGGATTGTCTGGCTCTTCTTCGAGCGACGCCCGAATCGATGACGTCAGGGGTCGCCTCGCGACCCCGCCACGTGTCGGACTCGGAACGCGTCTGGCTCGCGCTGGGTGCGGTGGTGCTGCTCGTCCTCGGGCTGGCACCGCCCTTGACGACGTGGGCCAGGCACTACGAGTTCGTCGAGGCGCTGCAGTTCTCCGTCTTCGCCATGGTGGTGCCCGCGCTGCTGACGTGTGGCGCGCCCTGGCGGTTCCTGCGCCTGGCGGGCACGGAGGGCACCGGGGCAGGTCGGGCCATGGACCGCCTGGCGGCGGGGCGCCGGCGCCACCCGGAGTTCGTGAGGGCGTTCATCCCCTGGCTCCTGTTCGTCGCAGCGATCGTGGCTTGGAGGACGCCAGCAGCGGTTGACGGTGTCACCCGGCACTTCTGGCTGCTCGTCGCCGAGGCGGCCTCGTTCGCCGTCGTCGGCGTCGTGCTCTGGCTCGAACTCGTCGAGTCACCCCCGCTCCTTCCCCGGTCGCCGCGGCCACGGCGCCTGGCGCAAGCAGCGTTCTCGATGTGGGCCGTGTGGGTCTTGGCGTACACCGAGGCCATGTCGAACACGTCGTGGTACTCGACCTTCCACCACAGCGCCGGCCACGGCCTGGGAGCCTCCGCCGACCATCAGGTCTCGACCATCGTGATCTGGCTGGTGGCAGCGGCGGCATTCATGCCGGTGATCTTCTGGAACCTCTACTTCTGGCTGCGCAACGACGAGGACCCCGACGACGAGCTCTTCCGCCTCATGAAGGAGGAGCGCCGACGTGCGTGGCAGGTGCCGAAGACCCTCGGCGGCGATCCGCCGGCTTGAGGGCCGCTACGAGCGCGGCGGAGTGGGCAGGACGGGCAGGTCCGGTCGAGAGATCGCCGCACCGAGCACGCTGTCCGCACCGTTGATCTGCGCATCGGCCTGCGAACGGTCCTGGGCGGCCTGGCGCTCCCGCTTGGCCAGGTCACTGAGCGCCGTCTTGTCGGAGGGCTGGCTCATCAGCGTCTGGATGTCCTCGATGATGCCGAGCGCGTCGCCCGTGGACCACAGGGTCACGGCCCCGACCAGGGCACTGAGGTGCTTGCCGGCGGTCGACCCGGGGACCTCGATGCTCGACAGGTCGTAGATGTTCTCGTTCGTGAACGAGCAGGCGTTCTGGTCGTCACGCAGGATTCCCGGCGCAATGGCGGCATCGGACGCCGACAGGGTGTGGTTCTCCTCGGCACCCCACAGGGCCACGGCCTGCTTTGCCGCCAGTGCGCACGGGGCGAGATCGCCGTTGACCTCTTTCATGACGCTCTGCGCCGACGACACGTTGGCGCTGCGCGAAGCGTGCACCGGCAGGTCGGAGAGCACGGAGATGCCCACGACGAGCACCACGCCGGCGACGATCAGCGGGGTGCGGCGGCGGTACCACGGCGAGCGGGCGGATCCCTCGGGCGGCTCGGCGTTGTTCTGCGGCGTCTCGGTCACGGTGTCGGTCATGGTGCCAGCAGCTGCTCGGCGTAGGCGGCGATGCCCTGGGCGAATCGGTTGGTGCTCGCCGGATCGAGGCTGTAGGCGCCCTGGCGGGTCTCGTTGGCGAAGGGCGTCGCCCGGTAGCGGAGCTGGCTGATCGGATCGATGAAGTACATGACCTCGTTGTGGGCGATGACGCCGGTCGTGGTGTTGAGCGTGATGGCCACCCCATAGGACTTCCACACCGAGTTGAGTGTGATGAGGGGACCGGTGAGTATCGACCAGTTTGCCAGGCCACCGAGTCCGGTGGTGGTCACTGCTGGGGTCAGCGCGCTGACCGCCGTGGCCTTGGGGTCGGTGTTGACGGTGACGAAGCGGACCTTGGCGGCGTCGGGCCCGAGGGCCGTGTCCGCCCCTTTGATCTCGGCGGCGAGCACCGGGCAGATGTCGTTGCATGGGCCGTCGAAGAACGTGAGTACGGTGACCTGCCCGGTGTTCTGTGCGAGCGTCGCCGGCTGGCCGTTCTGGTCGATGAGCGAGTAGGCCGGTGCCTCGGACGGGCGTAGGCGCACGAGGCCCATGAACGACTGGAGGGAGGCGTTGACCGGGGCCGGGGAGGCTCCCGGCACCGGGACCGTCGTGACCGGGGGAGCGGTCGTCGTGGTCGTCGGGGCCGGGGAATCCTTGGCCGGGGTCGGATTGAGCCCGGCGTCGGAGACCAGGCGCTCGCCGAGCGTGCCCCCGAGCCCGAGCACGAGCACCGCGGCGATCATCCAGTAGATGTAGCGCCGAGGCATGCGCGGCGGGCCTGCCGCGAAGGCCTCCGAGCGGTCAAGCGGCGGTGAGCTCTCGTTGCCTGGGCGCGGCCCTTCGGCGGTGGCGGCCTCGGTGGATCCTGCATCGGTCGAATCGCGCGGTCGGGGGTGCGTCGAACGGGGGTCGCTCACGATGCGGATTCTTCCGCATGGACGCCGACGCCCACGGTCAGTGCCCCGATCCGACGCCGAGCAGGGTGTGCTCGAGGCGAGTGAGCGACGCCACCGACTGGGTGCCGAAGGCGACGCCTGCGACGGTGCCCTTGGCGGTGACGAAGTAGGTGACGGGCAGCACTTCGAGCTTGTAGTCGCTGGCCACCTGGGCATTGGCGTCGACGCCAACCGGATAGGAGGCGTGCGCCGCCGCGAGCAGCGCCTCGGCGTTCGAGGTACTGGTGTCGTTGGAATCGACGCCCACGACGTTGACCGTCGCCGAATTGCGTCCCGCGACGGTTGCGAAAGCCTTCAGCTCGGCCCGGCAGTTCGAGCACCATGACGCGAAGAAGTTCACGACCGTCGGTGTGCCCGGTGCCGCAGCCAGGGTCACCGGCGCGCCGCCGCCAAGCCGGGGGAGGGCGAACGCTGGCGCGGCGGCCCCCCGCTCCAGCGACGAGGGGGGAGTCTCGGGGAAGCTGGCGGGCTTGGCGGTGCGGGGCTTGGCCACCACGTAGATGATGAAGCCCACCAGGGCGACCGCCGCCACGGCCGCCGTCACCTTGAAGATCCGGTCGTTGGAGCGCCGGGCCTGGTCAGGGGTGGAGGACAACGGCGATTGCCCCCATGGCGATGAACAGCACCGCAAGGTACGTGATCGAGAAGCCGAACATCTTCATCGCCCGCTTGGGTGTGGGGTCGTTGCGCAGTGCCCAGGCGTAGGCGAACAGCAGCGCGCCGAGCACCATGGCGACGCCGAAGTAGGCCCAGCCGAGGTGCGCCACCGGGGCGAGCGTGAGGGACAGCGCCCAGAGGGCGACGGTGTAGATGAGGATCCGGCGGGTGACGCCCTCCATCGACATCACCGACGGCAACATGGGCACCTCGGCCTTCGTGTAGTCGTCGCGGTACTTGACGGCGAGCGCCCAGAAATGCGGCGGTGTCCACAAGAAGATGATGCCGAACATGATGATCGGCGCCCAGGCGAGCGAGTCGGTCACCGCGCTCCAACCGACCAGGACCGGCACCGCCCCGGCGGCGCCCCCGATGACGATGTTCTCGCTCGAGGAGCGCTTGAGCCACATCGTGTAGACGAGGACGTAGAAGGCGGTCGCCGAGACCGCCAGCGCGGCAGAGAGCAGGTTCACGGTCTGCCAGAGCAAGAGGAAAGCGGCGACTTCGAGGGCCGCCGCGAAGATCATGGCGCCCCGCACGCTGACCGCTCCGGTCACGAGTGGGCGGTGCTTCGTCCGCTCCATGACCGCGTCGATGTCACGGTCATAGATCATGTTCATGGCATTGGCGCCACCGGCGGCCAGCGCCCCACCGATCAATGTCATCACGACCAGGCGGGCCGAGGGCAGGTGCCGCGCGGCCACGAACATCGTGGGAACCGTGGTGACCAAGAGGAGCTCGATGATGCGGGGCTTGGTGAGGGCGATGTAGCCCTTTAGCGAGCCGACGACGGGGTTTGTTGCCGCGGCGCTGAGATCGCCGCTCCCCGTGTGCACGCTCACCCCGGAGACATTACTCACCCTCACGTCAGGTTGGGTTCAGCTAGAGGCAAAAGCCCACAATTGCCCATTCCTCACGAAAGTGCGCGTCGGGCGACCTTCCCCGGCCCCGTCCGCGGCAGGGACGTGACGAGCACGAGTTCCTTCGGCGCCGCCCAGGGCGGGAGCGAGGCACGAACCAGGTCCACGAGCTCGTCGAGCGTGGGCGCCCCCTCGGGGGCCGGCACCACCCAGGCGACCACGCGCTGGCCCCATTCGGGGTCGGCGCGGCGCCAGACGGCTACTTCGGCCACCTTCGGGTGGTTGGCCAGCGCGGCCTCGACCCCGGCGGGCCAGACCTTCTCGCCGCCGGTCACGATCACTTCGGCCAGGCGCCCGTCGACGGCCAACGTGCCGTCGGCCAGGAGCCTTCCGGCGTCCCCTGTTGCGAGCCAGCCACCCGAGCCGTCGGAGCCGGTGCGCCGCGGGTCGGTCCCGTCCCGGTAGGCCCGCAGCAGCATGGGGCAGCGGACGAGGATCTCGCCCGGCTCCCCTTCGGTGCCGTCGCCGATCGCGATGTCCACGCCCTCGAGGGGTCGTCCGTCGTAGACGACCCCCGAGCCGGTCTCGGTCATCCCGTAGGTCGCGACGACATTGTCGGGCACGTCGCCCGGGGGAGCGGCGCCACCGAGGAGGACGAGGTCGAACACCGAGGCGTCGAGCCGCTGCAGTGCGGTGGCCACCAGGGACACGTGGGTCACCCCTCCGCTGCGGCCGAGCTCCTCGACCCCGGCCGCGTCGAAGCCGGCCACGACGGTGAGCGGGGTGTCGGTGAGTAGCGCACGGGTGACGACCGAGAGCCCGCCGATGTGGGCGAGGGGTAAACAGGCCAGCCAGTGGTGCCGGAGCGGGTCGACGCCGAGACGGGCCGTAGTGGCGTGGGCTGAGGCGGCGACGGCGTCATGGGTGAGCACGACGCCGCGCGGGGTGCCGGTCGACCCCGACGTGGTGAGCACGAGGGCGTCACCGGGCTCGACGGGCCGGCCGCCGTCGAGGGCGGAGCGCTCGCCCGAGGCATCGACGACCGAGCCCGGGGCGAGGGCGGCGATCGCCGCCCGGCGGGCGGCGGCAGGGAGCCTCGGGTCGAGCGGGGCGGCGGCGTCACCGGCGTCCCAGACCCGCCGCAGGGCATCGACGAAGGGCGCTCCGCCGGGGAGGTCGAGTGCGACGAGCTGGGGCATCCGCCGGTAGCGTAAGGCGCCATGACCGAGCCCACAACGCAAGAGACGGTGATCACCGGTGCCCCGCACGACCCGGTTGACGACCATCGGTCGGGCCCCGCACCCGAGTGGGCCAGCGAAGGAGACTACGGGGACATCCGCTACGAGGTGGCCGAGGGCATCGCCAAGATCACGATCTGCCGACCCGAGGTCCGCAACGCCTTTCGTCCCCAGACGCTGTTCGAGCTCACCGACGCCTTCAACCGCGCCCGGGACAACCCCGCCGTCGGGGCGATCATCTTCACCGGTGAGGGTCCCGACGCGTTCTGCTCGGGCGGCGACCAGAAGATCCGCGGCGACGACGGCTACATCGGCGACGACGACGTCGCCCGGGCGGGCATCGGCCGGCTCAACGTGCTCGACCTCCAGATCCAGATCCGGCGCCTGCCCAAGCCGGTGGTCGCCATGGTGGCGGGCTACGCCATCGGAGGGGGCCACATCCTCCACCTGGTGTGCGACCTCACCATCGCGGCGGACAACGCCCGCTTCGGCCAGACCGGGCCGATCGTCGGGAGCTTCGACGGTGGGTACGGCTCGAGCTTGCTGGCGCGCACCATCGGGCTCAAGCGTGCGAAGGAGGTCTGGTTCCTCTGCCGCCAGTACGACGCCAGCCAGGCACTCGACTGGGGCCTGGTCAACGCCGTGGTCCCCTTGGCCGAGCTCGAGACCGAGACCGTCGCGTGGTGCCGCCGCATGCTGACCCTCTCGCCGATCGCCCTGCGGATGTGCAAAGCCGGCTTCAACGCCGCCGACGACGGCCTCGCCGGCGTCCAGCAGCTCGCCGGTGACGCCACCATGCTCTTCTATATGTCCGAGGAGGGCCAGGAGGGTCGCAACGCCTTCGTCGAGCACCGGGCGCCCGATTTTTCCAAGTTCCCGCGTCGTCCGTGACCGTGGCCCCGGCGGCGGAGGGGGCAGCGACACCGGGCACGGTCAGGCGGTGGGTCCTCGGTGCCCGCCCCCGCACATTGGTCGCCGCGGCGGTTCCCGTCGTGGTCGGGACCGCAGCCGGCTGGTGGGAAGGTCGCCATCACCAGCTTGTCCTCCACAGCACCGCCGCGCTGGCCACGCCGGAGGGGGCCTTCTCGGTCATCTGGTGGCGCGCCGCCCTGGCACTGGTGGTCGCCCTCGCCATCCAGATCGGGACCAACTACGCGAACGACTATTCCGACGGCATCCGCGGCACCGACGAGCAGCGCGTCGGCCCCCTGCGGCTGGTGGCCTCGGGGCTCGCCACCCCGAGGGCCGTGCGCTCCGCGGCGTTCATCGCCTTCGGCGGGGCCGGCGTGGCGGGGCTGGCGCTGGCCGCGGCCACCACGTGGTGGCTGGTCCCGATCGGGGCGGCCTGCTTCGCGGCGGGGTGGTTCTACACCGGTGGCCCCAAGCCCTACGGCTATCTGGGCCTCGGGGAGCTGTTCGTCTTCGTCTTCTTCGGCCTCGTGGCCACGGTCGGCTCCGCCTACGTGCAGTTCACCCATCTCGCGCTTCTCTACCTGCTCGCCTCCCTGCCTGTCGGGTTCTTGTCGACCGCCCTGTTGGAGGCGAACAACTTGCGCGATGTGGCGGGGGACATGACGGCCAACAAGCGCACCCTGGCCGTGCGGCTCGGGCGAGCCCGGGCCAGCTGGCTCTACGTCGGTTCTGTGGTCCTTGCCTTCGTCGGCGTGGGGCTGCTCGCAGTCGAGCGGCCCGTGGTGCTGGTCGCACTGCTCGCCATCCCCCTCGCCGTCGCCCCCTGCCGACTCGTGCTGAGTGGCGCCGAAGGTCGCTCGCTCCTCCCGGTGCTCGCCGCCACCGGTCGGCTGCAGCTGGTGGTCGGAATCCTCGTGACCGTCGGCATCGTGCTGTGAGGCGCCGGGCGTCAGTGGGGTCAGTGGGGGGTCTGCGCCAACCAGGACCCGATGATGCGGGAAGTGAGAGCAGGTTGCTCTGCGTGGGCCGCATGCCCCGCACCGGCGACCAGGGCGAGCACGGCATTGGGAGCGGCGTGCACCATGGCCTCGGCGATGGCCGTGAAGCGCACGTCGGTCGTGCCGACCACGAGGAGGGTCGGCAGCTCGAGCGTCGACAGGCGCTCCCACAGGGGCGCCTGCGTGCCGGTGCCGGCCAGGCGCAGGCTCGAAGCCAGTCCCGGCGCCGTGTTTCGTTTGCGCTCGGCGACGGCTGCGGGGTCGTGCGGCAGGCGGGCGAACATCGGGTTCGTGAGCCAGCGGTCGATGAAGGCGTCGACGTCACCCGAGCGCTCGAGCTCCTCGGCCAACTCGTCGTCCCGCTGGCGCCGGACCTGCCGGGCCGGGGCATCGACGATGCCGGGCGTGCCCCCGATCAGCACCAGCCGACCGATGCGCTCCGGCCGGGAGAGGGCGGCGTGGAGCGCGATGCGAGCGCCCAGCGAGTAGCCGAGGAGGTCGAAGGTCCCGCTACCGCCCGCCTCGGCGAGCAGGTTGCCCGCCTCGACCAGATCGGCGCGCACGTCGCTGCTCCCCCCGTGTCCGGGGAGGTCCACGGCGCGCAGCTCGTGGTTGGTGCGGAGCAGATTGCCGAGGGACCCCCAGCAGCGGCCCGTCTGGGTGAAGCCGTGGGCGAGCACGAGCGGTGGGCCCTCCCCGGACGCCTCAACGTGGAGCTGCTGCACGGATGGTGAGCGTACCGAAGCCCGATGGGAGCGGCGGCGCTGGCAGTTCGCCGTCGCCGGGCTCCGTCCAGGCGACCTTCGTGGCCACCCTGGTTGACGAGTGGGTGCGCGCCGGGCTGACCGAAGCGGTGGTCTGCCCCGGCTCGCGTTCCACGCCGCTGGCCCTGGCCCTGGCCGCCCGGCCCGAGCTGGAACTCCATGTCCGGCTGGACGAGCGGGGTGCGGGGTTCTTCGCCGTGGGTCTCGGCTTGGCCACGGGGCGCCCGGCTGTGGTGTGCGTGACCAGCGGCACGGCGGCGGCCGAGCTCCATGCTTCGGTGCTCGAGGCCGACGCGTCCCGGGTGCCCATGCTCGTCTGCACCGCAGACCGGCCGCCGGAGCTGCACGACGTGGGCGCCGCCCAGACGATCGACCAGCACCGCCTCTTCGGCGCCGCCACGCGGTTCTTCGCCGAGCCGGGCGTCCCCGACGGCACCACGCGGGCGACCTGGCGCTCGCTCGGGGCGCGGCTCATCGCCGAGACGACGGAGGGCCCGCTCGGGCCCGGACCTGTGCACGTGAACCTCGCCTTTCGTGAGCCGCTCCTGGGCGAGGTGGAACAGCTGCCGCCCGGACGACCCGGCGGGCTCCCTTGGCACCGGGTGGCGCGTCCGGCCACCATGTCGCTTCAGCTGGGCGTAGAGGTCGACCTGGCCGGACGCCGCGGGATCCTTGTCGTGGGCGCGGGTGGGGGACCCCCCGAGCGGGTGCTGGCACTGGCCGAGCGCCTGGGCTGGCCTGTGCTGGCCGACCCGAGGTCGGGCTGCCGGCTCCCGCACCCGAACGTGGTCGCCGCCGCCGATGCCATCTTGCGTTCCGAGACCGCCGCAACGGCGCTCTCACCAGAGGTGGTCGTGTTGCTGGGGGAGCGCTGGGCGTCCAAGGTCCTGGCCGGATTCCTCTCCTCCGCCTCGCGCGGGGGTGCCGAGGTGCTCGTCGTCGATCCGTGGTGGCGGTGGTCGGATCCCGATCGCCAGGCCGACAGCCTGATCGTGGCATCAGCCGAGGCTTGGCTCGACACGGTCCTCGAGGCGCCCGCGACCGGGGGGGCCGATCCCTCGTGGCTCGAGCGGTGGCAGCGCTGCGAACGCGCCGCCCAAGCAGCGATCGGCGCCGAGCTCGTCGAGGAGGCCGGACCGGAGGAGGGCTTGTCGGAGCCTGCCATCTCGCGGGCGCTCCTTGGTGCACTCCCGCCGACCGCCACGGTGCTGGTCGCCTCCTCCATGCCGGTCCGCGACATCGAATGGTTCACGCCGGCGCTCGCTGCATCGCCCCGGGTGTTATCCAACCGGGGCGTAAACGGCATCGACGGGGTGAGCTCCACTGCACAGGGTGTGGCTGCAGCCAACCCTGGGCCGGTGGTGGGCCTGCTCGGGGACCTGGCGTTCCTCCACGACGCGTCCTCCCTTGTCCAGGGAGCGACCTCGGAGCAGGCGGGCAGCTGCACGCTCGTGGTCGTCGACAACGGTGGCGGGGCGATCTTCGAGTTCCTGCCGCAGGCGGCCGCGTTGCCAGAGAGCACCTTCGAGCGGCTGTTCGGGACGCCTCAGCGCACCGACGTTGCCGCCGTGGCCCGGGGGTTCGGGCTCGTGGTGAGAGAGGCGCACAACGCCGAGGAGCTGCTGGCCGGGCTCCATGAGCTCGTGGGCAGCAAGGGGCTGTCCGTGCTCCGGGTCGTCGCCCGTCCTCGACCTTCCAATGTGGCGACCCACGACCGCATCCATGCCCGAGTCGCTGAGCGGGTCGGCGCGCTCTTCGGCCACCCCGATCCCGAGTCCAACTGAGCCTGCAGTCGCTCGTCGAGCATGCGCGAGCACGGCACGACCGGCGGCTAATGTTCGTTCGCCGATCGACTGGTGTCGGACCATGTCGGTAGTCATCGGTGGAGTGGCCAGGCGGGCCACAAGGACGGGCCAAACCGAGCGATGGGTGTACGGCGGGAAGCAAGCCCAACCAGAAGCGCGCCCCGCCGGCACGCGGGGCGTGCCGCCCTGGCGGCGCTGCTCGGGATCGCCGTCCCGCTCGGCAGTCTCGGCCTGCTCGAGGCGAGCGCCGGAGCAGTAGGGTCCGTCGTCGCGACCGTCTCGGTGTCGACCAGCCCGAATCCTCCGCTGGTCGGCACCGACGCCACGCTCGAAGCGACGGTCAGCGCCCCCAGCGGGGACGTAACCGTGCCGAGCGGGGAGGTCACGCTCACCGACGAGGCCTCGGGTTACACATGCACGGTCCCGCCGACCTCGTCGAGCGCCACCACCGGCACCGGCGTCGCGTCGTATCAGTGCACCGAACCCGGTGCTGGGATCGCCGCCGGGCCGTTGACGGTGTCGGCGGCCTTCGCCGGCGACAGCTACTTCGCTGCGGCGAGCGGATCTGTCGGCCCGCTCACCGTGGCCACGGGCTCAAGCACCCTCACCCTCTCCTCCTCGCTGCCGGGCGGCTCCACCGCCGGGGTGCCGGTGACCTACACCGCGACCGTGGTCGGCACGCCCGGATCGCTCACCCCGTCGGGCAGTGTCTCGTTCAGCGATGACGGAGTCTGGACCTGTTCGGGGACGCTCAGCGGCACGGGTTCGACGGCCACGGCCACCTGCACCGAGCCGGGGACCGCACTCGACGCCGCCACCACGCACGCCATCGGCGCCACGTGGTCGGGTGACACGAACTACACCGGGTCAAGCGCCAATCTCAATCAACCGGTGACGGTCGGCCCCACCACGACGGTCCTTCAGTCGCTCCCCAACCCTTCGTCGCTCGGCGCGCCGGTGACGTACACGGCGACCGTCACCGCGGCCGGCTCGATCCTCGACCCGACAGGCACCGTGTCCTTCTTCGACAACGGCGCGACCACGCCGGTGTGCACCGAGCCCCTCGGGACCGGCAGCGGGGGGGTGGCGTCGGCGGTGTGTATCGAGGCCGGGGGGTCCCTGACCGGGGGGGCCCACACCATCACCGCCAGCTACGAGGGCGACAGCAATTTCGCCGCCTCGACGGCCGCGGCGCTCTCGCAGGTGGTGGGCACCGCCACGACAACGACCACCGTCACGTCCTCGGGGTCGCCGTCGGTGGTCGGCGCGGCGGTGACCTACACCGCCACGGTCGCCGACGGCTCGTCGGGGTTCACGCCCACCGGCACCGTGTCCTTCAGCGACGGGGTGACCCAACTCTGTACCGGAGTGGTGCTCTCGGGGTCGGGTGGGAGCGCGCAGGCGCAGTGCACCGAGCCGGGCAGCGCCATGACGGCGGGAGCCCACTCGATCATCGCCACCTACTCGAACACGGGCGACCCCAACTTCACCGGCTCGACGTCACCCGCCTTCACCCAGTCGGTGAACAAGGACAGCACGACGGTCGCCGTCATGAGCAACCCCAACAGCCCGTCGTCGGGCGGTGTGGCCGTGACCTACAGCGCAACGGTCACCGCCGGGACAAGCGCCACGCTGAGCCCGACCGGGACGATCACGTTCTCGGAGGCGTCGAGCGGGTGGAGTTGCATCGCCACGCTTACCGCCGGCGCCGGCGGGGTCTCGAGCGCGACGTGCGCGACGCCCCAGCCAGCGAGCGACCTCACCATCGGCACCCACGACATCGTCGCCACCTACAGCGGTGATGCGAACTTCGACGCCTCGGACAACTCGGCGACACCGTTCCCCCAGGTGGTCCAAGCCGGGGCGGTCACGGTGCACTTCAGCGCCAACCCGGCCTCCCCGTCTCCGCTCGCCGCCTCGGTCACCTACACGGTCAGCGTGACTCCGGCCAACTCGAGCACCCTCACGCCGACCGGCACCGTGAGCCTGACCGACTCGCTCAGCGCCTTCACCTGCACCATCACGTTGTCGGCGGGATCGGGGACCTGCACCCAGCCGGGCACGGACATGGGGGGCGGCGACCACGTGCTCACGACGGCGTATTCGGGCGACGCCTATTTCGCCCAGACCACGACCCACAACGTCCAGGTCGTAGCCCCCAACACGGGCAACTCGGCCACCACCGTCATCCAGACCTCGGGCTCACCGTCGTTCCCGGGCGTCCCGGTCACCTACACCGCCATCGTGAGCGGCAACTCGATCTTCGCACCGACCGGGCCGGTGGCGTTCCAGACGTCGCCGACGGCGACGTTCTGCACCGCGGCCGCCCCAACCAGCTCGAGTGGTAACTCGTCGACGTACACCTGCGTCGAGCCGGGTGCGGCCATGGTGGTCGGGAGCCAGACCATCACCGCGCAGTTCCTGGGCGACGCCAACTACCAGCCGACCAACCTGCCGACCGACACCCTCACCCAGGTCGTGGTGCAGGCCTCCTCCACCATCAAGGTGACCAACGCCGGGTCGGGGAGTGCGGGCAACCCCTCCCAGGTCGGGGTGCCGGTGACGTACACGGCGACGGTGTCGCCGGGTTCGGGGGCGCTGCTGGCACCGACAGGGACCGTCTCGTTCTTCGACGGCGGCACCCCGATCACCTGCGCCTCGGCGACCGGGTTCACGCCGAGCGCCCCGTTCTCGGTGACCTGCATGGAGCCGAGTGGGTCTTTGATCCTCGGCACCCACGCCATCACCGCCATCTACAGCGGCGACAGCAACTACCTCGGGTCGGACAACACCTCGGCCCCGTACGGCCAGGTGGTCAAGCAGAACCAGGCGACGATCACCACTGTGGCGACGGTGCCCGACTGCGGCCCGTCGAACCCGTGCGCGGCCGGCCAGCCGCTCCACGTGAGCGCCATCGTGACGCCGGCGGGGAGCGGGAACGCGCTCACCCCCACCGGGACCGTGACCTTCACCGACTCCCTCGGCCGCCAGCTCTGCACGGCGTCGGTGGGATCCCACGGCACGGCGACCTGCACGGGCGGCTACTCGAGCCCGAACTTCACGGTCGCCAACTCCGGTTCACTCACCATCAACGCGAGCTACGGCGGCGATCTCTCCTTCGCCCCGGCGGGACCAGCGTCGTCGAGCCAGCTCTATTTCACCGCTGTGGCTCCGAACGCCGTGCTGAGCACGGACCGCAACGCCCGGCCCGTGGGCACGGTTGCCACCTACACCCTCACCGTGAGCGATCCCGGACCGGGCCTCGTCACCCCAGACGGCACGGTGACCTTCTACGACGGGGGCTCGGCCATCTGCACGGCTGTGGTGGTGAGCGGGGCGTCGGGGGTGGCGAGCGCCGCGTGCGCGACGTCGGCAGCCAACGAGACCGTCGGGCCCCACGTCATCACGGCCAGCTTCACCGCGGGGGCGAGCGGGAACTTCCTCGATCTCGACACGACCACCATCCCGAGCATCGCCCAGAACTTCGTACCGAACGACACGACCACCACCCTGACGACCGCCTCTCCGACCGCGACCGGCTCGGGTGGGCCCATCTACAACGTCCACCAGCAGGTCACACTCACCGCCCAGGTGTCGGCTGCCACCTGGGCGTGTCCGGCCACCGCGTCGGGACCGTTGGCGCCGTGTGACCCCGGCTACCCGTACCCGGACAACACGACGGGTTCCTTCACGGCCAACGGCGACGGCTATGCCACCTTCCTCGTGAACGGCCAGCCCATCATCTGCGCCGGAAACGGTGGGACGACGGTCCCCATCACGATGACCGCGGGCACCACGCCGCTCGGCACCGTCTCGTGCACCACATCGCTGCCCGAGGGCGACGACGTCTACACGGTCTTGTACTCGGACACCTCGGGCAATACCGGGTACGCCTCGTCGGCTTCGGCCAACTCGTTCGAGTACAAGGCGGTGCTCTTCTCGACCGTGACCACAGTGACGGCGAGTCCCTCGAGCCCCACCTCGGGCCAACCGGTGCTCCTCACGGCCACGGTGAACCCCTCGGCCGGGTGGTCGGCGCTGCCGACCGGCACCATTGCATTCGACGTGAACGGCACTCCGGCGACGTGTGACCTATCCCAGTCGAACCCGGTGCTCAACTCCGCCATCCCGCCCCAGGCGACCTGCTATCTCGACGCCGGCATTCCTGGCGGCACCCAGGTGGTCCACGCCAACTACACGGACCCCACCAACCCGAGGAGCTACGCCAGCTCGACCGGCTCACTCTCGCTCACCGTGTTGCGGGCCCCGACCACCACCACCGTCACCGTCGCGTCCGCCTCAGAGCCAGGCTCCGAGCCGGTCTCGGGCCAGACCCTCGCCATCACGGCGACCGTGGCACCCAACAGCGGCTACAGCGGGACCCCGTCGGGGTCAGTGGTCGTCACCACCCCGGGGGTCAGCGGGGCACTCTGCACCATCACGCTCAACGCGTCGGGTTCCGGGACGTGCTTCAGCTCCGCCCAGGTGCCCTGGGGCACCGACGTCCCCTTCACCGGCTCCTACGCGGGTGACCCGTCGTTCCTCTCCTCCAGCGGGTCGACCACGCAGAGCATTGCCCAGGAGAGCATCATCGTTGGGCAGTTCACTGCATCCCCCAGCCCGGTCGTCTACGGGCACCCGATCACCTTCAGCGTGACCCTCTCCCCGCAGATCGCAGCGACGATCGCCACCGGGACGGTCTCCATCTACTACCCGAAGGCCCCTCCCGATGAAAGCCTGCCGGCGCTGTGCACGATCACCCTCACGGCATCGTCGGGCAACCAGGGCTCCTGCACCTACACACCCACCTCCCTCGCCGGCGCCATCCCGGCCGGGGCCGCCCAGTTCGCCGCGGTCTACGGCGGTGATTCGGACTTTGCGGCAGGTGCGAGCGCCCAGCTGAACGTCTTCATCACGCCCTCGCCTGCGACGGTCGGCATCTCGGTCTCTCCCCCCAGCCCGATCTACGGGCAGTACCCGTTCTTCGCGTTGAGTGTGACCCCGCCGGTGCCGCTCACCGTCCCGAGCGGCACCGTCAGTGTCACCTCGAGCGAGACTGGCTCGACCGTGCTCTGCACTTGGACGCTCGGTACGAGCCCGGCCGGCTGCACGTCGAGCGTGCTGCTCCCGGCGGCCAATAATGTCGTCTTCACCGCCACCTACAGCGGCGACTCGAACTTCCAGAAGGTCCCGGCCCTCACCGGGGCAGCCACCGTCAACGTGCTCCAGGCCACCTCCACGACATCGGTAAGCGTGTCGCCGGCGGGTACGTCGGCGTACGGGACGCCCAAGACCTTCACGGTCACTGTGCTCCCACAGATCGCCGGGACACCGACGGGGACCGTGACGATCACGGCCCAGGGCATCGCCAGCCCGCTGTGCACCGTCACCCTCTCCAACGGCACTGGCTCCTGCGGCACGAGCGGGACGCAGGTGCCCCCGGGCAGCGGCTACACCTATGTGGCCGCCTACAGCGGAGACACCAACTTCTTGCCGTCGAACGGGTCGAGTGCCAACTACACCGTGACCACGGCAGCGAGCACCACCACGCTCGTCGCACCGGCCACGGGCACCTTCGGGTCGGAGAGCGCACTGCAGTTCGCCCCGTCCGTCGCTCCGAACATCGTGGCCATCAATCCCTCACCAGCCCCCCCCAACCCCTCGGGCCAGGTCACGGTGAAGGCGACGTCGGGATCGGCCACGTACACGGTGTGCACCTACACGCTCTCGAGCAGCCCGGCCTACTGCGCGCCAGCTGACTCGACGCTCCCGGCCGGCACCTACAGCGTGGTCGCCTCGTACGGCGGCGACTCCTACTACGCGCCGTCGTCGAGTGCGAGCACTCCGCTCGTCATCAACCAGTCAGGCAGCCCGACGACGGCACTGACCATCAGCCCCTCGAGCACCCCGTACGGGAACGAGGGCGGCACGGTCTTCGCCGTCAGCGTCACGGCCCCCCCCGGCAACACGGGCACGCCCACCGGCACGGTGGTCGTCGAACAGGGGACGACGGAGATCTGCATGATCACGCTGCTCGCCGGTCGTGGTGCCTGCAGCCCGCTCGCGGCGACCGCCTATCCCGTGGGACCGGCCTCCTTCAGCGCCGTCTACCAGGGTGACGCCAACTTCCCCGCCTCCACCTCGAGCACCCAGACCCTCACCGTGCTGCGGGCCGCGAGTTCCACCAGCCTCACCACCACGCCGGTGTCCGCCATCTACGGGTCAGAGCAGAGTTCGACGCTGTCGGTGACGGTGTCCCCGCAGTACGCCGGTATCCCGGGCGGAACGGTGACACTGACCGCAGGTGCCACCACCTTGTGCACGCTGACGCTCGCCGGAGGGACGGCCTCCTGCACGTTGGGCGCCACCCAGCTGCCGGTCGGCAGCTACACCGTCTTCGCCTCCTATGGCGGCGATACCAACTTCTCCCCGAGCGTGGGCGTCGCCCCCCTCACCATCACCCAAGCGGCCACCGCCACCACGCTGAGCCTCGCCAAGACCACCGTCGCCTACGGCAGCGAGACCACCCAGGTCTTCACCGCCACGGTCACCCCGACCCCCTCGGGCATCACGCCGACCGGCACGGTCACGGTGACCAGCGGCACCACCACGCTGTGCACCATCACGCTGCCGGCGACCACCTGTGCGCTCGGCGCCACCCAGCTCGCCCCGGGCAGTTATCCGAACGTGGTGGCCACCTACGGCGGCAACGCCAACATCGCCGGGTCGGCCTCGACCCCCGCCCTGTCCTTCACCGTGACGCAGGCCTCCGCCCCGACGGTCGCCCTCGCCGTCACCCCGGCCTCGGTCACCTACGGCAACGAGGGCCTCACCGGGCTGTTCAGCGTCACCGTCACCTCACCGGCGGGCACCCCGACCGGCACGGTCAGCGTCAAGAACGGCACCACCATCCTCTGCACGCTCACCCTGGCCAACGGGGCGGGCACCTGCACCCTCGGCGCCACCCAGCTCACCGTCGGCAGCTATGCCTCCCTCACCGCCGTCTACTCGGGTGACGCCAACTTCCCGACCGCCACCTCGAGCACGGAGAGCCTGACCGTCGCCCAGGCCGCTACCACGACCACGGTGACGGCCACGCCG
>PMFN01000013.1 GCA_003155135.1 Acidimicrobiaceae bacterium | reverse complement strand
CCCGAGCGGTGCACCACCCGCCAGGGCGGTCCCCCGCTTCCCGATCTGTCAGAAAGTGACGCCAATGGGCCAGAGCGCCGACACCACCGGCTACGCCGCCCTGTCCCTTTGGTGGGACGGGCTGGAACCCGTGCCCGTGCGCCGATCCCTGGACGGTGCGCTCGACGTCGACGTCGCCATCGTGGGCGGGGGGTTCACCGGCCTCTGGACCGCTCGCTCGCTCCTCGAGGCGGACCCGACGCTGCGAGTCGTGGTCGTGGAGAAAGAGGTCGTCGGCTTCGGCGCCTCGGGGCGCAACGGCGGGTGGTGCTCGGCGCTGTTCGCCGCGTCTGATGCGCGCATCGAGCGCCAGCACGGCCACGATGCCGCCATGGCCATGCGCCGCGCCATGCAGGCGAGTGTCGACGAGGTGGGCGCGGCGGCGGCCGCGGACGGGATCGACTGCCGCTACGAGAAGGGCGGCACCATCGTGGCTGCCCGCTCGGCCGCCCAGGTGCAGCGCTCGACAAACGAGATCGACGAGGCTCGCGCGTTCGGCCTCGGTGAGGAGGATCTCCGGTGGCTCGACGCCGGCGAGGCCACCAAGGTGCTCGGGGCGAAAGGCGTCCTCGGCGCCACGTTCACCCCGCACTGTGCGGCAATCGACCCGGCGCGACTCGTGCGTGGCCTCGCCGACACGCTCGAGCGGCGCGGCGTGACGGTCCTCGAAGGGACCGAGGTCCTCGCCATCGAACCCGCCACCGCCGGGCAACGTCCGAGGGTCCGCACCGCTTTCGGCACGGTGGTGGCCGACGTGGTGGTGCGCGCGCTCGAGGGCTGGACGCCCACTCTGGCCGGGGCGGCACGCGAGATCGCACCCGTGTACTCCCTCATGGTGGCGACCGAGCCGCTGCCCGCCGAGTTCTGGGCTGACGCCGGTCTCGACGGGCGGCCCACCTTCGCCGACCACCGCCACGTCATCATCTACGGGCAGCGCACGGCGGACGACCGCATTGCCTTCGGCGGCCGGGGCGCCCCCTACCACATCGGCTCGTCGGTGCGGCCCTCTTTCGACCGTGATCCCGGCGTCTTCAAGATGCTGCGCGAGACGCTCGTCGAGCTGTTCCCCGCCCTGGTCGACGCCCGCATCACCCACCGCTGGGGCGGCCCGGTGGGCGTTCCGCGTGACTGGCACTCCTCGGTCGGCTACGAGCGGGAGAGCGGCATCGCCTGGGCGGGCGGCTACGTCGGCGACGGCGTGAGCACCACCAACCTGGCCGGCCGCACCCTGGCCGACCTCATCGTCGGGCGCGATAGCGAGCTCGTTCGCCTCCCCTGGGTGGGGCACCGCTCCCCCCGGTGGGAGCCCGAGCCGCTGCGCTGGCTCGGGATCAACATGGGGCTGTGGGCGACCAAGGCCGCGGACCGCACCGAGCTGCGCAACGGGCAGCCCTCGTGGATCGCCGCGCGCATGGAACGCCTGCTCGGCGGGTGAGTGCGATGACCACGGCCGACGACCGCGACGAGATCAGCGCGCTGCTCTACTCCTACGCCTTTCTCATCGACCGCGGCGACTTCGAGGGGATGGCCGACCTCCTGGCAGACGCAGCGGTGAGCTTCGAGGGACATTCGCTGGTGTGTCGCGGCCGCGACCAGGTGCTCGGCCTCTACCGCTCGACCACCCGCCGCTACAGCGACGACGGCACGCCGAAGACCCAGCACGTGGTGAGCAACGTGCTCATCGAGTTCGATGACCACCAAGAAGGCGCCGCGCGCATGGCCGCCGGCTCGCGCTCGTACTTCACGGTATTCCAGGCCGTGCCCGGCGCCCTCGCCCTCCAGCCGGTAGCCGCCGGGCGCTACCAGGACCGCTTCGCCCGGAACGACGGGACGTGGGGCTTCACCTCGCGCCACGTCGCCATGGACATGGCCGGCGAGCTCGGCCTGCACCTGCTCGGCCCGCTCGGAACCTGAGGCGGGCGGCCTGGGCCAGGCCCGCTCAGGGCCGGTCATTCAGGGCCGGTCGTTCAGGGCGGGGTCGTTCAGGGGCGGACGATGCGCACGTGCGTCGACTGGCCGCCGTGCTCCTGGCGCACGACCATGTCGTCGGAGAGCTCGTTCGAAACCGAGACGATGCGCGGCATGCCGAGCGTCGTGGTCGAGCGCGAGGTCGACAGGTAGTTGGTGATGCGCGTCGCCAGCTCGCTCAGGTCGGCGGCGTCGAGGGGATCCTCACACGCCGAGGCCACCGCGGCCAACGTGTCGGCCGCCGCCTCGAGGAGTGCCATGCCCGTGTCGTAGGTCTCGGCCATGTGCGCAGCTTTCGTCGGGGTCCGACGCCACCCTACGCCCGTCGGGCGGTGGCGTCGAAAACGCCCTTCCTAGTGCAAGATGTTGACCGCGCGCGCCGCCACGACGACGACGGTCACCAGCGAGACCAGCGATTCTGCCCCCATGAGGCTCTTGGACGTCGGGGTGAGCGGCATCGCGTCGGTGGGGCTGAAGGCGGTGGCGTTCGTGAGTGCGGTGTAGAGGTAGTCGATGAACGACGGCCGCCAGCGGGGCGTACCTGGATCGGGGGAGACCATCTGGGGGAACTGGAAGTCGGCGTTTCGCTCCTTGTGCGTCCCCCGCACGGCCGGGCCGCCCCGGTCGAGCTCCCAGAACCACAGGCCGAAGATGATCACGTTCGTCAGCCACACCAGGACCGCCGAGTAAACGAGCTTGGTGCCGACCACCTGCCGGCCGTGGAGCAGGTAGTGCACGAGCAGCGCGACCGAGCCGATGTTGGCCACGTTGATCACCGCAATGGTGGCGATGGCGAAGATGCGCAGAGGCTTGGTCTCGCCGTTGTCCCGGTAGGGGTTCACGACGGTGAGCGGAATGATGAGGACCACCTCGAGGGTGGGGATGAGCCACCGGGGTCCGACGATCAGCGCGCCGGGCAGCGACACGTAGAGGACGATGGCGACCAGCAGCGCCAGCGAGGCCGGCCAACGGGGCTCGGCATTGCCGATGCGGCGCGTCATGCGCTGCCAGAGGACGTTGGCCATGGTGGCCGATCATAGGGATGGTGCCCCGCTGCCCGGTGCCGGCCCCCGCTGGCAGCTCCCGGTGGACCGAGACGCGTCGCTCAACCGGCCTCGGCGGCCTCCACCAGCTCGGCCAGCACACGGCGCAGCTCGAGCGTGCTGCGGTCTGCCCTCGTATGCAGCTCGGTGGTGCGCTCGAGCGGGAGCACCAGGCGGTCGAAGGCAGTTTGGATGGCGAGATCCTCGTCGAGCACCGCCTTCTCGAAGGCGACGGCTTCGGCCATGCGCCCGGTGTCGCCGTCGAGGTCGTCGCGCCACAAAGTCGTGTAGAGGCGACAGGAGTCGGCGGTCTCGGGCTGGAGGAAGAAGCCGATCACATTCGAGCCCCCGGCCTCGAGGAACTCGATGCGCAGCACGAGGTGGAAGGGCGCGTCGTAGCGGTAGGTGAGCCGACGGTGCTGGAGCAGCGGGCGGGTCCCCTCGGCCACGGCGGGGTCTTCACGATTGGAAAAGGAATGCTCGTAGGAGACGGTGAAGGCCCAGCCGTCACGATCGAGCCGGTAGGCGGGGACCTCGGCGGCCTCATCTGCGCCGAACGTGGCGCGGTGGACGAACGGGAAGTGCGCCATGTCCAAGAAGTTGTCGGCCAGGAGCCCGACCGACGCTCTGGCCCGCACGGCGGGCACGTCACCGGCCGTGAAGCGGGCGTCGCCCGCCTCGGCGATCTCGGGCAGCGGCACGAGGGACGGCTCCGGGGAGAGGAAGACCATGCCGTGGCGTTCGGCGAGCCCGTGTGGCGCCTCGAGGCGGGCACGCGAAGGGATGGCGGCATCGGGCCCGAGGGCCGGGATGCCCACGCAGCGGCCGTCGGGGCCGAAGCGCCAGCCGTGGTAGGCGCACGCGAGCACGTCACCCTCGCACGTGCCGAGTGACAACGGCGCACCGCGGTGCGGGCAGCGGTCGAGAAAGGCGCGCAGCTCCCCGCCCGTTCGCAGCAGCACCCACGCCTCCCCGAGCAGCAGGACGCGATGGGGCGCTGCCCCGACGTCGGCCGAGCGGGCGACCGGGTGCCAGCTGCGACGCAGTGCCGGCTCGGTGTTGGAAAGCTCGGCGATACCCATCAGTCCTCCCGTTTCCGGACGGCTCCCACACTCCCCCGCGCACCGAGCACCGTGCAAGACGCCGGCGACCCGATCGGGTGCACGGGTGCGCGGGTAGTCTCAGCTCGATCCGACGAGCAGGCCGTCCGCATGGGCGCGCCGAAGGGGTGCTTCGATGATTCTCGAGCGGTTCCTCCTGACCGACCAGGTGGCGGTCGTGACCGGCGCAGGCCGCGGCATCGGCGCCGCCAGCGCCATCGCCCTCGCCGAGGCGGGAGCCGACGTCGTCATCTCCGCCCGCACCGAGGCGGACCTCGACGGTGTGGCCGTCGCGGTCGAAGCGCTCGGTCGGCGCGCCGAGGTGGTCGCCGGCGACCTCTCCGACTTCGAGGTCGTGGCCTCACTGGCACGGCGGGCGAAGGAGCGCTTCGGTCGCCTCGACGTCGTGGTCAACAACCTCGGTGGCACCATGCCGCTCCCCCTCCTCGACACGACTCCCGAGTACCTGGAAGAGGCGTTCCACTTCAACGTGGCCACCGCCCATGCGCTGGTGCGCGCGGCCGTGCCGCTGCTCCTCGAGGGCGGCGGCGGGTCGATCGTCAACATCTCCTCGGTGATGGGGCGGATCACCGGCCGGGGCTTCCTCGCATACGGCACGGCCAAGGCGGCCCTCGCCCACTACACCCGCCTCGCGGCGAAGGACCTCGCCCCGCGCATCAGGATCAACGCCATCGCCGTCGGCTCGACCGCCACCTCGGCCCTCGACATCGTCCTGCAGAGCGACGAGCTGCGCGAGCAGATGGAGGCGGCCACCCCCCTCGGGCGCATCGGCGACGTCGAGGACATCGCAGCCGGCGTGCTCTTCCTGGCGTCGGCCGCCGGCGGGTACCTGACCGGGAAGGTCCTGGAAATCGACGGGGGCACCGACGCCCCGACCCTGGAATTCGGCCTGCCCGACCTGTAGTGGAGCGCCGCACCGGTGGCGCACGAGACGAAAGCGAGACCAATGACCTACCGGGTGGTGGAGTGGAGCACCGGCAACGTCGGGCGGCACGCGATCGCCGGCATCGACGCACGCCCCGACCTCGAGCTGGTCGGGGTCTTCGTCTCGGACCCCGCCAAGGTGGGTCGTGACGCCGGCGAGCTCGCCGGCCTCGGTCGCCATCTCGGCGTGGAGGCCACGAACGACGTGGACGCGCTGCTCGCACTCGAGCCCGACTGCATCGTGCACACCGCCATGGCCGACCACCGGCTCTTCGAGGCCTTGGAGGACCTGGCGAGCTTCCTGGCGGCGGGCATCAACGTGGTCTCGAGCGGGCCGGTGTTCCTGCAGTACCCCTACGGCATCGCCGACGAGCTGGCCGAGCCCGTCATCGCCGCCGCGCACAAAGGTGGCGTCTCGCTGTTCGTGAACGGCATCGACCCCGGTTTCGGCAACGACCAGCTCCCCCTCGTGCTGACCGGGATCTCCGAGCGGATCGACGAGGTGCGCTGCTACGAGATCCTCAACTACTCGACCTACAACCAGGCCATGGTCCTCTTCGACATCATGGGCTTCGGCAAACCCATGGACGAGGTCCCGTTCCTGCTCCAGCCGGGCGTGCCCACCATGGCCTGGGGCAGCGTTGTGCGCCAGCTGGCCGCCGGGCTCGACCTCGAGCTCGACGAGATCGTCGAGTGGTACGAGCGGGTCCCGGCCCCCTATGACATCGAGGTCGACGCCGGCACGGTGAAAGAGGGCACCGCTGCAGGGCTCCACTTCGAGATCCGCGGCATGGTGGGCGAGCGCGCCGTGGTCGTCCTCGAGCACGTGACGCGCCTGGCCGACGAGCTCGCCCCCGAGTGGCCCCAGCCGGTCGGCCAGGGCTGCTACCGCGTCACCGTCACCGGCGAGCCCACCTTCACCTTGGACCTCCAGCTCCTGGCGAGCGACGGCGACCACAACACGGCGGGGCTCAAGGCGACGGCCATGCGCATCGTCAACGCCGTTCCCGCCGTGGTGGCGGGGCCGCCGGGGCTGCTCACCGCCCTCGATCTCCCGCTGCTCACCGGGCGCGGCCTCGCCGGCTGATCACGCGCGTGCAGCGCCCGCCGACGGGCGTCGTGGCGGGCGGGCGGGCTCAGGCCTTGGCGCGGTGCGCGGCGGTGCGCTTGGCCGGGTCGAAGCCGAGGAACGACGTCGTGGTACCGAGGACGCCCTTCAGCCCCGACGCACCGAGCGCTCCCTTGAGGAGCCCGGCGGGAAGGGGCAGGACCGTGGCGGCATCGGGCGCGGCGATCGAGATGGGGGCGTTGTAGCCGCTCAGGTCGACGACCACCGAGCCGTGGTCCGCGCCACCCTTGGCCGAGACGGTCGTCGAGGCTTGGACGAGACGGCCCTGGCTGTCGGCCCAGAGCGTGACGGGGACCCCGGGGCCGCTGCTCGAGGCCGAGGCGTGGTGCCCCTTCACGGTGACGACGTAGCCGGTCGCCGCGGTCCCGTCGACGGTGCCCGACCCGAGGGTACTCACGGTCGCGCCGTCGGCCTTCGCCGAGCTGACGAGGCTTCCCACGTCACCGAGGTCGGCGGCCAGCTTGCCGATCGCCGAGCTCGTCGACGTGCCGTGGTCGAGGGACGAGAGCGGCACCGAGACCCATAGCTTCCCCTGGGTGAACGAGCTCACGAGCGGGCCGCCCACGTAGACGGTGCCGCCGGCCACGATGACCTCGACCTCGCCTCCCCCGCTGAGGGCGCTCGCCGCCAGCCCGCTCGAACCGAGCGCACCGGCGGGGATGTCGACGGTGAGCGAGGCGGCGGCATCGGCGAAGTCCGCCTGCCCGTGACCGGTGATGGTGCCCGAGCCCGCCCCGGTGGCGCCGGTGGCCGTGAAGGAGAACGACGCGCTCGTCGGCGCGCTTGGGGCGGCGGCGCCGGCGGTGCCGGCCAGTGCGGCGCCCATGAGGCCACCGAGCGCCGAGGCGGTGATGATGGTCGTGGTGAGCTTGCGGATCGGCATTCGTCCTCTGTTCTCTTGCTCTGTGTGTTTTTGGTGTTCTTGGTGTTCTGGGTCTCGTGGTGTTGCGCGTCCGGGCTCGTCGAGGCCGCCAGCGCTATGGGCTGGGATGATGGAACAGATCGTAGTGTTGCGTCCCCTCCGGGCGGCCGCGCCCTCAGCGGAAGTCGCGCGACGCGGGCACCGGCGCCCCGAGGCTGAAGGCCTCGACGCGCTCGGCCACCACGTTGACGACATCCTGGGCGCGCTCGACGCGCCCGGCGATGAGGAGCACAGGCGTGTGGCGCGCCACATGGCGCCAGCGGGCCCATGCGCCGCGCGAGAACACCACGTTCACGTGGCCGGTCTCATCCTCCAGGTTCAAGAACACCGCGCCGTGGGCGGTCTCGGGGTGCTGGCGGTGCGTCACCACCCCCGCCACCAGCACCCGCGCGGTCGAGCTCGCCGCCCACAGCGCGGCAGACGAGAGCACCCCGAGCCGGTCGAGGGCGGGGCGGGCCAGCTCCATGGCGGTCCGGTCCGGGGTGAGACCGAGCGCCCAGAGGTCGTCGCCCACCGCCTCGAGGGCGCTCGGCTCGGGCAGGTCGGGGGCCTCGGCCCCCACCACGATCCCCGGCAGCCGGTCGAAGGTGCTCTGGGCTGCGGCCCCGGCCCCCCAGAGCGCTCGGCGGCGGCCGTTGGCACCTTTCGGCCCGAGGTCGTCGAGGGCGCCGGCGGCGGCGAGGACCTCGAGCTGTGCCCTCGACACCTGGGCGCGGCGCACCAGGTCCTCGGCATCAGCCCAGGGTGCCCCGCCGGCGATCCGCTCGGCGGGCCCCTCGCCCAGCCCGCGGACCGAGGCCAGCCCGAGGCGGATGGCCGGGCGGTCCCGCTCCCCGCCCGGGCCCTCCAGGTGGGCGGTCACCCGGCTGTGGGACACGTGCGGGCGCCGCACCGCCACCCCGTGGCGCTTGGCGTCGGCGATCAGGCTCTGCGGTGACCAAAAGCCCATCGGCTGGGAGTTGAGGAGCCCGGCGAAGAAGGCGGCCGGGTAGTGATGCTTGAGCCAGCCCGAGCAGTAGACGAGGTGGGCGAAGGACGCCGAGTGGGACTCGGGGAACCCGAAGTTGGCGAAGGCGGCCAGGGCCTGGTGGATGGTGTCGGCGACCTCGCCGGTGATCCCACGCTCGGCCATCCCCTGGTAGAGGCGGTCGCGCAGGCGCGCCATGCGCGCCGCTGAGCGCTTGGCCGCCATGGCCTGGCGCAACTCGTCCGCCTCGGCCGCGCTGAAGCCGGCGATGGCGACCGCCATCTCCATCAGCTGCTCTTGGAACAGCGGCACCCCGAGCGTCCTGCGGAGTATCGGCTCCAAGAGGGGGTGGAGGTAGGTGACCGGCTCGAGGCCGCGCCGGCGGCGGATGTAGGGGTTGACGGCCTGGCCCTGGATGGGCCCGGGCCGGATGAGGGCGACCTCGATCACGAGGTCGTAGAAGCAGCGTGGCCGCACCCGGGGCAGCGTGCCCATCTGCGCCCGGCTCTCGACCTGGAAGACCCCGACGGTGTCCGCCCGGCAGAAGAGGTCATAGACCTGGCTCTCCTGGGGCAGCAGGGCCAGGTCGACGGTGACCCCGTGGTGCTCGGCCACGAGGTCGACGCTGCGGTGGAGCGCCTCGAGCATCCCGAGGCCGAGAAGGTCGAATTTGACGAGCCCGATGGCCGCGCAGTCGTCCTTGTCCCACTGGAGCACGGTGCGCCCGGGCATCCGGCCCCACTCGACCGGGCACACCTCGACCACCGGCCGGTCGCAGAGCACCATGCCCGCCGAGTGGATCCCGAGGTGCCGGGGGCGGTCGAGCACCTCGGCGGCGAGCTCGGCCACGAGGGGGGGCAGCGCCTCGGCGCCGGGGGCCGCGGCGTCGCTGATCGCTTCGGACTCCGCGCCGCGTTGGCCCCGGTCCACCCCCGCCGCCCAGCCCTCGACGTCGGCCAGGGGATAGCCGAGCGCCTTGCCCACGTCACGGATGGCCGAGCGCGGGCGGTAGGTGATCACGTTGGCCACCTGGGCGGCGTGGCGGCGCCCGTAGCGCTCGTAGACGTACTGGATCACCTCCTCACGCCGCCCCGACTCAATGTCGACGTCGATGTCGGGGGGGCCGTCGCGCGCCGGGGAGAGGAAGCGCTCGAAGAGCAGGCCGAGGGCCACCGCGTCGACGTTGGTGATGCCGAGGGCGAAGCAGACCGCGGAGTTGGCGGCCGAGCCGCGGCCCTGGCAGTAGATGCCGAGCCGGCGGCAGACCTCGGCGATGTCCCACACGACGAGGAAGTAGCCCTCGAAGCCGAGCGCCTCGATCACCGAGAGCTCGTGGTCGATCTGGGCCCAGGCGCCGGGGATCCGCTCGTCATCCCTCGGGCCGTAGCGGGCCCGGGCCCCCTCGTGGACCAGGTGGCGCAGGTAGCGGCGCTCGTCGAACCCCTCGGGGACCGGGAAGTCGGGCAGCTTGGGCGCCACCAGCCGCAGGTCGAAGGCACAGGCCGCCCCGAGCTCGGCCGCCTGGTCCACCGCGCCGGGCCAGCGGGCGAACCGCCGGCGCTGCTCGTCACCCGAGCGGAGGCACGCTGCCGGGCCCGACGGCAACCAGCCCTCGAGCTCGGCGAGGGGGCGCCGTGCCCGCACGGCGGCAAGGGTGGTGGCCAGCCGGTAGCCGGCCGGCGTGGCGTAGTGGACGTTGTTGGTGGCAACGGTTGGGACCCCGGCCTCGGCACCGAGCAGGGCCAGCGCGTCGTTGCGCGCCGTGTCGAGCGGGTCGCCGTGGTCCCACAGCTCGACGGCGACGCCGTCCATCCCGAAGACCCCGAGGAGGCGGGCGAGCTCGCGCCTCGCCGCCGAGGGACCCGAGGCGAGGAGGGCACCGGGCACGGTGCCCTTGCGGCACCCGGTGAGCACGAGCCAGTCCCCCCCGTGGCGTTCGCCGAGCTGGTCGAGCGAGAGCAGCGGGCGACCCTTCTCTCCCCCCGCCAGGTGCGCGTCCGCCAGCACCGCGGCCAGCCGGGCATAACCCTCCGGATTCTTGGCCAGCACCACCAGGTGCGCGCCGGCCGGGTCCGGCTCCCCTGTGCGCGGCCCCGCTGGGGAGAGCGTCACCTCGGCGCCGAAGACGGTGGGCAGCCCGAGGGCGCGCGCCGCCTCGGCGAAGCGCACCACGCCGTAGAACCCGTTGTGGTCGGTGAGGGCAAGGGCCGAGAGCTCGAGGCGCACCGCCTCGGCCACCAGCTCCTCGGGATCGCTCGAGCCGTCGAGGAAGCTGAAGCCCGAGTGGGCGTGCAGCTCGGCGTAGGCGCTCATGGCGGCGTCGCCCCCATCAGTCGTAGACCGCCTCGACCCACCAGCGCTCCCGCTCGGCGGCGAGCAGGACGGCCGCACCCGTGTCGGTGACCACCTGGAGGCGGGCGCGGCGGCGCAGGGCCGACCACCACCGCTCGTTCGCCGGCCACGGGCCGGCCCAGGCCACCACCTGCTGCCAGGGGCCGCCCTCGATCGACAACTGGTCCGGTGCGCCGCTGAGCAGCCCGCGCCCGGTCACCGACCCAGCTCGCCCGGCGGCGTCACGCACCTCGGCGGCAAGGGGGTCGGTGAGGACGACCGCCGGGGAGGGCGGGGGCAGCTGCCCGGGCCAGGGTGCCGTCCGGGCGGCATCTGACCGGTCGGCCTCCTTCGAGCCCCAGGGGACGAGGGTGGCCCGCTCGGCGGGTCCCCGGCCGCCCCGCACACGCCCGATCACCACGGCATCGGTGCCGAGACGCCGTTGGAGGCGGGTGAGCGAGGCGGCCGCCCGGGTGTCGGCGGCCGAGGCGCCCCCGAAGAAGCCCGGTTGGGGGAGGGCTTCGCTTGGGCCCTCCCCGAGCAGCCCGAGCCGCCGGGCGAGGCCCGGGTCGCGCACGCCCCCCAGCTCCCCCTCCCCGCCCCTCGCCACCCGATGGCAGGTGACGGCGTCGGAGCCGAAGCGTCCGAAGACGTGCCGGGCGGGCAGCGCGGCGAACTGGCCGAGCGTGTGGATCCCGAGGCGCTGGAGGGTAACGCCGAGGTCCGGCCGGCGCAGGACCGACACGGACCACGGCGCGAGGAACTCGGCCGTCGCCCCCTTCGAGACGATGAGGGAGGTGCGTGCCGCCAGGATGCCGGCGAACAGCCCATCGGCGATGCCGACGTGCACCTCCCCCGCCCGGGGGACCTCGGCGAGGGCGGCGGCAAGCTGCTCGGCGAGGCGAGCCTCACCCCCGAAGAAGCGGCTGGGGCCCCGGGCCGGCACGGTGCAGATGCCGAGGCGGACGGGGCTCACCCATGGGCAGAACCGCTCCACCGCGGCCATGACGTCGAGGAACGCCCTCGGTTCGTCGCCCCGCTCCCCCTCGTTGAGCAGCGACGCGCACCACACCACCACGAAACGGTCCACGGCTCATCCACCCCCGTCGCGATCGGCCGACGGCGTCATGGCCGCAGGGATGCAGAGGCGGTGGCGCTCGGGGGCACCCCGGTGGCGCCGACCGGCGACCTCCACCTCGGCACGGCGCTCGCACAGGTACCCGTGCCCGCACCCGATCCCCTCCCAGGTCGACGAGAGCACCTGGAGCGCCACGTCGGGCACCTCGGGCCAGTGGCGCTGGTGGTCCACGACGACCACCAGCGCGGCGTTGCGGTCACGGGCACGCGTCACGAGATGGCGTGCCGGGGTGAGCGCTGCACGCCCGAAGGGGCGCACGACCACCGCGTCGAGGCCGTCGAGGAGGACGGCGGCAGCCTCGGCCCACTCGCCGCGCGGACAGGGCACCATGGCGAAACGGCGCAGGTCGATACCGAGCTCGGCGATGCTCACCACGCCGGGGTCGGCGATCCCGACCGCGGCGGACCAGTGCCCGGCGCCCGACGCGGCGCCGAGCAGCGACAGCGCCAACGTGGTGACGCCGCCACCGCGCAGCCCCGACACGACGGTGGCGGAGCCCCGCCGCAGCGCCCGGTCGGGGAAGAGTGAGGCGAGCTCGGGGGGCAGCGGGAGCAGCCGGCTGGCCGCACTGGCCACCGGCCGGACGCGGGCGGCGAGCTCGGGGGGGAGTTGGGGCCTTGGCCCCCGGGGGGGCGCCTCCACAGACTTTACGAACATATGTTCGCACTATACCGAGGCCCTGTGGCGGATGCCGAGGGAGGCTGTTTCCCCTGGGAGGGACGCTTTTGCCCGGCGGGACGCGGACGCCCTGCCCCTTCGCCCTACATTGCACCTAGCCCTATGTGCGGACGTATCGCCCTCTACACGCCACCACTGCGGATGGCCCGGCTCCTCGACGCGACACTCGCCGCCGGGCTCGACCCCGAACGCCCCCCGAGCTGGAACGTAGGGCCCACGCGCACGCTGCTGGCCATGACCGAGCCGGCCGACGACGCTGGCCGGCACCGCGTCCTCGACGAGTACCGCTGGGGGCTGATCCCCCCGTGGGCCAACGACCCCTCCGTCGGGAACCGGCTGTTCAACGCCCGTGCCGAGACCCTGGCGGACAAGCCGTCGTTCCGCTCGGCCTACGGCGCGCGCCGCCTCGCCATCCCCGTCGACGGCTTCTACGAGTGGCACAAGACCCCCGGTGGCAGCCGCCAGCCCTACTTCTTCCGGCGCGCCGACGGCGCCCCGGTCGTGTTCGCCGGGCTCTACGAGTTCTGGCGCGACCCGACCATCCCCGACGGCGCACACCCCTGGGTCCGTTCGTGCACCATCATCACCACGGCCGCCGGCGAGGACATGGCCGCCATCCACGACCGCATGCCGGCGATCCTCGAGTCCGATGCCTTCGACGCCTGGCTCGACCCCGACGCCGAACGTCCGGTTCTCGACGGCCTGCTCCTCCCCGCTGCGGGCGGCACGCTGGCACGCGTGGCGGTGGATCGGGGCGTGGGCAACGTCGCCAACGACGGTCCCAAGCTCATCGACGAGGCAGCAGCGGACCGCGAGGAGCCCGCCACCCTCTTCTGAGTCGCCGGCTCTCGGGCGATGGCACATCGAGGCAGTTGGACGAGCCGGGGACCCAGTCGCGACCGTGCGGGGGGATGCAACGGCCGCAACTGGGCGCCGACCTCCCGCCACCCTAACGACCCGAACCTGAGACACCGTCTGCTGCGCGTTTGCGGTCTGGTGACAATCTCATGACACTCACGCGGGTGGTGGCTATCGTCGGCACCACCACGACGGCACTGGAGGCCACCCACATCATGGACAGCATTCGAATCGGAGTGCTCGGTACCGGCAACATCGCCGATCTGAACGTGGCCGGCTATCTCGAGGACCCTCGCTGCGAGGTCCTCGCTGTGTGCGACGTCGTGCCGTCGTCCGCCGCGGCCGCCGCACAGCGCTGGGGCGTGCCGCGGGTCTACAACGACATCGACGAGTTCCTCGCAGACCCCGACATCGACGCCGTCGAGGTGCTCACCCCGACGCACCTGCACCACGCGCACGTCCTCGCCGCCCTGGAGGCGGGCAAGCACGTCTCGGTGCAAAAGCCCGTGGCCAACACCATCGAAGAGGCCATCGAGATGGGCAAGGCCGCCGAGAACGCCGGCCTCACCCTTCGCATCAGTGAGTGCATGGCCCATTACCCGCCGCTCGAACTGGCCAAGTCCCTCGTGGCCGAGGGCGCCATCGGCAAGCCGATCGGGCTGCGCATCCGCACCGTCGTCGGCCAGACGGACTCGTCGTTCCAGACGGGCCTCAACCCCGACGGCTACGGCTGGCGCCTCGACGACCGCTCGCCGGGCGGCCACCTCTTCGACGACATGGTCCACAAGTACGCCATGGCCCTGTGGCTCCTCGAGAAGGACATCACCTCGGTGCAGGCCGTGGTGCGCCGCCGGGACCTCTTCTTCGAGCCGTGCGCCGCCATCTTCGAGTACGAGGACCCCGAGTTGCTCGGGACCATGGAGGTCCAGTACGCACCCCACATGTGGCTGCGCACCAGCTACTACGGCGCCGACGAGTTCTTCGAGATCCAAGGCGAAGAGGGCTTCTTGTGGGTCACCCGGGCCACCGGCGAGATGCTCGACCTCGCCCCGGTCGTGCTCTACAGCGGACGCGACAAGGACATCACGACCACCGAGTTCAACGATCTCGACTCGAGCTTCCTCACCGGCTTCAAGCGGTCGTCGGCCCACTTCATCGACGCCCTGCTGAACGGCACTGCGGCGTCACTCACGCCCGAGGAGGCGGTCAAGGTGCTCCAGCTGTGCTTCGCCGTCTACCTCGCCGGCGAGACGCACGAAGCGGTCGATCCCCGGCTCATGACCGGCTCGGTGACGCCGACCGGCTGGGCGGACTGGTAGTCAGGGCGCAAGCGAGGACAAGAACCCGACCAGCAGGTCGGCGACCTCGGCGGTGTGGGTGAGCGGACCGAGGTGCCCCGCCCCCTCGAGGCAGACGAACCGCGCGCCGGGCATGGCCGCCGCCGCCTCGGCGGCGCGCCCGGGAGGCGAGTCGATGTCGAACTCGAAGGCGAGCACTAGGCACGGCACGGCAATGGTCTCCCACTGCGCCCGTCGAGAGGAGGCGCCGACCCACTCGAGGGCGGCATCCAGCTGGCCGAGCTTGCCCGGGTTCGCCCATTCGGCGCCGTTCAGCAGCTCGAGCCAGAAGTCGACCACATCGTCATCGCCGAGTTGGCGCTGGGGCAGGTAGTGCAGCGTCTCGATCGCCGAGTACGCAGCCGGCAGTTCGAGACCGCTCGCCGCGATCTCCCGAGCCAGCGCGAGGCTCGCCCTCTCGTACGACGTCGACTCGTTGGCGCTGCCCATGAGGACCGCCCCCCGCAGGCGCTCGGCATGGGTCACCGCCAGCGTCTCGGCAATCCAACCGCCGAGCGAGTGCCCGGCCACGACGGCCCGCTCGAGACCCAGCGCATCGAGGACGCCGAGAACGTCGGCCGCCATGTCGGCGATCCGGTAGGGGGCCGGAGGTGAGGAGCTCGGCGCCACACCACGGTTGTCCATGGTCACCGCCTGATAACCAGCTGCCACGAGTGGAGGCGCCAGCGTGAACTGCAATGCGGCGGCCGGCTCCCCGAGCCCCGGCACGAGCAGCACCGCCGGCCCTGACCCTTCGACGTCGTAGCTGATGGTGATGCCGTCGAGGTCGACCGAGGGCATGCTCAGCCCCCGAGGACCCGCACCAGGAGGTCCGGCGCGATGTTGCGACCCGTCAGCACCACCACGGTGGTGCCCCCCTGGTCGGGCTTGATGCGACCGGCCCGGAGGGCGGCGACGCCGACCGACCCCGATGCCTCCACCACCAGGCCGTGGTCGAAGGCGAGCACCCGCATGGCGTCGGCCATCTCCGCCTCGCTCACCGTGGCCATGTCGTCGACATGGCGCCGCACCAGGTCGACGGTGATCGAGCCCTCCTCGATGGAGCCGGCCAGGCCGTCGGCCATCGTGGACTCGAGCACCACCGGCGTGCCGTCGGCACGGAACGCCGCAGTCATGGCGTTCGATCGTTCGGGCTCGACCCCCACGATCCGCACGCCGCGCGTCGCCAAGGCCAGGGACACCCCCGAGATGAGGCCGCCTCCGCCGACCGGGAGGATGACGGTCGCCAGGTTCGGGACCTGGCTGGCGAGCTCCTCGCCGAGCGACGCCTGGCCCGCCACGACATCGGGGTCGTTGTAGGGGGACAAAAACCGCCCCCCGGCCGCCGCGAGCTCGAGGGCCCGGGCCTCGGCCTCGTCGTAGCTGCGCCCGAACCGCACGAGCCGCACCGAAAACTGCTCGAGGGCGCGGACCTTGGCAGGTGAGGCCGTCTCGGCGACGACCACGGTCGCCTCGACGCCGAGCCGGTCGGCGGCGAAAGCCACACCGAGACCGTGATTGCCGGCCGAGGCCGCCACCATCGGCACGCCTGGTTCGTCACGCTGGGCCGCAGCGACCGCCGCCAGCCCGCCGCGGACCTTGAACGAACCGGTCGGCTGGAGGGTCTCGAGCTTGAAGACGATGTCGGCGCCGAGGCCCGAGGCGGGCGTGATCGGCGTCGGCGAAAGGAAGCGCCGCACGACCTCCCCGGCCGCCGAGAGCGTGTCGGCGTCGGGCAAGGTGACGGTGCGCATGCACACAGTCTCGCCGCGGCGGGCGCGTCCCGTGCGCCGGCCAAGCAGTGGTTGGCACTTGAGGAACGGCTATGCGTGCAATTCATAGATTCAAAAAAGGCAGATTGCCCTCTTCCATTTTCACGTGAATCGTGTAAGGTGTGCCCACAGCCGAAAGGAGGTGGCGAAATGGACGCAGTGCACAACCGGAGTTCGGAGCAGACCCGTATCGCCACCATCGCCGTAGGGCGAGACCTCGGTTTCGCCCTGGGCAGCGCCCGCTGCCCGGCGATGCCGGTCAATTCGGCCAAGGCTCTGGCGACGGAGGGGGCTTCCAAGACGGTTTGAGCAGGACTTTTCAAGGTCCCCAGACCGTCGAAGGAGCCGCTTCCGAAGGGAAGCGGCTCCTTTTTTGTCCGATCACCCCGACGTCGTAAGCACTCCCGGAGCCCGCGCCTCGCCAACCGGGGGGCAGCACCACAGCGCCGTCGCCGAGCGGTTCGTCGCCATCGGGCGGTATCAGAGCAGGAAACTCACCCGATTGCATCTGTATAGATGCTTCGGGGATTCATTTCTTTCCAACAATAAAGCCTCAATCCGACGCGCCCTTTTCGCAGGCCGGAAGGGCCGGCCGCGACAGACGCACACGAACAGGACGAAAGGAGGAACACCATGGCAACTCAAGAGACCCAACTGCAATTGCTCATCGGCCAGGGCGACAGCGACTCCGACATCGGACGCCCCGCGCGAGCCCGCCCGGTGCACCTCCGCCTGGTCGAAGAGCCACCGACGCGCTGGGCGCGCCTGCGTGCCCGCGGCCTGGCCCGCCACCCACGCCGCGGGAGGATGGCCGCACCCGAATACCCTTCCACCGACGTGTGGCGGGCACTCGCAACCGGCCGGTGGCGCTGAGGTGCCGCTCCAACGAGCGGGCCTCGGCACCACCCCGGGGACCGCCGGGCCACCCCACCACGAGAGACCACGACCAGAGAGAGGACCATCCATGCAGCACAGTCCGAGCGACTGCCCACGTGAACACGATGCACAGGCCCACGGGTGGGCCGAGCGCTGCCACTACTGCGGCTACGGCCCGGCGGCGGCGCGCCTCGGGGGCTACTGCTCGTGGGACTGCCACGACCTCGACGGCGCGCCGCGCCACGGTGAGCGTGCCGCGTGAGCCACGTGCTCAGAAGTAGGGGCCGGGACCGTCCGTGCTCCGTACGCCGAAGAATTCGGCACACGCATCCAGGCCTTCGACACGGACGTCGGGATGGGCCCGCCCGTCCCAGCGATCCTTCGTCAGCCGCAGGTTGACAAGTCGATCGGGGACCCCCCGGCGCAACTCGAGGGTCTCGCCGTTGGGCTCGTAGCCGAGCGAGGCTGATGTCGCGAGCGACGCGGCGTTGTCGTAGAAGGCACAGCTCAGCGCCTCGAGCGCGCCGAGCGACTCGAACGCGAAGGCCAAGATGGCACCACGCATCTCCCTGCCGAGCCCGCAGCCTTGGTGCCGGCGGCCAAGCCACGAGCCGGTCGTCACCGACCGCCGACGGGCGAACTGCACGGCGAAGATGTCCTGGACGCCGACCAGCTCGCCCTCGGCGAACACCGCGCCGGTGAAGTGCCACTTCTCCGGCGTCCACTCGGCGCGCTGGCGCCACCACCACTGCATGTTGGTGCGCTGACGCCGAGGGGCGGGCTCATCGGTCCATGGCTCGACGAAGGGCATGGTGGACGGGTCGTGGATACCGGAGTCGACAAGCTTGATCAGAAGGGGGAACTCAGCCTCTTCCGGGAGGCGGATCTCAAGGCGCGCCGTCAAGATGCGTAGGTCGAACAATGGCCAGGGGCTCACTGCCATGCAGCAGTCTGTCACCGGCCCTGGGGGAGGAGCGGGACGCGCCGGAGGGCAACTCGGCGCGCTCTACGCTTCACGCCGTGCCGATCGCCACCCGAGCCCGAGGCGGCGAACACTCCTTCGGCGGCCGGGCCGCATGCTGAGCTCGGTCGTCTTCGTCGCCCTGTTCACCTTCGTCGCCACCAACATCGACACGTTCACGGTGGCGACGGCCCAGTTCGCGGCCGCACCCCTAAAGCGGCGGCGGCGCATCGCCGGGGGGCGCTGGGTCGGGATGGTGCTCCTCATTGCCCTCGCCGGGGTCCTCGCCGCCACGCTCATCGACATCCCCGACCGCTGGCTCGGCCTCCTCGCCGTGGTGCCGCTGGCGTTCGGCGTGCGGGGGCTGCTCGCTCTGCGCACGCCCGCCGGCCGTGCCGGCGAGCACAAGTGGCCGATCACGAAGGGGGCGATCTCGTCGGTCGTCCTGACGCTGGCGGCCGGCGGGCTCAACGTCGCCGTCTACCTCCCCATCCTCGACAGCTACTCGAAGGGCGATGCCGCGCTGGCAGCGGCGATCTGGGCGGCACTCGCCGCGCTGCTGTGCGCCGGGGCGCTCCTCGCCGGGCGCGACAGCGAGGAGACGAAGGGCTTGCAGCGCACCGCTGCACTGGTGGCGCCGGTCGCCCTCCTAGGGGTGTCGGCGGTCGTCGTCGTCCAGGCCGGCACCTGGCACTGGCTCGTCTGAGGTCCCCGCCGGGGCCACCCGACCGGCGACAGCCACGGCCAGGGCCGAGAAGTCCTTGCCGCCGAGGCCCTGGGCCGATGCCTGGGCCAGGGCCCGACGCCCGAGCTCGGTCGTCTCGAGCTCGACGCCGAGCCGGCCGGCGAAGGCGATGGCGAGGTCGAGGTCCTTCGCCATGAGGTCGGCCGTGAAGCCGGCCGCCCAGTCGTTGCTGGCCGGGGACTCGGGCAGCACGCCGGCGACCGGGAACCGGGTGCGCAGCGCTGCGCAGTCGCCAGTCGAGTGCGAGAGCACGTCATAGAGGGTGGCCATGTCGGCACCCGCCCGTTGGGCCATGGTCACCGCCTCGGCGACGGCCAGCATCTGTGCGGCGTAGACGAGGTTGTTGGCAAGCTTGACGACCTGGCCCATGCCGGCGCCACCCACGTGGACGACGCGCCCGGCGAAGGGGTCGAACGCCACGCGGACCCGGTCGAGCACGGTCGGCTCGCCGCCCACCATGACCGTGAGCGTGCCGGACTGGGCACCGGTCGTCCCGCCCGAGAGCGGCGCATCGAGGTAGTCCGCACCCCGCGCTCGCACCCGCTCATGCTGGGCGCTTTCGACGTCGGGATCGATGGTCGAGCAGTCGACGACACAAGTGCCTGGGCCGAGGGCAGGTACGAGCTCGCCGACCACGGCGTCGACGTCCGGCGAAGAGGGCACGCACACGAAGAGGACCTCGCTCCAGTGCCCGATCTCGGAGAGCGACACCGCCCGGGTGGCCCCGAAAGCCGCTGCCGCCTCGACGGGCCCGGGGCTGCGCGACGCAACCTTCACCTCATGGCCGGCCTCGACCAGATGGCGGGCCATTGGGAGCCCCATCGCACCGAGGCCAATGAATCCGAGCTGCACCAGGTGACCTCCGTCTCGCAGCGAGTGCCGAGGTTACCCTCGACCCCCGTCGGGACCGGGCAACGCCTTCTCGCCCCAGAAGGACGCGTAGGGGTTGGCGTTGTAGTCGGCGATCGGCGCGTAGCCCCTGGCCTCGTAGAGCCGCTGGGCATGAGGCTGGAGCGGCCCGGTGTCGAGTCGGGCGTAGGCGTAGCCGAGGGCCACCGCCGCGACCTCGAGCGCGCTGAGCAGCCGTCCGGCGACCCCCTGGGAACGCCAGGGTGGCCGGACGAACATCCGCTTGATCTCGCAGGTGTCGGCACCGAGTGGGCGCAGCCCCCCGCCGGCGATGACCGCGTCGCCGTGGCATCCCACGAGGTAGGTGCCCCGCGGCGGTCCAAGCTCGGCGGGGTGGAGCACCGGCACCGATAGGCGGTCATCGGCGGCGTAGAGGGACGCGAGCTCCGCACCCATCTCGGCCAACAGCTCGCTCGCCGGGGGCCCGGCGGGCGCGGACGGTCGAAACGAGAGGTCGACGATGCCGACGGGGTGAATGGGCGCCGGGGGTTCTGCGCTCAGTGGACCGGGCCCTCGAGCTCGAACCAGACCACCTTCCCGTCGCTCGTCCGACGGGTTCCCCATGCGTCGGCCAGGCCGTCGACGATCCGCAACCCTCGACCTCCGACATCGTCGACAGGTCGGTACTGCTCGACCGGCGGTGCGGCCGCCGCGTCGGCGACCTCGATGCGCACGACCGAGTCCACGTGGACGCTGACCGAGAAGGCCGAGTGTGCGTGCTCCACCGCGTTGGTCGCGAGCTCCGAGACGAGCAGGACTGCGACATCACGCGATGGGCTGTTCACCGATTCCTGCGCGAGGGCGCCGTCGACGAAGACTCGCGCATCGCTCACTGCATCGGCACTGGCTGGGAAACTCCGCCGCACCTCGCTCTCGCGCCGAGCCATCGTGTCGTTACCATCCCGTCTCGAGTCGCCTATCACCTACCCTCCGGCGTCTCATTCCATGTTTGGGCAACCCGCATTGGGGCATGTCATTTACTCGGGCACAGACCCGGCAAGGCCCAGTGTAGAAAAGGCCCTTGCCGCTGGGGCTGATCGCCAAACCGAACAATCGATACGACGGCGAGGAGTGCACAGTGACGAACACAGCTGACGACCGCGTCATCGGCGCGCTGGACGACCTGAGTCAGACGCTCGAGGACAACGCAAGCGACGAGCGGCTGCTCGCCGGGCGGATCCGGGACATCTCTGCCGCCCGTCAGCAGGGCGCCAGTTGGACCGAAGCGATGGCGCGGGAGTCCACGCCAGGGGTCGTCCAGTTGGTCTCCCAGGTCCTCGGCCGCATGTCGGGCTCGAGCGGGCACATGCGCACGGCCCTCGCTCAGGCCCTGCGGGCCGAAGGGGCGAGCATCGCCAGCATCGCAGAACTCTTTGGTGTCACGCACCAACGCGTCTCGCACCTCATCCGCCGCGACCGATCGCTCAACGGGTTCGCAAGGGCCGAGAACGGCTCAAAGTGCGTCCGAGAGCCCGCCGTCGAGCGTGACAGCAGCGCCTGAGACGTACGAGGCGCGCGGCGACAGCAGGTAGGCAGCCAGGTCGGCGAACTCGTCGGCCCGCCCGACACGCCCGAGAGGGATGGCCGTGTCGCGTGCCATCGCCGTGTAGAGGTCCTCGACGTCGCGGCCGCTCTGGGCGGCACGGCGCCCCCACTGCCCTGACTCGACCAACCCGATGAGGATGGCGTTGACCCGGATGCCATCAGGTCCGGCCTCCTTCGAGAGTGCCTTGCTCAACGCGAGCCCCGCTGCCCTCGAGACGGTCGTCGGCGTCGAACCCGCCCCCGGCGCCTTGGCCCCAATGGCCAGGACATTGACGATGGCGCCGCCGTTGGTGGCCAGGTACGGCAGCACCAGGCGGGTCAGCCGGATGGCGCCGTAGAGCTTGAGAGCGAGGTCGTCGTCCCAGTCGGCGTCGGTACTGTCGCCGACCCGCTTGGCGGCGCTACGCCCCGCGTTGTTGACGAGGCCGTCGATGCGGCCGAAGCGCCCCATGGCGCCGGTCACGAACCGCTCGAGGTCCGCTGGCTCGGTCACGTCGGCGACCACGTCGAGCACGTCACCGCCCATGGCGCGCAGGCCCCTGGCCGCTTCCCTCAGGCGGTCCCCGTCGCGTGCGCACAGGGCGACTCTGGCGCCCTCTTCGACCAGGCGACCACACAGTGCGCGGCCAAGACCGTCGGAACCGCCGGTGACGAGGATGACCTTGCCGTCGAGTCCGAGATCCATGGGGCGTCCTTTGTCTGCGTTCGGCACGACACCGCCATCGGTGTCTGCGCGGACACGATACCGGGAGCGGTGGCGTCCCTCCGGTCCCCTCCCGGCTCGGGACCCAGTCGCGCTGTGCGACCCGGGGTTGCCCGGGGCGCCAGCGCTCGTTCGACCACGGCGTGTGTGGATCAGTCTGCGGGCTCGCGGCGGCGGAGCGAGAAGACGCGGATCTGGCGCTCGGTGCGGCTGACGTACACGCGGTAGGGCTCGTACTTGCTCGCAAAGCGGTCCCAGGCGCGCAGGCGCTCATCGCCGGCGAGCAGTTCGGCGGTCACGCCGAGACGCGTGCCACCGATGGCCACCGTGGCATCGGGGGTGGCGAGCAGGTTGGTGCTCCACGACGGGTGCCGTGCCTGTCCGAAATTGCTCGCCGCGAGGAAGAGCTGGTCCCCGTCGGCGATGTAGAGCAACGGCGTGGTGCGTGGCTCACCCGAGCGCGCCCCGGTGGTCGTGAGCAAGAGGAGCGGCGTGCCGAAGGGCCCGAGGATCGTGAAGCGGCCGTCGCTGCGCTCGAGCAGCCGGCGGTCGAGCGGCACGGCCTTGCGGATCAGCCACGAGCCGGCGGACGTGGCGGCCACGTGCTCCATGACGTGTGCGGTGCGCGTCTCCCCCCGGCCCCACGCAGACTCTGGGAACGCGTCGCCCATGGCAGGAACCCCCTCGCCCGGGGATGGTAGCGAGCTCGGCGACGGACCGCCTCGGTCTCAGCCCTCCTGCTCGGACGGCCGCACCAGCACCTCGTTGACCGCCACTCGACGCGGACGAGTGACGATAAAGCTGACCGCACCGGCGATGTCCTCGGCAGCCAAGAGCTCAATGGACCCGAACCGGGCGCGCATGTTCTCGAGGACTTCGGGGCGGTTGTGCGAGGCGAGCTCCGTCGCGGTTGCGCCCGGCTCGACGAGGCTCACGCGCACGTGACGGCCGGCCACCTCCTGGCGCAACGACTCGCTGAACGCGCCCACGCCAAACTTGGTCGCGTTGTACACACCACTTCCTGCACGCGCCACCCGGCCGGCGACGGAGCTGACGTTGACGATGTCCGCCACGCCCCGCGGGTCGCCGTCTGCTGCCTTCAAGAGATGCGGCAGTGCAGCATGTGTGCAGTACAGGAGCCCCAGCAGGTTCAGCTCGACCATTCGGCGCCACTCGTCGACGGGCGCGTCGACGACCGGCCCGAGGAGCATGACGCCGGCATTGTTCACGAGTGTGTCGAGGCGGCCGAACTCGCCAACGGTTCGCTCGACCATCGCACGAGCTGCCGCTTCGTCGGTCACATCGACTTCGAGGGCGAGGACGTCACCGTGCTCGCCCAGGCGCTCGGCGAGGGCATCGAGGCGGTCCTTGCGCCGGGCAGCGATGACCACCCTGGCCCCGTCGAGCACAAGGGCTTCGGCGGTGGCTTCACCGATCCCGCTACTGGCACCGGTGACGATGGCCACCGTTCCGGAAAGCGCGTTGGGCATGATCTCTCCTTCTCTTCGCAGCACCAGAGGTTCGGGGTGCCCGCAGGAACCGGTCTAGCGCACCGTGGACTCGGGCGGCACGGGCGACGAGCCGTTGAAGCCCGGTGGTGACCCCCGAGGACGGCGGTCACCTCGCTCGACGGGGGGTCCGTCTCGGCGAAGACGAGGGTGGCCTCACGCAGCCGCGGCAGCTCGCCCCCGTCTCGCGGACGGCCACCTCTTTGCCCACTGGGATCGCCTGCTCGGGAAGCCTCGTACGGACGTGAAACCCCTGATCCCGTGGTCGGGCAGAATCCCTCGATGACCCCGTCAAGCCCTCCGCCGCCTGCGGCACTTCTGCTCGCCCCGGGTGCGGGAGCCGGGCGCGACCAACCGGCCCTGGTCGCCATCGACGAGGCGGTGGCCCGTCTTGGCCTCGCCACCTCGCGCATGGACTTCCCGTACCGGCTCGCCGGCCGGCGGGTGCCCGACCGGGCACCGGTGCTCGTCGCCGCCGTGCGCCACGCTGCTGCCGAGCTCGCCGATGCAGCCGGCATGGCGCCAGATCGGCTGGCTCTCGGTGGCCGGTCGATGGGAGGGCGGATGTGTTCGATGGCGGTGGCCGAGGGCCTTCCCGCCGCGGGGCTGGTGCTCGTGAGCTACCCGCTCCACCCGCCCGGAAGGCCCGAGAAACTGCGGACCGAGCACTTCCCCGCCCTCGAGGTCCCCTGCCTGTTCGTCTCTGGGACCCGCGATGCGTTCGGCACTCCCGAGGAGCTCGAGGAGGCGACGGCCGCCATACCGGGTCCCGTGACGCATCACTGGGTGGACGGCGGGGACCATGGGCTGCGGCGTCGCGACGAGGCGGTGGCCCAGGTCGTCGCTGGCTGGCTGACCGAGCTCCGCTGAGGGTTTCGCTGTACCGTCCGGACGGTACAGTATCGGGGTGACGACAAAGGCTGACGAGACCAGGGCGCGAATCTTGGCCGCCGCCGAGAACGTCGTCGTGCGCGACGGGGTGGCGCGCCTCACCCTCGAGGCCACCGCCGCCGAGGCGGGGCTCAGCAAGGGCGGCGTCCTCTACCACTACCCGAGTCGCGACGCCCTCATTGTCGGCATGGTGGACCGACTCATCGAGGACTTCAGCGCCGACATGTCGCGTTCGGTCGCCGGCGACGACTCGCCGGGTGCGCTCTCTCGCGCCTACGTGCGGGCCACCTTCTCGCCGGGTGGCGAGGCTGAGCGCGAACAACGGTTGGGAGCCGCCCTCGTGGCCGCGGTTGCAGCCGAGCCCGCACTGCTCGCGCCGTTGCGAGACGACGTCGCCGGCTGGCAGGAGCGGCTGGTCGATGACGGCATCGACCCGGTGACCGCCACCGTGCTGCGCTTGGCTGCCGACGGCCTGTGGTTCACCGAGATGTTCGGCCTGGGCACCCTCGAGCCCGAGCTGCGCGATGAGGTGGCCCGTCGCCTCGAGTCATTGATCGGGGGGACGCCGTGACGATGGCCGCGCAGACCTCTTCGGAGAGGCGCAGCGCGGAGCGGCTCGTCCGCTCGCTCACACTGGCCATTTTCTTGCAGTGGCTCGGGGCGAGCGCCGTGCTCCCTCTCCTGCCGATCTACCTGCGCGACCGGGGTGGCTCCGACACGGTCATCGGCGCCGTGATGGCCGCCTACTTCGTGGCCGCCCTGGCGTTGCAGTACCCCGCCGGGCGGCTGGCTGATCGGATCGGCCGTCGCCCCGTGCTCATCGGTGGCCTGCTCTGTTATGGCGCCGCCAGCGTTGCGTTCCTGCTGCCCGTCTCCCCCGTCGGGGACATCGCCCTGCGCGCCGCGCAGGGGGCGGGTGCGGGAGCTGCCGAGGTGGCGTCACTCGCCATGATCTCTGCGGCGGTCAGCATCGAGCGCCGGGGCCGGGCGTTCAGCTCGATCTACTCGGGACAGCTGGGCGGCATGGCCGTGGGCCCCCTGATCGGCTCGCTCATCGGGGTCTCGTCGATGAGCATCATCTTCTTGGTCGCCGGCGTGATGTCGGTGCTCGCGTGCATCCCGGTGCTGGCCGACGCCGACCTGGCCCAGCACGGTGCACGACCCGAGGACCGGACCGCGCGGCTGCGCCGGCGTCTCTCGTTCAACCGGGCGATGACCGGCTCGCTGCTGGCGGCGGCCGCCCTCGGCCTGACCATCGGCGTCTACGAGTCCACCTGGACACTCCTGCTCGAGCACCGCCAGGCGGCCACCTGGCAGATCGGCCTCTCGTGGACCCTCTTCGCCATCCCGTTCGTGGCCTTCTCACGCGTCGGCGGCCGGCTGGCTGACCGCTACGACCGGCGCTGGCTCGTGTTCGGGGCGCTCATCGTCTCCGTAGGCTTCTGCTGCCTCTACCCCTTCGTCACCTCGGTCTGGTGGCTGCTGCTGCTGGCGCCCATCGAGTCCTCGGGTTTCGCCATTGCGCTGCCGTCTGCCCAGTCCCTGCTCACCCAGTCGGCGGCTCCGGGGGAGACGGGCCGCATCCAGGGACTCTTCTCCACGTCCGAGACAGCGGCCATCGCCCTGGCGGCGGCAACCGGCGGCGCGCTGTTCGGGCTCCACATCTGGGCGCCCTATGTGCTCTGGGGGGCAGTCGGTGCCCTGCTCACCGCCTCCGTGCCGTTCGTGTGGCGACCGGTCGCGGGGCGGGTATCGAGTGCCGCGAGCCGCGACGAACGGGTCCGTCAGCACCCACGCGCCACCGACATCGCCCACCAGGCACCCTGAGCCGGGCGTTAGGCCAGCGCGGTCACCACCAGCCGCCAGCTGTCGACCGTGAGCAGCATGCCGCCGCTGTCGGTGAAGCGTGCCGCCTCGAAGCCGGCTTCGCCGAGCCACTGGCGCCACTCGGGGATGGTCGGGAGGCGGATGAAATGCGTGCTCCGCCGCCGCACCCCGTCGCGGTGCACCACCCGGGTGGTCTCGACGCGCCCGGTCTCGGGGTCGAACTCGGACCGGTCGATCATCACGTCGTCACCGCGCTCGGTCACCGTTGCATCGGGGTCGGTCGTGAAGTGGCGGACGAACCCGTCGTGGTGCAGCGTCTCGATGAGCAGCCGGCCCCCCGGCCGCAGCACACGGTGGAACTCGGCGAGGACCCGTCGGTTGTCGTCGTCCTCGAAGTAACCGAACGACGTGAACCAGCACAACACGGCGTCGAACGGCCCATCGACGGGGAGGCCCCGCAGATCGCCCCAGCGCAGGTCGACGTCCACGCCCCGCCATGCGGCGTCGGCCCGGGCGAGGTCGAGGAAACCGGGGTTGTTGTCGACGCCCACCACCTCCATGCCGGCGGTCGCCAGGCGGTTGGCGATGCGGCCGTGGCCACACGGTGCGTCGAGGACCCGGGTCCCGGGCGCGAGGTTGAGCAATTCCACGATTTCGGCGGTCTCGGCGTTGCTGCGCTCCTCGGTGAGATAGGCCTCGTGGAAGTAGAGGTAGTCGTCGCCGAAGGTGGCATTGAAATCGAAGGTGACACCGGCCATGCCCACAGGTTAGAACCGCACCCGTCGTCCGAGGGCGCCTGTTGGTGCCGCATCGGGCCAAAATGGGAAGAATGGTCGTATGACCACCGCACCGAGGAGCGCATCGTGAAGCTGGCCACTATCCGCATGGGTGGCGGCACCACCGCCGTCAGAGTCGACGACGAGGAGGCCGTCGAGCTGCCCGCACGCGATGTCGGCACCCTCTTGGCCGAGCCCGACTGGCGTGCGCGCGCAGAAGCGGCCACCGGCACGCGCCACGATCGACTTCAGCTCGACTACGCGCCGCTCATCCTCGCCCCCGAGAAGATCATCTGTGTGGGGCTCAACTACAAGAGCCACATCTTGGAGATGGGCCACCCGCTGCCCGAGTACCCGACGCTGTTCTCCAAGTACTCGTCGGCGCTCATCGGCGCCAACGACGAGCTGATCCTGCCGCAGGCTTCCGAGCAGATGGACTGGGAGGTCGAGCTGGCCATCATCATCGGGCGCCCGGTCCGCCATGCCTCGAGGGACGCCGCGTCTGCCGCCATCGCCGGCTACGCCACCTTGAACGACGTGACGGCGCGCGACTTCCAGAACCGGACGTCGCAGTGGCTGCAGGGCAAGTCCTTCGAGGCGACCACCCCCCTCGGGCCGTGGCTGGTGACGACCGACGACGATGCCGTCGTCGAGGGTGGCTTCAACATCACCTGCGAGGTCGACGGGGAGGTGGTGCAGTCGGGCAACACGTCGGACCTCGTCTTCGGGCCGGTCGACCTGGTCCGCTACGCCTCGAGCATCTTCACGCTGCGCCCGGGTGACGTCATCGCCACCGGCACCCCCGGAGGCGTCGGCGCAGCCCGCACGCCACCGCGGTTCCTGCGAGACGACGAGGTGCTCACCACGCGCATCGAGGGCATCGGCGTGTGCCGAAACCGGTGTCGCCGCGAGGCCGTCGCCCCGTGACCGACCGGCGCACGAGCGCAGGGAGCGACCCTCTCGCATGGTCACAGGCCCAGATGAGCGACGCGACCGCCTTCGTCGACCACCTCGTCGAAGGCGCCGATGACGACTGCCTCGAGGCCCCGAGCCGGCTGCCCGGATGGCGCAGGGGGCACGTGCTGAGCCATCTGGCCCGCAACGCCGACGCGCTTTCGAACCTCCTCACTTGGGCGCGCACGGGCGTGGAAACGCCCATGTACGAGAGTGCCGCCCGGCGCGACGGGGACATCGAACTGGGTGCGCGGCGCCCTGCTGCGGCGATCCTCGCCGACTACCACGACGCCAACGGTCGTCTCGGGCGATCCCTCGGCTCGCTACCGGCCTCGGCCTGGGAGGCCACGGTGTCCACCAACAGCGGCCGGAGCATCGAGATACGCGAGCTGCCGTGGCTGCGCGCCCGTGAGCTGTGGATGCACGCCATCGACCTCGACCTGGGGCCGGGCTTCGCGGATCTGCCCGACGCCACGTGCACCGCTCTGGTCGGCTTCGTCACCGAGAACCTGACCGCCCAGCCGGCCTGCCCCATCCTCCGGCTCGAGCCCGACGATGGCGCCCCGGCCATCGACCTGGGTCCGCCGAACGGCCGAGGGGTCCCGGCGAAGACGGTCCAGGGGTCCGAGGCCGAGCTGCTCGGCTGGGCCAGCGGTCGCAGCGACGGTGCTGCGCTCACCGTCCTGCCCGAGGGTCCGCTGCCGGAGCTGCCGACCTGGCTCTGAACAGCATCGAATGGGCCCGACTGGCCCATCGACGACGGTGCCACCGGCCCGATACCGTGAAGGGCAATGATCTTCGACGGCTTTTCCCACCAGTTGCCCGACATCGACCCCCAGGCGACGGCCGAGTGGGTCGAGAGCTTCGAGGCGGTGCTGAGCACCCAGGGCAAGTCCCGGGCGTCGTTCCTCCTCATGAAGCTGCTCGAGCGGGCCCGGGCCGACGGGGTCGGGTTCCCCGCCACGGTGTCGACGCCGTATGTGAACTCGATCTCGGCCGAGGATGAGCCGTGGTTCCCCGGCGACGAGGACATCGAACGGCGCATCCGGGCCTTCATCCGCTGGAACGCGGCGGCCATGGTTGTGCGGGCCAACCACCGTGCAGACGGCATCGGCGGGCACCTCGCCACCTTCGCCTCGTCCGCCTCCCTCTACGAGGTCGGGTTCAACCACTTCTTCCGCGGCAAGGACACCGGCTTCGGCGACCAGGTGTTCTTCCAGGGCCACGCCGCACCGGGGATCTACGCGAGGGCCTTCCTCGAGGGCCGGCTGTCCGAGGCCCAGCTCGACTACTTCCGCCAGGAGCTCGCCGGTGCCCAGGCCGGCGTCGGTGGGCTCTCGTCCTACCCCCACCCGCGTCTCATGCCCGACTTCTGGGAATTCCCGACGGTCTCGATGGGGCTCGGGCCCATCAACGCCATCTACCAGGCGCACTTCAACCGCTACCTCTTCAACCGCCGCCTGGTGGACACCTCGGGCTCTCGGGTCTGGGCATTCCTCGGCGACGGGGAGTGTGACGAGCCCGAGGCGCTCGGCGCCCTCTCGCTGGCCGCCCGCGAGCAGCTCGACAACCTCACCTTCGTGGTCAACTGCAACCTGCAGCGCCTCGACGGGCCGGTTCGCGGCAACGGCAAGATCATCCAGGAGCTCGAGGCCACGTTCCGTGGCGCGGGGTGGAATGTCATCAAGGTGGTCTGGGGCTCGCGCTGGGACGAGCTGCTGGCCCGTGACGTCGACGGCGTGCTGCTCAACGAGATGAACACGACGGTCGACGGTGAGTTCCAGAAGTACGCGACCGAAGACGGCGCCTACATCCGCACCCACTTCTTCGGGCCCGACCCGCGGCTGCGGCAGATGGTCGAGCACCTGAGCGACGATGAGCTCCAGACGCTCCCGCGCGGCGGGCATGACTACCGGAAGCTCTACGCCGCCTACAAGGCGGCCACCGAGGTGCGGGGCCAGCCCACCGTGATCCTGGCCAAGACCATCAAGGGCTGGACGCTCGGGCCCGACATCGAGGCCCGCAACTCGACCCACCAGATCAAGAAGATGAACACCAACCAGCTGCGCACTTTGCGCGACCGGTTGTACCTGAACGAGGAGATTCCCGACTCGGCCCTCGAGGAGGGGGAGCCGCCGTATTTCCGCCCCGCACCCGACAGCATCGAGTACGAGTACATGATGGAGCGGCGCCGCTCACTCGGCGGCCCCCTCCCCCAGCGGGTCCACCGCTCCAAGCCCCTCCCGGCCCCGGCGGCGGCCACCTTCTCGGAGTTCGGCGCCGGCTCCGCCGGGCGCGCCGTGTCGACCACCATGGCGTTCGCCGTCCTCTTGCGCAACCTGCTTCGTGACCCGGTCGTGGGCTCGCGGGTGGTGCCCATCATCCCCGACGAGGCCCGCACCTTCGGACTCGACGGTCTGTTTCGCGACGTCAAGATCTACTCACCGATCGGGCAGCTCTACGACCCGGTGGACTCGGGCCTCATGCTGACCTACTCCGAGGCGACCGACGGCCAGATCCTGGAGGAGGGCATCAGTGAGGCCGGCGCCCTGGCCGACTTCACCGCTGCGGGCACGGCGTACGCCACGTGGGGCACGCCCATGATCCCCTTCTACATCTTCTATTCGATGTTCGGCTTCCAGCGCACCGGCGACGGGATCTGGGCGTTCGGCGACATGCGCGGCCGGGGCTTCCTTCTCGGGGCCACCGCCGGGCGCACCACGCTCACCGGCGAAGGTCTTCAGCATGACGACGGCCACTCGTTGGTGCTCGCCTCGGCTGTGCCCAACGTGCAGGCCTACGACCCCGCCTTCGCCTATGAGACCGCCGTCATCGTCCGTGAGGGGATCGAGCGCATGTACGGGCCCCAGGCTGAGGACGTCTTCTACTACCTCACCTTGTACAACGAGAACTACACCATGCCCGCGAAGCCCGAGCCGACAGGCCTTTCCTCGGTTGACGATGGCATCATGGCCGGCCTCTACCGCTTCGCGGCGGGCCCCGCGGGCCCATCTCGCAGGGCGACCATCCTCTTCAGTGGGAGCGCCAGCCAGGCGGCCCTCGAGGCCCAGCAGTTGCTCGCCGAGCACCACGACGTGAGCGCAGAGCTCTGGAGCGCGACCAGCTACAAGGCGCTGCGCGAGGAGGCGCTCGAGACCGAGCGGCACAACCGGCTGCACCCGAGCGACGCCGAGCGGGTGCCCTTCGTCACCGACGTGCTCTCGGAGTCCGAGGGTCCGATCGTGGCGGTCACCGACTTCATGAAGATGGTGCCCGACCAGATCGCCCGCTTCGTTCCTCGGCACTTCGCCGTGCTCGGCACCGACGGCTTCGGCCGGTCGGACTCCCGACCGGTGCTGCGTCGCCACTTCGAGGTCGACGCCGCGCATGTCATCGTCTCGGTCCTCGACGGCCTCCGGGCGTCGGGCGACGCAAAGGCCGACGAGGTCGACGAGGCCATCGCCACCTACGGAATCGACGCCGAAGCGCCCAACCCTGCGTTCGACTGACCTGCGCCTCGGCGCGTGGCGTCGAGAGACTGAGCGCTCAGGAGTCTCAACGCCCCGGTGGTGGGCATGGCGTTCTCGCGGCGCTCACTCGCCGACGGCGCCGTCGATCGATTCGCGGATGAGGTCGGCGTGGCCGTTGTGGCGGGCGTACTCCTCGATCATGTGGGTGAGGATCCAGCGCATGGAGACGTGCTGACCATCGCGCACGCCCTGGCCCAGGGCGTCGAGGTCGCGCACCTCGTCGAGCAGGCGACGGCTGTGGGCACATTCCACGCCCCACGCGTCAAACGCCTCCTCGACGTCGGCATCGTCGACCTCGAAGAAATCGCCGTCGGGCTCATCGGGCCTCGAGTAGCGGTAGGGCAGCCCCTCGCCGCCCCAGGCGTTGGCGAACCAACCCCGCTCGACGTCGGCCATGTGGCGGATGAGGCCGAGCAGCGAGAGGGCCGACGGCATCACCGAACGGAGCCGGAGCTGCGCGTCGTCGAGCCCACCGCACTTCCACGCGAGCGTGGCACGGTGGAACTCGAGCCACCCGATGAGCATCGCCCGTTCGGGTGCGTCGTAGGGGGGCTCGTCTCTCGGGAAGGCGGGATCTGCCATCCCCCCTTCCTAGCCCAGCCGGCCGGCCGGTTCCCCGGGGCGACCCCCGGGGACCGACGACTCGCTCAGGAGGCGGCGCTGTCGGGTGAGCGCACCACACCCACGGGGCACGAGACCCCGGTGCCACCGAGGCCGCAGTACCCCATGGGGTTGGCCTCGAGGTACTGCTGGTGGTAGTCCTCCGCGTAGTAGAAGGGCCCTGCCGGTGCGATCTCGGTCGTGATCGGCCCGTAGTGGGAAGCGTCGAGCGCCTCCTGGTAGGGACCGACGGCAGCCGTGGCGGCGGCCAGCTGGGCGTCGGTCGTCGTGTAGATGGCCGAGCGGTACTGGGTGCCGCGATCGTTCCCCTGGCGCATGCCCTGGGTCGGGTCGTGGTTCTCGAAGAACACGGCCAGCAGCTGCTCGTAGGTGACCTTCTTCGGGTCATAGACCACGAGGACCGACTCGGTGTGCCCGGTCTGGCCCGAGCAGACCTCGCTGTAGGTCGGGTTCGGTGTGTAGCCCCCGGCGTAGCCCACGGCAGTGGTGTAGACGCCATCGAGCTGCCAGAACTTGCGCTCTGCACCCCAGAAGCACCCCATGGCGAAGATCGCCTGCTCGAGTCCATCGGGGAACGGCGGGGTGAGGAGTGTGCCGAGCACCAGGTGCCGGGCCGGCACCGCCACGGCGGTGGCACGACCGGGCAGCGCCCGCTCGGGGCGCACCAGCTCGTTCTTCGTCATTGAGAAAAGACCCATCTCACAACCTCCCGGTGTGCTCAGTGCTCTCGACGGTAGCGTCGTGGCACCCGCCGTCCTTCGTTACCAACTCCTCCGTGCCCACGGGCTCGAGCTCGAGTGCGGTCGAGTTGATGCAAAACCGCTTGCCGGTCGGGCGCGGCCCGTCGTTGAAGACGTGGCCGAGGTGGGACCCGCAGCGCCGGCAGCGCACCTCGGTGCGCATGCCGAGGATGCCGAAGTCCCGGTGCAGCTCGACCGCCTCGGCGACGGCCGGCTCGAAGAAGCTCGGCCACCCGGTCCCCGAGTCGAACTTTGCGTCCGACGAGAACAACGCAGCATGGCACGCCGCGCAGCGGTAGACGCCGTCATCGTGGTTGTCGTAGAAGGCGCCGGTGAAGGCGCGCTCGGTGCCGCTCTTGCGCAGCACCCGGTACTGCTCGGGCGTGAGGTCGTCACGCCACTGCCGCTCGTCCTTGGTGATCTCGTAGGCCATCTGGCCACCCCACTTTCTCGTTCACCGGGTACAACGCCGGCCCGGACACTGAAGTTCCCGTTTGCGAGGGCTGCGTGCTCAAATTTTTTCGTGGCGACTCAGGGTAGGAGCAGCACGGCGAAGCGCCTCCCGGTGACGGCGAGGCCGACCACCCCCATGGCGACTAGGTAGACCGCGTGGGCGAGGAGCGACCACGTGAAGAACCCGAAGTCGAGCCCCCGCAGCAGGGCGACACCCTGGTAGAGCGGCGTGAGCCGCACGACCAGTTGCAGCCAGCCCGGGTAGACGGTGATCGGGTAGAAGGTGGCCGAGAACAGGAACAGCGGCAGCAGGGCGAGCGAGATCAGGTCGAAGTCCTGCCACGACCGCATGTAGGTCGTGCCGGCCATGCCGATGCCGGCGAAGCCGAAGCTGATGAGCATCGCCCCTGGGTAGCAGAGGATCGCCCAGGGTGTCACGACGTAGCCGAGGAGTGCCATCACGACGAGGAAGGCACCCGAGTAGAGCGCGCCGCGCATCATCGACCAGGTGAGCTCGCCGAGGGCGACGTCGCCGGGCGTGAGTGGCGTGGCGAGCACCGCGTCGTAGGTCCGCTCGATGCGCAGCTTGAAGAAGACGCCGAAGGTGGCGTCGAACAGGGCCCCGTTCATGGCCGACGACGCGAGGAGCCCGGGGGCCACGAAGGCGGTGTACGTCACGAGCTGGCCGTGCACGTCGATGCCGCCGACCAGCTTGTTGAGCCCCACCCCGATGGACAGCAGGTAGAACAGCGGCTCGAAGAAGCCCGAGACGAGCAGGGGCCAGCCGCGCCGGTAGACGACGATGTTGCGCTCGATGAGCCGTCCCGCCCGGCGGCTGCCGAGCGCAGCCCACGGGGTGATCCGCAGCCCGAAGGTGGGCGGGGGCTCGAGGCGCTGCCCCGCTGTGCTCATCAGACCACCAGCCGCTTGGCATAGGAGCGCTCGGCGAGCCAGCACCCCACGAGGAACACGACGACGAGGTAGGCGGTGCTCACCAGTGCGGCCTGCCACCCGAGGTGCCCCTCGGTCAGGCCCCGGCACAGCCGCACACCGTGGAAGAGGGGCGTGGCGTAGGCGATCGGCTGGAGCCACGCCGGCAGCTGGGAGACGGGGAAGAACGTGCCCGAGAACAAGAAGAGCGGGATCAGGATGAAGCGGTAGATGGTGGTGAACCCGACGTCGGTGTTCTGGGCCGCGGCGTAGGCCGAAATGGGTGCGGCGAAGGCGAGACCGGTGAGGACGGCGGCGGGGATGGCGAGCACGGCGAGCGGCGAGTGGATCGTCCCGAAGGCGGCCATCACCCCGAGGTAGATGACCGACACCATGAGCAGCCGGAGCACGATCCAGCCGAGGTGGCCGAGCAGCACGTCGAGCACCGAGAGGGGCGTGGCCAGCATGGCGTAGTACGTGCGCCACCATTTGATCGCCCCCATCACCGGGTACATCGACTCGTTCCCCGCCACCTGCATGGCGGTCGCCGCCAGGAGTCCGGGCGCGATGAAGTCGAGGTACGACAGGCCGTCGACCACGCCGACGTGCTTGTTGACCAGGCTGCCCAGGCCGACGCCCATGGCCGCCAGGTACAGGACCGGGTACAAGAAGCTGGTGGTGACCGAGCCCTTCCAGGTCCGCTTGTACTGGTAGGCGTAGTAGCGCACCGCCCGGAGCCACGTCGGGAGGGACCGGTGCCGCTCCCCTCCGACCGGCTGTGCCTCGACGGTCACGGTCCGCTCAATCGACGAGGGTGCGGCCGGTGAGCCGCAAGAAGACGTCTTCAAGGGTGGAGCGGCGCACGAGGGAGCTCTCCGGGCTGAGCCCGCGCCGGTGCACCTCGGCCAGGGCGCCGTCCCCGTCGGTGGTGTAGAGCAAGAGGCGGTCGGGCAGCACCTCGGCGCGCTCGGCCACATCGGCCAGCCGCATCGCCACGTCCTCGTGCTCGCCGGAGCGGAACCGCAGTTCGACCACCTCTTTGGTCGAGAACTCCTCGATCAGCTGGCGGGGGGCGCCCTCGGCGGCGAAGCGGCCGTGGTCCATCACTACCAGCCGGTCACAGAGCTGCTCGGCCTCGTCCATGTAGTGGGTGGTGATGACGAGCGTGACCCCTTCCTGCTGGAGCCGGTACAGCCGGTCCCAGAGCAGGTGGCGGGCCTGGGGGTCGAGGCCTGTGGTCGGCTCGTCCAAGATGAGGAGGTCGGGTTCCGAGATGAGGGAGCGGGCGATCGTGAGACGGCGCTTCATGCCGCCCGAGAGCGGGTCGACCTTGTCGTGGGCGCGCTCGGTCAGTTGGGCGAAGTCGAGCAGGCGCTCCGCCCGCTCCCGGATGACCTTCTTCGGCAGGTCGAAGTAACGCCCGTAGATCATCAGGTTGTCGAGCACGGTGAGCTCGAGGTCGAGCGTGTCCTCTTGGGCGACCAGGCCGATGCGGCTGCGGATCTTCGGGCCATCGGTCGCCGGGTCCATGCCGAGCACCCGGAGCGTCCCCGATGTGAGGGGCGACATACAGGCGATCATCCGCATGGTCGAGGTCTTCCCGGCGCCGTTCGGGCCGAGGAAGCCGAAGGACTCCCCCTTACCGATCTCGAAGTCCACGCCGTCGACTGCGAGGAAGTCGCCGAATCGCTTCACCAGCTGGCGTGCCACCACGAGCGGCGCGGCTCCGGCCTGCTGCTCGCTGCGCGAGCCGGCGGTTGAAGGAGTCGATGGCACCGTCTGTCGACGCTACCTCCCGGTCGTGACGCGCCCGGCAGCCTGTAGGTGGCTCAGTCCTTCTTCTCGTCGTGGCCGCCGAACTCCGAGCGCATCGCCGAGAGCAGCTTGTCGGCGAAGTCGGCCTCGCCCCGAGAGGTGAAACGGTCGTAGAGCGCTGTGGTGATGACCGGGGCCGGCGCGCCGGTGTCGACGGCCGCGTTGACCGTCCAGCGGCCCTCGCCGGAGTCCGAGACCCGGCCGGCGAAGTCGTCGAGATGTGGCGACTTGGCCAGGGCGTCAGCGGTGAGGTCGAGCAGCCAGGAGGCGACCACCGAGCCGCGTCGCCACACCTCGGCCACCTCGGGCAGGTCGATGTCGTACTGGTAGGCCCACGGGTCGCGCAGCGGCGTGGTCTCGGCATCGATGTCCTGGTGCTTTCCGCCGGCGTTGGCGTGGGCGAGGATGTTGAGGCCCTCTGCGTAGGCGGCCATCAGGCCGTACTCGATGCCGTTGTGGACCATCTTCACGTAGTGGCCCGCTCCGCTCGGGCCGCAGTGCAGGTAGCCGTGCTGGGCGGTCCCGTCGGTTCGGGTGCGTGACGGCGTGGGCTCGAGCGATCCCTCGCCCGGCGCAATGGTCTTGAAGATCGGGTCGAGGTGCTCGACCACGGGGTCCTCGCCACCGATCATGAGACAGAAGCCTCGTTCGAGTCCGAAGACCCCTCCACTGGTGCCGACGTCGACGAAGTGCAGCTGCTCGGACTCGAGCTGCTCGGCACGCGCGATGTCGTCGCGGTAGTACGAGTTGCCACCGTCGATCACGATGTCGCCCGGTTCGAGAAGCGGGGTGAGCTCGTCGAGCGTGGTCTGGACCACGCCGGCGGGCACCATAATCCACGCTGCGCGCGGGGTCTCGAGCTTCGCCACGAAATCGGCGAGCGAGCTGGCGCCGGTCGCGCCCTCGCCCTCGAGCGCCTTCACCGCATCGGGGCTCACGTCGTAAACGACACAACGGTGGCCGTCGGCCATGAGCCGGCGCACCAGATTGGCGCCCATCCGGCCGAGTCCGATCATTCCGAGCTGCATGGGCTTGTCAGTGGGCATCGGACTCCTCTGGGGTGACCGCCGGGGCGGCCGCGGTCTCGTACGGCCTGTGGGGGTGACGTCTTCAGCATACGGCGAGCGTCTGGCGCCGTTCGGGGTCGCGCCCGCCCGACACACCACCTCACTTTCCCGGGTCGGCCCATGGTCCACAATGAGTGCGTGGCGCCCGCACTGACCGACCTCGAGTGGATCCACCGGCTCCCGAAGGCCGAGGTCCATCTCCACCTCGAGGGCTGCGTGGATGCCGCCGTGGTGGCGGTCGCCGCCGAGCGCCACGGGGCCACCTCGCCGCTCCCCCTCGACGAAGGGCGCCCGGTGCTCGGCGGTCTCGCCGAGCTCCTCGCCTACCTCGACTGGTCGTGCGCGCTCATCACCGAGCCTGACGAGCTCGCCACCATCGCCTACGAGTCCGCTCGGCGCAGCTCGGTCTCGGGCACCCGCCACATCGACGTCATCGCCAACCCGACCCACTGGCCCGGCTTCGCCGACCGCCTCGGGCTCATGCTCGACGCCCTCGACGACGGGTTCCGCAACGCCGAGGCCGACGGCTTCGCCACGGCCACCCTCTGCCTCAGCCTGAAGCGGCAGCAGTCGGCGACCGAGGCCCTGCACTTCGTCGACTGGATGATCGAGCGCCGCCACCGGCGCGTCGGCGCCCTCTCGATCGACGGCAACGAGGCAGCAGGCTCGCACAACGAGCGCTTCGCCGAGGCATTCGGGCGCGCCGGCGCGGCCGGGCTCCGGCGCTGCGCGCATGCGGGCGAGTCCTCGGGGGCCGACGGCGTGCGCGAGGCGATCGAGCTGCTCGGGGCCGAGCGGATCGACCACGGCATCCGCGCCCTCGAGGACCCGGCGGTGGTGGCCGAGCTGGTCCGAAGGTCCATCCCCCTCGACATCTGCCCGAGCTCGAACGTCATCCTCGGCGTCGTCCCCTCGCTGGCCGAGCACCCGGTCGTACCCCTGGCGGCCGCCGGGGTGGCCTTCTCCCTCAACACCGATGACCCGCTGCTCTACGGCATCGATCTGGCCGGCGAGTACGCCCGGAGCGCGGCGGCGTTCGGGTGGGACCGCCCGATGCTCGCTCGCATCGCGCGCACCTCGATCGACTCGAGCTTCGCCGACGACGACCGCCGGCACGAACTGCACGGCGAGCTTGAGGACTTCTTGGCCACGAACGCTTGAATGGACTTTCCCCCGCCCGGGCGCGAAACCAGAAGTTCACACAGTTCGGCTTGACGTCACGACCGTTTGCACGCATTGTCTCATCGGAAACGTCGCATGCGCGAGGTCGGTCGCACCCAATCGAGGAGCGTGGCGTGTGATTCTCTCGCTGGAGGCGTTCGCGGCCCGCCCCCGCCGGCACCCCCGGCGCGGATCCTGGCACTCGGCTCCCGAGCGGGTCGGCCACCGGACGTCGAACTCGCCCGGTGGGGCCCCGCTCGACTCGCGCGGGCGGGGCGGGTCCGGTGGTGTGGCGTTGCACTGATCCGAATGAGCAGATGGAGGAAGCGTGGCCGCAGTCAAGGTTGAAGACCCGATCGAGAACCTGCCCGAGGGGGACCTGCCGTTCCGGGTCGAGCCGCGAGGCGTCGAGTTCATCCCCGAGAGCGAGCGGTGGGCCAGGCCACGTGACATCGCCAGCATGTGGGCAGGGGCGAGCGTCAACGTCGAGTACTTCATCTACGGCGCCATCCTGATCGGGTTCGGCTTCAGCTTCCTCCAGACGCTCAGCCTGATCATCATCGGCAACCTCTCGTACTTCCTCCTCGGCCTCGCCTCCCTGCAGGGACCTGACGCCGGCACCACGGTGTTCGGGATCAACCGTGCGGCATTCGGGCCGAACGGCAACCGTGTCATCGCCTTTTTCAACTGGCTGACCCAGCTCGGCTTCGAGGTGGAGGGCCTCATCCTCATCGTCGGCGCCTCCTTGGTCCTCGTGACCAAGTCCGGCTTCCACCCGGGCTCGCCGGCCAAGGTCATCCTCATCCTCGTGGCGGTGGCCATCCAGATCATCCTGCCGTTCCTCGGCCATGCCACCATGGTCAAGGTCCTGCGGATGCTGATCGTGCCCTTCGTGGTGATCTTCGCCGTGGTCCTCGGCTTCACCGCCAGCCACGCCCACTTGGGCGCCCACCCGGCCAGCTACGTGAACTGGCAGCTCTACATGGTCGGCCTCGCCTTCACCATCACCTTGTCGGGCCTCGGCTGGGCCGAGTGCGGCAACGACTACAGCCGCTACCTGCCCCGTGACGCGTCGAAAAAGGCCACCGTCGGCTGGATCTTCGCCGGCACCTTCATCCCCGAGGTGCTGATCATGACGCTCGGGGCGGTCACCTTCACCGCTGTTGGCACCGCGGCGGAGTGGAACGGCTCGAACCCCTTTACCGCATTCCTCGGGCAGAGCACCGTGCCGCCTGCATTCGTGGTGATCTTCCTGCTGTTTGCCATCACGCAGCTCTTCGGGATCAACAGCCTCGACATGTACTCCTCTGGGGTCACCCTCCAGGCGATGGGCGCCCACCTGAAGCGCTATCAGGCCGTGCTGCTCGACAGCTTCATCTGCATGCTGATCACCTTCTGGGCGGTGTTCAACTCGAACTTCAGCACCTACCTGAAGGAATTCGTGAGCCTCGTGATCATCTGGATCGCCCCGTGGGTGGCGATCTTCCTCGTGGACTGGGCGATGCGCCGCTACCGCTACGTCGCCTCGGAGCTCCAAAAGCGTGACCACACGAGCATCTACTACGGCTCGACCGGCGGGTGGAACTGGCGGGCTCTCGTGGCGCAGCTGATCGGGATGTGCGCCGCCATGTCGGCCCTCTCGCCCCCCATCGGCCTCAACGTGCCGAAGTGGATGAATCCCATCACCGTGCACTCCGGGGGTGCGGACTTCTCCGTGTTCACCGGGATGGTGGTCGGCGGCCTCGCTTACCTCATCCTCGGCTGGAAGGACGTGAAGCGCCAGGTCCCCATCCAACAGGAGCTGCTCCGCGACCAGGGCATCGCCTAGATCCACCACCTTGTCGGATCGACAGCCACGCAGCGCAGCACTGCGTAGAGTTGGCTCGTGCTGACGTGGCGGGTCATGACGCTCGATCATCGAGATGCCACCTTGTCCTTCGAGGACGTGGTCGAGCTCATCGACGAGGCCGGGATCGCCACGGGAGCCCCCTACAGCCGCAGTGACGTCATCGAGGCACTCTCCGAGCACCAGCCGGCCTGCGTCGCGATCTCGACGGCGGGCACCCTGGTGGGAGCGGTCATCGCTCGCGTCGGCGGCCCTGACGCCCACCTGCTCGCCCTCGCGCTCCACCCGTCCTGGCGCCAACAGGGAATCGGCTCGTCGCTGCTGCGTGCCCTCGACCAGGAGATCATCCACAAGGGTGCCTCCCGGCTGATTGCCCTCGTGCACCCCGGCCAGGTCGGCGAGCTGGCGTTCGCCAATCAGGGCTTCACCCATCTCGACGGGTTGCACCTCTACGTGCGCGATGCCTCGATGGTCCCCGAGGAACTGGCGACCGTCGAGCGCTACGGCGGTGGCTTCCCCGAGTCGGGGCTCTGGGAGTCGATGAAGGGCTTCTCCTCGACGAAGGAGCTCTTGGAGCGCCGGGTGGTCGCACCCCTCGCCCACCCTGATCTTGCCGACCGCCTCGAGCTGACCCCGCCGGCCGCCATCATGCTGTTCGGGCCCCCTGGGACGGGCAAGACCTCGTTCGCGCGGTCCATCGCGTCGCGACTCTCGTGGGCGTTCGTCGAGCTGCACCCCTCGCTGCTCGGTCAGGGCGCGGCCGGCGCGGCCGCCCTGCGCCAGACACTGGACGAGCTGCGCCGGGTCGACCGCATCGTCTGCTTCATCGACGAGGCAGACGAGATCGCGTCCGACCGTGCCGAGCGACCGGACAACCAGCCCATTGTCAACGAGCTCTTGAAGGCCATCCCGACCTTCAAGAGCCGCCCGGGGCGGCTGATGGTCATGGCCACGAACTCGATCGCCGCCATCGACCTCGCCCTGCTGCGGCCAGGCCGTTTCGATCTCATCATCCCCATCGCCGCTCCCGACGAGGGGGGGCGTGCCGAGCTGGCCGTCGATTTCGTGCCCGCCGGCGACCCGAAGGAGATCGCGGCGCGCACCGACGGCTTCACCCCCGCCGACTTCGCCCTGGTCGCCCAACGAAGCGCGCAGCTGGCCTTCGACCGGGCGCTCGCCGGCGGCGAGAGCCGGGTCACCCAAGAGGACATCTTCGCCGCCATCGAGTCGACACGGCCTTCGGTCAACCCCGAGGCCGCGGAGCGGGTGGCGGCCGAGGCCCACACCTTCGCCAGGCTCTGATCGGCGGCTCAGACCCCGGTCGTGGCCTGGACCGGCTCGGGGTCGGCCCCGTCCCAGTCCTCTTCGAGCTCGCCGGCCGGGTTGGGTCGGAAGAGCGGGATCGCACCGAGGCTGTGCACGAGCCTGGCGTCGTCGCCGAGGGCGTGGCGCCACTGCGAGGCCTCGGTCAGCATGGTGCCGATGGCGACGGGCTGGGCCTCGACACTGCGCAGAAGCTTGAGGGCGGCGCTGAGCGACGCCCCGGTCGAGATGACGTCGTCGACCACGCCGACGCGCCTGCCGGCGACCGCGGCGACCCGCGCACGGTCGAAGAGCAGACGCTGCGGGGCCCCGGTAGTGATCGACTTCACCGGCTCGGCGATGGCATCGGCAAGGTGGATCTTCGGCGTCTTCTGCAGGATCACGTAGTCGTCGAGGCCGAGGGCCCGGCTCACCTCGATGGCGAGCGGGATCCCCATGGTGGCCACCGAGACGACGACATCGACGTCGTAGGGGGCGAGCAGCTCCGCCAGCTCACGCCCGGCCACCGTCGAGAACTCGACCCCGTGGTCGACGCTGATCAAAAGGGCGATGGTGAGCTGCGGGGAGAGGGTGACGAGGGGGAGGTGCTTCTCCTGGGAACCCACCATGGTCCGGTAGGTACCATTCGCGTCGATCATGTTCGAGACTCTCCCTCCCCTGGCCCCGTGACCGCAACTAGCGAACCCACGCTCGACCCCGCCACGGCCGGCGCCATGCTGGCCATCGCCTTGGAAGAGGCCCGCATCGGCCTGGCAGAGGGCGGCATACCCATCGGCGCCGCCCTGTTCCACCGCGACGGCACCCTGCTTGGTCGGGGCCACAACCGCCGCGTCCAGCACGACGACCCCTCGATGCACGCCGAGACCGACGCCTTCCGCAACGCCGGTCGCCGGCGCGACTACCCCGACTGCGTGATGGTGACCACCCTCTCGCCCTGCTGGTACTGCAGCGGACTCGTCCGGCAGTTCCGCATCGGCCTGGTCGTGGTCGGCGAGTCCCGCAACTTCGTGGGCGGCCACGACTGGCTCGTCGAGCTCGGCCACGGGGTGCTCGAGCTCGACGATCCCGAGTGCATCGAGCTGCTGGGGAGCTTCATCGCCGAGCACCCCGAGCTCTGGCACGAAGACATCGGACTCTGAAGCGGCGCTCGCAGTCCCGGCGACTCGCGACCTGGCAGGAAGGGACGGCTCAGAGTGCGGCCGGGTGGGCCGGCGGTGGCCCGAAGAGACGGTCGCCGGCGTCACCGAGCCCCGGGACGATGTAGCCCTGCTCGTTCAGCAGCGGGTCGAGCCCCGCACAGGTGACCCGCACCCTCGGGTGGGCCTGACGGAAGTTGGCCATGCCCTCCTCGGAGGCGATCAGGCACAGCACGATGATCTCGGCGGGGTTGCGGTCGGCCACCATGGTGCAGACCTTGGCGAGCGATCCCCCGGTCGCCAGCATCGGGTCGCACACCACCACCCGGCGCCCGGACAGGTCCGCCGGCAGGGCATTCAGGTAGACGACCGATTCCAGCGTTGCCTCGTCCCGGCGCAATCCCACATGGGCGACGTCGGTGAGCGGCAGCGTCTCCTGGATGGCCGGCACCATGCCGAGGCCGGCGCGCAGGATCGGCACAACGAGCACGTTCTCGGCCACAACCGAGCACTCGACGCCGTCGGCCACCGGGGTGTCGATGCGGCGGAGCTCGGTGCCGAGGTCGTCCAGCGCCTCGTAGCAAAGGAGGGCCGAGAGCTCGCTCACCAGGCGCCGGAAGGCGGCGCTGTCGGTCGACGCTTCGCGCAGGCGGCAGAGCCGGTCGGCCACGACCGGGTGGCGCACCACCGAGAGATAGGGATCGATGTCAGGCATCGGACCGTCGGGCATGCGCCGAGACGTTATCGACACGACCACCCCGCCACCAGAGGGTGCGGGAACACCGGACCCTGCCCGTGCTCGGCACGGGCGCTACGCTCCCCCGCGGTACCCGGCGGAGGCCGGGCGCGGCCGAACTGCAGTGAAAGGGGCGCACGATGGCGCGAACGTTTCAAGGGACCAGCCAGCTGCGCGAGGCGCTCGGCGAGCACCTCGGCTACAGCGAGTGGCTCGAGATCGACCAGGAGCGCGTGAACCTGTTCGCGGACGCGACCGGCGACCACCAGTGGATCCATGTCGACCCCGAGCGGGCCACACGAGAGAGCCCCTTCGGCGGCCCGGTCGCTCACGGCTACTTGACCCTGTCGCTCGTGAGCTTCCTGATGCCCCAGATCATCCGCGTCGAGGGGATTTCGCTCGGCATCAACTACGGGCTCAACAAGGTGCGTTTCCCCGCCCCGGTACCCGTCGGCAGCAGGATTCGCGCCGGCGCAGAGTTGGCGAACGTCGAAGACATCCCCGGTGGTGTCCAGATCACAGCCAAAGTGACCATCGAGCGCGAGGGCGGCGAGAAGCCGGTGTGCGTGGCCGAGGTGCTGAGTCGCTTCGTCGACTGAGGGGTCTCGAGAGGTTGCCCTACGCGAGACGAGCAGTTCAACTGCTCGTGCTCTTTCCGAGCCGCCCCCGAAGAGGCGCTCACCACGCACGGGGCGGCGCTCCAACAACGCCGCACTGCCTACAGCATCCTGGTGGTCGGTGGAAGTGGGCTCTTTTTGGCCGGCCCGGTTGATCGTCCCACCGGCGACCTCGACGTCGTGGTCGCGCGCGCTGATGGCGGACTTTGCCTCGGGTTCCTGGCCCGGCGCGGACGCCCGGGGCAGCTGACCGAATCGGCCCGATCGTCACCGTCGAATCGTCCAAACGCAGGCGACGCGCTCGGTCCGCAAAACCATTAGGTATTCTAAGTAAATGAATTCCGCCAACCACACCGTGGTCGATGTCACCGTCGCGCGCAGCGCGGCGTGGTTGGCCAAGCAGGTGGAGCTGGGGCTGAGCTCGGTCGAGCTGTCGGTGCCCCAGTACCGGGTGCTCTCCTTGCTCGACGAGGGCGACGCCGCCGGAACCGCCCTGGCCGAGCGCCTGAGCGTCCGGCCCCCGAGCGTCACCTCCATCGTGGACGGCCTGGTCGGTCGCGGCCTCGTCGATCGCCGGGCGGCCGAGGGGGACCGCCGCCGGGTCGACCACTGCCTGACCGAGCAGGGCCACGCCACGCTTGCCCGAGCCGATGGCGCCGTGGCGGAACGACTGAGCGACGTCGCCGGCTGCCTGGAGAATCCCGGCGAGCGTGAGCAGGCCCTCGACGGCCTCGCCCTCTGGCGCAGCGCCATGTCGGCCCACTACCGGGCGAGGCGCTCGCAGCCATGACCACCACCCGCCAGCGGGAGGCCGACATCCTCTCCACCGCGCGCGCCACCGAGTTCACCCCGATGGCCGAGACGCCGCGCTACGGCGGGGCGAAGGCCTCGATCGACCCCGACCGCTCGAAGACCTGGCTGCGCCGCGCCCTGCCCATCATGAGCGCCCACAAGGGCATCTTCATCACGTCGCTCGTTCTGTCCTTCGTAGGCCTCGTCCTCCAGGTGCAGATCCCCGAGCTCTTGAACAAGGCGATCACCAACTCCCTCGAGGCCCACACCGTCTCCCTCAGCGTCTACGTGTGGTGGATCCTCGCCCTTGGCCTGGTCGGTGGTGTCGCGGGCTATATCTCGCGCCTCTTCCTCTTCAAGACCGCCTACGGGATCGAGTACGACCTGCGCACCCTCATCTACGAGCACCTGACCAAGATGTCCTTCTCGTTCTACGACCGGGTGCAGTCGGGCCAGCTGATCTCCCGGGCCAACTCGGACATCCGCTCGGTGCAGATGTACATGACCTTCGCCCCGCTGATCCTGGTTCAGTGCTCGATCGCCGTAGTGGCCTTTTGCTACATGCTCTCCATCAGCGTCCCGCTGGCGCTGGTCGCCATGGTCACCATGCCGTTCGTCTTCCTCGTCGGCGTCAAGATGCGAAAGACCATGTTCCCGGTCTCATGGATCATCCAGGCACGCCTCGCCGACGTCGCCACCATCGTCGACGAAAATGTGAACGGCGTGCGGGTCGTGCGCTCGTTCGCCGCCGAGGACGATCAGCTCAACTCGCTGGCGAAGGCGGCGACCCGGCTCCAGTGGAGCTACATCAAAGACGCCGACCTGCGGGCCAAGTGGAGCCCGGTCATCCAGAACCTCCCCCAGCTCGGCCTCGCCCTCGTGCTGCTCTTCGGCGGCTACATGGTGATCCAGGGGTCGCTCGGGATCGGGGCCATCCTGGCGTTCAACGCCTATCTGCTGATGCTCCAGGCTCCGTTCATGATGCTCGGCATGCTGATCATGATGGGGCAGCGTGCGGCCGCGTCGGCCGAGCGGATCTACGAGATCATGGACGAGCAGCCGACGATCACCGAGCGCCCCGGGGCGGTCGACCTCCTCGAGTGCCGGGGGCAGGTGGACTTCAACCACGTCGACTTCGCCTACGGGGAGGACGGCCCTCTGGTGCTCGAGGACTTCGACCTGCACATGGCGCCGGGCGAAACCGTGGCCCTGGTGGGCCGGACAGGGTCGGGCAAGTCCACCGTGGCGCGTCTGTTGGCCCGCTTCTACGACACCACAGCCGGCACGCTCGCCATCGACGGGCACGACGTGCGCGACCTCACCTTGGACAGCCTGCGCGCCAATGTCGGCATCGTCTTGGACGAGGCTTTTCTCTTCTCCGTGTCGGTCGCCGACAACATCGCCTACGGCCGCCCCGACGCCGAGCGCGCCGACATCGAGGCCGCCGCGCGTGCAGCGGGCGCCCACGGGTTCATCAGTGAGCTGTCCGAGGGCTACGACACCGTGGTCGGTGAGCGTGGCTACACCCTCTCGGGTGGCCAGCGCCAACGCATCGCCATCGCCCGGACCCTCTTGGTCAACCCGCCGATCCTCGTCCTCGACGACGCCACCAGTGCGATCGACGTCCAGGTCGAACAGCAGATCCACGGGGCGCTGCGCGTGCTCATGGAGGGCCGCACCACCTTGATCGTGGCCCACCGGCTCTCGACCATCGCCTTGAGCGACCGCGTCGTGCTTCTCGACAGTGGCCGCATCGTGGCCGACGGGACCCACGCCGAGCTGCTCGCCTCCTCGCCCCTCTACGGCGAGGTGCTCGCCCAGGTCGAGGACGAGGCCGTGCTCGAAGAAGAAGAAGAAGAAGAAGGGCTGCACTGATGGCCTGGGGTGGCGGTGGCATGGGTGGTGGCGGCGGCGGTCCGATCATGGGAGGCAACGCGGCCGGACGCGGCGCGGGGCTCCCCTTCGGCGGCATCCCCTCCGAGCTCCAAGACGGCGTCGACACGCTGCTCGCCGACGAGCCGGTCCACCCGGACCCGGACCTGGCCTTCTCGCAGCGCTCGAGCGACCAGGAGCGCAAGCGCCTCACCCTGACCAGGTTGCTCACCGAGTACCCGCGCACGCTCATCTGGGCATCGATCCTGGTGGTGGTCATCAGCATCGTTGCCCAGCTCGGCCCGAAGCTCACCGAGATCGCCATCAACGACGGCATGTCGCCTGGCCACAAGTCCATGCTCGTGGTGGCCGTCGTGGCGGTCGTCTACCTCGTGGCCGTGCTCGTCACGTCCGTGTCCCAGCGGGCCCAGGTGCGCGCCACCGGCCGCCTGGCGGCGTGGGTGATGAACGACCTGCGGGTCAAGGTCTTCACCCACCTCCAGCGCCTCTCCCTCGACTTCTTCACCGAGGAGAAGGCGGGCGTGTTGATGTCGCGCATGACGAGCGACATCGAGAACCTCCAGCAGCTGCTCCAGGATGGGCTGTGGCAGTTTGCCATCCAGGGCCTCACCATGGTCGTGATCACGGTGATCCTGTTCCTCACGAACGTCCGCCTGGCCTTCATCACCGTCGTGCTGATCCTGCCGGTGCTGATCCTCATCTCGCTGTGGTTCCGCCGCTCGTCCGAGCGCGGGTACGACCGGGTGCGCGACGGCATCGCCAACGTGCTCGCCGACCTCTCCGAGAGCCTCCACGGCGTGCGCATCGTGACGGCCCACAACCGCCAGCGCCACAACATCGTCCACCACCGCAACGTGGTCGGGGAATACCGCGACGCCAACAACTACACGGCCCAGATCAACGCCGTCTACGGCCCGGGCACCCAGCTGATCGGCGTTCTCGGCCAGGCCGCCCTGCTCGCCATCGGGGGCAACATGGTGCTGCACCACCAGCTGAGCCTCGGCGCGCTCGTCGCCTTCTTCTTGTATCTGAACCGGTTCTTCCAGCCGATCCAGCTGCTCGTCCAGCAGTACAACACCTACCAGCAGGGGCAGGCGTCGGTCGCCAAGCTGCGTCAGCTCCTCGACACCGAGCCCTCCGTCATGGAGTCCGCCGACGCCGTCGAGCTCGGCAACATCCGAGGGGCGATCAGTTTCGACCACGTCGACTTCGGCTACGACCCGGCGGTGCCCGTCCTCGAAGACGTGAACCTGCGCATCGCCCCCGGCGAGACGGTGGCCTTCGTCGGGCCCACCGGTGCGGGCAAGTCCACCATGGCCAAGCTCGTGACCCGCTTCTACGACCCGACGTCGGGCCGGGTGCTCATCGACGGGTTCGACCTGCGTGAGGTGACGCTGCACTCGCTGCGCCGCCAGCTCGGCGTGGTCCCCCAAGAGCCGTTCCTCTTCGCCGGGACGGTCGGGGACAACATCTCCTTCGCCCGGCCAGACGCCACCACCGCGGAGATCGAAGAGGCGGTGGTCGCCGTCGGGCTCACCGAGGTGATCGAGCGCCTGGGCGACGGGCTCGACACCGTCGTCCACGAGCGTGGCCAGTCACTGTCCTCGGGGGAGCGCCAGCTGATCGCCCTGGCACGCGCCTTCCTCGCCCACCCCCGCGTGCTGGTGCTCGACGAGGCCACGTCCAACCTCGACCTCCAGTCCGAGACCAAGATCGAGGCCGCCCTCGACGTCCTGCTCGAGAACCGCACGGCGGTGCTCATCGCGCACCGGCTCTCGACGGCGATGCGCGCGGATCGCATCGTGGTGGTCGACGAGGGTCGGATCGTCGAGATCGGCTCGCACGCCGAGCTGGTGGCCGCTGGTGGCCGCTACGCCGAGATGTACGCCACGTGGGAGCGCCAGGCGGACTTGGAGGGCCACCGGGCCATCACCCGCTGACGCCCGCTCAGGCGCCCGTGGCCCGCTCGGCGTTCTTGGCGATGGCGTCGACCACACTGCCCCAGAGCCCGAGCGGGAGGTCATGGCCCATGCCGGGCATCACCAGCAGCTCCGCACCCGGGATTGCCGCCGCCGTGGCCTGGCCGCCGCTCAGCGTCACAAGTGGGTCGATGTCGCCGTGGATCACGACGGTCGGGAGCTCGACGTGCCCGAGGGCCTCAGTGCGGTCCGGCGACGCCAGGATGGCCGCCAGCTGGCGGCCCATGCCGGCCGGGTTGTAGCTGCGGTCGTAGGCGGCGCCAGCGCGCTCGCGGACCCGCTCCTCGTCGAAGGGGTAGCCGGTCGAGGAAATGACCCGCGAACCCGCCACCGACTGCTCGATCGCCTGCTCCCTGCTGTCGGCCGGCGGGACCAAGAGGGCACCCATGGCCTCGGGCGTGGGCTGGCCGACGTCCCTCGCGCCGGTCGTCGACATGACCGAGCACACCGACAGCACTCGCTCAGGATGGGCGATGGCGATCGACTGGACGATCATCCCCCCCATGGAGGCCCCCACGATGTGGGCACGCGCAATGCCGAGGGCATCGAGCAGGCCCACGGCGTCATCGGCCATGTCGGCCAGCAGGTAGGGCGCGCTCGACCCGTCGCCCGACAGCAGGGCGGTCAGGTCGGGCTGGGGGCCGTCGTCGAACTTGGTGGAGAGCCCGATGTCGCGGTTGTCGTAGCGGATCACGAAGAACCCACGCTCGACCAGGCGCTCGCACAGCTCCTCGTCCCACGCGATCATCTGGGCCCCGAGCCCCATCACCAGCAGGAGTGCGGGGGCGGCCGGGTCGCCGAAGGTGTCGTACTCGATCTCCACCCCGTTGGCCTTGGCTCTGGGCATCGTGCGTCCTCCCTCAGTTCGGCTCCGAGGAGCACTGTGACCTGGCACCGCTGCGGGCGGCACAGGCGACGGTAGCCGAGGTGCCGCGCTGCTCGCTGGAACGAGCGGCGCCGGCCCCGCCGGCGGTGGGGCCGTCCGTTTGCGGGACGGCCCCGGGGGAAAGGCGAACAGTGGGCGTCTGTCGTGCGCGCGGCGCCCGGACGGGGAATCGAGGGGGGGCGGGCGGGCGGCGCCCACTTCCCGAGACCACATGGGAGAGGCGAGATGAGCGAAGCAACGACCACGGGATCTGGCATTCCAGCGGAGAGCGACGAGTACTCCTTGACGGTCGGGCCCGGGGGCCCGACGGCGCTCCACGACCACTACGTCGTCCAAAAGATGCAGCACTTCAACCGCGAGCGGGTCCCCGAGCGGGTGGTGCACGCGAAGGGCAGTGGTGCCCACGGCTACTTCGAGGTGACCGAGGACGTGACCTGGTTCACGCGGGCGCACTTCCTGGGCGAGGTGGGCAGGCGCACCCCGATGTTCGCCCGCTTCTCCACCGTCGCGGGCGAGCAGGGCTACGCCGACACGGTGCGTGACCCCCGGGGGTTCGCGCTCAAGTTCTACACGGACGAGGGCAACTTCGACATGGTCGGCAACAACACGCCCGTCTTCTTCGTGCGCGACGCCTCGAAGTTCCAGGACTTCATCCACTCGCAGAAGCGCCTTCCTGACACCGGGCTGCGGGACAACAACATGCAGTGGGACTTCTGGACGCTCTCGCCCGAGAGCGCACACCAGGTGGCGGTGCTCATGTCGGACCGCGGGACGCCCAGGACCCTGCGCAACATGAACGGTTACAGCAGCCACACCTATTCGACGGTCAACGCGAACGGCGAGCGGTTCTGGGTGAAGTGGCACTTCAAGGCCGTCCAGGGTGTCGAGAACTTCACTGATGCCGAGGCCAAGGCGATGACCGCCCAGGACCCCGACTTCCACCGCCGGGACCTCCACGCCGCCATTGCAGCCGGCGATCACCCCGAATGGCGCCTCGAGATCCAGGTGATGCCCTTCGAGGAGGCTGCCGACTACCGGTTCAATCCGTTCGACCTCACCAAGGTCTGGCCGCATTCGGACTACGAGGCCGTCCAAGTCGGGCGCATGGTGCTCGACCGGAACCCGGCCAACTTCTTCGCCGAGGTGGAGCAGGCCGGCTTCTCCCCCGCCAACCTGGTTCCGGGCACGGGTCTCAGTCCCGACAAGATGCTGATGGGGCGGATCTTCTCGTACCACGACACCCACCTGCACCGCATCGGGGCCAACTACGAGCAGCTGCCGATCAACGCGCCGCGCGTCGAGGTCCACTCGTACAACAAGGACGCCCCGATGGCCTACCGCCACTCGGGCGCACAGCCGGTTTACGCCCCGAACTCCTACGGCGGCCCCGAGGCCGATGCCCAGCGCGCCGGTGCGGTGGCGTGGTCGGTGGAGGCAGGTGAGATGGGCCGCTACGCCTACGAGAAGCACGCCGACGACGACGACTTCGGCCAGGCGGGCACGTTGTACCGCGAGGTGATGAGCGACACCGACCGGGACAACCTGGTCACCAACATCGTCGGCCACGCCAGCGACCACGTGAACGACGAGGTCCAGCTGCGGGTGATCGCCTACTGGAGCAGCGTCGACCCTGCGCTCGGCTCGCGCATCGCCGCAGGCCTCGGCAAGACGACCGACGGCGACGCCTTCCACGAGGCGGCGAAGCTTGTTGAGTCCCGCTCGAACCGCGCCTGACCGATGGCCGCTGGCTGCGCCCCGGCGGGCCCCGTGCACGCAAGCCGTTCAGCGCCGGCCCGGCAAGCGAACCACTCGATGGGTCACCGGCGCCCGCGCCCGGTCCGGCCGGGCTGAGACGACTCGGCGAGACTCTTGTCATGGACACCGACGCCGCAGCTGTGGTTCCTCCGGGCCCGACGGCGGTGGGCGATCCCGAGCAGGCGCCGCTCGGTGACGCGCAGCTCGCCGCACTCGCCCGCTATGGGGCCGAGGAAGAGGTCCAGGCCGGGGAGGTGCTCTTCGCTGACGGCGACCAGACCTATGACCTCATCGTGGTCCTCGAGGGCCGGGTCGAGGTGGTCGAGGACTACGGCACCAGGCACGAGCAGCTCATCGTCGCCTACGGCCCGCGCCAGTTCGTGGGCGAGATCGGCCTGCTCACCGGCCAGCGGGCGTTCCTGAGCGCGGTGGTGCGCGTGGGTGGGGACGTGCTGCGGGTCCCGTCCGCCAACGTGCCGCGCATCATGGCGGAAGAGGCGGCCCTGAGCGAGCTGTTGTTACGGACATTCCTTGTTCGCCACGCCCGGCTGATGCAACGCGGGGCGGGCCCCACGTTGGTCGGCTCGCGCTTCGACTCGAGGACACGCGCCTTGCTCGAGGTCATGGCGCGCAACCGGGTGTCGTTCCGCTGGCTCGATCTCGAGAGCGCCTCGGAGGCCGAGGACATGCTCAAGCACCTCGACGTCCCGCTCGGTGACCTGCCGCTCATCGTCATCCCCGGCGGGTCGCTGCTGCGCAACCCGAGCGGCCACGAGCTGCTCAGCGCCCTGGGCCTCGCCGCCACCAACCACGACGAGCCCGCCGAGGTGTGCGACCTGCTCGTGGTCGGCGGCGGCCCGGCGGGGCTCTCGGCCGCGGTCTACGGGGCGTCGGAGGGGATGACCACCACCCTCGCCGAGGACACCGCTCTCGGGGGGCAGGCGGGGACCTCGTCGCGCATCGAGAACTACCTGGGGTTCCCCGCCGGCCTCTCGGGTGACGAACTCACCGCCCGCGGCTCGCTCCAGGCCCGCAAGTTCGGGGTGCGCATAAAGCTCGGCGAGCAGGCCGTCGGGCTGTCCTCGGTCGGCGACTCCCACCAGGTCCGCTTCGAGAGCGGCGAGGTGATCACCGCCAGATCGGTGATCATCGCCACCGGGGCCCGCTACAACCGCCTGCCACTCGAGCGGCTCGACAAGTTCGAAGGCGTCGGCGTCTACTACGCCGCCACCCAGATGGAGGCCCAGGCGTGCGCCGGGGGGCCGGTCGTCGTGGTCGGCGGTGGCAACTCCGCCGGCCAGGCGGCGCTGTTCCTGGCGCAGGCGTGCACGAGCGTGCGGATCGTCATCCGGGGCGCGTCGCTCACCCACTCCATGTCGCGCTACCTGATCGACCAGATCGACCGCCAGCCCCTGATCAGCGTGGTGACCCGGAGCGAGGTCGTCGGCCTGCTCGGCGACAAGGTGCTCACCGGCGTCGAGGTGGCCGACAACCGGTCGGGCTCGCTCTCGACCGAGCAGGTCTGCGGGCTGTTTGTCTTCATCGGGGCCAAGCCGAGCACCGAGTGGCTCGCGGAGCAGCTGGCCGCCGACGAGGACGGCTTCCTCCTCACCGGCGCGGACATCCCGGCGTCCGCACCCGAGTCAGCCGGGCATGCACCGCTGTTGCTCGAGACCAGCCGGCCGGGCGTCTTCTGCGTGGGCGACGTGCGGAGCCGGTCGATCAAGCGGGTGGCGACGGCCATCGGGGAGGGATCGATGGCGGTGCGCCTCGTGTTCGACCGCCTCCAGGCGACCGGCCTCGCCGTCGCCGACGCCCCGCCCGTAGGGCCCGAGCGTCGGGGCCATGAGCCTGCAGATCGCAGCGCCCGGACGTAGCGTGGGTGCCATGGCCAGCGAACCGGTTGACCCGAACGTCCCGCCGAGCGGCACGGGATGCGCCGACTGCACTGCGGCCGGCGGCTGGTGGCTCCACCTGCGGCGCTGCGCACAGTGCGGGCACGTGGGGTGCTGTGACACCTCGCCCGAGCAACATGCCACCGCCCACGTCCGTTCCTCGGGCCACCCGGTCATCCGCAGCTTCGAACCCGGTGAGGACTGGTTCTTCGACTACCGCACGGGCGACTTCCTCGACGGCCCTCCCCTGGCGCCACCCGAGTCGCACCCGCCCAGCCAGCCGGTCCCGGGGCCTGCCGGAAGGGTGCCGCCGGACTGGGAAGCCCACCTCCATTGAACAGCTCGAGCGGCCGGGAGGACGCTCGTTGCGCCACTACGATCCCCTGAGCTGACCGGCCGTCGACGGCGACCGGGCTGACCTCGAGCGTGGAACGGAAGGGCCAATGACCTCCGAATTGCCAGGGACCCCCGCCGATGCGGCCGACGGTGCCCAGCTGCCCGACGGCGAGGCGCCCCCAGCGCGCATCGGCACCTTGCGCGGCCCCGCCGTCCAAGTCGACGCGCGTCGAGCGGCGCGCGTGGTGGTGGTCGCGGTCTTGGTGGGGCTCTGCGTGCTGACGGTCGCCTTGTTCGTGGCGGCGGTCAACAAGGACTCGGCCATCGTCCGCCTCCAGCAACACGGCGTCCCCGTCGAGGTCACGGTCACGAGCTGCCTCGGCAACCTGGGTGGGAGCGGCAGCAACGCGGCGTCCTACACCTGCAGCGGAACCTTCTCGCTCGACGGCCACCACCAGACCGACGTCATCGACGGCACCACCACCTTCCACCGGTCCGGTTCGACCATCGCGGCCGTGACGGACCCCTCCGATCCTGCCGACCTCGCCACCGCCACCACGGTGGCGACGACGCACCGTTCCGGCTCGGCCTACGTGGTGCCGATCATCCTGGCGGTCGTGCTCGTGCTCCTCATCGCCCTGGTGGTCTGGCGGCGGCCGCGCCCGGACGACGACCGGACAGCGGGCGGCACTGAGTCGGGCTCAGGCCAGGGGGGCTGACCGTCCGGGAGCCTCAGCTGTACAGCAGCGAGCCCGGCGTGGTGAGCAGCTCCCCCGTCTCGAGCCAGGTCTTGAGGCCCGAGAGGATCATCGGCCAGCCGCCGAAGATCTCCTCGTTGGCACCCTCTCGCAGCTGGTCGTGGGTGAGGAGCAGCCGGCACGAGTCCCCGACCGGTTCGATCTCCCAGGTCACCCGCGAGGCCCCCTCGTTCTTCGCGTCGTCGCTCCAAAGGGCGGTCATGGAGTGGACGAGGCGCCGGGGCGGCTCGGACTCGAGCACCTCACCCTCGCCGAGGCGCACCTGCCCGTTGGCCGTGCGCATCTCGAGGAGCGAGCCCGGTGTCCAATCCGAGGCGACCGTGGCGCCGAAGTTGTACTTGGCCCGGATGGCGGGGTCCGTGATCGCCTCCCAGAGGCGCTCGGGGGTGGTGCGGATGTAGATCTCGAACACCTTTTCCATGGGATTCTCCATTCGTTGCTTCAGTTCGCTGAGCGCTGCAACCCAGGGCTCGGTGTACTTGTTGATCCACCGGTCGTGGACCAGGCGGATGGGGACGGGGTTCAAGAAGTGCAGCTTCTCCCGGCCCGATCGCCGCGTGACCACAAGTCGGGCGTCCTCCAGGATGCGGAGGTGCTTCATCACGCCGAAGCGTGTCATGGGCACCGCCGCTTCGAGCTCGCTCAGCGTCTGCCCGTCACGCCCGAAGAGCATGTCGAGCAGCAAACGCCGGGTCGGGTCGGCCAGCGCCCGGAAGACGCCGTCGTCGTCGGTCACCCCGCCATTATGTGTGACCATTTGGTCACATGTCAATCCCACCCACCCTGGCGCGCCCGGCTGGCCCCTGCCAGGCTGCGGGGCGTGGCCACCACCCCGACCGCACGTGCGCACGGCCCGTGGGTGGACCTCCATGCCCACCCGGGGCGCTGCTTCCTGGCCGGCCTGGCCGCGGCGGACCCGCTCGCCGCCGTGCTCGGCCCGGAGCGCTGTGCGGCGGCGATGGCACAGGCCGCTCGTGCGGGAATGGCCGTGGTCAGCTTCGACACCGTCGCCGACCTGCGGGTGCTCGGGATCGCCGAGGACGGCGGTCTCTGCGTGGCCCGGGACTTCGACGAGGGCGAGGCCGGTGCCGACCACGAGCGCCAGCTCGACGGCGTGTGTTTGTTCGCCTCGAGCCACGCCGTCCCCGTCGTCCGCATCGCCTCGGACGTCGTGCGCGCCCACGAGGAGGGAACGTGCGCGGTGCTGCTCGGCTGCGAGGGTGCCGACTTCCTCGAGGACGACCTCGCCCGGCTCGAGGACTGCCACGCCGCCGGTGTGCGGACCGTCACCCTCGTCCATTACCGGCCGAACGACTACGGCGACACCCAGACCGAGTCCGCTCGCGCCGGACTCACGCCCGCGGGGCGCGAGCTCGTCGGCGAGATGAACCGGCTCGGCATGGTCGTCGACGTTGCCCATGCGACGTTCGAGACCACACTCGGCGTGCTCGAGGCATCGAGCGACCCGGTGATGCTCTCACACTCGCACCTCGCCGGGGAGGGCCGGACGCACCCGCGCCTGCTGGCGGTCGAGCACGCCCGCGCGGTCGCCGCTGGGGGCGGACTCGTCGGTGCGTGGCCCTCGGGGGTGACATCTGCCACCTTCGGCGATTTCGTCGACGAGGTCGTCCGGCTGATCGAGGCCGTCGGGGTCGACCACGTCGGGATCGGCACCGACATGGACGCCAACTTCCGGCCGGTGCTGACCGACTACGCCGAGTTCGGCCTCATCGGGGAGCACCTGTCGGACCGGGGGTTCACGCCGGCCGAGGTCGACCGGGTTCTCGGGGGCAACGCCCTCGACCTGCTCGCCACGGTGTGCGGCTGAGGCGGATCGCCTAGCGGAGGGTGTAGCTGATCGGCAGGTGCTTCACCCCGCCGACGAAGTGCGAGCTCACCCACTCGGGGGCGCCGTCGAGCTCGATCGAGGCCGTCCGATCGAGCACCTTGGCGAGCAGCGCACGCAGTTCACGGCGCCCTACCTGGGCGCCGAGGCAGTGGTGGACCCCCATGCCGAAGGACAGCAGCCGGTCGGCGTTCGGGCGGTAGATGTCAAAGGCCATCGAGTCGTCGAACACCGCCTCGTCCCGGTTCGCCGAGGGGTAGCTGGTAAGGACCACATCGCCGGCGGGGATGACCGCACCGTTGCGCAGCTCCACGTCCTCGTGGGCCCAGCGAAAGAAACTGCGGACCGGACTCGTCCAGCGCAGGATCTCTTCGGCGGCGTTGTGGAGGAGCCCGGGGTCACCCGCCAGCGCGTCGAGCTGCGCGCGATGGCCGAGCAGCGCCTCCATGCCGCCGGAGAGCGCGTAGGAGGTGGTGTCGTGGCCGGCGGTCGCCACGATGATGTAGTACCAGAGCCGCTCGGCATCGCCGAGGGGCTCCCCGTCGACCTGGCCGTTTGCGATCACCGTCGCGAGGTCATCGGTCGGGTGGGCGCGCCGCTTCGCGGTCAGCTCGTCGAAGTAGTCGCTGAACTTCTGGATCGTGCGGCCCACCAGCTCGACCGGGTCGGTGGCGTCGCCCAGGTACTCGGGGTCGCCTGCACCGAAGAGGCCCTGGGTGAGCTCGAGCATGAGCCGCTCGTCGCTCGCCGGCACGCCGAAGATCGTCATGATGACGTGGGTGGTGAAGGGCACGGCGATGTCCTGGGCGAAGTCGCAGCAGCCGCCGAAGTCGACGAGGCGCTGCGCGTACTCTTCGGCGATGGAATCGACCGCCGGCTGCAGCTTCTTCACCGCGGCGGGCTTGAACCAGTCGCTCGTCACCGCCCGGTACTTGGCGTGGGCCTCACCGTGGAGGTGGACGAGCGTCTTGGGCAGCTCGAGGCCGAGGGCGGCCAAGAGGTCGTACTGCGCGTCAGGTGCGGGGGCAGAGCGCTCGGTGTTCCAAAAGACGTCGCTGCGGCGCGACACCTCGGTCACTTCCGCGTGGCTCAGCACCGCCCAAAAGGGCGTCCACCCCTCGAGCTCGACCCGGTGGATGGGGGCCTCCGCCCGCAGCTCGGCGACGGTCTCGTGCCACGCCGTCATGTCCGTGTAGGCAGCGGGCGTGACGAGCACCGCGGTGCGCGCGTCGCGCGCATCGATCTGGACCGCGTGGGTCGTCATGGGCGTTCCTCCTGGCCAGCTCGATGCCACCGTAACGATCGCGTGCCGTCGGCGACAGGGCCGAAGGGCCTTGGGGCCCGCCTCCGGAAGCCGCCCAGGCGATCGGGCACCATTCAGGCACCCCGCCGGTGCGGCCGAACGCGGCGCCACGTGCCGTCGGTGGCGACCACCGAGAGCGACGAGCGCTCGAGCACGAAGAAGGCGACCTGGTCGAAGCGCGCGGCGAGCCCGGCGACCAGCGCCGAGTCCACCCCGACCAGGGCGAAGCTCGCCTCGCTGTGGGACCCGTCCGGTGCCCGCCCGACCGCAGGGAGCCAGTCGACGCCCCGGGACTCGATCGCGGCACGCAGCTCAGCGTTGGCCTCGTCGTTGGCCGCCGCACCCGGGCGGGTGTCACCGGGGTTGTGGGCGGTCAGCACCCAGATGGGCTCGCCGAGGGCATCGACTGCGCTGGGCGCGTCGGCCCACTCCCCGTCGAGCTCGACCAGCACGTCGGACGCGAGGTACGTCGAGGAGAGGGGCTCGGGCGCCATGCCCCTCGCCGCACCCACTCAGCTGATGTGCCGGGCCTGGCCCTCCCAGTAGGGGGCACGCAGGTCCTTCTTCAGCACCTTGCCGGTGGGGTTGCGGGGCAGCGACTCGACGAACTCGACCGTCTTCGGGCACTTGAACCCCGCCAGTCGCTTCTTGCACAAGGCGATGAGCTCGCGCTCGGTCACCGGCTCGGTGCCGTCGCTGCGACGCAAGCTGGCGCGCACCACGATGGCCTTGACCGCCTCACCCCACTTCTCGTCGGGCACCCCGATCACTGCGGCGTCGGCCACCCGGGGGTCCGACAGGATGACGTTCTCCACCTCGGTGGGATAGACGTTCTCGCCGCCGGTGACCACCATGTCCTTGATGCGGTCGTGCAGGAAGAGGTAGCCGTCGGCGTCGATGTAGCCGGCGTCGCCGGTGTGGAGCCAACCGTCGCGGATGGTCGTTGCCGTCTCGGCGGGGTTCTCCCAGTAGCCCGCCATGTTGTAGGGCGAGCGGGCCCAGATCTCCCCGACGTGGCCCACTCCTGCCTCCTCGTCGTTCGTGTCGGGCACCACGATCCGCAGCTCCACCCCCGGGAGCGGGGTGCCGGCCGAGCGGAGCAGGTGGTGGCGCGGGCCGCCCGGGTCGTGGTCCTCGGCACGCAGCGCCGCGATCGTCCCGGTCGTCTCGGTCATGCCGTAGAGCTGGGTGAAGCGGCACTTGAAGACCCGCATGCAGTTGATGAGGACGTCCTCGGCGATGGGGGCGGCGCCGTAGAACACGTCCCGCAGGCTTGAGTAGTCGCGGTCCTCGACGCCCGGCGTGACGAGAAGGAACATCAGCACCGCGGGGACGACGAACGTCGCGGTGATCCGCTCGGTCTCGATGAGGCGGAGCACCTCGTTCGGGTCGACGTCTCGCAGGATCACGGACTTGCCGCCCCGCGACATCCCGCACAGGGCCCACCCGGAGCCTCCGATGTGGAACAGCGGCATGGCGATGAGGCTGACCGTGGTGTCGTCGATGTTGAAGGTGCCCACCGCATCGTGCAGGGCGGTCGCCAGATTCGAGTTGGTCAGCATGACGCCCTTCGGCAGGCCGGTCGTGCCCGAGGTGTAGAACTGCACCGAGACCTCCTCGGGAGGACCTACGTGGCCGGGGTCGGAGGCCGGTTGGGCGTCGAGCCAGTCCTCGTACCCGACCCGGCGGCCGGCGTCGGTGGCCCCCCCGGCATCGGCGCCCTCCTTCGGGTCGCCGATGACCACGATGCGCCGGACGGTCGGGAGCCCGTCGTCCATGTGCTCGAGGAGCCCGGCGTAGTCGGGATGGACCACGAGAACCTCGGTGCGCGAATCGGCCACGATCTGGGCGATCTCGGCGGCCGCCAGGCGCCAGTTGAGCGGCACGTTCACCGCGCCGAGCAGCGCGCAGCCGAAGAGGACCTCGAAATGCACCGTGCCGTTGCGGTCGAGGAAGGCGACGCGATCGCCCAGTCCGAGGCCCTCCGCCTCGAGGGCACGCGCCACCTGGCAGGCGCGGCGGTAATGCTCGTCCCAGGTCTGGCGCTCGTCGCCGTCGACGAACATGACGTCGTCGGGTTGCTCGGCGGCATGGGCCCGGATCAGCCCGGCAATGGTGTACCGCTCCTCCATGGCAGTCCCCCTCCCCTCCCGGGCCAACGGAGCCGGGAAAGACAACTCTACGCGCACGGGCGCCGCTTCTTCCTGCCCCGCAGCCCTGCGGGCGTGCGGACGCGCGCCGGTCCGCGCCATGATCGGTCGATGCGAAACCGAGCCAACCCGCAGCGCCAGTGACCCGCGCCTTTCTCGCCACCCGCCGCGACCGCACTGTCGACACCGAGGTCGTGGAGCTCGACGACGCCGACCTCGGCGAGGGCGACGTCGACATCGACATCGACTACTCGAGCGTCAACTTCAAAGATGCCCTTGCCGTCGACCCCAATGGCAATGTCGCCCGCTTGGAGCAGCTGGTGCCCGGCGTCGACCTCGCCGGGACGGTGACAAAGAGCACCTCGGAGCACTTCGCCCCCGGTGACCGGGTGCTCGCCCACGGCTACGGCGTCGGCGTGTCGCACCACGGCGGCTTCGCCGCCGCCGCGCGCCTGCCGGCCGAGTGGCTGGTGCCCCTGCCGCACTCGCTCAGCACCCGGGAGGCGATGATCCTCGGCACCGCGGGGTTCACGGCCGCCCTGAGCGTGCTCGCTCTCGAAGAGCACGGCCTCACCCCCGGCGAGGGTCCCGTCCTCGTGACGGGCGCCACGGGCGGCGTCGGTTCCGTTGCGGTCTCGCTCCTCGCCGGGCGCGGCTACGAGGTGGTCGCCAGCACCGGGAAGGAGAGCTCGCATCGCTGGCTGCACGAGCTCGGGGCGGCCCGCATCATCGGGCGCGGGGAACTGGCGGCCAGCACCAAGCCACTCGAGGAGCAGCGCTGGCACGGGGCGGTCGACTGCGTCGGCGGGCCCACGCTCGCCGCCGTCATCCGCCAGCTCCACTATGGGGCTGCGGTCGCCGCCAGCGGCCTCACCGGCGGCCCGGGCCTCGAGCTCACCGTCTTCCCCTTCATCTTGCGTTCGGTGGCCCTCCTCGGGATCGATTCCGTGCAACTCGGAATGGCGCGTCGCCGTCAAGTCTGGGACGCCATCGCCGGAGGGTTGCGCCCCGAGGACCTCGAGTCGCTGGTGGCCGGTGAGGTCGACCTGAACGGGCTCCCCGAGGTGCTCGCCACGATCGCCCGGGGGGGCGTCCAGGGACGCCACCTCGTGGTCTGCAACTGAGATCCCAGCGTCAGAGCGCGCGAACAAGGAGCCCCATGCCCGCACACGTGCAAGCCGTCATCGCCCGGGAGAAGGGTGCACCGGTCACCCTCGAGACGGTGGTCATCCCCGATCCGGGCCCGGGCGAGGCGGTGGTGCGCGTGCAGGCCTGCGGCGTCTGCCACACCGATCTGCACTACCGGGAGGGCGGCATCAGCGACGCCTTCCCCTTCCTCCTCGGGCACGAGGCGGCAGGCGTGGTCGACGCCGTCGGTCCGGGGGTGACCTCAGTGGGGCCCGGTGACTTCGTTGTCCTCAACTGGCGTGCCGTCTGCGGCGAGTGCCGGTCCTGTCGGCGCGGGCGTCCCCAGTACTGCTTTTCGACGCACAACGCGACGCAGAAGATGACGCTCCTCGACGGCACCGAGCTCGCGCCCGCACTCGGGATCGGCGCCTTCGCCGAGAAGACCCTCGTCGCCGCCGGCCAGTGCACGAAGGTCGACCCGGCGGCGCGCCCCGAGGCGGTCGGCCTCCTCGGCTGCGGCGTGATGGCCGGTTTCGGTGCAGCCATGTTCACCGGTGAGGTCGGCTACGGGGACTCGGTCGCCGTGTTCGGCTGCGGGGGGGTTGGCTGCGCTGCGGTGGCGGGGGCGGTCCTCGCCGGGGCGACCACGGTGATCGCCGTCGACCTCGATCAGCGCAAGCTCGACCTCGCCCGAGCCTTCGGCGCCACCGACCTGGTCGACGCGTCGGCGGCCGACCCGGTCGAGGCGGTGCGTGCGCTCACCGGGGGCAACGGGGCGGACGTCTGCATCGAGGCGGTGGGCAACCCGGCGGTGATGGAGCAGGCCTTCTACGCCCGCGACCTGGCCGGCACCCTCGTCCAGGTCGGCGTCCCGACCCCCGAGATGCGCATCGACCTGCCGATGATCGAGTTCTTCGGCCGGGGCGGCCGGCTGAAGCCGAGCTGGTACGGGGACTGCCTGCCCTCCCGTGACTTCCCCGTCCTCGTCGAGCTCTACCTCCAGGGGCGGCTCGACCTCGACCGCTTCGTCAGCGAGACCATCGCCCTGGGCGACGTCGAGTCCGCCTTCGGTCGCATGCAGCGCGGCGAGGTGCTCCGTTCGGTCGTGCTGCTCGGTGCCTGACGCACGAGGTTCGCTGGGGCCCGCACGGCTCGGCCTCGCAGCGCCGGTTGTGCGCCCGGTGGCGGTGCAGGGGCGCCGCCGCGGCGCATAGCGTCGGGCAATGCTGTCGAGTCTCGACTGGGCGACCATCTCCTCGCTGGCCACGGCGGCCGGCACCTTGGTGCTGGCGATCGCCACCTTCGCCGCCGTGCGCTCGGGCAACCGCTCGCAGCGGCTCGCCGAGCGGGCGTTCCAGTTCAACCTGCGTCCAATCCTCACCCCCTCGCACCTGGAAGACCCGAAGCAACGCATCATGTTCGGCGACCGCCACTGGGTCACTTTCCAAGGCGGCCGCGCGGCGGTCGAGGTGGCCGACGGCGTCATCTACCTCGCCATGGGGGTGCGCAACATCGGCAACGGCATCGGGGTGATCGAGGCCTGGAACCCATTCCCGGCCCAGCGCAGCTCCGTCGACCCCTACGAGCCGGTCGAGAGCTTCCGCCCGCAGAGCCGCTCGCTCTGGGTGCCACCCGGCGACGTCGCCTTCTGGCAGGGGGCGCTGCGCGACGAGACCGAGGAGATCCGCGCCCCGATGCTCGCCGCCATCAAGGACGGCGGGATCAGCGTCGACCTGCTCTACCGGGACCACGAGGGCGGTCAGCGCACGATCAGCCGCTTCTCGGTCGTGTGCGACGACGCACTCGACGCCTGGGTGGTGGGCCTCGGCAGCCACCGCTCGCTCGACGACTGAGACGCGGCCCAGGTGGCGCGACACCGCCGACCCAGCGGGTCGGCCTGTTCGCGCATCCCCGCACGCTGGGACGCCACGCACAGGATCGCCCGGGGATGGCCTCGAGACGGGCGGGGCTGCTTGGCCCGCAGCGCTCACAGATCCCGTCAGAGCCGGTGTCGAGGTACGAGCGCGTGGCGGACCTCGGCTGCTGTCGCGCCCAGGGCCTCGGCGGGCTGCTTGTTCGTCCGGCCGTCGACCGCCTGGGTCACGTCGCCCCTGTTCGGGTGCCGAAGCCCGGGCGCTCCCCACCGGGCGCCGCCGCGAAGCGCTGCTCGCCGGCCTCGGTCCCGATGCGCGCCAAGTGCCCGAGCAGCGCCCGGCGTCGTTCGGGTCGCGGTGCGGTGTGGTGGTGGGGGGTGGCGGCGTCCATGGCTCCTTCGCGAGGTGTCGCCAGCCGCCACCCCATCGATTGGGGCCTAACCGACGGCGGGCACCGTGGAGAGCCCCGCGACGAAGCGTTCGTCGGAGACCTCCTCGTCGACCATGCGCCCGCCCAGGTAGGCGTCATAGGCCGCCAGGTCGAAGTGGCCGTGGCCGCAGAGCGCGGTCAGGATCACCTTCTCCTCGCCGGTCTCCTTGCAGACGAGGGCCTCGCGGATGGCCGCAGCGATGGCGTGGGTCGGCTCGGGGGCGGGGAGGATGCCCTCGGTGCGGGCGAACTGGACGGCAGCGCCGAAGCACTCGAGCTGGGGGATGGCGATGGCCTCCATCAGGCCGAGCTCGTAGATGTGCGAGATGAGCGGGGCCATGCCGTGGTAGCGGAGCCCGCCGGCGTGGATGGGGTCGGGGATGAAGTCGTGCCCGAGGGTGTGCATCTTCATGAGCGGGGTCATGCCCGCAGTGTCGCCGAAGTCGTAGGCGTACACACCACGGGTGAGCGAGGGGCACGACGCCGGCTCGACCGCCCTGATCACCGGGTTCATCCGCCCCGCCATTTTCTCGCGCAGGAACGGGAAGGAGAGCCCGGCGAAGTTGGACCCGCCCCCGGTGCAGCCGACGAGGAGGTCCGGCGCCCGCTCCCCCGCCTTCTTCAGCTGGAGCAGCGCCTCTTCGCCAATGATGGTCTGGTGCAACAGCACGTGGTTGAGCACGCTCCCCAAGGCATAGTGGGTCTCGGGGTCGGGGGCGGCCACCTCGACGGCCTCGGAGATGGCGATGCCGAGCGAGCCCGGGTGGTTGGGGTCGGTGGCGAGGATCGCCCGGCCCGCCTCAGTCAACGCGCTCGGTGAGCGGTGGACCGTGCCACCGAACGCCTCGATCATGAGGCGGCGGTAGGGCTTCTGGTCGTAGGAGGCACCCACCTGCCACACCTCGCACTCGAGTCCGTAGAGGGCGCACGCGAAAGCGAGCGCGGTCCCCCACTGGCCTGCACCCGTCTCGGTGGTGAGGCGCCGTACCCCGGCCTTGGCGTTGTAATACGCCTGGGGCACGGCCGTGTTGGGCTTGTGCGAGCCGGCCGGCGAGACCCCCTCGTACTTGTAATAGATGCGCGCCGGCGTGCCGAGGGCGGCCTCGAGGCGGTGGGCGCGGAACAGGGGGGAGGGCCGCCACTGGCGGTAGACGTCGAGCACCCCCCCGGGGATGTCGATGTACGAGTCGGTGCTCACCTCCTGGAGGATCAGGTCCATCGGGAAGAGCGGGGCGAAGTCCTCGGGGCCGGCCGGCTGGAGCGTGCCCGGGTGCAGTGCCGGCGGGGGTGGCGACGGCAAATCAGGGACGATGTTGTACCAGGCGGTGGGCATCTCGCTCTCCTCGAGCGTGAACTTGTGCTGCCGGACCGTGTCGTCGATCGTCGCCATGGGGCCTCCTTTGCCTGGGAGCGAAGTTAGCCACCATCTCCGCCGGGCGCCCATCCGGACCGAAGCGTTCAGGCCCCGATGGGTCCCTCGAGCACGCCGAGCAGCTCGCCCGCACCGACCGAGCCCGCACCCGCCACGAGGGGCGAGCGGACGAGCACCACGCAGCCCGCGCACATCACGGCCAGACCGGCGACCTCGCCGAGCACGAACAGCCCGCCGCGCAGCGACTCGTTGAAGATCGTTGCCCCGATGGCGACGGCCACCAACGGGTTCACGATCACCATCGTGGCGCGCGACGAGGCGATGGGCCCGGCGTGGAGGGAGCTCTGCAGGAGGAAGAAGCCGGTCGCGCCCACCACCGCCAGCCCGTAGGGCTCCCAGTGGTCGAACACGTGACTCCAGCCCTCGGTGATCAAGGTGGTGGTGGACTTCACGATCGCCGCGTTGAGGCCGAAGAGCGAGGCCGCTGCCGCACCGAGCGCCGCGGCCCGCCACCATCTCGGCCCCCGCTGGCCGCCGACCACGAGGGCGGCGGCGGCCACCACGGTGATCCCCCCGACGACCCACCAGTCCCGGCCCGACGGCAGCCCCCGACCGGTCGAGGGCGCGGCCATGGCCAAGAAGCCCGCCAGGCCGGCCACGATCGCCGCCGCGCCGATCCACTCGCGCCACCCGAGCTGGCGGTGGAAATGGGTGGCCAGGATGATGATCAGGAACAACAGCTCAGTGGTCATGACCGGCTGGACCACCGCCAGGTCGCCGAAGCGCAGCGCCATGGCCTGGAGGACGAACGTCGTGAGGAGCAGGGCGAAGCCGGCCAGCCAGACCTTGCGGCGCAGGGCATGGGTCAAGAGGCTGAGGCGCATGGTCGCGCCCTCGGGGGCCGACTCCACCCCGATCCGCTGGAGAACGCCGGCGCACGCACTCGAGAGGGCCGCGCACAGGGCGAGGACGTACGCCATGCCCGGTGCTCAGCCGCCGGCCACGGTCGGCATCCCCATGCAGGTGGGCCGGCACAAGCGGGGGGCACGGGTGCTCATCGGGCCGCCGCAAAGGGCACGCCGGGCGGGAGGCGACCGATGCCGCCGTCCTCCAAGAGCATGTCGGTGAGGGTGCGGTCGAGGTTGCGGGACCGCCACGTGAGCATGGACTGGGCGAGGGGCAGGACCCGCGCGGCGTCGGTGGTCTCGGTCCGCCAGGTGGGGTCCGCCACCAGGTCGAAACAGCGCCAGCTCCCGTCGCCGAATTGCACGTACGCGAGGTCCTCGGTCCTGCGCACCGCCAGGTTCTGCTCCTCCAGGCGACGGTCCCATGGCCAGCGGTCCTCGCCGCCTCGGATGAACAGGTAACGCCAGTCGAACTCCCACGACGCCGCGTCGCGCCACCACGGCGGCTCGTGGCCGTCGAGGAACGGCGTGAGCGGGAGGCCGTCGCACTGGGCGGGGACGTCGAGGCCCATGACCTCGCAGAGCGTCGGCAGGATGTCCACGTTCTCGGTGAAGTGCGAGACGACCTGGCCGCGGCCGCCCTCACGGCGGGGGTCTCGCACGATGCAGGGGATGGCGTAGCTCTGCTCGAAGTAGCCGAGCTTCTCCACGAGCCCGTGGTCGCCCAGCTGCTCACCGTGGTCGGCGGTCACGACGATGACCGTCTCGGACCACATCCCGAGCTCGGAGAGCGCCGCCCAGATGCGACCGAGTTGCTCGTCGACGTGGCTGACCATGCCGTAGTACTGCGCCCGCAGCCGGCGAATGGCCCCTTCCTCGCGCGGGGCGGCGGTCTGGGGCATGGCGAGGGCGGCGGTATGCAGCGGGTGCACGTCGTCCGCCGGTGGGATCGGCAGCTCCACGTCGGCCGGGTCGTAGGCACCGGCCCACGAGCCTGCCGCCGCGTACGGCGGGTGCGGGCGCCAGAAGCTCATGTGGGCGAACCACGGCCCTTCCCGGCTGAGAAGCCATTCGAGCAGCTGGTCGGTCTGGTAGGCGGACGCGCTCAGCTCGACCGACCGCTCGCCCTCGGTGGCCAGCGCGGTGGCGGCGTCGCCGACAACGTGCCCCTGGCCGGACAGCCATTCGAGCCAGCGGGACTGGCGCGAGTCCACCTGGTAGACGGGGTCGAAGCCGCGGAGCACCCCCTCGTAGTCCGACAGGCGCGGGTCGCCGGGGTCCCGCACGGCGCGGGGGTCCACGCCTTGGTCCGTGTAGCCGAAAAGCGCGGGTTCGTAGCCGGCGCGGCGGGCGGCGAGGGCCACGTTGTCAAGGCGCTCGTCGTGAGGCGTGCCGTTCGCCACCACCCTGTTGTTCATCTGGTAGGTGCCGGTGTAGAGGCAGGCGCGCCCCGGCGAGCACGGGGCCGACTGGCTGTAGTGCCGGGAGAAGCGGGTGCCCTGCTCGGCCAGTCGGTCGAGGTTGGGCGTGCGGACCAGCGGGTGGCCCGCACCCGAGAGGCAGTCGGCGCGGAACTGGTCGAGCGTGACGAAGAGAACGTTCACCGGGGTCAGCCTGGAGCCCGCGGCCCCCCGGGTCAAGTCCCTCGGGCCCCGTCCCGCTCGCCGAGCCGCCCCCGACCTGCTGGAATGGCATGGCGTCCTGAGTGGATGCGGCAACTGAGGAGGCGCTATGCGGGTACCGCTGACCATTGGAGATTTCCTCGAACGCGCGGCGCTGGTCTTCCCCGAGCGCGAGGCGCTGGTCGACGAGCCGGGGGTGGCCGGCAGCCTTGGGCGCATCACCTACGCCGAGCTGCACGCCAGGGCCCTCGGCATGGCCCTGGCGTTCGACGAGCTCGGCATCGCGCACGGTGAGCGTGTGGCGATCATCTCGCCCAACTCAGGTCGCTTCCTCACCTCCTACTTCGGGGTGAGCGGCTTCGGGCGGGTGCTGGTCCCCATCAACTACCGGCTGAACGCCCAGGAGATCGGCTACATCGTCGAGCACTCGGGAGCCTCGGTCGTCCTCTACGACACCGAGGTCGAGGACGTCCTCGGCGAGGTGGACGTGAAGCACCGCTACGCGCTCGACGGCGTGGCCGATGCGGAGATCTTCGCCCCCGCCCCGGCCGGGGTCCGCCCGTCGCGCTGGGAGCCCGACGAGGACGCGACCTGCTCGATCAACTACACCTCGGGCACGACGGCGCGGCCAAAGGGCGTCCAGTTGACGCACCGGAACTGCTGGCTCAACGCCACCGCGTTCGGCTGGCACACGACCGTCAGCGACCGCGACGTCCTGCTCCACACGCTGCCGATGTTCCACTGCAACGGCTGGGGCATGCCCTATGCGGTCACCGCCATGGGCGGCCGCCACGTGGTGCAGCGCAAGATCGATGGCGAGTCCATCCTGTCGCGGGTGGAAGAGGAGGGACTCACCCTCATGTGCGGCGCGCCGGCCGTGGTGGCGGCCATCCTCGACGCCGCCGGCGCCAGGAAGGCCGATGGCCGCACCGTCCCCGGCCGCGACCGGACCCGCATCGTGGTCGCTGGCGCGCCGCCCCCCTCCAAGGCCATCGAGCGCGTCGAGACCGAGCTCGGGTGGGAGTTCATCCAGATCTACGGCCTCACCGAGACGACGCCGGTGATCACCGTGAACCGCGCGCCCATCGAATGGGACGACCTCGACCCCGCCGAGCGCGCCCGGCGCCAGTCGAGGGCGGGCGTGCCGGCCGTCGGCGTCCAGATCGACATCGACGACCAGGGTGAGATCCTCGCCCGGGGCAACGTGGTCTTCGCCGGCTACTGGCAGCAGCCCGAAGAGACCGCCAAGGCGGTCCGCGACGGGTGGTTCCACACCGGCGACGGTGGGTACTTCGACGGTCCCTACGTGGTCATCGCCGACCGGAAGAAGGACGTGATCATCACCGGCGGCGAGAACGTCTCGTCCATCGAGGTCGAGGACTGCCTCTACCAGCACGAGGCGGTGGCCGAGGTGGCGGTCATCGGCGTGCCCGACGAGAGGTGGGGCGAGACCATCAAGGCACTCATCGTCGTGCGCGACGGCCACGAGGTGACCGAGATCGAGCTCATCGGCCACTGCCGGGAGCGCATGGCGCACTTCAAGGCCCCGACCAGTGTCGAGTTCCGCGAGGAGTTGGTCCGCACCGCCACCGGCAAGCTGCAGAAGTACAAGCTGCGCCAGACCTACTGGGAGGGCATTGAGCGCGGGGTCAACTGAATCGCCTGGCCACGGGCCATTCCATTTAGTTTGAAGTCATACTATTCTATGTCCATGGATCAGTCGACGCCGCTCCACCGCCCTGTGCACCCGGTGCGGGTGGTGACCGCGGCCGCCCTCTTCGACGGCCACGACGCGGCCATCAACATCATGCGCCGGCTCCTCCAGCGTCAGGGGGCCGAGGTCATCCACCTCGGCCACAACCGTTCGGTCGACGAGGTGGCCGCCGCCGTGGTGGCCGAAGACGTTCAGGCCGTGGCCATCAGCTCCTACCAGGGCGGCCACATGGAGTACTTCACCTACCTGCTCGACCGCCTGCGCGCCCGGGGGCGCGGCGACGTGCGCGTCTACGGCGGGGGGGGCGGGGTGATCGTGGCCGAGGAGATCGAGGAGCTCCACCGGCGCGGCGTGGCGCGCATCTTCTCGCCCGCCGACGGCCAGCAGCTCGGCCTCGAGCACATGGTCAACCTCATTCTCGCCGAGAGCGACACCGACCTCGCTGCCGCGCTCCCCGACGCCATCGACGGCCTGCTCGCCGGCGATCAGCTCGCGCTCGCCCGCTTCATCACCGGCCTCGAGGCGGCGGCCGTGCCCGAGGGACTCCTCGCCCAGCTCGAGGCCGCAGCGGCGCGCAACCCGGCGCCGGTCCTCGGCATCACCGGCACCGGCGGCTCGGGCAAGTCGTCGCTCACCGACGAACTGGTGCGCCGGTTCCGGCTCGACCAGGAGGACAAGCTGCGCATCGCCGTCCTCGCCATCGACCCGACCCGGCGCCGGGGCGGCGGCGCGCTGCTCGGCGACCGGATCCGCATGAACGCCATCGGCGGCGACCAGATCTTCTTCCGCTCCCTGGCCACGCGCGGCTCCGCGTCGGAGGTCCCCCCTCCCCTGCCGTCGGTCATCGCCGCGTGTCGGGCAGCGGGCTTCGACGTCGTCATCATCGAGACCCCGGGCATCGGCCAGGGCGACGCCGCCATCGTCGAGGTCGCCGACGTCGCCATGTACGTGATGACGCCCGAATTCGGCGCCTCCTCCCAGCTGGAGAAGATCGACATGCTCGATCTCGCCGACGTGGTGGCGATCAACAAGTTCGACCGCCAGTTCGCCGACGACGCGCTGCGCTCGGTCCGGCGCCAGTGGGCCCGCGACCACGGGGGCCACGGGGGCCGGGTCCCGGTCTTCGGCACCATTGCCTCGCGCTTCAACGACGACGGCACGACGGCCCTCTACGGCGAACTGCGCTCCCGCCTGGCGGACAAGGGGCTGGCCGTCGGCGGCGGCACGCTGGCGATCGGCGAGGGGACCGTCTCGAGCGCGACGGCCGCCATCGTGCCGGGCTCACGGCGCGACTACCTGGCCGACATCGCCGAGGTGCTCCGGCGCTACCGCGCCGAGACCGAGCGGATGGCCACAGCGGCGCAGCGTCGCCAGGCGGTGCGCGAGGTGGCGGCCATGGCCGAGGGCCGCGGGCTCGGGGCAGGTGAGCTCGCGCCGCTGGCCTCAGCAGCCGAGGACGAGCTCGGCAACGAGGGGCGCCGGCTGCTCGACGAGTGGCCGGCCATCGCCGCCGGCCAGAGCGGCGTGCGCACCTCGCTGTCGGGCACCGACGTCGTCAAGGTCGCGGTCCCGAGGCTGACCGGCGACGGCGACCTCGTGCGCTTCCTTCGCAAGGAGCACCTGCCCGGGCACTTCCCCTTCACGGCCGGGGTGTTCCCCAACAAGCGCGAGAACGAGGACCCGGCGCGCATGTTCGCCGGCGAAGGTGACCCGATGCGGACCAACCGCCGCTTCCACCTCCTCGCCTCCGGGCAGCCGGCCACCCGGCTGTCGACCGCCTTCGACTCGGTCACCCTCTACGGGTTCGACCCAGAGGAGCGCCCCGACATCTACGGCAAGATCGGCACCTCAGGGGTCTCGATCGCCACCCTCGACGACATGCGCGACCTCTTCGACGGCTTCGACCTGTGCGACCCGGCCACCTCGGTGTCGATGACCATCAACGGGCCGGCGCCGGCGATCCTCGCCATGTACCTGAACGCGGCCATCGACCAGCAGCTCGGGCGCCACCGCGCCGGGCACGGCGAGCCCTCCGCCGAGGAGGCCGCGGCCATCGGCGCCCAAGTGCTCTCTGTGGTGCGCGGCACGGTCCAGGCCGACATCTTGAAGGAGGATCAGGGCCAGAACACCTGCATCTTCTCGACCGAGTTCTCCCTCGGCGTGATGGCCGATGTCCAGCAGTACTTCATCGACCACGCCATCAAGAGCTTCTACTCGGTCTCGGTGTCGGGCTACCACATCGCCGAGGCCGGCGCGAACCCCCTCACGCAGCTGGCGTTCACCCTCGCCAACGGGTTCACCTATGTGGAGGCGTACCTGGCACGCGGGATGGCCGTCGACGACTTCGCGCCCAACTTCTCCTTCTTCTTCTCGAACGGCATGGACCCCGAGTACACGGTGATCGGCCGGGTGGCCCGCCGCATCTGGGCCGTGGCGATGCGCGAGCGCTACGGCGCCTCCGAGCGAGCCCAGAAGCTCAAGTACCACGTCCAGACCTCAGGGCGCTCCTTGCACGCTCAGGAGATGGCCTTCAACGACATCCGCACCACCCTCCAGGCCCTGTGCGCCAGCTACGACAACGCCAACAGCCTCCACACCAACGCCTACGACGAGGCGGTCACCACGCCCACCGACGAGTCGGTGCGCCGGGCCCTCGCCATCCAGCTCGTCATCAACCGGGAATGGGGGCTCTCGACGAACGAGAACCCGCTCCAGGGCAGCTTCATCGTCGACGAGCTCACCGACCTCGTCGAAGAGGCGGTGCTCGCCGAGTTCGAGCGGCTCTCCGAGCGCGGCGGCGTGCTCGGGGCCATGGAGACGGGCTACCAGCGGGGCCGGATCCAGGACGACTCGATGCTCTACGAGGAGAAGAAGCACGACGGCACGCTGCCCATCGTCGGGGTGAACACCTTCGTGAACCCCGCACCCCCCGAGCACCACCAGCCCATGGAGCTGGCCCGTGCCACCGAGGAGGAGAAGGAGGGCCAGCTCCGCCGACTCGCCGACTTCCACGCCCGCCACGCCGCCGAGTGCCCGGGCGCCCTCGACGAGCTGCGCCGCGTCTGCCTCGAGGGGGGCAACGTCTTCGAGGCCCTGATGTCGACGGTGCGCCACGCCTCACTCGGGCAGATCACCCAGACTCTCTTCGAGGTGGGCGGCTCCTACCGGCGCAACGTCTGAGCCTCAATCACCCGGCGCGGTGTAATCACCCGCACGCGCCCGCAGTGCAGTGATGAGCGAGGCCACCTCGCCGGCCTCGGGCTCGGTGAACTCGGCCAGCCCGAACTCGATGGCGACCAGGGCCTCGGTGGCCTTCGCCACCAGCGAGCGGCCCTTCTCGGTGATCTCGGCGAGGGTGGCGCGCCGGTCGGTCGGGTGCGGAATGCGCCGCACGAGCCCCTCGGCCTCGAGGCGGTCGACGGCGTTGGTCACGCTCGCCGGGTGGACCATGAGCCGCGCACCCATCTTGCCGAGCGGGAGCGATCCGCGCCGGGAGAAGTGCAAGAGGGTGAGCGCCTCGTAGCGGGCGAAGGTGAGGCCGAGCGGCCGGAGGGCGGCATCCACTCGCTGGAGCACGATCTGCTGGGCGCGCATGAGCGCGGTGGCGGCAGTCATGCGGACGGGCTGGCCCCAGCCGTGCTCGAGCCACTGCCGCTGGGCTTCTGCCAGCGGGTCGAAGTCGAGCGGCCGGCCCATGGACATGGGGCGATCCTACGAGTCCCCCGCCTCGCGCCGTGAGACCCGGGTGGTGAGGCATCCGTCGGTAGTGTGGCGCGGCCCGCAAGCACCAGGAGGAACGATGAGCGAAGGCGGCACCCCGGCGGCACCGACGACCATCGCCGCCGCAGTGGTCTCGGCAGCGGCGCGCTTCGCCAGGCGTGAGGCGCTCGTCGACGGCGATACCCGCCTCGACTTCGCCGAGCTGGCCACCGAGGCCCGCCGCGTCGCCGGCGCACTGGTGGCGTCGGGGATCGAGCCCGGCGAGCGCATCGCCATCTGGGCGCCCAACATCGCCGAGTGGGTGCTCGCCGCGCTCGGTGCCTACCACTGCGGCGCAGTGGTGGTGACCATGAACACCCGCTTCAAGGGGGGCGAAGCGGGCCACATCCTGCGGACGTCGGGGGCGCGCCTCGCGTTCACCGTGGCCGGTTTCCTCGACACCAACTTCCTCTCGCTCTTGGCCGACGCCGGACCGCTCCCCGCCCTCACCGAGGTCGTGCTCCTGCGGGGCAGCGCACCAGGCGCAACCGACTGGGAGGAGTTCCTCCGGCGAGCGGAGTCGGTCGACGACGGCGTCGTCTCGGCGCGTCTCGCCGCGCTCGGCGCGGACGACGTGAGCGACATCCTGTTCACCTCCGGGACGACGGGGCCGCCCAAGGGGGCGATGCTCACTCACGGCGCGTCCGTGCGCGCCTACCGCTCGTGGGCCGACGTGGTGGGGCTGACCGCCGGGGACCGCTACCTCATCGTGAACCCGTTCTTCCACGCCTTCGGCCTGAAAGCGGGCATCCTGGCCTGCCTGCTGAAGGGAGCGACCATGCTGCCCCAGGCGGTCTTCGACGTGCCCGCCGTGCTGCGCCGGGTGAGAGAGGAGCGCATCAGCGCACTCCCCGGTCCCCCCGCCATCTACCAAACCATGCTCGAGGGCGGCGCGGGCAGCGGGGAGCCCTCGACGCTCCGCCTGGCGGTGACCGGTGGCGCCGTCGTCCCCGTGGAGCTGATCCGGCGCATGCGCACCGAGCTCGGCTTCACCTCGGTGGTCACCGGCTACGGCTTGACCGAGAGCACCGGGATCGCCACCATGTGCCGCAGCACCGACGACCCCGAGACGATCGCGACCACCGCCGGACGGCCCATCGACGGGGTGGAGGTGCGCATCGTCGACGCCGACGGCGCGTCGCTCCCCGCCGGTGCACCGGGCGAGGTCCTGATCCGGGGCTACGTCGTCATGGCTGGCTACATCGGCGACCCGGCAGCCACCGCCGAGGTGGTCGATGAGGAGGGCTGGCTGCACACCGGCGACGTCGGCACCCTGGACGGCGCCGGCAACCTGGCGCTCACCGACCGCCTGAAGGACATGTTCATCGTGGGTGGCTTCAACGCCTACCCGGCCGAGATCGAGTCCATCCTGTCGGGCCACCCCGGCATCGCCGCGGTCGCCGTCGTGGGCGTGCCCGACGAGCGGCTGGGCGAGGTCGGCGCCGCGTACGTCGTGGCCCGCCGCGGTGCGGACCTCGATGCCGGGTCCCTCGCTCCCTGGTGCCGCCAACGCATGGCCAACTACAAGGTGCCACGCCATTTCCACCTGGTGGAGGACCTGCCGCGCAACGCCAGCGGCAAGGTGCTGAAATTCGAGCTCCGCAAGACGGCGCTCGGGACGGACTGACGAGCGACGTGCTGCCGGCGCCGACTATTGCTCGGGCGGCGCACCGGCACGGGCCTGCTCGGGACCCCGACCCCCGCCAGCTCGCATCGATTCGGGTGACGTCTGCGTCAGAATCACGACGCCGGCGCACATGGCGAAGAAGGCCACCGCCGCGATGGCAAGCGCTGTGACATCTTGCGTGAAATGCTCCTCGAAGAGTCGGACGCTCAAGACGATGCTGACAATCGGGTCCACGATGACCAACAGTGGTTGGGACACTCGAAGCGGGCCAACGTGCAACGCAGCTTGGACGAGCAGCGTTCCGACGAGTCCACCTACAGCCACGGCGTAGACGGGCCAGCGCGCCAACATGCCCACGAGTCCGTACTGATTGAACGTGGCAGCGGTGCTCTTGATGAACGTGGCCTCAAGTGCCCACACCGTTCCGGCCGCGGCAGCGAAGAGCGCTGCACGACGAACCGGGGAGCCGCGCAGGGCCAGGAGGGTCAAGATGGCCGCCGCACCACCGAACACCGCCAATGCCGACGCCCACGCGTGCGACGAAGGTGTCGGATTGCCACCTTGTGGCTCGGCCATGGCGACGAACACGCCGATGCCAACGCACGTGAGCACTGCCGAAGCCCAGGCAACGGGTCGGATGGACTGATGGATCCACACCTTGCGAATTAGCAGTCCGAAGACCAACTCGGTGACCATCAGCGTCTGGACCACCGAGAGCTGGCCGTGACTGAGGGCGAGTGCCTGGAACACGAAAGCACCGACGAGCGCGATCCACCCAAACAGCCAAAGAGGGTTGCGGAACAGGTAGACGACGAGCCGCCAACCCGAAGACCCGGCGGGGTCGCTGGTGCTGGCGATGTGCTGGGTGATGACATTCGCCGCATTCGAGAGCGCGGCCAGCAGGGCGTAGAGAGCGCTCATTCAGTGGCGCCTTTCGGATCAATCCTTGTCGTCGGTCACAAGGACCGTCACGTCCTTTTCAAAAGCACGCAGCTCACCGTCGTCACCCAGTACTGGCCGTGTCGCATCGCCGACGACGTCGCCTTCGGGCTTCACCACTCGAATGGTCTCGTCGGTAGCGATCACGTTGCCGTCGCCGTCCACTGCTGCAAGCACATCGTCGACCACGACAGTGCCGTGCGCATCGACGTCACGGGATCGACTCCACGAGATCGAGCGCGTCCTCATCAGCGGGCGTGTCGTTGGTCTCACCTCATCGGCTTCCCAGACAGTGGACCAGAGTGGTCCGTCCAGATCATGACATGGCCCCAACGACCTGTGCTCTTTGGATCACCCGCGTGGAGGGGCCATTCAGCGGGGTGCGCGGCGGAGGCGGGCTCCTCGTAGTGAAGGCCATAGACAGCGAGCAGGAAGTGGGCATCTCTTGACGATCGGAATCTGGATCGTCGCCCAGTAAGGCCGGCCGTGGGCGACCCCAGCACCACTCGGGCCCGAGTGCTCAGAGGCGCTCGATGATGGTGACGTTGGCCTGGCCGCCACCCTCGCACATCGTCTGGAGGCCGTAGCGACCGCCGGTGCGCTCGAGTTCAGAGAGGAGCGTCGTCATGAGGCGCACGCCCGTCGCCCCGAGAGGGTGGCCGAGGGCGATGGCCCCACCGTTCACGTTCACCCGCGACGGGTCCGCACCGGTCTCCTTCTGCCAGGCGAGCACCACCGAGGCGAACGCCTCGTTGATCTCGACCACGTCGATGTCCGCAATGGACAGCGACGCCTTCTTCAAGGCGTGCGCCGTCGCCGGGATGGGGGCGCTCAGCATGAAGACCGGGTCGTCACCTCGCACGCTCAGGTGGTGGATGCGCGCCCGGGGGGTGAGCCCGTGGGTGCGCACCGCCTCCTCGCCGGCGATGAGCATGGTGCACGACGCGTCACTGATCTGGCTCGAGACCGCGGCGGTGATCCGCCCTCCCTCACGGAGCGTCGGCAGCTGGGCCATGCGCTCGAGGCTGGTGTCACGCCGCACCCCCTCGTCGTGCTCGACGCCCTCGAAGGCGACGATCTCGGCGCTGAAGCGCCCCTCGTCGATGGCTCGGGCGGCGCGGCGGTGGCTCTCGAGGGCGAACGCCTCCATGTCCTCGCGGCTGATGTCCCAGCGCTCGGCGATGAGGTCGGCACCGCGGAACTGGTTCACCTCCTCGTCGCCGTAGCGCTGCGTCCAGCCGGTCGATCCCGACAGCACGTCGGTGAAGCCGTAAGCCTCGCCGGCGGTCATCGACGAGGAGATCGGCAGCCTGCTCATGGACTGGGTCCCCCCAGCCACGATGAGGTCCGCCGTGCCGCTCATCACCGCCTGGGCTGCGAAGTGCACCGCCTGCTGGGAGGAGCCGCACTGGCGGTCGACCGTCGTCCCCGGCACGCTCTCGGGCAGGCCGGCGGCCAGCCACGCGTTGCGTGCGATGTCGCCCGCCTGGGGTCCGATGGTGTCGACGCAGCCGAAGATCACGTCGTCGACCGCCTCGGGGTCGACGTCGTTTCTCGCCATGAGCGCACGCAGGGGGAAGGCGCCGAGGTCGATCGGGTGCACATGGGACAGTCCGCCGTTTCGGCGGCCGACGGGGGTGCGGAGCGTGTCGATGATGTAGGCCTCAGCCATGGCGTCCTCTCGTACTGCGGTCGGTGCTGCGGTGGGACACGCCATCGGGGCGGCCCGGTCCCCGCTTCAGCCCGCGAGTTGCTTGACCTTCTCGATCAGGTCGACCGGTCGCTGGCCGCCGGTCGGCACCGGGATGACCTGGAGATGGGTGACCCCCGCCTCGGCGAAGGCGGCGATGCGCTCGGCGACGTAGGACTCGGGGCCGCACAGCGTGGTCAACTCGAGCAGCTCGTCGGGGACGGCCGCCTCGGCCTCCTTCTTCTTGCCGTCGAGGTAGAGGTCCTGGATGGTGGCGGCAGCCTCTTCGAAGCCGCTGCGGCGCGCCACGTCGTTGTAGAAGTTGCGGCCCTTGGCCCCCATGCCGCCGATGTAGAGCGCGAAGTGCGCCCGGGACAGGTCGCGCACGGCCTTCACGTCGTCGCCGTCCCCGATGGCGAGGAGGCCGCCCGCGGTGATCTGGAGGGGACCGAGCGCCGGGTCGCGCTTGGCCATCCCCGCGTCGAGGGCACCGCCCCACACGTTCTTCACCTTCTCGGGAATGAAGAGCATGGGGATCCAGCCGTTCGCGATCTCGGCGGTGAGGGCCACGTTCTTCTCACCGAGCGACGCGAGCCAGATCGGGATCTCGCTGCGCACCGGCCGGCCGATGATCTTGAGCGCCTTGCCGAGGCCGGTGCCCTGGTCGGGAGGGAGGGGCAGCGTGAAGATCGAGCCATCGTGGGTGAGCGGCGCCTCGCGTGCCCAGACCTTCCGGCAGATCTCGACGATCTCCCTCGTCCGCCCGAGAGGGGCGGTGTAGGGCACGCCGTGCCAACCCTCGATGACCTGGGGGCCCGACGCGCCGAGGCCGAGATGGAACCGGCCCTCGGAGAGCGCGTCGATGCCGGCCGCGGTCATGGCGAGGAGGGTCGGGGTGCGGGTGTAGATGGGCAGGATGGCCGACCCGATCTCGACCGTCTCGGTGAGGGCGGCGAGATAGCCCATGAGGCTCGGGCCGTCGAGGCCGTAGGCCTCGGCGACCCACACCAGGTCGAGGCCCGCCTTCTCGAACTCGGCCACCTGGGCCGCCGACTCCCGGAAGCCGCCGGCATAGCTGAGCATGGTGCTGATCTTCATGGTTCTCCCCCGTCCCTTTGGCCCGCAGGCGAGCCGGGTCCTCGACAATCCCAGCCTGACCGTACTCGCTCGACCCCCCTGCGGTGGCGCCCGAGGCAGCCCAAAGGTGCGCCCGCCCCCGCTGACGCGGCACAATCAGGGGAGGTGTACCGGTTGCGAGAAAGCACCTGGGCACCGCCCGATCGAGGAAGGACCATCGAGGACACATGGAACGCACACTCTTCGACGACGAACACGAGCAGTTCCGCGACAGCTTCTCCCGCTGGCTGGCGAAGGAGATCGTCCCGAATCACGAGAAGTGGAACGCCGACGGCATCGTGCCGCGCGAGGTCTTCGCCAGCGCCGGGGCCCAGGGCTACATCGGCATGGACATCCCGACGGAGTACGGCGGCGGCGGGGTGGCCGACTTCCGGTACCACCAGATCATCGACGAGGAGATCCAGGCGGCCGGTGTCGGTGCCTCGGGTCTCGGCCTCACGTTGCACAACGACATCTGCGTGCCGTACTTCTTGAGCTACTGCACCGACGAGCAGAAGCAACGGTGGCTGCCGGGCATCGCGTCGGGCGAGCTCATCACCGCCATCGGCATGACCGAGCCATCCATCGGCTCCGATCTGGCCTCGATGGCCACCACCGCACTGCGCGACGGCGACGAGTTCGTGGTGAACGGCCAGAAGACCTTCATCACCAACGGCATCAACGCCGACCTGGTGGTGCTGGCCGTCAAGACCGACCCGAGCCAGCGGCACAAGGGGATGAGCATCATCATCATGGAGCGGGGCCTGGCCGGGTTCGAGCGCGGCCGCAACCTCGACAAGATCGGCCTCCACGCCCAGGACACCGCTGAGCTGTTCTTCTCCGACGTCCACGTCCCGGCCGGGAACCTCTTGGGCAACGAGGGCGAGGGCTTCGCCATGCTCGTGGCCAACCTCCCCCAGGAGCGGCTCTCGATCGCCATCGCCGGCATCGCCGCGGCCAGGGCGGCCATCGACTGGACGCTCGCCTACGTGAAGGAGCGCCAGGCGTTCGGCCAGTCGGTGGGCTCGTTCCAGAACTCGCGCTTCGTGCTGGCCGAGGCCGAGACTGAGGTGACTATCGGTCAGGCGTTCATCGACCAGTGCGTGCTCGCCTTGAATGAGGGCCGCCTCACCGCCGAGGAGGCGGCCATGGCCAAGTGGTGGTCGACCGAGCTCCAAAAGCGCACCATCGATCGATGCCTCCAGCTCCACGGCGGCTACGGCTACATGGCCGAGTACCCCATCGCCCAGGCCTATCTCGACGCACGGGTCACCACCATCTACGGCGGCACCACCGAGATCATGAAGGAGATCATCGGCCGGTCGATGGGCATCTAGCCGCGCCGCGCCGGGGCCCCGCCCCGGTCGCTGCCACCGCGCGCCGGCACCCGCCGCCGCGCGCCGGGTCCGAGGGGGCAGAGGTGGATTTCGATTTCTCAGACGAGGAGCTCGCGTTCCGCGAGGAGGTCCGCACCTGGCTGGCCGAGCACGTGCCCGCCGACAAGGCGCCCGAGGACGGCCCGGCCATGCGCGACTACGACCTGGCGTGGCAGCGCACGCAGTACGACGGCGGGTGGGCCGGCATCTCGTGGCCGGTGCAGTTCGGCGGCCGCGGGCTCTCCACCATCGAGCAGCTGATCTGGTTCGAGGAGTACGCACGCGCCGGCGCACCCTCCATCGGCGCAAACTTCGTCGGGATCAACCACGCCGGGCCGACCCTTATCGCCCGGGCCTCCGACGGCCAGCGCGCCGCCCACCTGCCGCCCATCCTGCGTGGCGACGTCGTGTGGTGCCAGGGCTTCTCCGAGCCCGGTGCGGGCTCGGACCTGGCGGGGCTCCAGACCAGAGGCGAGATCGACGGCGACGAGCTGGTGGTGACCGGTTCCAAGGTCTGGACCAGCTTCGCCAACCTCGCCGACTACCAGGAGCTGCTCGTGCGCACCGACCGCGACGCCCCCAAGCACAAGGGCATCACGTGGATCATCTGCGACATGCGCTCGCCGGGCATCGAGGTGCGGCCCATCCGCACCATGAACCGCACCGCGCACTTCTCCGAGGTGTTCTACGACGAGGTCCGCATCCCGCTCGCCAATGTCGTGGGCGGCCTGAACGAGGGCTGGAGCGTCGCCATGTCGACGCTCTCGTTCGAGCGCGGCACCGGCTTCATGGCCGACCAGGTCGAGCTGGCCCGCACCGTCGACGACCTCATCGCCCTGGCCCGGACGACCACGGGCCCCGACGGCCGCCGGCCGGCCATCGCCGACGAGGAGGTGGCCCGGCGGCTGGCGACGGCGCGCGCCGAAGTGGCGGCCCTTCGGGCCATGACCTACGCGAGCGTGAGCCGCAACCTCCGCCAGCAGACGCCGGGTCCCGAGGCCTCGATCTCGAAGGTCTTCTACGCCGAGCTCCAACAACGCGTCGGGCGCCTCGCCATGGACATCCTGGGCCACGCCGCGTTCGACCTCGTGCACGACCCGTTGGTCGGCGAGGGCTGGCCGGCGTGGTACCTACGCGGCTACGGCGTCTCCATGGGCGGCGGCACCCCTGACATCCAGCGCAACATCATCGCCGAGCGCGTCCTCGGCCTCCCCCGCTGAGATCGGAGCACCGTGGACCTGCTGGCGAGCCCGGAGCAAGAAGAGATCGCTGCCACCGTGGCGGCCTTTTGTGCTGAGCACCTGTCGATCCGACAACTGCGCTCCCGCATCGGCGAGGCGGCCGCCGTCGACCCAGCCACCTGGGCGCGACTCGCCGAGCTCGGCTGGTTCGGCCTCGGCCTGGGCGCCGATCAGGGCGGTGCGGGCTACTCGGTGGTCGAAGAGGCCTTCATGTTCCGCGAGCTCGGCCGCTGCCTCGCTCCGGGCCCGGTGCTCGGCGCTGTCCTCGGCGCCCGGGTCGCCGCGGCCTGCGGCGACGCCACACGCTGTCGGTCGATCCTCGCCGGGGAGGCCCTGGTCGCGTTCGGCGACCCGGACGCCGGCGCCGTCGTCGGGCCCAGGCTCGACGGCCGCCTGCTCCTCCTCGACGCCCCGGGCTCGGACTACGTGGTCGTCTGCGATACCTCGGGCGCCGCCCTCCTGGCGATCGGCGAGGTCGGTCCGTTGCAGAGGCTCGACTCCCTCGATCCCGGCGTGCGGCTCGCCACCGCCGAGGTGAGCGACCTGGCGCCACTGCACTTCGTCGACGCCGCCACCGAGCCGGTGGGGCTGCGTGCCCAGGTGCTCGTGGCGGCGGAGGCCGCCGGGATCGCCGAGGCGACGCGCGACATCTCGGTCGCCTACGCGCTGGCGCGCCAGCAGTTCGGCAAGCCGATCGGCGCCCACCAGGCGGTGAAGCACCGCTGCGCCGACATGGCCGTGGCTGCCGTGGCGGCGAGCGCCCAGGCCTTCTTCGCCGCCCTCGCACTTGATCGCTCCTCCCCCGACGCCGCCTTCCAGTGCGCCAGCGCCACGTTCGTCGCCACCACCGCCGCCATGGGCAACGCCACGCGCAACATCTCGAACCACGGCGGTCTCGGCTTCACGTGGGAGCACGACGCGCACCTCTACCTGAAGCGGGCCCATCTCCTCGAAGCCCTCCTGGGCGGCCGGGCCGCGCACCTATGCGAGCTGCTCGACGCCCCGGGGCCACTCACCGTATGAACGAGGGCACGCCCACGGCGCAAGCGGGCGCACAAGGAGACCGGATGGACGAGGACACAGCAGCGCCCGTGCCACCTCCCGTCGCCCCCGACGGTGCGCTCGGCCAGTTCCGCCTCGACGGCCGGCGGGCGCTGGTGACCGGGGCGAGCTCGGGGCTCGGGCGGCGCTTCGCCCAGGTGCTCGACGCTGCCGGGGCCCGCGTGGCGGTCGTCGCCCGGCGAGCAGCGCGCCTCGAGGACTTGGCCGCCGACCTGCACGATGCGGTCGTGGTGACCGCCGACCTCGCAGACCCGAGCGCGCCGGGCGCAGTGCTCGACGCCGTGGTCGAAGGGCTCGGCGGCGTCGACGTCCTTGTCAACAACGCCGGCACGCTGGTCGTCGGGCCGGCCGAGGACGACACCACGTTTCGCGACGTCGTCGAGCTCAACCTCCATGCCCCCTACGAGTTGACCCGGGGCTGCGCCCGACTCGCCCTTCTCGCCGAGTCCCCCCTCTCGGTGGTCAACATCACCTCGATCCTGGCCCGGGTGGGGGCACGGTCGATCCCCCAGGCCTCCTACGCCGCCAGCAAGGGCGGCCTCGAGCAGCTGACCCGTGAGCTGGCGAACCAGTGGGCGCGCTCGTCGATCCGGGTGAACGCCATCGCCCCGGGGTGGTTCCGCACGGAGATGACCGCCGAGACGATGATCGACGACCCGAAGGGCTTCGCCTACGTCGAACGCAACACCCCGATGGGCCGTCCGGGCGCCGAGCACGAGCTCGACGGGGCGCTGCTCTTCCTCGCCTCGGATGCCTCGTCCTACGTCACCGGCCAGGTGCTGGTCATCGACGGCGGCTGGACGATCATCTGAGCCACATGGTGCCCGCCGGTCGGCGGCGGCGCGCTTGGCTTACGCGTAGTTGAAGAGTGCGTAGATGACACCGATCACCAGGGCGGCGATCACCGCGTAGCGCCCGCCGTCGCTGAGCTGGATTTCCCAGCCGCTGCCGTCGGCGCGCTCGTTCGTGGCGGTGGCGTCGCCGAGCAGGCCCCAGGGGTACTCCGCCGTCAGCATCCAGAAGTAGCCAGCCAGCCGGACCTGGAACCGGATGATGGTGCGGGTGGCCTCGTAGAGCGGGATCGGCTGCGCGCCGGTGAAGGTGATCATGAACCAGCTGCCGACCGAGAGGACCCCGAGGCCAGATCCGGCGAGGCCGGCCACGATGGCGCCGGGGATGACCAAGATGATGCGGAACAGGACGGCGAGGCGGTTGAGCGGCACACGCGGCGGGACAGCGATCTGGATCGCGTAGTTCGGCTCCTGCTCGAGCGTGTAGGCGGGGTAGTCGTCGGTGAGGAAGTAGAAGTAGCCGCTGACCCGTGCCCCCCAGCGCACGACGCCGGAGAGGAAGTCCTCAGCGAACCCGGGCAGCTCGCCGGTGAACAGCGCGCCGAACCACCCGACGATGGCCACGAAGAACGCAGCGATGTAGACGAAGTACAGCACGATCGCCTGGGGGATGACCCAGATGAGGCGCAGCGCCGCCGTCAGGCGGTTGCGCTCAGCCGGCTGCTGCGCCGACAGGTACAACGGGAGGGGTTGCCCGCCCAGCGAAGGTGGGATGCTTGCCATGGTTGTGCCGCCTCTCTAGGGATCCGGGCCCGATGCTAACCACGCACCTGGTGTCCTGCGTGGTTCTTCCAGTTCACGGGCCCATCCGGCTGGGTGCGTCAGCCGGACAGTCCGACGCTGAAGGAGGTCATCGAGATGCCACCGAGCTCACAGCCCTCGGCCAGCACGGCACAGGGCTCACCTGCAACCTCGGCGAGCCCGGCCAGGTAGGCGGCGGGCAGGTAGTGGTCGGGCGTGGGCACGGCGAGCGCATAGTCGGGGTGGCCGGCGAGCGAGGCGAGCGACGAAGGGTCCGAGGTCATGGCGGCGGTGACCGCCGCGTCGAACCGCTCGGCCCAGTCGTAGCCGCGGCCTTCGAGCGAGAAGTCCATCCGCCGCAGGTTGTGAACCACATTGCCGCTCGCCACGATGAAGATGCCCTGCTCTCGGAGGGGAGCGAGCTTGCGCCCGAGCCCGACGTGGTACTCGAGGGGTTGGGCGGCGTTGACGGAGAGCTGCACCACCGGAACGTTCGCGTCGGGGAACATGTGGGTCAGCACCGACCACGTCCCGTGGTCGAGGCCCCAGCTGTCGTGGTCCGCGCCGACCCAGTCGGGTGCTGCGGCCGTCGCCACCTCCTCGGCGAGTGCGGGGAGCCCGGGGGCCGGGTACTCGAACTCGAAGAGCGCCTGGGGGAAGCCGAAGAAGTCGTGGATGGTGCGCGGCCGCGCCATGGCGGTGACCGCGGTGGCGGCGATGTACCAGTGGGCGGAGATGGCCAGCACGGCGCGCGGTGTGCCCATGGCGCGGCCGAGGGCCGCCCAGGCATCGGTGAAGCGGTTCGTCTCGAGGGCGTTCATGGGATTGCCGTGTCCGATGAAGGCCGCTGGCAGGGTGCTCATGCTCCGAGGCTACGTGGCGCGAGTAGCTGCAGGCATCGTCGGCCTCTCAGCGGATGAGGGACTCCTGGACGAAGGTGGCGACGAGCCGACCGTCCTCTCGGAACACCCGCCCTTCGCCGAGGGCGCGGGCGCCGCCGGCGAAGGGGCTCGCCTGCGCCAGCAGCAGCCACTCCCCCGAGGGGACCGGGTCGTGGAAGTACACGGCGTGCGACAGCACCCCGGTGGCGACGCGTGCATGTGCCAGGTGCTGGCCGACACCTTCGTGGGGACGCATGGCGGTGCCGATGAGGAACCCGTCGGTGGCAAAAGCCAGCATGGCCTGGTTGAGCGCCAGGGGGGCACGGTTCGGGGGCCAGCGCACCCAGACGGAGAGCTCCGGCGGGCCTGTCTCGTCACCCTCTCCCCACAGGTCGATCCCCCCGACCACCCGGTACTCCGCGCCGGGGGCCACCAAACCGGGGGGGCCGAGGCGGACCGCCCGTTCGGGCCCTTCGATGTCGGGCATCGGTGGCACGTGGCGGATGCCGTCGTCTTCTGGGGCGTGCAGCAACACGAGGGCCGTGGCGCACAGGCGCTCGGACTGCCGGACCGCAACGTTCACGCTGGCGAAGCTGCGGCCGTTGTGCAGCGGTTCGAGCTCGATGTCGACCGCCTCGCTGACGTCGCCCCCGCGCACGAACAGCGCCTGGATGGATTTGAGCGCCTTGGCCGGCACGGATGCCGCCGAGGCGAGCAGCATCTGGGCGAGGAGCTGGCCACCGAAGATGACGTAGCCCGGGTCTGCGCCGGCCACCGCATCGAAGCGGTAGCGGTGCTCCCCCACCCGCTCGAAGACGAAGCTCTCGGGGACAACGAAGTCAGCAGCCATCTCGCTCCTCGCAGACGTGGGGTGTCGGTGCCCGGTGCGAAAGCACAGCGCCGGGTCAGCTTGGCACCCGCAACGGCGCCTCCGTTGACACCCCGGGACTGCGCCGGTACCGTCAGGCGCCCGGCATGGACCTCAACCCCTCGTTCGAACAGCGCCAGCTCGTCGAGGCGTTCAGCACCCTCTACCGTGGCGAGTCCACCACCGAGCGGGTGCGCGCCGCGGAGGCCACCGGTTTCGACCCAGGGCTCTGGGAGGCGCTGGCTGGCGCGGGCGGCGTCGAGATGGCACTACCGCTTCGGGCGGGCGGCTCGGGTGCGAGCCTCCTCGACCTCGCGCTCGTCGCCGAGGTACACGGACGCCATCTCGGCTCCGCGCCACTCGTCGAGGCGCAGGTGTCGGCACGTCTTCTCGAGCGGCTGGGCGGGGCCGCCCCCGTGGTCGCCGACGTGGCCGCCGGCCGTCAGATCCTGACCGTTGCCCTCGCTCCCCCAGGCTCGGGCACCGCGCGTGGTGTGCCGGCCGCCATGGTCGCCGATGCTGTGCTCGTGCTCGACGACAGGTGCGTGGCGCTGGTCGGCTTGGCCGACGCGCGCACGCCGGTGCACAACCTCGCCGCCCTCCCGCTCGCCGATGTCCGCCTCGACGCCGACCCGCTCGCCACCTTCGGCGGGGAGGAGGCCCGGCGCTCGTTCGCGACGGCGCTCGACGAGTGGATGGCCCTGACCGCCAGCGCCCTGGTCGGGCTCGGTCGCCGCGCCCTCGAGCTGGCGGTCGACTATGCAACGACGCGCCAGGCCTTCGGCGCGCCCATCGGCTCCTTCCAGGCGGTGGCGCACCGCCTGGCCGATGCGGCCACCGCCCTCGACGGTGCCACCCTGCTCAGCCGCGAGGCCGCCTGGGCGTCCGAGGGCGATCCGGCCCGGGCGAGCGACCTCGCAGCGATGGCGTTTGCCTTCGCCGCGGAGGCTGCCCAGGTGGCGGGCGAATGGAGCCTGCACGTCCACGGGGGCTATGGCTTCATGCTCGAGTACGACGTGCAGCTCTACTTCCGGCGGGCAAAGGGGTGGGCCGCCGTCTACTCGGACCCCGGCCGCGTGTACGCCGGTCTCGGTGCCCGGGCGCTCGCCAGGCGGGCCTGACGTGGAGTTCGGCCTCGGGGGCGGGCATGACGCGCTGGTCGACGACGTCCGCCGGTTCTTGGGCGAGCACCTGACCCCTGAGCTGCTCGCCCGGGTGCGGCGGGGCGGCACCTATCACGACTGGGACTTCCACCGGGCGCTCGTCGCCAAGGGGTGGATGGCACCTGGCTGGCCGGTCGAGCTCGGCGGCCAGGGCCGTCCCCCCCTCGAGGTGCTCGCCATCGCCGAGGAGCTCCAGCGCGCCGGTGCCCCCATGCTGGGCCTCGGCACCACCATGCTGGTGGCGAGCGTGCTCCGCCACCTCGGCACCGCGGCACAGAAGGAGGCGGTTGTGCGCCCCGCGCTCGCCGGCGAGATCCTCATCGCCCTCGGGTTCTCCGAGCCCGAATCGGGCTCCGACGTCGCCGCCGCCCAGACGCGCGCCGTGCGAGACGGCGACGAGTGGGTCGTGAACGGCCAGAAGATGTTCACCACCAACGCCCACGAGGCGGACTACGCCTTCCTGCTGGCCCGGACCGACCCCACGCTGCCCAAGCACCGCGGGCTCACCACGTTCCTGGTCCCCCTTCGCCAGGAGGGTGTCGAGATCCGGCCCATCACCACGCTGTCGGGCGAGAGGACCAACATCACCTTCTACGCCGACGCCCGGGTCCCCGACGCGCTGCGCATCGGGGAGGTCAACGGTGGCTGGGAGGTGATGACCGTCGGGCTCACGTACGAGCGGACCTCCGCGGCCGGTGGCGACTCGATCCGCTTGCTCGAGGCCATGGAGGATTGGGCCGTGGGGGGGACGCCACACGGGCGATCCGCCGACCACGACGAGCGGGTGCACGAGGCGTTCGGGCGCGCGGCGACCGAGAACGAGGTGTCGGTCCTCCTGAGCCGCCGTTCGGCATGGCTCGACTCGATCGGGGAGCTGCCGGGCGTCGAGGGCTCCATGGCCAAGCTCTTCTCATCCGAGGCGATCACGCGCCAGTCCGCCCAGTTCATCGACCTGCTCGGGCCGGAGGGGATCCGCACCGAGGAGGACCGGGGTGCACCCGCCCGGGGCGAGGTCGAGTGGGCATACCGCTTCGCCCAGGGCACCACTATCTACGGCGGCACCAGCGAGATCCAACGGACGATCATCGCCCAGCGCGGGCTCGGCCTGCCGCGCGGCTGACCCCGGCTCAGGCGGGGGCGAGCCGCTCGCGCGCGGTGCGCACGAGGTGCTGGAAGGCGGCCACGCCATCTTCATGGCGCGGGCTCAGCACGCCGGACCGGTAGGTACCAGCTGCCAGGTTGCGCTGGACGGCGGCGCAGATGCGGGCGTCTTCTTCGAGCACCGTGCTCGAGATGCGCACGACCTCGTCGTCGGAGCTGCCGTCCCTTGTGAAGTAGCGGTAGGAGATGCGGACACGGCCAGGCCCAGTTGGCAAGAAGCGCTCCAAGTTCATCGAGTCCGGGTACAGGTTGAGGGCCACGTTGGGCCAGCGCCAGAGCCAGCGGCCGGCGTTGACCGCGCCGCTCCTCGTCGGCGCCTCGTGCCGGCACCAGCGGTCACCGACGTGGACCTCGTAGCGGGCGGCGTCGATCTCGCGGTTGAGCTCACGGTGGACGAGGGGGATGTGGTAGCCCTCGAGGTAGTTCTCCGCGTACACCTTCCAGTCGGCGACGATCTCGTGGGAAAGTTCGTGGGCGGGGACGAGCTCTTCCATGGGGAACCCGGCCGTGGCCTCGGCGAAGCCCCCGAGGGACTCGCTGAGCGCGGGCGCCGCCGGGTCGAGGTTGGCCCAGACAAGGCCCCGCCAGACGTCGACCGTGGCACCGAACAGGCCGCAGGCACCGCGGTCGAGGGGCGGGTCGTCGCCGAAGTCGCGCGGTGAGCGCAACCGTCCATCGAGCTCATAGACCCAGCCGTGGTAGCGACAGACGAACGACGACACATGTCCGGTGCCGTCCCACACGAGGGGCCCGGCCCGGTGTCGGCACACGTTGTGGAAGGCGCTGAGTGCGCCGTCGGCACCGCGCACGATCACCACGGGGCTCCCGGCGATGTCAGTCGCCAGGTACGAGCCCGCAGCCCGCAGGTCCGAGACATGGCCCACGACGGCCCACTCGCGGGAGAACACGGCCCGGCGGTCGAGCTCCCATTGGGACTCGCCGTGGTACCACTCCGACGGGAGGGTGGAGGTGATCGAGGGCGCACGTGGGGCCGTGACGGCCACGCCGGTCTCAGTCATCGACCGAAGCTATCCGACGCGGTGCGCGGTGAGCGACGCCTCGGCGACGCTCGGGGGCGGGTGGTCGTCCGGGCACCAACCGGGTGGCGAGGTGTAGACGGCGTCTTCGGACCATTCGCCCGCCTGCCATGCGTTCGAGCCGACCGGCAGGCCGAAGATGAGCTGTGTGTCGGCGAGCACGGCCGCGGCGTAACGGGCGGCGCCGGCCGCGCACGGGTGGATGTTGTCAACGGCCCGGACGCGCAGCCACCGGTCGGGCGGTGCACTCGGGTCGCCGATCGGCGGCAGCCACGCGCTGAATCGACCGTGCAAGAGGATCGAGGTGGCGGCGGGCAGGTACATGACGCGCCCGGGGAAGATGGTCGTCATCGACCGTGCGATCGACGCCCACGCCAGGAAGGCCGAGTCGTTCTGTCCGCGCTCGGCCGCCAGCTGCGTCGGGCTGAGCAGGTTCGGCGTCAGGAGGCCGAGCGGGGGCCCGATCTTCGGGAACTGCAAGAAGAGCACGCCGGCCACGCCGTCGCCGGGAGCGAGGAGCTCGCGCACCGCCTGCTCGAGCAGGGCCGTATAACCAGCTGGGTCGTCGAGCGCCGCCTGGTCGTCCCAGGACCACTCGGCCATCACGATGTCGGGGTGCTCGCTCGCCACCAGCTGGGACAGGCCGCCGGAGAGTACCCAGGCCGACGTGGTGAGGCCCCAGCCGCCAGCGGATTCGTCGAGCAGCACGGCCTCGCCGGTCGAGGCCAGGGCGGCGCCCAATGCGGGCGCGGTCCGCTGGGCCACGCTGTCGCCGAGCAACAGGATGCGCAGCGGGTCGGCGGCGCTCACGACGCGCCCGGATGGCAGGGCGATCATCTGCTGGTCGGCGAAGCCCCCCGCGCCGGCGACCGCCGCGGGTGCTGCGACCTTGGCGGCGGCGAGGTGGACGGGGGCCACCGGCCTCGTGGCCACCGCCGGCAGCGTGCCCACGACGAGGCACGCGGCCACGAGGCCTGCGGCCACCGGGACGGTCGCGACCTGCCGCCACGCGGGCGCACGCCAGGCGCGCACCGGCCGCTCGACGACGTAGAAGCTCGCCGTAGCCGCGGCGAAGGTGACCGCCAGGCGGGCGGCGTCGAGGGGCGCCCCGGACAGACCGGTGCGCGGGGCGCTCATGAACACCTCGACCGGCCAGTGCCAGAGATAGAGGCCGTAGGAGATCATGCCGACCCAGCGGATCGGCGGGAGCGACAGCGCGCGGCCGAGGCCTCCGGATTGCACCTGGCGCACATCGGCCACGATGACCGCCGCCAGGACCGCACAGGCGAGAAAGCCTCCTCGGAACATCCATCCGGGCGGGAGCCCGTCGCCGCTTCCGGCCCACATCCAGCAGCAGCCGAGCAGGACCGCTGACAGCAGCCCGGCAACGTGGAGCACCCGGCGCGCCGCCGGCCCCGGCATGGGGCGCGCAACGCAGAGCATGGCGACGGTCGCGCCGGCCAGCATGTCGAACGCCCGTGTGCCGGTGCCGAAATAGACCATGGTCGGGTCCGTGCCGGGACGGTACAGCAAGGCCATGGCGAGCGCCGATGCGAGGGCGCCGGTGACGCTGAACACGATCCCGGCGCGGCGCCAGTGGCGTCGGGTGACGCTCACCAGGGCAAGAATGACCAGTGGCCAGACAAGGTAGAACTGCTCCTCGATGGCGAGCGACCAGGTGTGCTCGAGGGGCGAGGGCGCCGAGAACTGTGCGAAGTAGGACTGGTGGGCGAAGATCGAGTGCCAGTTGGCGACGTAGAACAACGTGGCAAGGCCGTCGCCCCGCAGGCCGCTGAGATCGACGAGCGATGACGCAGGTGGGCCGAAGCGGCCGTCGAGCGCGACGTAAAGAGCGACCGCGGCCAGCATCACGAGGAGGGCCGGCAGGAGCCGGCGCGCTCGGCGCGCCCAGAAGGCGCCCAATTTGATGGTCGCGCTCGAGTGCCACTCCTCGAGCAGCAACGTGGTGATGAGGAAGCCCGAAAGGACGAAGAAGAGGTCGACGCCGAGATAGCCGCCCGACGCCCAGTGCGCCCCGAAGTGATAAGCGATCACCGCAGCGACGGCCATCGCGCGGACGCCGTCGAGCGCGGGGACGTACCGGCCGCTGAGCGCGCCGCTCACCTCGTCGGTCTCACCGTCCCCCTCGCGTGCGCCGCCCCCGGCGGTCAGCGAAACCGCCGCTGCCACCCCCATCTTCTAGCAAAGCCAAGGACTCCGGCGCCGAGAGCCACCAGCTTCGCGTTGTCGGGCCATGTGCCACCTCGCGGGAATCGCGACCCCCGACGTTGCGCACCCCGGGTTTCGCACTACCGTGTCGCCGCTGAACCTCGGCGTATCCTGAGAAAACGGTCGTTGACTCTTGAGCCGAGATCAGTTAGTCATGTGTCCAAGTTGGTGTCACTTGCAGAGCGCGCAGGCTGCAACAAGTGTCCCTGCTTTTGGCGGGAAGGGGCGGAATTGAGCACGCTAACGACGTACGACGGCTTGAGCCTGTCGTACACGGAGTCGGGTGAGGACACTCGACGGCCGCCGGTCGTGCTACTGCACGGCTACGCGGCGGACTCGTACATGAACTGGGTCGCACCAGGCATCGCCGGCGCGCTCGTGCTGGGCGGCCACCGGGTCATCGCCCTCGACGCCCGGGGCCACGGCCAATCGGACGCGCCGCACGAGGCCTCGTTCTACGGCGAGGCGACGATGGCCCAGGACGTCTCGCTGCTGGCCGACCTGCTCGGTACCGAGCAGTTCGATCTCGTCGGCTACGCCTGGGGTGCGGTGATCGCGCTCCTCGTTGCCGGACACGACCCGCGTGTCCGTCGCCTGGTAGTCGGTGGCATCGGCACCGAGGTGGCCGATGCCAGCGCAGTGGGGCGGCGCAAGCTGCGGGACCGGCAGTTGGCCGAAGCACTGCGCCTGGACGACGAGGGGGCCATCGCCGACGTCGGGTTGCGATCGGTCCGACGGTTCGCCGAGCAGGCGAAGGCGGACCGCCTCGCACTGGCCGCCCATGCCGAAGGCGAGCACGCACCGCCCATCTCGCTCGACGGTATCGGGGTCGAGACGCTCGTGGTCGCCGGCGAGGACGACGAGTACGTCGGCTCTCCGGCCGGTCTCGCCGCGGTGATCGGCGCGTCGGTGGCCCTCGTGCCCGGCGACCACCTCGGCGCCGTCTTCTCCAAGGAATTCAAGTCTGCGGTCGTCAAGTTCTTGGAGTGAGGGCACCGTGCACCCACTGAGCTGGAGGTTTGCTCCTCCCTCCTTGGTGGAAGGCGACCACTGCCATAAGGCCCTAGTAACCCTGCGCAGCGTCAGGTAATTTTCAGTATCGCATCCGGCTGAACCAACCGGAAGGCGACGAAGCATCTGAGGTTCGCTCACACAGCGTCGTGGTAGACGGACCCAGGGTCGGCCCGGAACTTCCGGGGAGGGGCAGGGCCATGGGCAGGTTGATGACATATGACGGGGTGGACCTGTCCTATGGGGAGTGGGGCGAAGACGACCTTCGGCCGCCCGTGATCCTCCAGCACGGATTCGCCGCCGACTCCCAGATGAACTGGGTGACGCCCGGGATCGTCGGCGCACTCGTCCTCGCCGGCCACAAGGTGTTCGCACTCGACGCGCGGGGCCACGGCCTCTCCGATGCGCCGCATCACTCCTCCTACTACGGCGAGTCGAAGATGGCAGAGGACCTTGAGCTGCTGTTGACTCTCACCGGCGCCACGTCGTTCGACCTCGTCGGCTATTCGCTCGGCGCCATCGTGGCAATGCTCGTTGCCAGCCGGGACATCCGGGTCCGCCGGCTCGTCGTCGGAGGCGTCGGCCACGACGTGACCAACACAACCGCCATCGGCAGGCGGGTGTCACGCGACCAGCGCCTCGCTGCGGCCCTTCGCACCGATGACATCGCGTCGATCGGCGACGACTCGTTGCGCTCGTTCTGCCGCTTCGCCGACCAGACCCATGCAGACCGACTCGCCATGGCCGCGCAAGCGGAGGCACCGCATGCGCCCGCGATCGACTTGAGCCGCATCCAGGCCGAGACGCTGGTCATCGCCGGCGAAGACGACCAGAATGCCGGGTCCCCGGCCGCCCTCGCCGCCGGCATCCGAGGGGCCGCGGTGTGCATCGTGCCCGGTGATCACGTGAGCGCGGTGTTCGGCGAGATGTTCCGCTCCACCATCGTCGAATTCCTCGAATAGGCCACGGCTGGGTCGCGACGACGCGGCCGGCGAGCGGACTGCCTATCGTGGCCCCATGTGCCGCAACATCACCACCCTGCGAGGGCTTGAGCCGAGAGCCACCGCCGAGGAGATCGAGGCCGCCGCCCTTCAGTACGTGCGCAAGGTCGCCGGCATCACGTCTCGCTCGGCAAAGACCGACGCCGCGGTCGAAGGCGCGGTCCGGGCCGTCGCCGACGCCACGGCCGCGCTGCTCGACGAGCTGCCACCGCGACGTCAGGCGCCACCGACGGAGCCGCCACTTCGCCGACTGGCACGCCAGACCTCGCTCTGACGATGCACCTGATGCGGCGCGGGCTGGTCCATGACCCCGGGGCCATGGACCAGCACTAACACCCAGCCCTGGTTCAGAACCCAGGTGCTGAAACCAGCGTATGCTCATCCCACTTCCTGAGTTGGCCCATTCTCCTTCGACCCGGTGGGACGCAAATGGTCGCTCACCGAGTCAGGAGCGACGGTGGCCGAGGATCCGCGGGCCGCGGGCGTGCACGCACTTTCGCGTTTTTTCGTGAACGACGGGACGCTCGGCGATACTTTACTGAAAGTCTCCCAGCTGGCCTGCGACGTTGCACCCGCCGACATGGCCGGCATCACCATGCTGGTCGGGGGCAAGGCCCGCACCGGCGTCTTCACCGATCCCGAGGCACCAGAGATCGACGAGGCCCAGTACAAATCGGGCAAGGGACCCTGCCTCGACGCCTTCCGCCACCAGGAGACGTACCGCATCGACTCGACGGCGGCCGAGCAGCGTTGGCCCGAGCTCGCCGCCATGGCCGCCGCCCACGGGATCATCGCCACCCTCTCCTTGCCGCTCGTCGCCCGGGACGTCAGCTTGGGCGCGCTGAACCTCTACTCACGGAACAGGATCTTCGACGACCAGGCCAGCGATCGGGCCAGCGTCTTCGCCGAGCAGGCCGCCATCGTCCTCGCCAACACGCAGGTCTACTGGGACGCACAACAGCTGAGCGAGAACCTCACACAGGCCATGGACTCGCGTTCCACCATCGACTACGCCATCGGCATACTGCTGGCCAACGGCGCCACCACGCCCGATGACGCGTTCCAGATCCTCGTCCGCGCCTCCCAACGCGAGAACCGCAAGCTGCGCGACATCGCCCGCGAGATGGTCGAGCACGCCGCCGAGCGCCAGCCCAGTGGCGACGAGGTCCCGAGCGACTAATGGGTGAGAGCCCGGCCATCACCTGAGAGGCTGGGTTCCGAGGAGCTGTCGGGTGAGCAAGGTTCTCGACCGTGTCGTCGAACACTGTGCTCAGAGCATGCCCCCGTCGGTCCGCGAGGACTGCTGTGGGCCGGTCATCGGCTCGTCACCCGTGCCCGGTCCCCGGGTCCTTCTCGGCCGCGGGAGCAGTCCCAGTGCTCATGGCACTGCCGCACCCGCCGGCGCGCAGGCCAGGACCTCGGTTCGTGGGCGGACGCCCGCCGGAGTTCAGCTGTTGGAGGCGATGAAGTCCGCAACGACGCCCGCCAGCTCGGGGCCCCGGTCCTCTTGGAGGAAGTGGCCGCCGCCGACGATCGTCGTATGGGGCTGGCCGGTCGCGCCGGGAACCTCATGGCGGAAGACGGCGTCGCCCCCTCTAGTGATGGGGTCCGAGTCGCTGAACGCGCAGAGGAACGGCTTCTCGAGCGTGCGCAGCACCGCCCACGCAGCCTCGTTGTCGTCGTGGGCCGGGTCATCGGGCGTGGTCGGCACCAGGGTCGGGAAGATCCGTGCGCCCGCCTTGAAGGCGTCGTCGGGGAAGGGCGCGTCATACGCGGCGACCACCTCGTCGTCCAGCGTGCTCGTGCACCCGCCGTCGATGATGCGCCCGATGGGGAACGTGGGCGACTCCTTCGAGAACTGCTGCCAGGCCAAGAAGGCGTCGCTCATGGGGGCGTCGCCCGTCGGGAGGCCGGTATTGGCGATCACTGCGCCGGCGAAGCGCTCCGGGCGTCCCGCCAGCAACCGCAGCCCGATGAGGCCTCCCCAATCCTGGCCCACCAGCGTGGCGCCGCGCAGGTCGAGCGTGCCGAAGAGGAGCTCGGACATCCAATCCACGTGCGCGGTGTAGGTGTAGTCCGACGTGGCGGCCGGCTTGTCGCTCCGGCCGAAGCCGACCAGGTCCGGCGCGATGCAGCGGTGGCCCCGTGCGACGAGGACCGGGATCATGTGCCGGTAGAGGTACGACCACGAGGGCTCGCCGTGCAGCAACAGCACCACAGGGCCGGCAGGCGGACCCTCGTCCAAGTAATGGACCCGCAGCTGCCCACCGTCGCCGTCGTCGATCTCGGCGTAGTGGGGGGCGAAGTCGAAGTCGGCCAGCCCGGCGAAGCGTTCGTCGGGAGTGCGCAGGGTCTCCATGATGGCGTTCCTTTCGGTTGTTCGCGTTGGTCGTTGGTCGTTGCTCGTCGGCCGTCGGGACCGTCGGTGCCTACGAGGTCATGCCGCCGAGGCCGACCAGGCCCCGGGCAAGCTCGATCTCGCCCATGTGGCGCAGGCCGTGCTGGTAGATCCAGCACTCGGCGGCGTCGAGCAGGGTGATGCCCTGTGGGCCTGCCACACGGGCGCTGTACGTGCTGGCGATCTGCTCGGGGAGCGGCCGCCCGATGACCACCCGGTTGAGCTCGCTCGCGTCGAGTGCAGCCAGCCATGCTTCTGTGCGGTCGAAGACCGCCCGCATGTAGTCGCCGAACGCCTCGTAGCCGCCGATGCGCTGGTGCACCATCTCGGCCACGCTGCGGTGCTTGCCGTGGTCGGCGATGGCCGGGAGGACCGTTGCCTCCCACTCGTCGTCCCAGATGGGTGGGGTACCGGTCATGAGGAAGAACGAGGCGTCCATCATGTTCACGATGTGAAAGATGCTGAAGGCTATGGGCACGACGCCCTCGCGCTCGAAGTGGTTCACCTGGTCGATGTCCATGGTGGCGAGCGCGTCGTCATAGAGCGAGTGCAGGGCTCGCATTCGCCGTTGCAGGGAATCGAGGACCAACGCCGGGCCCGTCATTCGCGCGCCATCTCGGTGGCCGCTTGGGCCGCCACGTCGGCCGGCCCGGGCTGGCTCCGCACCTCGACGGTCACCTGTTCGACGGTGCCGGTGAACGGGTTGGGACCCTCGTAGTCGTCGACCACCGTGGAGAGGGCATCGCGCCCGATGTCCATGCCGGTCGATCCGAGCATCCGGATGATCCGAGGGATGGCCACGCTCGCCAGGTCGGCGCCGTCGGCGGCGATGGTGAGCATGCCACCGGAGCCGTCACGATCAAAGCGAGCCACCAGCGAGTGGCGGCCCGGGCCGAGGTCCACCGGTGCGCTGGCCCGGTGGTGGGTGCCGAGCGCGTTGTAGTCGAACACCAGCGCGCCGTCGCCCAAGAAGAAGGTGTGTCCCACATTGTGGCTTCCCCGTGCGTAGAGCACGCCGTGGGGTTGGCCCTCCACGTCGACGTCGACGTCGGCGGTGATGGTCCAGGCACGACCGCCGAGGGTCGGCGACGCGTCGGCAGGGATGTGCGAGATCGGTGCGAGGTAGCGGTACGTGCTGCGCGCGTGCGGGCTTCCTGGCCGCGCGTCGCCACCAAAGAGCTCGATGGTGCGGTCGTCGAGCGGCAGTACGCCCATCTCGCCCGCCTCGGACCACCACAAGTCGATCAGCTTGCGGAGCCGTTCGGGCTCAGCCGCTGCCAGGTTGTGGCACTCGGAAAAATCATTGTCGAGGCAGAACAACTCCCACTCGTCCTCGCCGTAGCCCGAACCCTGCTCGTGGTAGGTGGTCGCCTTCCATCCGTCGGCGACGATGCCGCGGTGGCCCATCTGCTCGAAGTACTGCACGGTGCGCGGGGATGGCGCCCCGGCGTCGTTGAAGGTCGGCACGATGGAGCGGCCGTGGAGCGGGATCTGCGCCACGCCCCCGAACTGCTCGGGCAGGGGCGCTGCGGTGGCGTCGAGGATGGTGGCGGCGATGTCGATGGCATGGCAGAACTGGGTCCGGAGCTCCCCGGTCTGCTCCACCCTCTCGGGCCAGTGCACGACGAGCGGGTCACGGACCCCTCCCCCGTAGGTGTTCTGCTTGTACCAGCGCAGTGGCGAGTTGCCCGCCTGGGCCCATCCCCACGGGTAGTTGCTGTGCGAGTGCGGCCCCCCGATGTCGTCCAGGCGTTCGGCCACCAGCCGGTCGACGTCTTCGGCCTGGCCGTTGAAGAAGCTGAACTCGTCCATCACCCCGAACGGGCCGCCCTCACGGCTCGCACCGTTGTCCGAGACCACCATGAGCAACGTGTTGTCGAGCCGCCCCTCTTCCGCCAGGAACTCGACAAGGCGGCCGATCTGCGCGTCGGTGTGCTCGAGCATCGCCGCGAAGGCCTCTTGGAGGCGGGACGAGAACGCCTTTTGGGCGTCGGTCAAGTCGTCCCAGGGCGGCACGCCGGGGTTGCGCGGGGCAAGGGTGGTGCCCTTTGGGATGATCCCGAGCTCGAGCTGTCGCTCGTAGAAGCGCTGGCGCGCCACGTCGTAGCCCTCGTCGAACTTGCCTCGCCAACGCGCCCGGTACGACTCGGGTGACTGATGGGGCGCATGAGTGGCGCCGAAGGCCAGGTACAAGAAGAACGGACGGTCGGGTCGGACCGAGACGAGGTCGCGGACCCAGCCGATCGAGTGCTCGACGATGTCCTCGCTCACGTGGTAGCCGTCCTCGAGCCGCCCGGGCGGGTCGATGTGGTGGTTGTCGTGGGTCAGCTCCGGGAAGAACTGGTCCGTCTCGCCCTGGAGGAAGCCGTAGAAGCGGTCGAAGCCCTTCTGCAGCGGCCAGTTGGTGTGCGGGCCCGCCGCGGAGGTCTCCGCCATCGGGGCCAGGTGCCACTTCCCCGCCGCATAGGTCGCGTACCCGTGGGCACGGAGCAGCTCGGCCACCGTCGCGGCCCTCGGCGTGATGCCACCGCGCATGTGCGGGAAGCCGGTGTTCCAGTTCGACACCGCCCGCATCCCGACGCTGTGGTGGTTGCGCCCGGTCAGCAGGCACGCCCGCGACGGGGAGCACAACGCGGTCGTGTGGAAGCCCGTGTAGCGGAGCCCCCCCGCCGCCAGGCGGTCGATGTTCGGTGTGGCGAGCGTCGAGCCGTAGCAGCCGAAGTGCGAGAAGCCGGTGTCATCGAGGACGATCATCACGACATCGGGCCCACCGAGGCCGGCCGGGAGGTCGGGCCAGGCCGGCACGGAGTCCTGGTACGTGCGGCCGATCCGCCCGGCGAAGCCGGGTTCGGTGGTCACGACCGTCCCCCGAAGCCCCGCGCGCCGGTCTGCCGGAGCTTTCCGTGACTGCCGTTCACTCCCGTACCCCTTCCTTCGCTGGACCCTCCCCGCCGAGGCTAAACAGTTGTCATTACGACTGTCAACTGTTACCTTAACGACATGGACTTCGGCGCCATCGACACCACCTACGGCGCGCACCTGGCGACCATCGACCCGGCGCTCGATGGGCCCATCTGGATGGTCAATTTCATGAAGTACAAAGAGCGCGCCGACTACGGCGGGGACGGCCCCGAGATCTCCGGGCGCGCAGCGGACGACCGGTACGCACCCGTCGAGGTGCTGGCCGCGATCGGTGCCGAGGTCGCCTACTTCGGCGACGTCATCGACGGCGACGGCACCTGGGACCGTATGGGCATCGTCGTCTACCCGACGCGCCGTTCCTTCATCGAGATGCAGTCCCGGCGAGACTTCAAGGACAAGCTCGTCCACAAGGAGGCCGGCATGGCCTTCACGGTCATCATGTGCGCCCTGCCTGCCGGCCCGGTGCGCGGGGAGGGCGACGACTCGGGGATCGTGCGCTTCATCGCCGAGCCGTCGGGCTCGACACCGGAGCCGACCGTGGAGGGCGCCCTGTTCGAGGTCGAAGGAACCATCATCGGCGACGACCGCCGTTGGGGCTCGCTGCGGATCTCGTGGACCGACGGTGCCGGCGAGACCGAGGGCGCCGACACCATGGTCGTGCGCTCCCGGGCCCTCATCGATCAGATCCGCAACCTGGTCGGCGAGGCGTCGGGGGACTGAGGCAAGACGATGAGCCAGCGCCCCGACACCGTCGATTTCCACTTCGACGTGATGTGCCCGTACGCGTACCAGACCTCGCTGTGGATCCGCTCGGTGCGCGAGCGGACCGGACTCGTCATCAACTGGCGGTTCTTCAGCCTCGAGGAGGTCAACCGCGTCGAGGGCAAGAAGCACCCCTGGGAGCGGGACTGGTCCTACGGCTGGTCCATGATGCGCGTGGGCGCGCTGCTCCGGCGGCGCGACATGGCCGAGCTCGACGCCTGGTACGCCCGCGCCGGGCGGGCCCTCCACGTGGAGGGCCACAAGCCCCACGTACCGGACGTGGCGAGGGCGCTCCTCGAAGAGCTCGGGCTCGACCCGGGCTTGGTCGACGAGGCCATCGCCGACCCGAGCACAAGCGAGGAGGTACTCGCCGAACACCAACGAGTCATCGATGCAGGCGGCTTCGGTGTCCCCACGCTCTTCTTCGCCGACGGGCAGTGCCTCTTCGGCCCCGTGCTGATCGACCCGCCTTCGGGCGATGCCGCCGTTCGCCTGTGGGACGCCGTGCTGGCGTGGCGAGAGTTCCCCGACCTCTTCGAGTTGCAGCGACCGAAGACCCCCGCCGATGAGCGTCGCATCGTCGAGACCTTCCGCCCGTACCTCGAGGCGCGCGACTGGGTCAGCATCAACCGGGGAAAGGTCATCAACTTCGCCTCCCGAGTGGATGGGGAGGGGGGCCAGCATGCAGATTGAGGTCGACCGCTCGGACCTGCGCACCGTGCGGGTGCTCGAGGAGCCGACGCCGCCGCTGCACCATGGTGCGGCGCGTCTCCACGTGGAATCGTTCGCCCTCACGTCGAACAACATCACGTACGCGGTCTTCGGCGAGGCCATGTCCTACTGGCAGTTCTTCCCCGCTGCCGACGGCGACGGGGTGTTCTGGGGCCGCGTCCCGGTCTGGGGCTTCGCCACGGTCGCGGAGTCCGAGGCCCCCGACCTCGCCATCGGGACCCGGGTCTTTGGCTACTTCCCCATGGGCGACGAGCTCGTCGTCGAGGCCGGCCGCCTCGACGAGAGCGGCTTCAGCGACGTCGCCGCCCACCGCCAGCCGCTCCCCAGCGTCTACAACCGCTACTCCTACGTGGCTGCCGACCCCATCTACGACGCAGCCCATGAGGCCGAGCAGATGCTGCTGTGGCCCCTGTTCGTCACCTCCTTCGTCGTCGACGACTTCCTCGGCGACCACGGGCTCTACGGCGCCAGCACCGCCGTGATCTCGTCTGCGTCGGCGAAGACCGCCATCGGTGCGGCCTTCCTCTTGGCCGGGCGCGAGGGGATCGAGGTGGTGGGCCTCACATCGGAGTCCAACGCAGAGTTCGTCCGGTCCCTCGGCTGCTACGAAAAGGTCGTCACCTACGAGAACATCGATGAGCTGCCGACCGGCACCGCCGTGTACATCGACGTCGCCGGCCGTCGCGACGTGACCGCCTCCGTGCACGCCCATTTCGGTGCCGATCTGGCCTACTCGATGGTCGTCGGCGACACGCACTGGGAGAATGAGGAGGTCGGCGACATCGCCCTCGAGGGCCCGCGACCCACGCTGCTCTTCGCGCCGGACCAGATCGCCAAGCGGCGCCGCGAGTGGGGCCGGGACGGCTTCGAGGCGTCGGTCCGTGAGGCATGGGAGCGCTTCATCCCCTGGGTCGACGGGTGGCTCGATGTCCGCCACGTGGACGGCGCCGCGTCGGTCGAGTCGACCTACCGGGAGCTGCTCGACGGCCACATCGACCCTCGCGTCGGCCATGTCTGCACCCTGGGCGGTGCCCGTGAGTGATCCGGGCGCGGGGAGCGGACCCGAGGACGAAGGGAACAGTCTCGACGGGCGCCACATACGCCGTGACCGCAACCGCCAGGCGGTGGTCGACGCGCTGCTCGACCTCTACGGCGAGGGGAACCTGCGACCGAGCTCCTCAGAGGTGGCCGAGCGCGCCGGGCTCTCGCCACGTTCGGTCTTCCGCTACTTCGAAGACGTCGACGACCTCAGCCGATCGGCCCTCGGGCGCCAGCTGGAGCGGGCCCTTCCGCTCGTCCCGATCGCGGCCGTGCCCGGTGCGCCGCTGCCCGAGCGCATCGCCGCCCTCGTCGCCCAGCGGCTCCGCCTCTTCGAGGCCATCGCGCCGGCGGCGACCGTGTCACGCCTTCGCTCGCCGTTCCAGCCGGTGCTGGCCACCCAGCTGCGCAACACCCGCTCGTACCTCCGCCACCAGATCGCGAAGCTCTTCGCCGGGGAGCTCGGGGCCATGGGCCAGGACCGGGCGGCGTCGGTGCTCGCCGCTGCCGACGTGCTGTGCTCGTTCGAGTCCTACCAGCTGCTCATCGGTGACCAGGACCTCGGCGCCGAGGCGATGACCGCTGTGCTCGTCGCGTCGCTCACCGCCCTGCTCGACGGCGAGCAGTCGCCGGTGTGAACGGGAGGCGCGGGTCGGTCCGCTACGAGAAGCGGATCGACGCTCCCGCCGACGACGTCTGGGAGCTGGTGGGCGACCCGGCGCGCCTGTGCGAGTGGTTCCCCGGCATCGTGTCGTCGGCGGTGGACGGCGACGAGCGGGTCGTCACGACCGCCACCGGCCTGCCGATACCCGAGCGCCTCCTCACCGTCGACCCGCTCCTGCGCCGCTTCCAGTACCGCATCGATGCCCCGATGTTCCACGAGCACCTCGGGACCATCGATGTCTTCGACCTCGGGGACGGCACCAGCCTCGTCGCTTACAGCACCGACGCCGACCCTGCCACCTTGGCACTCCTCATTGGCGGCGGAACAGCCGGCGCCCTCGACGAGCTCCGCACCATCATGGAATCGAGGAACTGATGGGTCGCAAGATCCTCTTCGTCACGACCGACCAGCAGCGCTACGACACGCTCGGGTGCAACGGTGGCTCGCTGTCGCGAACCCCGGCGGTCGACGCGCTGGCACGGGCGGGCATCCGCTACGAGCGAGCCAGCCCCCAATCGGTGGTGTGCATGCCGTCGCGCTCGACCATCCTCACGGGCCAACACCCGAGCACGCACGGCGTCTGGATGAACGGGGTGCCGCTCCCCCACGATGCACCGTCGGTGGCAGCGGTCCTTCGTGACGCCGGTTATCGGACGGCCATCGTCGGCAAGGCGCACTTCGAGCCCTTCCTCGACGTCTTCGGCCGCTTCGAGGAGAACACCCTCGCCGCGCATGGCACCGAGCCCGAGAGCGGCGCCCATCGGGGCTTCGAGCACCTCGAGTTCGCCACCCACGGGGCCATGGGCCCGCTGCACTATGCACGTTGGCTTGCCGCCGAGCACCCCGAGGAACTGGCCGGCTTCTACCCGGTGCTCGACGCCGACTTCCAGGTGAGCGCTGACGGTGGCGGCGAGACAGGTGCACCCCAGGTGAAGGTGAACCCGATCAGGAGGGCCGATTACCACACGGACTGGGTGGCGGACCGCACCATCGCGTGGCTCGACTCACTCGATGCCGGTGACGACTGGTTCTGCTGGATGAGCTTCCCCGACCCCCACCACCCCTGGGATCCGCCCGAGGACGAGATGGCCCGCATCGACTGGCATGACGTGCCACTACCCGAGGGCTACCCGACGAGCACGGCCGAGCGCGAGCGCATCCTGGACGGCAAGCCGCGCCATTGGCGGCTCTGGTACGACGGCACGCTGGTGTCGAACTACGAGGCGCCGAGCAAGTGGGTTCCCGCCACCCTCACCCCCGACCAGCTGCGAGAGGTCACGGCACGAAACGCGGTCGAGTGCGAGCTGCTCGACGAGGCGCTCGGCCGAGTGCTCGCGCACATCGAGCGCCTCGGGTGGGGCGACGACGTCGACGTGGTCTTCACCACCGATCACGGCGAGCTCGGCGGTGACTTCGGCCTCATGTTCAAAGGGCCGTACCACGTCGACGCCCTGATGCGGCTGCCGCTCGTATGGCGCCCCGCCCCCTCGAGCGGGCCGGCTCCGGCCGTCGTGCACAAGCCGGTCGGTCTCATCGACCTCGCACCGACGTTCTGCGCCATCGCCGGCGTCGAGGTCCCCGCGTGGATGCAGGGCCGGCCGCTGCCGGTCGACGACACCGATGCCGACGCACGAGGGTTCGAGCGAGTGCTCACCGAGTGGGACAGTGAGCTCTTCGGCGTCGACGTCCACCTCCGCACCGTCACCCGGGACGGGCTGGTCTGCACGGCCTACCTGCCCGGCACCTGCCACGACGGCTCCGAGGGCGAGCTCTATGACCTGGACGAGGACCCGCGCCAGCAGCGCAACCTCTGGGACGACCCGGCCCACAGGGCTGAGCGCGACGACCTCGTGGCTGACCTGTGGGACAACCAGCCGCCGACCCGATCGCCGCGGCTGCGCCTCGAGGCGCCGGTGTGAGCGCCTACTGGCCTGGTCCGTGGTCCTGCGAGGACGGCGGCCCCCGCCGTCAGGCGGTGCCCGGCGCTGGCGCCGCGCTTGGCATCTCGCCCGGCGAGACGGTGGCGGCACTGTCTCGGCTCGCCCCCGCGGCGACCATGGTGGTCACCCGTGATCCCGGCGAGGTCTTCTTGCTGCGCCACACCGCGGGCGATGATGCCATCTCGTTCGTCGAGCGCATCGATCCCATCACCCTCGAACCACTGGCGCGTTCAGCCGACCTCCAGGGCGGCCCGACGTGGCCGGGCAGCCTGGCCGCCCACGCCAATGGATCGCTCTACGTCGTGTTCGGCAACCACGCCCACCGGCTCGATGCCGAGCTCTCGCTCCTCGCCACCACCGAGCTCCCCCGCCGGCGCCCCTACAACGGCTTCGTGGTCCTCGCCGACGGCTCGCTCGTGACCAAGGCCTTCGCCGGCTCACGCCCGGGTCACGCGGTCGCCCCCGCTGCGCGCGAGCGCTGCGAGCTCGTGGTGCTCGAGCCCGAGCGCCTCGGGATCATCGGGCGCACGATCCTCGCCGAGCCCTCGGTCGCCCGGTTGTCGGCTAACGACGACACGGTCTACGTCGTCGGCGACACGACCCTGTTGCGGGCGCACTGGGACGGCGCGAACCTCGTCGAGGAGGAAGGCTTCGCCCGCCCCTACCGCACCATGGAGGGGCAGACCTACGGCTGGGACTGCGTGCTGGCGGCGGGCGCCGCCTGGTTCCTCGACGACGGCGAGGGCTCGGAGCACTACTCGGGGACCCTTCGGGGCCACGGGGTCTCGTCAGCCCCGCTCCACCTCGTGCGCACGGATCTCACCACCGGGGCGGTCACCACCGCCGAGATCTGCGGCCTGGTCGGTGGCCTCATCGCCAACCCGCCGGTCATCGACGAGGGCGGCTCGATCGCCGTCGGCTTCGACACCGGCAACGGGGTGATGGCGGCCTTTTCGATCGGCGAGGGCGGCTCCCTCACGCCACGGTGGTCCCGCCAGCAGGACCACGGTGCGCACATGGTGCTCTTCGCCGACTCCGGCGAGCTGGTCACCGGTGACTACGACACGGCGCGCGGCATCGAACAGGCGGTGGTCCTCGACGTCCGAACGGGCGCCGAGCTGGCTCGCGTCGACACCGAGAGCCCGCTCCAGTCCGTGCTCTTCCCTGCCGCGGGCTTCGAGCGCGATGTCTACCTGACCACCTTCTCCCACGTCACACGGCTCTTCGTGGTGGGCCCAGGCTCGGCCTAGCGGAAGTCGATCACCAGGCGGGCATCCACGTCCCCCTTTTCGATCTGCTCGAACGACTCGTTCACATCCTCCAGGCGCCGGGACTCGCGCACGACCTGCGTGCGGCCCTCCATGTGCAGCTGGAACGTCTCGGCCAGGTCGACGCGTGTACCAACGATCGAGCCGGTCACGGTGATGCCGCCGAGGACGGTCTCGAAGATCGGCAGGGCCATGACGTTGTCCGCCGGCAGCCCGACCAGGACGAGCGTCCCACCCCGCTTCAGGCTGCGGTAGGCCTGCTCGCAGGCGGTGGGCGACACGGCGAGCACGATCGCCTGGTCGGCGCCGCCAAGCTCCACGATGCCCTCGACCGGGTCCTCGGTGGCGGCGTTGAAGACGTATTCGGCGCCGAGGGCGGTGGCGAGCTCCAGCTTCGAATCGATGAGGTCGACGGCGGCGACCGAGGCACCGGCGATCCTCGCGTACTGCACGGCCAGATGCCCGAGGCCGCCGATGCCGTAGACGGCGACGAGGTCCGTCGAACGCGCACCCGACACTTTGACCGCCTTGTAGGTGGTCACCCCCGCGCACGTGAGCGGGGCGGCGTCGAGCGGGTCCATGCCCTCGGGCACCGCTCCCACGAAGGACGCGTCGGCCAACGCGTACTCGGCGTACGCACCGTTGACCGAGTAGCCCGAGTTCTCTTGCTTGGCGCAGAGGGTCTCTCGTCCCGAGGCGCAGTACTCGCAGGCGCCGCAGGCGTAGCCCAGCCAGGGAATGGCGACGCGGTCGCCTTCGGCGTAAGTGGTGACCCCCTCACCGACCCGGTCGATGATGCCCACGCCCTCGTGGCCCGGGATGAACGGCGGCGCGGGTTTTACCGGCCAGTCGCCGTGGGCGGCGTGGATGTCCGTGTGACAAATCCCACAGGTCTCCATCCTCACCACCACTTGGCCGTGGGCCGGCTCGGGGACCGGGACCTCCTCGATGCGCAGAGGTTGGTCGAACGCATGGACGACGGCAGCTCTCATGGGGTGCTCCTTTGTTTCTCGTCGTGAAGGTGTGCAGGAGCCACGTCCTCACCGGGCCCGAAGACCCTCGAGCGGAGGATGAAATGCCCGTCGCCGGCGGGGAGGGAGAAGCCCTCCGGCTCACCCTCGCCCACGTCGACGATGAGCTGGGTGTGGGCCCAGCGCTCGAACTGGCGGCCGTCGATGTAGAAGGGCGCCCCGGCCACGTCACCGAGGTGGACGTCCCGGCCGCCGAGCCGGAACTCGCCCTCGGCGAAGCACATGGGGAGGCTCCCGTCGCAACACCCACCCGACTGGAAGAACATGACCGGGCCCCGCTCGGCGACGAGTGCCGCAACCGCCCGCTGGGCGGCCGCGGTGGCGACCACCCGAGGTTCCGCACGGAGCCCGGTCATGCCCGGTCTCAGAAGAACCCGAGCGGTGACGTGCTGTAGCTCACCAGGACGTTCTTCGTCTGCGAGTAGTGCTCGAGCATCATGGCGTGGTTCTCCCGCCCGACACCGGAGATCTTGTAGCCGCCGAAGGCGGCACCGGCCGGGTACAGGTGGTAGCAGTTGGTCCACACGCGCCCTGCCTTGATGGCCCGGCCCATCCGGTACGCACGGTTGCCGTTGCGCGTCCACACACCTGCACCGAGCCCGTAGAGCGTGTCGTTGGCGATCTCGACCGCCTCCGCCTCGTCCTTGAAGGTGGTGACGGCAAGTACGGGACCGAAGATCTCCTCTTGGAAGACCCGCATGTCGTTGTGGCCCTTCAGCACCGTCGGCTCGAAGTAGTAGCCGTCTTCGAACTCACCACCCAGATGGGCGCGCTCGCCACCGATCAGAACCTCAGCGCCCTCCTGGCGGCCGATGTCGACATAGGAGGCGATCTTTTCGATCTGCTGTCGCGAGACCTGCGGGCCGATCATGGTGGCCAGGTCGAGCGGGTCACCTTGGCGGATCGCCCTGATGCGCTCGAGCGCCCGCTCCATGAAGCGGTCGTAGATCGACTCCTCGATGAGGGCGCGCGACGGGCACGTGCAGACCTCGCCCTTGTTGAAGGCGTAGAGCACGAGGCCCTCGACCGCCTTGTCCAGGTACTCGTCGTCCTCTTCCATCACGTCGGCGAAGAAGATGTTCGGCGACTTCCCACCGAGCTCGACGGTGGACGGGATGATGTTCTCGGCTGCGTACTGCATGATCAGCCGCCCCGTTGTGGTCTCGCCCGTGAAGCCGATCTTGGCGATGCGCGGACTCGTGGCCAGGGCCTTGCCGATCTCAGCACCGGGGCCGGTCACGACGTTGAGCACGCCGGGAGGCACCACGTCGCCGATGACCTCGGCAAGCTTGAGGATCGACCACGGCGTGGGCGACGCCGGCTTGACGACGGTGCAGTTGCCCGCAGCGAGCGCGGGCGCGATCTTCCAGGCGGCCATCAGCAGCGGGAAGTTGAACGGGATGATCTGGCCCACCACGCCCAGCGGCTCGTGGAAGTGGTAGGCGACGGTGTCCTTGTCGATCTCCGTGGTGCGCCCCTCGAGTGAGCGGGTCGCGCCGGCGAAGTAGCGGAAGTGGTCGACGGCGAGCGGGATGTCGGCAGCCAGCGTCTCGCGGACGGGCTTGCCGTTCTCCCACGTCTCGGCCACCGCCAGCATCTCGAGGTTCTCCTCGATGCGGTCGGCGATGGCGTTGAGCACCGCGGCGCGCTCGGTGAGGGAGGACTCGCCCCATGCGTCCTTCGCGGCGTGCGCGGCGTCCAGGGCGAGTTCGACGTCCTCGGCGGTGGAGCGCGCCACCTCGCAGATTGGCTGACCGTTGACCGGGCTCAGGTCGGTCATGTACTGGCCCTTCACCGGGGGGACCCAGGCGCCGCCGATGAAGTTCTCGTAGCGGGCCTTCACTTGCACCACGCTTCCGGCCCGTCCCGGCGCGACGAACGTCGCATCCTTGGTCGTTGCGGCCTCGGTCGTCACGGGATCTGTCGTGAGGGCCATGATTGCCTCCCTGCTCAAGGTCGTAAGAGATGCTCGGATCGGTGCTCCGACCCGGAACGGCGACGACCTCGCCGTCCACCAACCACGTTAAGCAGCGGGGCCCCCGTCGCCTAGGGCCGAAGGTCAAGAGACGACGTGGTCGCCACCACGCTGGCGGTGCGTCCCGATCAGTCCCGCTCGCCGAGCACCGGAGCGACTGCGGCCCCGAGCAGGGCCAAGGCGGCGGCCAGCACGTCGTCGGTGGTCAGCATCCCCGCAAGCTGGTCATCTTCGAGGACCGGCACGCGACGGAAGCCCCCCTCTGCCAGCACAGCGAGGGCCTCGTCGACCTCAGCACCACCCTGGACGGTGGATGGCTCGAGGGTCATGACCGAACCGACCTCCTCTCCCGCCGCCTGGCCCGAGGCGAGCGCCCGTACCACCAGGTCGCGGTCGGTGACGATCCCTACCAGCGAGTCACCTTCGACGACCAGCACGGCGCCGACGTTGTACTCAGCCATAACGGTCGCGGTCTCGGCGAGGCTCGCCCGGGGCGAGACGGTCACTGGGGCCTTATGGAGCGCATCTCTCACCTTCACGGCGTTCCTCCTTGTTCGCTCACCTGGCGCGCATCCGCAACGCTGCCGGGCGCCCCGAGCGCCAGCTCGTGGCCAGTCTCTGCGTCCCCGCTGCTCAGATCCAGGGCCGAACGGCCCGACGAAGGGGACGGGTCCGGATCGCTCGCAAGGCGGCCTTGGGGGCGCCGCCGGGCCGGCAGTGCCACCAGCACCAGCACCGCGCTCGCCGCGACGACAACTGCGCCGACCAGGAGGGCAGCGTCCATGCCGGTGACGAAGGCGGCGCGCGCGGCATCGGCCAGTTCGGCGCCGAGTTCGCCGCCGGCGATGCGGGCGACGGCCAGCGCGCCACCGATGCCGCTCGAGATGGCGTGCGCGGCCACCGCTGGCACGGCGTGGGCGGACAGCACCGGCGCCATCTTCGACTGGTAGCGCGAGGAGAGGACCGAGCCCAAGACGGCTACGCCGAGCGCGCCGCCCACCTGGAGGGCTGTGCCGTTCATCGCCGCGCCCGCCCCGGCCCGGTCGCGCGGCAGCGAGCCCATCACCGACGCCGTCCCCGGGGCGATGATGAGCCCGGCGCCCAGGCCGAGGAGCACCATGCCGATCAGTGCGTGACCGAAGCCCTCGGCCGTCGTGGTGGTGGTGAGCTGCGCGAGGCCGCAGGCGACCAGCACGAGGCCGGTGCCGATGACCACCTTGGTCCCGAGCCAACGGTCGAGGTAGGAGGATGCGGGAGCTGCCACCGCCAGCACTACGGCGATGGGAAGGATGCGCAACCCGGCACCGAACGCCGAGAAGCCGAGAGAGAACTGCAGGTACTGCGTCAGCACGAACAGCGAGCCCATGAGGGCGAACACCGCCAGGGCAACGGCCGGCATCGCCACCGAGAACCTCCGGTCGCCGAAGGGCTCGAGCAGCAGCATCGGTGTCGGGGTGTGGCGCTCCCACAGGACGAACGCGATCAGGAGCACCAGCGCCACACCGCCGGCGAGGAGCACCGGGCCGGCATGCCAGCCGGCCGTGGGCATGTCGATGATCGACCAGAGGAGGAGGGCCAGGCCGCCGGTACAGAGCAGTGCCCCGGGCGCGTCGACCGGTCGTGGCACCGCGCTCTTTGACTCGGGCACCAGCCACAGAGCGGCCACGAGCCCGAGAAGCGCCACCGGCACATTGATGAGGAACACCGAGCCCCACCAGTAGTGGGCGAGCAGCCAGCCCCCGGCGATGGGGCCGATGGCGATGCCGAGGCCGGTGGTGCCCGACCAGAACCCGATCGCCCGGGTCTGCTGCTCGGGGTCACGGAAGACAGTGATGAGGATGGACAAGGTGGCCGGCATGATGCAGGCCGCACCGAATCCCATGACGGCCCGCGCGGCGATCAGCTGGTTCACCGTCGCCGAGAAGGCGGAGGCGGCCGACCCGGCTGCGAAGATGACAAGTCCGGTGCAGAACACCCGCTTGCGGCCCACACGGTCGCCCACGCTGCCCATCACCAGGAGGAAGCCCCCGAAGACGCACGAGTAGATGTCGGCGATCCATTGAAGGTTCGACTCTGAGGCGTGGAGGTCGCGCACCAACGTCGGCAGCGCGATGTTGAGGATCGTGTTGTCGAGCGAGACGATCAGCAGTGAGACGCACAGGACGGCGAGGACGACCCAGCGTCGCGGCGCGACTGGGCTACTGCCTGCCACCTCTGTAGTGCCCACCCCTCCAGGCGAACACGGTTGGCGGCGCGGGGCCAGGGCCGAACGGCCCGAGCTCAGGCGCCCGTCTCGGCACCGAGTCGCGGCGCGGACGGGCGCACTGGCTCCGTCCGGCGGACGCGCACTGCGGCGACTCGTCGGGCCGAGGCCGCCAGCACCGTTGCCACCACCGCGAGCGGCGCCCATGGCGAGAGCACCCAGGCGAAGACCGCGGCAGCGGCGACCACGACGAGGACGGTACCGAGCTGGGCGGCCGGCTCGAGGGCATCGAAGCGGCGGTGGAACGCCTGCAGGTCGGTGGTGCTGGCGATGCGACGGCCGAGTAGGACGCCGAGGCCGCGGACCAGGCCGAAGAGCGCACCGAGGAGCACCGCCAGCACCGGCTCGGCGGTCAGTGCGCCGAGCACGATGCCGAGATAGACCGCGGCCGTCATGATGTAGGTCGACAGCCCGTTGCCGATCTGCCACCCGAAGCCCGCGCCGTAGGCCCAGGGCCGGAACTGGTCGAGCCAGCGCTCGTTGACCTGGCGGTGGTGGACCGGCAACGAGAATCCCGCGAGTCGCTCATCGGATGCTGCCGCCGCCACGCACGCACCGATGGCGACCGCGGCCACCACCGTCGGACCGAGCGACACCGCGGCGACGCCGGCGGCCAGCACGGCCATGGCGGCACCGAGTGTGGCACCCCCGAGCGTGGCGCCCACCACGAACCATGCGGCGGTGATCCCGTAGCGATGCCCGCGGCCCCGCTCGGCCAACGGCGTGATGCTGGCGAGCATCGAGCGACCGCACGGTGACCAGGTTGAGCGCACGGCGGCGGTGACCACCACGGCGGTGACGGCGATGAGTTCGATGGTGTGCATGGACCCTCCTAGGCGGGTGAACCGAGGAACGAGACGTCGAAGGAAAAGATGCCGCCGTCGGCGGCGACCAGCCAGTAGCCGGCCGGCGAGCGCGGCGCGGCCATCCCGACCACCGGCTTGTTGAGCTGCTGGCCCCCCATGGAACCGTCGAACGGCGCGTCGCCGAAGGCGAAGATGCCCCCGTCGGCCGCCACGAACCAGTAGCCATTGCCACTCGGGGTCGCCGCCATGCCGACCACCGGCTTGTTGAGCGGTTGGCCGCCCATCGAGCCGTGGAAGGGGGCGTCGCCGAAAGCGAAGATCCCGCCGTCGGACGCGACGCACCAGTAGCCGTTGCCACTCGGTGTCGCGGCCATGCCCACGATGGGCTGATTGAGGTGACTGCCGCCCATCGAGCCGTGGAACTGCGCGTCCCCGAAGGTGAAGATCCCACCGTCGGCCGCCACCGTCCAGTAGCCGTTGCCCGTCGGCGTGCACGCCATGCCCACCATCGGGGCATTGAGGGTTCGCCCCCCCATCGAACCGAGAAACGGCGCCCCGTAGGAGAAGATGCCGCCGTCGGCGGCGACGAAGTAGTAGCCGCCGCCCGGCCGGGCGCTGATGCCGACCATTGGGCGGTTCAGCGCCACGCCTGACTCGTCACCGAGGTCGGCGAAGTCGCCGTAGGGGAACAGCTTGCCGAACGAGGTGAGGATGGCGTAGCCGCCGCCGTCGGTGCTCGCCCCGACTCCCACGACCTTGCACTGGGTGGCCGGCGAGTTGCACGGCGGCGGTGGGGGCGACGGTGGCGCTGCGGTCCAGCAGGCCACGTTCTGCTCGGCGGTGCTGTCGTCGACGGCGTTGGCCGTCGTGCAGCTCGGGTCGACCTCCCACGGCGGGATGCAGGCGACCACCCGGCACACGATGCGACCCATGCAGGCGACGTCCTGGTTGCACTGCCCGTAGCGGAACTGGAGGCAGCCGGTCAGGAACGAATTGCATCCCTCTGGGCCGCAGCCGCAGTTCGTCCCGTCGCAGCTCGTGTCGCAGAAATTGAAGCCGCCCCCGCAACCGTCGAGGCACTGACAGGTCGCGTTGCAGTCCATGTAGTAGCGGGGGCCGCCGCAGTAGGTGGAGTTGTCCGCCTTCCACCAGCCACCCATGATCGTGTTCGAGGGGCAGTAGTTGTAGCCGCCGTTGACCGAGCAGCAGAAGTCACTGAAGCCCGAACAGCACGTCGATCCGCAGTCGCACTCCGCATTCCCGCACGAGCAGATGGCCCCGTAGGCCGTCCCCGGCTTGAGGGCGAGGTCCATGCCGGCCCCGATGGCGACCGCGCTCCCGGCCATGGCGGAGCGGTTGATGAAGCTGCGCCGGCTGAAGCGCGACTCCAAGAAGCTCGACGTGCGCTCGACCAGGGCTCCAGAGACACTCACCGGTGCCGCACCCCGACCAGTCGACGCGCCGACTCGAGCGAGCCCATGACGGTGAACGCCAGGTAGGCGAGCCACGTGCCCACGCCGACGACGACCAGCAGGGCCACGCCGCCGAGGGGCTGGTGTGCCAGCACGTCGCGGATCGAACCGGTGTGCGGGGCACCGGAGGCGACGACGAGCGCGGCGGCCCCGAGCAGCACGTCGAGGGCCACGTGCAGGAGCGTGGCCGGCGAGTCCGGGGTCGCGAAGCAGCCACAGGTGGCGAGCGGCGAGCCGGTCGCCCGGGCGTAGGTGACCACCCCGGCGAAGGCGACATAGGAGGCGCCCACCAGTGTCGCGGTGAGCGGCCTGGGCAGGGCGATGGCGACGATGCCGAGCACCGCCTCAGCAAGGGCGCCGAGGCGCACCGCGGTGCGCAGCACACCAGGCCGAGCGCCGCGGATCGAGCGTGCCTCGAGCATGGCGGCCAGCGCCCGGGCCGTGTCGCCGGGGCGCAAGGCCTTGGCGACGCCGGCGGTGACCAGCAGCACGCAGGCGACCAGATAGGTGCCGATCAGTTCCACGGCGCCGTCCCCCCGGCGGTCGACGGCGTGGGCGGGCTGACGCTGATCCCGGCGAGCAGCGCGTTCACCTTGGGTACGAGCACCGAACGGCGGGCGTGGCTCCCGAGGACGGCGTAGAAGGTGAAGGGGCGCCCCGCCTCGGTGAAGAACCACTGCGTTCCGGACTGGCCGGTGAGGCCGCGCCGCAAGAGGATCGGGCTGAAGTCAGCCTGGCTGAGCGACAGCGGCATGCCCTGGCGGGCGAACAGTGCCGTGCCCACGCTCTCGGGCCCGTACTGGAACAAGACGGCAAAGACGTCGCTCGGCCCCATCATCGTGACCGCCCCTGACCCGAAGTCGCCGACTGTCGCGGGCAGCGGGAAGGAGGCGAAGTGTGCGACCGGGTAGGAGACTTCGCCGCCCACTTCGGGTCGGACGAAGATCCGGCCTTCGAACCCGTTCGGCAGTCCCGCCGAGATCCCGTGCGCGCTGAGGGTGGCCATCTAGGGAACCCTCCGCACCGCACCCTCCCCGCCAGGTGGTGCATCGGCCGCGAACACGTCGGCCAGGGACGCGGGGTAGAGGCTCGGGTGGCCGGGCTGGATACCGGCGGCCAGGAGGGCATCGTCGTTGGCGCGCTCTCGGGCGGGACCGTCGAGACCTTCGGCGAAGGCCCGGCTGCGGCTTCCGACGTCGAAGGGCCGCACGTCGCCCTGCGCCCGGCGCACGAGCTCAGCCACCTGCGAGAACTGGTTTGCGACTCCTTCACCGACTCGACGGCCGGTCCGGCCATCGACCAGCACGAAGAACGGTGAGCCGGGCACCTCGTAGTCGCTCCATGCTTCGGTCGACATGACGACGGTGAGCGAGCGGTGAGCGCGCGCGCCCACCTCGGCGGGGATCTCGAACTCGGGCCCCTTGGTCACCGCCACCAGGCGGACCCCCTCGGGCAGATCGAGGGAGCCGGGATGGCTGAAGGACTCCCAGAATCCCGCACAGGTGGCACAGCCCGAGGAGAGGAAGGCGAGCAGCGTGAGCCGTTCACCGAGGACGTCCACGGCGATCGCATCCCCGCCTGGCGTCACTCCCGTGAGAGCCGCCGCGGAGGTGGCGTCACGCTCGCTCGGCAAGGGCGGCCCGAGCGTGAGGGCAACGGGCGTCTCGCCGGCTTGCTGTCCATGGCGGTGCGGGGCCTCGCCCATCGGGTCGCCGACCCCGGCCCCCAGGTCGTGGAGCGCTCGCAGGATGTCGGCGTGGCTGCGCAGCAGACCGGCGACGAGCACACCGAGGACAAGGACGACAAAGGCCAGAGCCAGAACGAGTGCCACCACGGTCAATACCCCCGAACTCAGCCGATGCCGATTGCCATTCCCTCTCCGGCCCGATCTCACACACGCCGAAGCGGTCGCGCAGCTCAGCCGACACCCCGAGTCGACGCCCGTCAAGCTGTGGGCAATGGCAGGAGGGCCAAGATGGTTCCGTCCGCAAGGCCCGCGACCCGACGCAACCGCGCACTCGGAAGAGCATGCCCTCGGGGAGGACTAGCTTTCGGACGTGTGCTTCTCACCCCAGGCCGACCTGGTCGGCGGGACGGTGATCGCCGCCATCGGCATCGACGCGGTGCGACACGTCGGCAAGCGACGTGACCACCTTCTCCTCGCCGCCCTGCCCCTCCTGCTCGGCTTCCACCAGATCGTCGAGGCCTTCGTGTGGTGGGGCCAGCAGGGCCACGTACCGCCGGGGCTGGCCGAGGTGGCCCTGTGGGTCTACCTCCTGATCGCCTTCGTGGTGCTGCCGATCTACGTGCCCCTGGCCGTGCTCGCCCTCGAGCCGACGGGGCGGCACCGCCGGCTCATGATCCCCTTCGTCGTTCTCGGGGCAGCGGTTGGCATCACACTGCTGGCCGCCATGGTGCGCGGGCCCATCGGCGTGAAGGCCCGGCCGTACCACCTCGCCTACAGCCTGCACACCGGCGACACGTTGCTGCTGATCTCGCTCTACGTGGTGGCCGTCTGCGGTGCCCTGCTGCTCTCGGGTTATCGCGACGTGGCCATCTTCGGGGCCGTCAACCTCTTCGCTATCATCGTCATCGCCGCGCTCACCGTCGACGGCTTCGCGTCGGTGTGGTGTGGATGGGCGGCGATCACGAGCGGAGCGATCGCGCTGCACATGCGCTTCAGCAAGCCCCACGCGGGCGCGCCGTTCGCCTTCGGCTAGGAAGCCACCGGGAGCCGCCGCATCAGATCGAGCCGACCGGTACCGGAACCATCAGCGCGGCGATCGAGGCGCTGGTCGGCCAGCGCACCTTGGTCGCCCAGCCGACCCGCTCGAAGACCCGGATGACTTCGGCGGACAGGTCGAACTGGTGGGCCAGCACCCCGTGACGGGCTGAGGCCGGTGCCGCGTGGTGGAAGTTGTGCCAGCTCTCGCCGAAGGACACCAGGGCGAGTGGGGCGACGTTCGTGCTCTGGTCGCCGGTGACGAACGGGCGCCGCCCCCAGATGTGGCAGATCGAGTTGATGCTCCATGTCACGTGGTGGAGGAGGGCCATGCGGATGAGGCCGGCCCAGAGGAAGAAGACGAAGGCGCCTGCCAGGGTGCCGGTGATGGCATAGCCGATGCCGAAGGGGGCAGCGAGCGAGACCACGGCGAGGACCGGGAACAGCCGGTCGACGACAACGAGGTCCCGGTCGCGGCGCAACTCCGGAGCGAAGCGCTTGGCGTCGGTCGGGGCACCGGCGAACAGCCACCCGACGTGGGCCCAGAGGAAGCCTCGCGCCGTCCCCCATGCGCCGTCCCCGCGGCCCCATGGAGAGTGCGGGTCGCCCGGTTGGTCGCTGAAGACGTGATGGCGTCGGTGGACCGCCACCCAGCCGATGACCGAGCCCTCCATTGCCATCGACCCGGTCACGGCCAGGATGACCTTGAGCGCCCGGTTCGCTCGGAAGCTGTGGTGGGCGAACAGGCGGTGGAAACCGACGGTCACGCCGAGGCCGGTGAGGAGGTAGAAACCGAGAGCGAGGACGGCCGCCCAGACGGTGACCGGTCCTCCCCAGCCAAAGACGATGAAGAGGATGAGCCCGACAAGCGGGCCGCCGACCAGCAGGGCGGTCACCACCCTCCCGACGTTCAGGCCCTTCTCCGAGCGGGGGCGCGCCTCGACTTCGACTTGGACATCGCCGACCGGTGTCTCCAGCAGACTTGCGGGCATAGCTTCCTCTCTCCACGCTCCCGGCGTGCCTGGAAGGCGATGCCGGTGGAGCGGTCAAGGTCACCGAAGTCCGGGGCGACGATCTACCTCTTGGCAAGGGCCACGAGAGCCGGTGCCAGTGGGCTACTTGCCCAGTCCGATTGTGGCACGGAATCGCCCCGGACCCCGGGTCGGCTCTGGGCGAACGCTTCTCGAGTGGTGGCCCTGCGGCGTTGGCCAGCGGGGCGAGCCGTGGGGGTGGACAATGTGGGCGGCTGAACAACATGCCATGGAGGGCCGATGCCAGAAAGTCGAGAGCAGTGGTTGGCCGAGACCTTCGTCGAATTGTCGGACACCCTTGTGGCCGACTTCGACCTGATCGACTTCCTTCATGTCCTGGTCGAGCGCTGCTCACAGCTCCTCTCGGTGGAGGTCGGCCTCGTGCTCGCCGACGAACAGGGCACGCTCCAGAACCTGGCCTCGTCGACGGAGCGGATGCACGTCGTGGAGCTCTTCGAGATCCAGAGCGAGGACGGGCCGTGCCTCGAGTGCTACGGGAGCGGCCAGCAGATCCTGAACGAGCGTCTGAACGCCGGAGCAGCGCGTTGGCCGCGGTTCACGCCCAGTGCGCTCGAAGCAGGCTTCACCATCGTGCACGCGCTTCCCCTGCACCTTCGCAACGAGCGGATCGGAGCGATGAACCTCTTCGGCGCACAAACCGTCCCACTCGAGCACCATGAGGTATACCTGGCGCAGGCGCTCACCGATGTTGCCACCATTGGCATCCTCCAGGAGCGCAGCGTGCGGCACCTGAGCGACCTCTCGACCCAGCTGCAGGCGGCACTGCAGAGCCGCATCGCCATCGAGCAGGCGAAGGGTGTCCTGGCCGAGCGCCAGCGGGCGAGCATGGACGAGGCGTTCGCGCTCCTGCGGGGCTATGCCCGGAGCCATAACCTCCGCCTGGCTCACGTCGCCGCCTCGGTCATCGACGGCACGGTGTCAGCGAAGCAACTGCGTGAGGCGCGTCCGGCTGCCGCCCAAGGGGCGCGCCGTTCGCCGTGAAGAGGACTGGGGCAGGGAACTGACCCTGCGCATCTTGCCGGCGGGCGGTCTAGGCAGTCCCGCTACGGAGCGGTGGCCAGCTGTGAGCGGATCTCAATGAGCCGGCCACGGCGCCGCTCGAGCGTGGCACGGAAGTGCGCATTGTCGGTTCCGGCGATCTCGGTGCTCAGATCGCCCAGGACTTCGTCCAGGGTGTCGCTGAGTTCCTCGGCGAGTGCGTCGGTCAGTGTGACATCCATAAAGGGCTCGCTTTCCTTGTTGCAAAGGTCATTCTCGGTGGCACTGGTGTCCGGAGCAAGGGCCGAAAGTCCGCACTGTCGCGGAGGCGGCGGTGGACCACCTGCGCAGGACGGCAAATCAAACCCACATCGACGCGCTGACAGACGAAGGGCCTCTCGCGAGCCATCAAGCCGGCGTGAAAGATGCCTTGGGGCCTTGAAAGGGGCGCAGCGTCGTGATTGTGAAGTGCGTGGGCGGCGGTTGGCCCACGCCAGCCTCTGTGGAACCGGGCCCATTGTCTGGGCTCACGATTGGTGGGCACCCCGTCATCCTCGAGAACAATGAAGGAGATGACTCGCGTCGAGTGGCGGCCGTTCATCCGAGGACGTCGGTACGCCACCGCTCGGGCGTCAATTTCACCATCACCTCGCGGTCGCCATGCCCGTCGTGGAGGTCATCGCGTCGAAGTCGTTCCATGAACTGCTCTGTGTAACGCAAGCCGCCGCGCTCGCCGAGGTAACGCGTCGACATGGCAAGAATCTCGCGTTCGGTGTCCTCGCCCAGTGCCACGAGCTCGACCGGACCCTCGGCGGTCACGTAGCGGTAAGGCCCTGGGCGCCCCGGGTCGAGGACCGAGAGGGTGGCGCGGCCCTCCGCCCGCAGCCGCGTGGCCTTCGCCGAAGCCTCGCCGATGCACATCTCGAAGATCCGCGACTCGGAGAAGCGATACCAGACGGGTGCGAGCACCGGGCCTTTCCCTACTCGGCCGATGCCGAGGGTACAGAGCCTCGACTCACGGAGAAACTCGTCGCGCTCTTGGTCCGTCATGGTGGCCACATTCGCACTGTAATCAGCAACGAGGCCGTCGACTCGGACCCGCCCGAGAGTCGCCGGGTACGCTCCGGTAGTGGCACGCAATCCCGCAGGCCCGACAGCGAAGGGGCAGACTGGCTCGCCTCTGGCGCTGGTGGAACCGACTGGACGAGTACAGCTGAGCGACGCTCCCACGCCGAAGGGCCGGCGGCGTCAATCCGACCTCCTAGACGCCGCTCGGAGCACATTCGCCGACCAGGGCTACTTCGAGACTCGGGTCGAGGACATCGCCCAGCGGGCACACGTCTCGCGAGCGACCTTTTATACCTATTTCGACTCGAAGGACGACATCTTGGCGGTGCTCGTTGAGCAGCTCGTCGACGACCTCTACGAGGCGTCGGCCGCCCCCCAAGGGCGAGGAACCTCCCCGTACCTGATGCTCGAATCGACCGTGCGCCAGTTCATGCATGCCTACCGGGACCGTGCACCGATGATCCGGGTTTTCGAGCAGGCAGTGTCGCTGAATCCCTCCTTCCTCGCACTGAGGATCGAGGTACGCGCCCGCTTCGGTTTGCGCCTCACTGCAGCCATTCGCCAACGCCTCCTCGCCACCGGCGATGTGGCGCTCGACGCCGAGCTCGCCGGCTATGCCCTCGGAGGGATGGTCGATGACTTCGCACGTGGCTGTTACATCTTGAACCAGCTCGTCGACGAGGGTGCGGCCATCGACACGCTTACGCGGATCTGGGCGAGGGCGATCGGCCTGCCCGAACCAGCCGAATGAGCGGCCGCTCAGCAGGGTAGACGGTACATTCTTGACATCATGTCAGGAATATCGTTAGCTGGCAGCGTGGACTCAAGGGGGCAGCTGTGACAACAACCGAGACCTCTGTTGGCCTGCGTGCGCTTCGCGTCGACGCAATCGGTGGCCGAGTGCCAACGGAGCGCTACATCTCCGAGGAACTCTGGCGGCTCGAACAGAATCAGGTCTGGAAGAGGGTTTGGCAGTGGGCCTGTCTGGAAGAGGACCTCCCAAACCCGGGAAGTTACGTGGAGTATCAGGTCGGCGACCAGTCCGTGTTGGTGCTCCGCGGCGACGACGGGGTAGTGCGGGCCTTCCACAACGTGTGCCAGCACCGTGGGAACCGGCTCCGTTCGGGAACCGGCACCGCCCGAGAGGACATCGCCTGCCCGTATCACCGCTGGACCTGGGACCTGCGGGGCGACCTCAAGCACGTCCCCGACCGCGACGGGTTCCCCGACTTCGACGATGCCTGCTTCTCACTCAACTCGGTCCGCTGCGAGATTTGGGAGGGTTTCGTCTTCGTCAATCTCGACAGTAAGGCCGAGTCGCTCTTGGACTATCTCTCGCCCCTCACCGAACGGCTCGCCCCCTACCACTTCGGGGAGCACACCCGCACTCGCAGCGTCACGATGCCGCTGGCGGCCAACTGGAAGACCATCGTCGACGGGTTCCTCGACGTGTACCACCTCCAGGGTGTCCACCCCCAACTCCTCAAGGTTCTCGATGACGTCAACACCACCTACGAGCTGCTCGGTCGGCACAGCGCCATGTACATGCCCATGGGTGTCGCCAGTCCCCGCTTGCGCGACCACAGCGAGCAGGTGGTCATCGACGAACTGGCGCGCGCCGGCTCGGGTTTCCACGGCAAGCTGCTCCGCCAGTCGGAGTACTTCATGGAGGAGGGCGGCAAGGCCTCGCTCCGTGACGGCGTCCCGGTCCGCCAGGCCCTGCTCGAAGTCGGCCGCATCGAGGGGGAGGCTCAGGGCCGGGACTACTCAGGGCTGAGCGACGAGCAGATGGTGGACGACCACCACTACTTCTTGTTCCCGAACACCGTGTGCAACGTCTACGCCGGCCACTTCATCACCGCTCGGATCCGACCCGACGCCACCGATGCCGAGCGGTGCTACTTCGACATGTTCATCTTCAACTGGTTGAGCGACGAGGAGCGCTCCGAGCGGCGGGCAGCCCGGCACGCGGCCGTCGACGAGGGAACCGAGGTCGGCCGCGTCCCGGACCAGGATTTCAGCGCCCTTCCCAACGTGCAGCTCGGGATGCATTCGGACGGGCTCGAGAGCATCCTGCTCTCCGAGCAGGAGATCCGCGTCCTGCACTTCCACCAGGTCCTCGACCAGTTGCTGTTCGGCGAGTGAGTTCGGAGGGGAAGGACAAAGGGGCCCAGGCCACGACACTGGCGGCCGAACACCTCTTCAGGCTGCGGCTCGAGCTGTCCCGCCGCACGGTGCTCCACGACGGACCCGAGGGGACACGAGTGCTCTGCCGGATCATGGGAGGGACCGCCGAGGGGGCTCGCCTCACCGCAACCGTGCTACCGGGCGGGTCCGATTGGGTGACGGTCCGTGCCACCGGCGTCTCCCACCTCGATGTTCGCATGATGCTCGACGCAGGCGATGGCGCCCTCATCCTCATGGAGTACCAGGGGATCTATGAGGGGCCCTCCGGGAGAGGGCCACGCGTCGCCCCGACCTTCCAGTCCTCGGAAGTGAGATACACCTGGCTGAACAACATCCAAGCAGTCGGCCTCGGTACGCCGGCGGTCGACGGGGTGACCTACGAGATCTATGGGCTGTGTTGAATGACGAGCCGTCGATCCCACTCACATCCTCGAGACCGCGACAGTGGCGCCCCGGGTCGCCGCCATCGCTCCGTGACCAGGACGGGGAAACCGTGAGCGTCCATCGTTCCTTTGTGATCGCCGATCTCGCCTTCTCAGGGGCACCCGGAACACTCGCGGTGCGCGACGGCTCCCGGAAGGCCACCTACGCGCAGCTCGAACGAGCCTCCAACCGGGTCGCCAACGGTCTCACCTCCTTTGGCCTCGAACGCCAGGACCACGTCGCCTTCATCGGCAAGAACAGCGTGTTTTGCGTCGAGCTGTTGATCGGCGCGGCCAAAGCCGGCATGGTGCTGACCATCGCCAACTGGCGGCTGCACCCGAGCGAGCTCGACTATGTGCTGCGCGACAGCGAGGCGAAGATCGTCTTCGTCGCCGAGGACCTGCGTGACACGCTGCCCTCACCCCTTCCCAAATCGGTGCGAGAGGTCGTGGTGGTGGGCGACGGCGAGGCGTCTTGGACCTCGTGGCCGGACGCACAGGTCAACGCGCCCGGTGCCACGCCTCCTGCTCCCGGCGACGTCGCGTTGCAGCTCTACACCTCGGGAACGACCGGTCGGCCCAAGGGGGCGATGCTGACCAATGCCGCCATCGCCGCAACCATTCCCGACACGGCTGACGTCTGGCAGCTCGACGAGACCTCAGTCGTCCTGTGCGTTCTCCCGATGTTCCACATCGCCGGGGTCGGAACGGCCCTCGGCGCACTGTGGCGGGGAGGGTGCCTGATCATCGAGAACGACGCCAGTCCCGCAGCCACCCTGGCGGACGTGGTGCGCTTTGGCGTTACCAACCTGATACTCGCCTCCGTGATGCTGCAGGGCCTCGTGGAGGCCACTCCGTGGCCCGAGACCGACCTCTCGACGTTGCGAACTGTCTCTTATGGCGCCGCTCCGATCACCGAACACATCCTCAAAGCCGCCATCGAGCGATTCGACTGCCGACTTCTCCAGGTCTACGGCCTCACAGAGACCACTGGCGTCCTCGCTCTTCTCGACGATGACGACCACGCAGGCGCACTCCGAGATACAACGAAGCTCGCACGCCTCCGGTCGTGCGGGCGGGCCCGTCCGGGCGTGGTGCTCAAGGTTGTCGACACCGAGACCGGGCTCGAGGTAGCCCCGGGCGAGGTGGGAGAGCTCTGGGCACAGACCGAGCGACTGATGGAGGGGTATTGGAATGCACCTGAGGCGACAGCCGACGTTTTGCGGTCCAACGGCTGGTTCCGCACCGGAGACCTCGGCCACATCGACGACGAGGGCTACATCTTCCTACACGACCGACTGAAGGACATGATCGTCTCGGGCGGGGAGAACATCTATCCCGCCGAGGTGGAGGCGGTGCTCCAGGATCACCCCTCGGTTGCAGAGGTGGCGGTCATCAGCGTCCCCGACGACCGATGGGGCGAGACGCCCATTGCCTTCGTCGTACCTGCCCCCGGACACGCGGTCGATGAAGGTGCCCTCATCGAGTTCAGCCGGTCGAAGCTGGCGCATTACAAGTGCCCCCGGAGCGTGGTGGGGGTGGACGCACTGCCGCGCAATGCCTCGGGGAAGGTGCTGCGCCGCACACTCCGGGACCCCTACTGGGCCGGCAGCGACCGTCGGATCAACTAGCCGTCACATCAACGATCCGTCGCACCAGCCAACCGCCGCAACATCAGGAGGCGCTACCATGGATGACCTTTTTTCGCTCGAAGGGAAAACGGCCTTGGTCACCGGCGGCGGCCGCGGCATCGGGCGCATGATCGCCGACGGCTTCATGCGTGCGGGAGCCACGACGATCATCTCGTCGCGCAACGCAGAGGTCTGTGACGAGGCGGCCGCCGAGCTCTCCAAGTTCGGCCGATGCATCGCCATTCCCGCCGACCTCGCCCGCCATGACGAATGTGTGCGCCTCGCTGGAGCAGCGCATGCGGCGGTCGGACCGCTCGACATCCTCGTGAATAACGCCGGCACCACGTGGGGGGCACCGGTCGACGACTTCCCATCCACCGCGTGGGACAAGGTGCTCGACGTCAACCTAAAGGGCGTCTTCTACCTGACCCAGGCCCTCCTCGGACCACTGCGGGAAGGCGCCACGAGCGATGCGCCGGCGCGCATCATCAATATCGGCTCGGTGGACGGAATCCACGCGCCGGGCGGGGAGCCGTGGGCCGAGGAGACCTACTCGTATTCGGCGAGCAAGGCGGCGTTGCACCATCTGACCCGAGTGCTCGCCGGAAGACTGGGCCCCGACCACATCACCGTGAATGCCATCGCACCGGGACCCTTCGAGACCAAGATGATGGCGCACACGCTCGCCGACCACGCCCCGGAGCTGGCACGCGCTTCGCCGCTCGGGCGCCTCGGCCGGCCGCAGGACATTGCCGGGGCCGCCATCTACCTCGCTTCGGCTGCCGGGGCATGGATCACCGGCGTGGTGCTGCCCGTCGATGGGGGCATCGTCACCACGTTGTAGGTGCCGCCCGGCACGGCACGGATGCGGCCAAGAGAGTAGAACTGCCCTTGTTGAGCGCAGGAGAAGAGGGGGAAGCGATGGAGTCCGATGCCGAGAAGCTTGCGACGGCCAGAGAAATGGTCGACGCGTGGAACGCGATGGACTGGGAGGGGGTGCTCGAGTTGTTCGCCCCCAATGGCTCCCTCCACTCAATGATGGAGGCGGAGGCAACCGTCGGGCGCGAGTCGCTCCGCACAAGATTTGCAGCACTCTCCGAAGGTGCAACCGAGATCCGCATCGAGCTGCACAACGCCGGGGTGATCGACGGAACAGTGTTCTTGGAGCGCACCGACAACTTCGTGGTGCATGGCAGAACAGGCTCGATGCCTGTCGTCGGGGTCCTCGAGATTGAAGACGGGATGGTCACCGAGTGGCGCGAGTACTACGACCGGGCGTTCCTGCTGCGCGAACTGGGCGCCGAGCGGGACTTCGCCGACGATCTCTGATCGTTCAGGCTCGGCCGACGAGCGGCTTCCACTGTTCGCGTAATCGTGCCTTCTGCAGCTTGCCACTCGCCGTTCGGGGGAGCTGGTCGACGACGCTGACGCCGACCGGACACTTGTAGTGGGCGAGCCGCTCGCGAGACCACTCGATGAGGCCCTGCTCGTCCAGCACCGCACCAGGGCGCACGACGACCACCGCCCAGGGGGACTCTCCCCACTCCTCTGATGGCACGCCGATGACCGCGACCTCGGCCACGTCGGGGTGCCCGGTCAGGGTGCTCTCCACCTCGGCGGGATACACGTTCTCGGCCCCCGACACGATCATGTCCTTCAGGCGGTCGTGGAGGTACAAGAAGCCGTCCTCGTCAAAGGATCCGCCGTCACCAGTTCGCAGCCAGCCGCCATCCACGATCACCGCGGCAGTCTGCTCCGGCTTGCGCCAGTAGCCCTTCATGATCCGCGCCCCTCGAACCAGCACCTCCCCGCGCGTCCCCGTCGGCACGTCCTCCAAGGTGCTGGGATCGACCACCCGCACCTGTGCGTCCGGCATGGCCCGACCTGCCGATGTGAGTCGTCGGGCGAAGGCCTCATCGGCAACGTGGTCCTCGGGGCCGAGGAGCGTGAAGCCACCCGTCGACTCGGTCAGACCGTAGGACTGGAGGAACTTGCAGCCGATGACCTCGGTGGCCTGCTTCAACACGGGCAGGGGTATGGGGGAGGCCCCGTAGACGATGTAGAGGAGAGCTGCGAAGTCCTCATGGGCCGTCTCATCCAAGGCGAGTAGTCGTTGCAGGACCGTCGGCACCACGGCGGCGTGCGAGACCCGGCGGTCGACGAGGAGGCGCAGGACCCCCCGGGGGTCCGTCGCGGTCTCGAGCAGCAGACGGCCGCCGTTCAGGTTGGCAGCGAGTGCCAGTCCCAATCCAGCGACGTGGAAGAACGGGATGGGCGCGGCGCACACCGAGGTCTCGTCGAGCTCAATGTCCTGATTGAGCGAATAGAGGGCGCAGCCAAAGTTGCGTCCCGTTAGCATGATGCCCTTCGGCAGACCGGTGGTCCCCGAGGTGTAGAGGATGAGAGCGGTGTCGTCGGGTTCGACGGGCACCGCGGGGTCGACAGCACTCTGGCTGTCGCGCCACGAGGCATAGTCCCTTGGACCTTCGTTGTCGACTACGAGCAATCGCCGCAGTGACGGCAGAGCCTTGGCGGCCTCCACAAGGGCTAGCGCCTCACGATCGACCACAACGACTGCCGGCTCGGCGTCGGCGAGAATCGCCTCCACCTCACGCCGGGAAAGCCGGTTGTTGATCGACGTTGCAATGGCGCCGGCTTTGGCTGCGCCATAGAACACCTCGAGGAAGGCCGGCGAATTCGCCCCGATGAACGCCACCCTGTCCCCCGCAACAACCCCGTCGGCCACCAGCCCAGATCCGACGCGGCTCGACCGGGCGTCGAGCTCGGCGAAGGTCGTCACCCGTCCTGGCTCTTGGATGGCGACGAGCTCTGGCGTCGCGACAGCACGGCGGCGGATGATGTCCCCGACGCGCAGCACGGTCGAGCCGTCTGCGTGCACCGCCCAGAATTCCCCCGGAGGTAGTTCGGTCATTGCGCACCCCCGTCAGCCAGACCGCTTCGACGCCGAAATACTACAGTAAACAGAGAGTCCCGAACCCAGGAGTGACCATGGGCACCAACACCATCGGTGAGCTGCTATCCCGCGCGTGCCGGCGCTTCTCTTCGCGGGTGGCGGTCGTCGCCCACGGCCGGTCACTCACCTATGGTGCGCTCCTCGAGCGTGCGAGTCGTCTCTCGAACGCGCTCTCGGGAGCGGGACTGCGCCCTGGGGACCGGATCGCCGCGATGCTGGAGGACCGGACCGAGTCGCTCGAGGTCTACCTCGCGTCGGCGATCGGTGGATTCCCCATCGTCCACGTGAACGATCGGCTTGCGGCTCCCGAGGTCGCGCACATCGTGCGTGACGCCGGGGTCGCCGCATTCATCCACACGGATGGGCGCAGTGCAGCCGTGAGCGGCGTGGATGGCCTCTCGGGCTTGCAGTTGTTCTCTTGCATCGGCACCGATCGCCCAAGCGGGGCGGTTGGTTACGAGGAGCTCCTCGGCGCTGCTCGGCCACAGGCCGCCCTGGCACCGAGAGCGGCCGAGGACCTCGCCATCGTTGGGTACAGCAGCGGCACCACCGGTTTCCCGAAGGGGGCGATGATCAGCCAGTCGGCGCTGACCAGCTGCGTCAAGCTGCTGCCCGCCATGTACCGCATCAGCCCTTACGGTCGCTGTGCGTTCACCGGCACCCTCTCGTTCGTGGCCGGCATCTGGGGCGTGATCTATCCGCATCTTTACATGGGCGGGACCATCACCTTCTTGCACCCTTACACGCCTGATTCCTGGGTCGCCCACCTCGAGCAGGACCGTTCCACGTTCACCTATGCCCCATCGCCGCTCGTGCCGGCCTTCATCGAGGCGGTCGACCGGCGCCCGGGTGCGCTCAATTCGCTCGAGTCGGTGCTCCATTCGGCATCTCCCCTCCCGCGCGAACATGCCGAGGAGCTGGTCGGGCGCATCGGTGACCGCTACGTGGAGGTCTGGGGGATGACCGAGGGCGTCGCCCCGTTCTCGGCGACCACGAGGGAGGACTGGCGCGGGACGTCGGGGGCGAGGGACATCTTCACTTCGGCCGGGCGTCCGTTCCCGATCACGACCGTCCGGAGCCTCGGGCCCGACGGGCAGGTGCTCGCTGCGGGCGAGCAGGGGGAGCTCGTCGTCGACTCGGAGATCCTGTTCTCGGGCTATCTCGGTGACACGGAGCTCACCGCTGCATCCTTTTCACCACTCGGCTTCCACACCGGCGACGTCGGCGCGCTCGACGAGCAGGGCTACGTCTACGTGACCGGCCGGAAGAAGGACATGATCATCTCGGGCGGCATGAACGTCTACCCGGCTGAAGTCGAAGCGGCGCTGACCTCGCTCTACGGCGTTGCCGAGTGCTGTGCCTTCGGGATGCCCGACCAGCGTTGGGGTGAGGCGGTCGCAGTGGCGGTGGTTGCCGCACCAGGCGCCACGCTCGCCGCACGCGACGTGATCGACCATGTTCAGCGCCGGTTGGCGAGCTACAAGAAGCCTTCGCTCGTCTACTTCGTGGACGCGCTTCCCCGCAACGCCAGTCTCAAGGTTCGAAAGGACGAGCTCCGCTCGCTGGTGGCCGAAGGGTCCCTTGACGGCGCAGCGACCGGAGGCTACAACTAACGGAGTAAGTAGGCGACCCGGGGGGTGTCATGGCAGACGCGTACGTCCTAGAAACCCTGCGGACGCCTCGTACGAAGGCGTCGCCGCGAGGAGGCTTCGCCGAGATCTCACCAGTTGACCTGGTGGTGACGCTCCAACAAGAACTCGTAAAGCGGACCGGGCTCGAGCCCGAGTCGGTCGACGACGTGATGCTCGGGATCGCGTCGCAGAATGCCGAGCAAGGAGCCAACCTGGCCCGCACCGCGACGATCCTGGCCGGATGGGGCGATGTGCCAGGTATGACGCTCAACCGGTTCTGCGCCTCGGGCATAGACAGCGTGGCGCAAGCTGCGGGCCGTATACGCGGCGGCGACGTCTCGCTGATCGTGGCCGGCGGCGTCGAGAGCGTGTCGCGCGTGCCGATGTTCTCCGATGACGGGCCCCTATGGATCGACCCGCCCACAATCGAGCGGGTGGGTTCGGTGTTCATGGGAATCGCCGCCGACCTCGTCTCGACCATGGAGGGGTTCAAGCGCGAGCAACTCGACGCGTACGGGCTCGAGACGCAGCAGAAGGCAGCTCGGGCATGGGACGAAGGCTTCTTCAACCGGTCACTCGTGCCGATCACCCGCCCCGACGGACGGGTCGTGGACCGCGACGAGCATCTGCGGCCGGCTACGACACTTGAATCGCTTGCTGCCCTCGAGCCGGCATTTGCCGCACAGGGAGCAGCGGGCCAGGATGCCATCGCCCTGGCGGCACATCCCGAGGTGGGCACCATCCGACACGACCATACGGTCGGCACTTCCCCCGCCCTGGCCGATGCCGCAGCGCTGGTGCTCGTCGGCACTGAGGAAGCGTCCTCGGCCATGGGCCTTGCCCCGAGAGCACGGATCGTCGGTTCGGCGACTGCCAGCTGCGACCCGGTGATCATGCTGACCGCCGGACAGAGCGCGGTCGAGCAGGTCATCGCCCGGGCCGGGCTCAAATCGTCGGACATCGACGTGTTTGAGTTCGCCGAGGCATTTGCTGCTCTTTGCCTGCGCTTCCGGCGCGACATGGACGCCGGTCCCGAGCGCATGAACCCAAACGGCGGGACCATCGCCATGGGCCACGCCTTCGGGGCGACCGGCGCCATCCTCCTCGCCTGCTGTGTCGACGAACTGGAGCGCCGGCAGGGCCGCTACGGGGTCGCCGCCGTCAGCGGGGCAGCGGGCCTCGGTGTGGCGGTCCTGGTAGAGCGGGTCACCCCGTGATGACCAGTGCCACGGGCTTCGCCAGGGTGTGTCGCAGCCGGACATGAGCGGCCTCAGCCTCGACAGCAGGGTCGCCGTCATCTCGGGCGCAGGGAAGGGACTGGGCCGGAGCTTCGCGCTCCAACTTGCGCGCCTCGGCGCCAAGGTCGTCGTGAACAACCGCAACCGCATCGTTGACGACTCTGGGCGCGGCCCTGCGGACCACGTGGTCGCCGAGATCGTGGCCGGAGGGGGTGAGGCCGTCGCCGATCATCACGATGCCGCCGACACCCGCAGCGGCGAGGCCATGGTCCAACTCGCCCTGGAGCGTTGGGGGCGGCTCGATATCTGCGTGGCCAACGCCGGGGTCGGGCACGGTGGGATCTTCCACAAGGAGAGCGACGCAGAGTTCGAATCCGTCCTCGCCATCAACCTCTTCGGCGCGGCACGGTTGACCCGGGCGGCTACCCGTGTCATGCGCGAAGCAGGCTATGGCCGCATCGTCCTCGTGTCCTCGACAGGGGGACTCCACGGCGACGTCGGGCTGTCCGCCTACGCCGCCAGCAAGGGCGCCATGCTGGCACTTGGCCGATCGCTGGCCGCCGAAGGAGAACGACGAGGGGTGCTGACGAACCTGCTGCTCCCCTACGCCGCCACACAGATGACTGAATCGGACATGGCCGAGGAGTACGTACGCGCGACCCCGCCTGACGCTGTCACCCCCGTCCTCACCGCCCTCGTGGACGAGCACTGCACGTTGAACGGTGAGCTGATCGTGACCGGTGGCGGCCTGCTACGCAGCGCATCGATGGTCGAATGGGGCACGGTCCGGCTCCCGTCGGGCGACCAGTTGTCCCCCGACGAGTTGGCGACACTGCTCGCCCAGTCGAAGAAGGGGCAGCCGAAGGAGTTCGCTGTGTCAATCGACTCGTTCTTCGACCTCATGGAGAGCGGCGCCGAATGAGCTGGGGGCCCCTGCTCATCAATCTGGCGGTCACGGTCGGGGTAGTGGCCGTGCTCATGCTCGCCACGTTCACCTATGCGATGCGCACAGGCGTCCACGCGATCATGGACACGGTCTGGGCACTCGGCTTCGTGCTCATCGCCGGGTGCACCTATCTCTTGTCCTCAGGACACGGCGATCCCACTCGCCGCCTGGTGGTGCTGGTGCTCACCGCGGTCTGGGGACTGCGGCTCGGCAGCTACATCTTCACCAGGAACCACGGCAAGGGCGAGGACCCCCGTTACGCGGCGCTCCTGCGTCACAACAAGGGGAGCTTGGCGAAGTTCGTGCTCCGCAACATCTACTGGGCGCAGGGCCGGATCATGTGGCTGGTGTCGCTGCCGGTCCAGGTGGCCATGTACGAACATGCGGGGCCTGGCGTTCTCTTGTGGCTCGGGACCGCGGTCTGGGCGATCGGCTTCGGCTTCGAGTCCATCGGCGACTGGCAGCTCCGGCGGTTCAAGGCCGAAGCGGCGAACGCCGGCAAGATCATGGACCGCGGGCTCTGGCGCTACACCCGACACCCCAACTACTTCGGCGACTCCGCCGTCTGGCTCGGGCTCTTCCTGATCGCCTGCTCCTACTGGGTCGGGATCGTGACCGTCGTCTCGCCCATCGTCATGACTCACCTCCTCGTGAACCGGACGGGCAAGGCGCTACTGGAAAAGACGATGGGGCGCACGAAGGGGCCAGAGTATGCCGAGTACGTGGCGCGCACGAGCGGCTTCGTGCCGCGCCCGCCCAAGCGCCTGGCCCCAGGCCCGAGCTAGCTCCCGACCCAAAGGGGGTGACCCATGAGCGCCCGACTGCGTCATGTGGTGCTCGCCACCGGCGACCTTCACGACACACTGTCGCGGCTGCGCGACGAGTTCGATGTGGCGCCCGGCATCGCCGACAAAGAGGCGATGGCCGAATTTGGCCTGGCCCATGAGGTACTGCGGCTCGGCGAGACCTACCTCGAGGTGCTGAGCCCCCTCCAGGGCGAGGCGGAGAGTACCGCCGCCCGATTCTTGCGTCGCAACGGCGGGGATGGCGGCTACATGGTCGATCTACAGGTCCCCGAACTCGATTCCACGCTCGGCCGGATGGCCGCCTTCGGCATCAGCCCGGTGCTGCGCGACACCTACGAGGGGAGCGCCATCTCCCAGTACCACCCGCGCGACTTCTCCACCCTCCTCGAAGTCGACCAGGTTGATGCCCCGAAGGACTGGCACTGGGACGGTCACTTCGCCGACAGCATCAGTGACGGCGAGGTGCTCGGAGTCGTGGCTGTCGAGATCGTCACAACCGACGCGGAGGCGATGGCGCGGCGATGGTCGGAGGTCTTCGAGCTCGAGCTCGACGGCACCGTGGTCACGACGGACAACGCCCTCGTGCGCTTCGTTGCAGGTGCATCGGTGGGCCTGGCGAGCATCGACGTCGCGGTGCGTTCCCCGGCGAACGTCGGAAAGGAGGTATCGGTGGCAGGGGTCCGGATGCGGACCGTCGACCAGCGGGGGCCGAGAGAGGGCCCGGGATGAGGCGCCGGCCTGGAGCGCCCGATGAGAGGAGTCGCGATGAATGACGATGTGGTGCTACGGCGAGACGAGGGGCCAGTCGCCGTGCTCACCTTGAACCGACCGGAACGACGCAACGGCTGGACCGTCGGGCTCCAGCGCCGCTACCTCTCGCTGCTCACCGACTGCAGCGCCGATCCGGACGTGCGCGCCATCGTCGTCACCGGTGCGGGGACGACCTTCTGTCCCGGAGCGGACACCGACGAGCTGCAGGTCTACACGGACACCCATGAGTTCAACCCCGAGATGCACGCCATCGAGCAACCCGACTACTACCCGTTGCTCGTCGACAAGCCGATGATCGCGGCGATCAACGGTGCGTGCGCCGGCATCGGCCTCGTGCAGGCGATGATGTGCGATGTGCGCATCGCCGCTCAAGGGGCTCGCATGACAACAGCATTCGCCAGACGGGGCCTTCCTGCGCTCCACGCCAGCTCATGGTTGCTCCCCCGGCTGATCGGCCAGGGCCGGGCACTCGAGCTCCTCATCTCCGGGCGGACCTTCACCAGCGAAGAGGCCGCCACCCTCGGGCTGGTCCACCACGTCGTCGAGACCGATGCGGTGGTCCCATCTGCCCTCGAGTACGCCGGCGACCTAGCGGCCAACTGCTCGCCGGCGTCCATGCGCTCGATCAAGGCGCAGGTGCGCGCGGCATGGGAGCAGCCACTGCTGACCGCCATCGCCGAGGGTGAGGAACTGGAGCGCCAGGCGCTGGCGTCGGCGGATTTCGAAGAGGGCGTGATGAGCTTCGTCGAACGCCGCCCACCGTTGTTCCCGGCGCTGCGCCCGACCAACAGCTGAAGGGTCGCCGGCCGCAGAGCCCCCGCGGTAAAGACGCGTCGCCGGAGTAAGTCAGATAGTCCGGGACCTCGAACTCGTACGCTATTTACACTTAACGGAGTTACCTCGTCGTGACGCTGTGCCCTGTTCGCAACGCCGAGGACGCGCGCCAGTCAGACGAGGCGCAGCTCGGTGTTGCAGAGCTCCACCACCTGTCCGGCGTCCCCGCGCTCACTCGCATGCAGCTCCACGCCGACGAGACCTTGTCGCCCTAGCGGCAGCACGAAGTGGACGTCGCGTTCGCTAAAGCGGAGCAGTGCGCCGTCCTCAGTGACCTCGGGCCCCTCGATGCCGAGCACGGTCGCCCATTTGGCGGCGAGAACAGCGGGTTCGGGCGTGGCGATGTCGACCCCAACGATGTCGTCGACGAAGGTGCTGCGCGCCGACTGGGCAACCTTCGCCTCAGCGAGGTCGTCCCAGAACCATTCGTCCCTCGGGACGAACGAGTCGAGCTCGAGCAGGATGCCCATGTCGAGAGGGTGGAGTTGGACGATCTCGTGACCGAATGCCACGGCCTCGATGGCGATGCGGATCCCGAGCTCCTCACACCGCTGCCGCACTCCTTCGAGCGTGGGCACCTGGGTGGAGAGTGCCCAGCCCGACGAACCGCCCGCCTTCCCGAGCCATCTGGCCACCTGGTGGTCGGGTGTGAGCGGACTGCAGAGCTCGAGGTAGGTGGCAGGACCGATCGGCATGGTGGCGTCAGCAAGCCCGATCGTGGTGAGCTCGGGATCGCCGAAGGACGGTCCGAGGTGGAGCGCCTTTCGCGCCCGTTCCACATCAGCCTCGTGGTCGAGCGTGGCGAGGACGACCTGTCGCAGCTCTGCCCAGCGTGCTTCGCTCATCTGTGCTCCTTTCGTCGTCGGGCGCCCCGAACGGCGCCCTCGATCTTGCTCATCCGACAGACCGGTCGCTTTCCTCCCAGAATGGTCGGCGGAGCTCGCGGCGCAGCACTTTGCCCGACGGGTTCCGTGGAAGCGCGTCGATCCAGAGGATTGCGCTCGGGCATTTGAAGTGGGCAAGGTGCTCTCGACAGAAGCCGAGCAGCTCCGCCTCGGAGACGTCGCTTCCGTCCCGTCGCGCCACGAACGCCCTCGGTGTCTCGCCCCATTCCGACGACGGCACTCCCACGACCGCGACTTCGAGGACGGCCGGGTGCGCCGCCAGGACGTTCTCGATCTCCGCTGGCACGATGTTCTCGCCACCAGAGACGATGATGTCCTTGATGCGATCGACGATGAAGACGTACCCGTCTTGGTCCTGGTAACCGGCGTCGCCCGTGCGGAGCCAGCCGCCGTCAAGGAACAGGCGCTTCGTCTCCTCGGGCTGGCGCCAGTAGCCGGGCGTCACTGTCGGGCCCCGAAGCACGATTTCGCCCACCTCCCCGGCGGTCAGCGTCGTCCCGGACCCGGGCTCGACGATCCGAAGTTCGACGTCAGCCGCCGGGCGTCCCGCGCTCTTGAGCCGCGTGGGATCGCCGCTCCGGTGGTCGTCTGGGCGCAGCAGCGTCCCGATGCCGACCGTCTCGGTAAGGCCGTACGACTGCGTGAACTCCGCGTCGAACAGGTCGACCGCCCGGGCGAGCAGGCCAGGTGCGATGGGCGAGGAGCCGTACACGACCGTACGCAGGCTCGTGAAGTCCGCCTCTTGCGCCTCCGGCATCTCGACCAGCATGCGGATGATGACCGGTACCAACGCGGCGTGGGTCGTGCGCTCAGCGACCATCAGCTCGAGTAACCGCTCGGGCATCGGGTCACGCACCTGGACGATCCGACCACCTGCATTCATGGCGATCAACGACCAGCCCGAGGCGGCGATGTGGTAGTAGGGAGGCGGCACCAGACTGGACGAGGAAGCATCGGGAGTGAACTCCCGCGTGAAGTTGTCGACGCCCGCCAGCAGGTTCGACGCCGTCACTCGGACGCCCTTGGACGCGCCGGTCGTCCCCGATGAGTACATGAGCACCGCCAGCTCAGTGCCCGTCGCGGCGCCACCGGGGTCGTGGGCGCCGTGCGCGGTCATCACCTCTTCGTAATCTTGCGCCCCTGCGAGATCGCCCTCGCCGCCGACGAGAAGCAGGGGAAGGCCCCGAGGCGCCCACGATTGCCCGAGCTCGCGTGCCACCTGCGCCGAGAGGACCGCGGCGCTCGGCTCAGCATCAGCGATGATCGTCGCGATCTCGCCGCCTGAGAGCCGGAAGTTGAGCGGCGTGATCGCTGCGCCGAGCTTGGCAGTGGCGAAGGCCACCTCCCAGTACTCGGTTGCATTCCGGTCCACATAGACAACTCGGTCACCCTTGCTGACTCCGAGTGCGGCCAGCGCGTTGGCGAGGCGGTTCGATCGCTCGTCGAGCTCACCGAACGTGATGGTGCGTCCCTCGCCGCAGATGGCGACATGGTCCGGGGAGCGCGCTGCCCGCTCTCGGATGATCCCGGCGATCGAGTTCGGCACGGTCACTGAACGAGCCGGGCGCTCAGCGGCCCGTGGACTGCACGTCCACGCGCAGCAGCTTCGCCATCTGACGCTCGTAGCGGGCAGGATCTCTGTTGTAGCGAGCTCGTGCTTCGATCGCCATGTAGTCGGTGTCGCAGAGGTTCTCGCCACGGTTGAGTGCATCGAGGCCGGCTTGTGCGATGTCGCGCGGGTCTTCCTTCTGGCCCTCCACGTGCGACGCCATCCGGGTGTCGACGGAGCCGACGATCAGGGCGATGACATCGGTGCCCTGCTCGGCGAGCTCCGCTCGGGTGATGGAGCTGAGAAACAGGGCCGCAGCTTTCGACGGCGAGTAGCCGCCCATGAACGGCGCAGGAAATGCACCGGCAACGGACAGCACATTGATGATGGCCCCGCCACCATTCGAGGCGAGCACCGGTGCAAACGCCCTAGTGGTGGCCAGAACACCGAAATAGTTCACCTCCATCTCCTGGCGAGCCGCCTCGAGGTCATCGGTCAGTACCAGCCTGCGGTTCGCGAAATATCCGGCGTTGTTCACAAGCATGGTGAGGTCCGCGCATCGCTCCCCGGCGCGGGCGACGCTCTCGGCATCCGTGACGTCGAGTGTGACGACGTCGACGTCGACGTCACCGTTGAGCTTGTCGAATTCGTCAGCCAGCGCTGCGGGGTCCCGCACGCCGGCGTAGACCTTGCGCGCCCCTCGCTCCAGCAGCTCCTCAACGAAGCCCAAGCCGATCCCGCGGTTGGCACCCGTGACCAACGCGACAGCACCCTCAGCCCGGTTCACTCGCGGCATCATCGACCTCCCCCTTGCCTACCTGGTCGCACACTACAGTTACCGGAGCCACTTCACCACCAAACTTTTCGATGCTGCAAAAGATCCTTCGAAGTCGCTCGGCGGATTTGTTACGGAAGGTTGACGACTCACTTCTCTTGTTGTAGTACTTGCTTACTCTTGTTGTTGTAGTAACTGCACAAGAGCCGGGGGAACCGGGTTGGGGGAGCAGGGGGGAAGGCGGGGGATGCTGTCGATCGATAGCGTGACCATTCGTTTCGGAGGAGTGACCGCGCTCGACGAGTTCAGCGCCACGGTTGCCGACGGCGAAATCTGCGGCCTCATCGGTCCAAACGGTGCCGGTAAGACGACTCTCTTCAATACGGTCACCCGCATCGTCCAGCCCAACAGCGGTCGCATCACTTTCGACGGCAAGGAGCTGCTTGCGGCACCGCCGTACCGAGTGGCTTACCTCGGCATCGCCCGGACGTTCCAGAACCTTGCCCTCTTCCCTTCCCTGAGCGTGCTCGACAACACGATTCTCGGTGCCCACTCCCAGGCGCGGGTGAGCTTCGCCGAGGCGATCTTCTGCTGGCCGGGCGCCCTTCGCAGCAACCGGCGGATTGCAGCCGAGGCCTACGACATCCTCTCGGCACTTGACCTCGAGGATGTCGCTTTCCACAAGGCCGAGGGACTGCCCTTCGGCACGCTCAAGCGCGTCGAGCTGGCCAGGGCGCTCGCGGCGCGGCCCAAGCTGCTCCTGCTCGATGAACCGGCCGGGGGCCTCACCCACGGCGAGGTGCACGAGCTGGGCGAGCTGATCAAGCGAATCCGCGATGAGTTCCACCTCTCGGCGCTATTGGTCGAACACCACATGGGCCTCGTCATGGGAATCTCCGACCACGTCGTCGCCATGGACAACGGGCAGAAGATCGCCGACGGGCTCCCCCAAGAGGTCCGCGACGACCCTCGGGTGGTCGATGCGTACCTGGGGAGGGCCACATGACGCTTCTCGAGGTGCGAGATCTCACAGCCGGCTACGGGCCGGCCGAGGTCCTCCATGGCGTGTCCCTGCGCGTCGAAGAGGCCGAGATTGTTGTTGTCCTCGGTGCCAATGGCGCCGGCAAGACGACCACCATGCGCGCCATCGCCGGGCTCATCGGCCGGAAGGGCACGGTCAATCTCGATGGCGCCTCCATCATTGGCCTTTCCCCCGACAAGGTCGTGGCGGCGGGCGTCTCGCTCGTGCCGCAGGGCCGCGGCACCTTCGCGAAGCTCAGCGTCGACGACAACCTCCACGTGGGCGCAGCAAAACGGCGCGACCGCCAGGGCATTAAGGAAGACCTCGCACGCTGGTACGAGGTCTTCCCGGTGCTCGCGTCACGCCGCAAGCAGATGGCCGGCACCCTCTCAGGTGGCGAACAGCAGATGCTCGCCGTCGCCCGGGCGCTTATGAGTCGGCCGCGGCTTCTGTTGTGCGACGAGCCGAGCCTCGGCCTCGCCCCCCTGATCGTGCGAGAGGTCTTCAACGTCCTGCAGCGTGTCAACACCGAGCAGCAGATGGCCATGCTGATCGTCGAGCAGAACGCCGAGATCGCCCTCGGCATCGCGAGCCGCGCCTACCTGCTCGAGGCCGGAGAAGTGGTGTCCGAGGGAACCGCCGAATCACTGCGCGAGAGCGACGCTGTCCGCCGCGCGTACCTGGGCTACTAGGAGCCCCGGTGCAGGTCTTCCTCGAACGGCTCTTCGACGGCATCAGCAACGGGGCGATCTATGCCGCCCTCGCCCTCGCGCTGGTCATGGTGTTCCGTGGGACGGGAACCATCAACTTCGCCCAGGGTGAGATGGCGCTGTTCACCACTTACATCGCCTGGGGGCTCACCACCAAGAACATACCTGTGGTGCTGTGCCTGCTCATCGCCACAATTGCTGGCTTCACTCTCGGGGCGGTGACCGAGCGGGTCCTCGTGCGGCCGATCGAGAAACGCAGCCTGCTCGCCACGCTCATCGTGCTCCTCGGGCTCTTCCTTGCCCTCAACTCGCTCGACGGCATCTTGTGGGGAAACCAGAACCACTCGATGCCGAGCCTGTTCCCGAATGGCGTCAACTCGTTCATCAGCGTGGACGGCGCGCGGCTGTACTGGGCCAACCTCGGCGTCTGGCTCCTCGTCGCCCTCTTGGTCGGTGCGATGTTCCAGCTGTTCAACCGCACTCGCCTCGGACTGCACATGCGAGCCACCGCGTCGAACCGCGAGTCGGCTGCGCTGGCGGGGATCCCGACTGGGCGCATCCTGCTGCTGGGCTGGGGCATCTCGGCGGCGATCGGGGCCGTGGCAGGGGTGCTCTTCACGCCGCTCAATCCTGACGCCCTCGGTCTCGGCGAGATGTTCCCCCTCCTCATCTACGCATCGGCCGCCGCCCTCTTCGGTGGCCTCGACTCGCCGGGTGGGGCCGTCATCGCCGGCCTCTTGATCGGCGTCGCCGAATCGATGCTGTCGGGCTACGTCTCGGCGATCGGGGGGCAGCTCCAAGAGGCCATCGCCTTCGTTGCCATCGTCATGGTCCTGCTCATCCGCCCGCAGGGGCTCTTCGGGTCGAAGGAGGTCGAGCGGGTATGACGACCTCGCTCGCCACAACCAGACAGCAGCCGTTGCTGCCGGTGCGGATCACCCAGAAGTCACCGGCGCATCGATTCCTCCAGGTCTTCGGCATCGCGCTGCTGGTCGCGCTGGCCATCATCGGGTCGAGGACCAACTCCTTCCGCGAGGGCCAGCTCACCCAGGCGCTCATCTACGCCTCGGCCATCGCCGGGTTGAATCTGGCGACCGGCTATACCGGCATGCTCTCGATCGGCCATTCGGCGTTCTTCGGCATCGGTGCCTACACGACCGGCATCTTGGTGTCGGAGCACAACTGGGAGCCGTTGGTCACGTTCCTGCCGGCTCTCGGCATCTGCTTTGTCTTCGGGTTGATCGTCGGGCTCCCAGCGCTGCGCATCCGCGGCATCAACCTGGCACTCGTCACGTTGGCCCTCGCCGTGGCCTTCCCCGAGGTCATCGACCGGTTCCCCGGCGTGACAGGAGGGACCCAGGGTCTCAACATCCCCCTCCTCCAGCTCCTTCCGCCGAAGTGGACCGGTATCAGCATCGCCGACCGGTTCGCCTACTACTACTGGATCGCCGCGTTCCTGCTCGCCCTTGTGCTCGTCGTCTGCGCCAACATGACGAGAGGCCGAACCGGGCTCGCCATGAAGGCCATCCGTGACCGCGAGACGGCGGCGGCGGCTGTCGGCGTGAACCCGGCGTGGGCCAAGGTGCTCGTGTTTGGGGTTTCCGCCGCGCTCACCGGGGTGGCTGGCTCGGTCTTTGCGATGTACCTGGGCTCCCTCTCGGCCGACGCGTCCTTCACGCTCACGCTCTCGATCACCCTCGTCACCGGCCTCGTCATCGGTGGCGTGGCCACGGTGATCGGGCCGATCATCGGCGGCCTCGCCGTCATCTTCATCCCCTACTGGACCGAGAACCTCCGCCAGGGCGAGACCGAGGGCCTCTTCTTCGGGGTGATCCTGATCGTTTTGATGTTCGTGATGCCCGACGGCCTCGTGGGTTTCGCCGTCCGGATCTCGCGCCACGTGCTGAGCGTCGACCCGCAACCGCCCAAGGGCGCGGGCGCCCATCGCCTCGCGCCACTCGTCCCACCAACCAGTGAGCACCACACCGAAAACGGGGGGAAGGAGATGACTCCACTGCAACGTCCAACGCAGGCGATACCGCCACATTGACCACGAGCCCGGCCAACGACGAGCACGTCGGCGAGCCGCGACTTCCAACGCAATCACGACCTCTACAACCATGAAGGGAAATCGAATGCGAGCAAAACTGTCATTGGCCGGCGCGTTCTTGTGCGCCGTGTCCACGGTGGTACTGGTGGGGGGTCCTCCCGCCGGTGCCAGTTCGAGTTCATCGAACACCTACAAGATCAGCACGGCGAACTGTTCCAACCCGGCACAGGCCAAGAAGAAGATCACCGGGACCTTGACGCTCGGGTTCTCCGGACCTCTGTCCGGGCCGATCGCGCCGTTCGCCGACGCGGTGGTCCAGGGCGTGAAGGACCGGTTCGCCTATCAGAACGCCCATGGGGGCATCAACGGGGTGCTGCTGGCCGAGCAGGCAAAGGACGACCAGTTCAACCCCGCGATGACCAAATCCAACGTCGACGGTTGGATTCAGTCGGGTTCGGTTCAAGCATTCGATGAATTCGGCTCGGGCCCGTTGGCCGCAGTGGCCGAGGACCAGAACTTGGCTTGTCTGCCGCTCCTCCTGGCCTCGGCTACGGCGAACGAGTACCGCAACATTGCCAAGTACCCGTGGACGACAGAGTTCCTTCCGGCCAACAATGTCGAAGAGACCGCAGAGGTAAAGGTCATCCAGGCCTCGTTCCCTGGCCAGAAGGAGATCACGGTCGACGTGGCCGAAGACCAGACCGGCTCGGGTGCGGCCTACCTCCAGGGCATCCAGGCAGCGGTCAAGGGCACCGACGTGAAGATCAAGAACGTCGTCCCCTTCACTGATCCCAGCACGGCTGCGATCACCTTGAAGCAGGACAACGCTGATGCGGTCTTCGGTGCTCTGGTAGTGCCCGAGTGCGTGCAGCTCACCGAGGCGATGGCCAAGGTCGGCTACAACCCCAAGCTCACCGTGCAGGCATCGAACTGTGGGAGCGCGTCGCTCATGTTCCAGCCTGCAGGTGCGGCAGCCAACGGACAGAAGCTGGTCTTCTGGGAGAAGGACCCCGGCAACCCGATCTACACGGATGACCCGGGCTGGAAGGCCTACCTGGCCGACGCCGCCTCCGTCGACCCTGGTGCGTTGGTGAACAACACCTACTACGAGACCGGTTGGATGATCGCCGACATGGACGTCAACGTCTTCCAGACTGCAGCCAAGTCCAGTCTTGGCCTCAGTCAGGCCGGCATCATGCAGGCGGCCCGCAACCAGAACTACCAAGAGCCGCTGTTCATCAACGGGATCAAGTGGGTCATGAACTCGAAGGAGGCCTACGGGGTCATGAACCTGCAGCCTCTCGAGTACTCGGCCTCGTCGCAGAGCTTCAAGTACGACGGCTCCCTCATCAACACCTGTCCGGCGATCCTCGGGTCGTCGAACTGCCCGTCAGGTCTGTAGGGCCGGGGCGGTGACGCTGTGCACCTGACACAGGGCGTCATCGCCACACCGACCACCGAGGGGAGCGCCGTTCATTCGGCGCTCCCCCGGTGGATCCGGTTGCCGCCTCCCACCGCAACCTTGAAGAGGAGCGCGACGAAGTGACCTACAGCGTCGTCCAATGGGCCACCGGGGCGATCGGCAAGACCTGCCTGCGGGGCGTCTTGGACCGTCCCGAGCTCGAACTCGTCGGCCTCTACGTCTACGGGGAGCGAAAGGAGGGGGCCGACGCGGGGACCATTGCCCGCTACCCCGAGACGGGCGTGCGGGCCACCCGCAACATCAACGAGATACTCGCCCTCGACGCGGACGTGGTCATCCACACCGCCCGCCTCCAGGTTCCCTACGAGACGCACGACGCCGACATCGTCGCCCTGCTGCGCTCGGGCAAGAACGTGATCACCACCGCGGGCGACCACTACCCCCAGGCCCACGGCCCCGAGCGCGCGGCACTCTTCGAGCAGGCCGGGCTCGACGGTGGTGCCACCCTCTACGGCGTCGGCATGAATCCGGGCTTCCTCCTTGAGCGACTCGTCCTCGGGCTGACCGGCGTGTGCGTCGAGCTCGAGTCTGTCGATGTCGAAGAGATGCTCGACGCCTCCACGATGCCCGATCCCGACTTCGTCTTCAACGTCATGGGCATGGGCTCAGACCCCGCCACCCTTGACCTCTCAGCGGGACCGCTCACCGTGCTCTTCGGCAAGCTGTACGCAGAGGCGATCCGCTTCTTCGGGGACCGGACCGGCACCACCTTCGAGCGCATCCAAGCCGACCACAGGGTGTTGCCGGCCACCCGCGACCTGGCGGTCAGTGCCGGCGTCATCCCCGCCGGCACGGTGGCGGCAACCGAGTGGCGCTGGCACGGCATCGCAGACGGAAAGCGGTTCGTGACGCTGTCGGTCATCTGGACGATGGACCCGACCATGCCCGAGTACGAGGGCAGGAACCACTGGACCGTCCATCTCGAAGGCAAGCCCGTCCTCGACCTCACCCTTGACATGGCCGACCCCACTGACAGCCGGTTCCAGACGAAGGCTGGCCAATACATCACGGCCGGTCCGGTGCTCAACGCCATTCCCGACGTCGTTGCCGCCCCTCCGGGAATCTTCACGCCCCCCGTCTTCGCCCCGTTCCGCCGCCAGGGGGCACTGGCCTAACCGCCATAGAGGGGCAGGCCACCGACGCCGATCTTCGAACGCTGCAACTCCTTGTCGCAGGCCGAGCAGTAGAGGACGGGGTCGAAGATCCTCTTGCACTCCTTGTGGGTGAAGATCACTGCTGGGCCCTCCGGGGCACGGTACCAACGGTCACCCCAACAGAGTGAGGTCACCATGTGCGGGAAGAACGCGCGGCCCTTCTCGGTGAGGCGGTACTCGACCCGGCTCGACCCGCTCGCGCTGGCGACGGGCGTGAGGACGCCCATATCGCAGAAGACACGGAGTCTGTCCGAGACGATGGTCGGTGGTGCGAGCGTCGCCTGCAGGAAGTCGGTGAAGCGGCGGCAGCCGAAGAAGGCGGCGGCCAGCGTGGCGGAGGACCACCTGTTCCCGATGAGCGCGATGGTCTCGGGGAAGAGCCCGGGTCCCGCCGACGCCACGCTCGAGCTGCGGCGTCGAGTCGTGGCCCGGGGCGCTGATCGCTCGAAGGAGCCGCTCGGCCCGAACACGCCGCTCACGTCGGCCAGGTCGGCCGGCCGCCGACAGCTCGCGCAGTGCAGCACCGGCGAGAATTGCTCGCCGCATTCGAGATGGACCATCGGGGGAAGGGGCTCAACGTGCTCGCCCGCCCACTCGGCCTCCCACCACCACAAGGTCAGCAGGACCGGCCACAGGTCAAGGCCGATCTCGGTCAGGTGGTACTCGTGGCGCGCTGGTCGGTCCTGGTAACGGACACGCGTGAGCACCCCGGCCTCGCTCAAGGCTCGCAGGCGGGCGGTCAGCACCGAGTTGGCGATGCCGAGCTGCTCGTACCACTCGTTGTAGCGGCGCACCCCGAGCAGCGCGAGGCGGATGATCAGCAGGTTCCACTCGTCGCCGAGCAGACCCATTTGTATCGCGACGGAGTTGCCCTCGTCGTCAGCAATCTCCGCTGCCGCCTTGGCCACGCCAGTCCCCTTCACCATGTCGCACTCGAGGCAGCGGGTGGACAGGGTTGAGGCGCGAATGCGACTCCCGTTGTGCCGAGCCGGTCCCGCCAGGGGCGGCCGTTCCTACCCCCGCGCTGCACGGACTCTACCAACCCGCGATGCCGCCCCCCGGGGCCCAGCAGCTGTGCGTGCCGCTCGAGATGCGCTCGGGGAGCACCATGCGAGCGATCGGGCCGTCTCCCACATTGGCACCGTCGAAGACGACGCACTCGGAGCGGTCCCGGTTCATGTCGACGGTGAAGGTCACCAGGTAGGCGTCGTCTTCGGCTGCTGCACCCACCCGCGGGGCCACGCCGGCCTCGCTGCAGTAGACGCCGTCTTCGAACGCGTAGCGCTCCTCTGCGCCGGTCAGCGTGTCGTGCTTGACCAGTCCGTTGAACAGGAACCACCCCGGGCGGTTGGTCGCGGCGTAGATGTAGCGTGAGGGCCGGGCCGCCGCAAGTGCGTTTATCACCCCGAATTCGCTGCAGGTGTCGGTCAGATCCTCCTCGCTGGTCGCCCCGGTCACCATGTTCATCCGCCAGCGGTGCAGCCTCGCCCCCATCACGTCTTGGGCGAGGAACCGGAACATCCGGTCCGGGGGCCCGTTGGGACCTGGGTCCTTCGGCTCGGGGCACCCCTGGAAGAAACCCTCGACGACCACCTCGTCGCCCTCCTCCCAGGCGTTGGACCAGTGCAGGACGTAGGTGGGGTCGAACTCGAACCAGCGGATCTCCTCGGGGGCACCCCGCCGCGGGATCACCCCCAGCCGGGACGGGATGTCGGGGTGAAAGCGCGAAGCGTAGAAGCCGCGCTCGATGAGCTCGGGGTCCCAGAACAGCGGCATGTCGTTGAGCACCGCATAGTTCTCGGTGAATGTCATGTCATGAGGCAGCCGGGGTCCGGGCAACTCGATCGGCACGTAGTGGGCAAGGCGGCGATCGGCGTCCACCACGCCGTAGTGCAAGTACGGAGCACTCGTCGCATAGTTGAAGAAGAGGAGCTCCCCGGTGTGTTCGTCGACCTTCGTGTGTGCCGAGGCACCCACGTCAGAAGGGAAGGTGCCGCCCCAGCTCTCCTTGCCGAGGTCCTCCAAGGTGAGCGGGTCGAGCCGATAGAGGTCGCCGCACTGCCAGAAGCTCGAAACAGCCACTCCAGCGTGCACGACCACGTCGGTCGACGACGCGTCCTTCATGTGCCCACGTGCGCCCCAACCGTCCTTGCGCACCGCCACGTCGGGGTTCTCGGCGATGCCGGCCCACAGTGGCCCACCCGCCTCCTTCTCGGCGATCAGGCCGTCGGTCTGGACGAAGCGGTTCCGGTATGCGGCTCGCCCGTCACGGAACGAGATCGAGTGGAGCATGCCGTCCCCGTCGAAGGGGTGGTAGCGGACGATGGCCGGGTGCACAGGATTCTCGGTATTGCGAAGGTAGACGCCGAAGAGGTCCTCGGGCAGCTCCCCCTCGACGTCGAGGTCGTCCGCGTCGTACTCCAGCGTCTGGGGTCGCCAGGCTCCGGAACGATAGGGATGATCGTCGTCCTCGGGAATCGTCGAGAGCGTTTTTGCGTACACCGAGATGTCCATGTCTCCGATCGTGCCTTTCTCGGGGTCTCCCCCGCTCCGCCTACTGGGTGTCGTCGACCCCGACGACGAAGCTGACCGCCGTGGTCAGGCTCCCGCCGATGTTCATGGTGGCGAAGTTCCTCGCCCCTTCGACCTGGCACTCCCCGGCCCGGCCGGTGACCTGGCGGCGTGCATCGTGGACCATGCGCACCCCCGTCGTCCCGACCGGGTGCCCGACCCCGATGAGGCCGCCGCTCGGGTTCACCGGGGTCTGCCCGGTCCGCTCCAGATCGCCGTTCTCGACCGCCTTCCAGCTCTCGCCAGGGTCGGTGATGCCGAAATGGTCCACTGCCACGTACTCGGACATGGAGAAGCAGTCGTGGACCTCGATGCCGTCGAGCTCGTGGACGTCGGCAATCCCGGCGCGGCCCATCGCCTTGGTGGCCACGTCGCGCACGTGGGGAAACACGTAGGGCTCTTCTTGGCTCCGCTCGAACTTCTGACGAAGGCTGAGACCCGCGGCACCGTGGCCCCAGCCCTTGATGCGGGCCGTGCCCGCGGGCGGCTTCCCGTCGGCGAAGAACCGCTCGGAGACGAGGACGACGCCCGCGCCACCGTCGGTGATCTGGCTGCAGTCCGTCCGGCGGAGCCGCCCCTCGACGATCGGGTTCTCGATGTCGTCGTCACTGAAATTGGCGTCGGTGAACTTCCACTCCCGCGTCTGGGCGAGCGGATTGTCCTTGGCGTTTCGCATGTTGAGCTCTGCGATGGCATGCAGGTGGCGGTCGTCGAGGCCGTAGCGGCGGTCGTACTCGTCGGCGAGTTCGGAGAACATGAAGGGCCACATGAACGTGGCCTCTTCGCCTTCGTGGCCGATCCACGCAGCCGCACCCAGATAGCGCGGCGCTTCGACGCCCGGGACGTTCTTCTCCTGCTCGATGCCGAGAACCAAGATGCAGTCGTAACGGCCGGCCTCGATGTCGGCCATCGCCGAGAGCACGGCGATCGAGCCGGACGCGCAGGCCGCCTCGTGGCGCGAGGCAGGAAGGCCCCACAGCCCGGGCTCGACGGTAGCCGGCATGGCGCCCAACTGGCCCTGGCCGTTAAAGAGCTGGCCGAACGCGTTGCCCAAGTGGATGGCCTCGACCTGCTCGGGGCCGACGCCGGCGTCGGAGAGCGTCGCTTCGACCACCTCGCCCACCAGGTCGCCCACATCAAGGCCCTCGCGCTTGTAGTTGCGGGCGAAATCGGTTTGGTAGCTGCCGACAACCCAGACACCGCTCGATGAACTCATCGGAACCTCCCCCTGCTTCGACTGGATTCTACAATAACCGGAGTCACTCGACAACGGCCGGGCCCTGATCCTTGCCGCACTTCTCAGCCGGCGAACACCGGATCCTCGGGGAATTTGGTGCCCATCCGCATCGCCGAGGCATCCGGCGCGAGCATGCCGAGGACCCAGGTCTCCGACACGGGGACGTCGTGGTTCCACTCCCAAAGCAGCTGGCGACGGGCGATGCCCCAGCGGCCGTCACGACGCTCCATGTGGTCGAGGATCCTCGCCCCGACGAAGCAGTCGTACCGCTCGCCGTCGCTCTTCACCCTCGCGAAGGTGGTCGCGTACGACTCGACGAACGCCGTGTCGCCCTTGACATCGATCAGGACGTTGCTGAGCACATGGCTGGTCAGGCTCTTCGGGTGTGCGATGCCCTTGGCGATGCTGTCGACGTACTCACTCGCCGGGCCCTCCCAGATACCCCCGTGGTCCTCGACGGCACCCGGCAGATAGCACTCGCGCAACGTCTCGACATCGCCCCGGTCCACCGAGCGCAGGTAGCGCGTCAGCACCTCGGTGATGGTCTGCTTGTCGAGAAGGGCCTGGATCTCGGGATCTCGCTCGGGCACGCTGGCTCCCCCTCCGGCAGCGAATCGGCGCCCGCGTGGCGCCGCCTCCTCTGGAAACCGGTCGACACTACATTTATCGGAGTGATACAACGGAGTCAACAGGTAGGGAGGGAAGGGGGAACGCCATGGCCATGACCACGACCTCGGAGCTCGAGTGGGACACGCACGGCGGGGAGGAAAACCCGTATCTGCGGGGAATCTATGCGCCGGTCGAAGACGAGATCCAGACCGGGGCGCTCCTCGACGTCATCGGGGAGGTCCCGCGCGACCTGAACGGCATCTACTTCCGCAACGGCCCGAACCGCCGCTACGCCGCCCAGGGCCGCTATCACTGGTTCGACGGGGACGGGATGGTCCACGCCGTCGAGTTCGTTAACGGATCGGCCCGCTACCGGAACCGCTTCGTGCGCACCGAGGCTTACGGCCTCGAGGCCTCGGCCGGCGGCCCGCTGTGGACCGGCGTCATGGAGGACCCGGCGCACAACCCGCAGGGCAACAGGCGCGGCCTGCACTTCAAGGATTCCGCCAACACCGACATCATCTTCCACAACGGCAAGCTGCTGGCGACGTGGTACCTGTGCGGCGCACCGTACGCCCTCGAGCCGACGTCACTCGACACCCTCGGAGCCGAGGACTTCGCGGGCACCCTCGATGGCGACATGATGGCCCACCCGAAGGTCGACGAGCGCACAGGCGAGCTGTTCTGGTTCGACTACGGGCCAAGCTCCCCGTACATGCGCTACGGCGTGGTCGGGGCGAGTGGGCGCGTGGAGCACGTGGTGCCCATCGAGCTGGCGGGGCCTCGGCTCCCCCATGACATGGCCATCACCGAGCACTACGCCATCTTGATGGACCTGCCCCTCATCCAGAATGAAGAGGCTCGCCGTGCCGGTCGCTACAAGCTCACCTTCGACTCGTCGCTGCCGTCGCGTTTCGGCGTGATCCCGCGTCGTGGAGCGCCCGGTGACATCCGGTGGTTCGAGGCCAAGCCCTGCTACATCTACCACGTCGTCAACGCGTGGGAAGAGGGCGACGAGATCGTCCTCGACGTCTGCCGCGTGTCCCGACCCGCACCGGTCACCGGCGAGCAGACCCGCCTCGCGAAGCTGCTGGCCTACCTCAAACTCGATGCCCGCATGCACCGGTACCGTTTCGACTTGGTGTCAGGTCGGACCAGCGAATCGCGTGTTGACGACGACAACACCGAGTTCCCCTCGGTCGACGTTCGCCAGATGGGCTATCCGACCCGCTACGCGTACAACGTGCACATCGCCGACGCCGAGACCAACCTGTTCGACGGGCTCGTGCGCTACGACAACCTGACGGACGAGCGCCAGTCCTACTTCTTCGGGCCAGGCCGCTACGGCAGCGAGTCGCCCTTCGCCCCGAGAGACGGCTCGATGGGAGAGGATGACGGCTATCTCGTGACCTTTGTCACCGACGAAGCGACCGGACGCTCCGAGGTCGACATCTTCGACGCGGCGTCGATCGGCTCGGGGCCAGTGGGCCGGGTACTCCTCCCCCAGCGGGTCCCGCTCGGCTTTCACGCCTGCTGGGTGCGCGCCGACCAGCTGGCCGGTCGGTGAGCCCCGCACTACCAGCCCTGTCGGTCTCGCTCGGGCTCTGGCAGGACCGGCCCTCCGACGAGGTGCTCGTCACCGCCATCGCAGCGGACCGCCTCGGCTACGGCGAGCTGTGGATCGGCGAAATGGCGACCTATGACGCCTTCGTGCTCGGCGCGGTGATCGGCGAACGGACCGAACGCATCAGCCTGACACTGGGTCCATTTGCCGTCGCGGTGCGCGATCCGGTCATGATCGCCGTTGGGGCGGCCTCGGTGGCGGAGCTGGTCGGCCGCAGGGTGGATGTGGCAATCGGTTCGTCGAGCCCCGTGGTCGTCGAGCAGTGGCACGGTCGCACGCAACGTCGACCGGCGAAGGCCCTCGCCGAATCAGCCTCCGCCCTGAGATCGCTGCTCGGCGGCGGTCGGGCGTCGATCGACGGCGAGGTCATCCACACCAACGGGTTCCGCCTGAGGACTGGGGCGCCGAATTCCGAGCTCACCATCGCCGCATTCGGCGAGCGGGCCGTGCGGGTCGCAGCCAACCACGCCGACCGGATGGTCATCAATCTCGTGACGCCTGCGTCGGCCGGGCGGCTCGTATCGATGCTGCGCGAGGCAACGGTCGACGGGCCCGCACCGCGCGTCGCCGCCTGGGTCACAGCCGCCGTCGACCCGGTCCCCGAAGCCTTCGAACAGCTGCGGCGGGGGCTGGTCCCCTACCTGGGCGTGCCCGGCTACGCAGAGATGTTCCGTGAAGCCGGCTTCTCCGACATCGTGGACTTGGCAAACGCCGGCTCGCACCCGAAGGAACTACTCCTGGCGGTGCCTGACGAGTTGGTGCGCGCTGTCGGGCTGGTGGGGAGCGTCGAGGAGATCACCGAGCGGTTGGGCGCGTATGCGAGTGCCGGCGTCGACGAGGTGGCACTCGTGCCGTCCTCGACGGACGGCGACCCGGGCGCGCTGCACACGTTGGCGGCGCTGGCCGCAGTGACCCCGTCGGTGTCAGCAGTAGGAACCGACGACCGGAGCGCTGAGCTCTCATCGACAGAGCTGTACTGAGAGGGAGAGATGGGACTGCACCCGCAAGCACGGATCGATGACTACCGCGCGAAGGGCTACTGGAACGACGACTTGATCGACGCCCTCTTTGCCGAGCGTGTCCGCTCCGATCCCGACACGCTCGCCATCATCGACCCGCTGAATCGGTCCGACCTGGTGGACGGCCCGTTCCGGCAACTCACCTGGACCGAGCTCGACGACCTGGTGAACCGCATCGCCCAAGTGCTCCTCGACGAAGGCGTCGGGCCGGGCGTCACCGTCGGCGTGCAGCTACCCAACACCGTCGAGATCGCCGCCACCTTCCTCGCCATCGTCCGCCTTGGCGCCATCGTGGTGCCGTTCCCCGTCCAGTACCGCTCCCACGAGCTGACCGAGCTTTCCAAGGTTGCGGCGCTCAAGGTCTTCGTCACCACCACCAGGATCGGCCGGCGCGAGGCCGCAGTGGAGATGGCATCCCTCCAGCCGAACATCCCGACCCTCGAGCGTGTGCTCGCCTTCGGGTCGAATGTTCCAGAAGGCGTGGTGGATCTCGACGGGCGGGTGGCCGCCGCCGTGGACCGCTCGGGACTCGAAGCTTTCAACTCCTCTTTCGTCCCCGACCAGAACGACTGCGTCACCATCTGCTGGACTTCAGGCACCGAGAGCACGCCAAAGGGCGTCCCGCGCACGCACTACGACTGGCTGGCCATGTCCTGGACCACCGTCGAGGGCCCGCAGCTCACCAAGGACGATGTGCTGCTCAATCCGTTCCCGATGGTGAACATGGCGGGAATCAACGGGATGTTCCTGCCGTGGCTGCGGGTGGGCGGGGTACTCGTCCAACACCACCCCTTCGATCTCGCCACCTTCCTCGCCCAGGTTGCCAAGCATGGCGCCACCTACACCGTCGCACCTCCGGCCCTCTTGACCCAGCTGCTCCACAACGAGCAGCTGCTCGCCGACACGGATATCTCGACGCTGCGGCTCCTCGGATCGGGCTCGACGCCACTCGCCCCTTCGCTCCTGCAGGGCTGGCATGACAAGTACGGCATCGAGATCCTCAACTTCTACGGCTCGAACGAGGGCATCGCCCTGTTCGGGGGACCCGTCGACATGCCCGACCCCGCAGAGCGCGCCCTGTACTTCCCCCGCTACGGGGCACCGGGGAGGACGTGGTCGCACCGCGTGGCCAAATGGATGCAGGTCAAGCTGGTCGACCCGGTCTCAGGCGAGGTGATCACCGAGGGCGGCCATCCCGGCGAGCTGCGCATCAAGGGTCCCACCGTGTTTCCCGGCTACCTCCCGGCATCGAACGTGGAGGACCCTTTCGACGACGAGGGGTACCTTCGCACCGGTGACCTGCTCGAGATAGTCGGTGACGAGCTGCAATACCTGCGCTACGTCGACCGGACCAAGGATCTCGTGGTGCGCGGCGGGATGAAGATCTCTGCCTCCGAGCTCGAGACCTACATCGCCGGCTACCCGAAGGTCGCCGAAGTCGCGGTGGTCGCCTACCCCGACGAGCTGCTCGGCGAGAAGGCCTGCGCGGTGGTTGTCGCTCGCCCCGGCGAGACTCCGACGCTCGACGAGCTCCTTACCTATCTCCGAGAGCTCGGGATCGCCACCTTCAAACTGCCCGAACGGCTCGAGCTCGTCGACGAGCTACCGCGCAACCCGCTCGGCAAGGTTCTGAAGCGCGACCTGCGGGCCAAGCTGGCGAACGAGGCGTCGGTCGGGTCCTGACCTCGGTGGCGAATTGGATCGTCTTCGCATACGGAGCGACATGGACGCAATCGTCCTGCTGATCGACGGGAACTGGGTGATGGAACCCGTTTCGTCAATGTCGTGGCCCGGCCCGGGGTTCTCGTCCCGGCGTTAGCTCATTGCCCAATCCCCGAGAACCGCTGACCGCAGACACGGGTAGGTCCATCACCAGATCTCGAGGGTCGGGTCATCGGCATGGCAATAGGGCCCATTTCACCGGATCACTCCTCCGTGGTCGTGGAACGAGGTGGGACAGGCGAGGGGAGGCCGGCCGTTTCAGCAACCGGAACCAGCTCGCGACTGAAGATGTCGTGGCCGATCAGAGTCGAGCGCCATTCGAGCTCACCGAACGGCCCTCCAGTGAGCAACCACGTTGCGACGATCGACTCACTGTCTGCTTCGTAGTGGCCAGACCAGACGGTCACTGCATGGGCGGGGTGCCAGCTGACCGCGATGCCAAGAGCACCTCGTCGGTTGTCAGGGGTCGGATCGAAGTACCCGGTGATCGGATGCCTACCCTCGATCTCGCCGACAGACGAACGGAAGAAGCCGGAAATCAGCCCCGTGTCGTCGATGTGCAGATCCAAGCGCGACCCCAACTGGTTGTACCACTTTCCGCTGATCAACTGTGGCTCGCTCATGGCCCCTCGACTCTTTAGGCGATCCTCTTTCCTAGTCAGTGTCGGCCCACCTGGACTGAAGCGACAGGGCAGAAAGTCCCACGCCTCGGGCGGCAACCCTCTTCTCCGAGCGTTCCAACCGGCGCGAACCGTGCTCAGGCGTTGCACACGACCGCCGGCCCGGGCCGGGCCAAGGAATTGACGGCGGCAAGGTTGCGGCGGGTGCACGCTTGCAGCCAACGCAAAGAGGTCTGGGGGAGCCGGTCGCACACCCAGTCCCAGTGCAGGGAGACGGTGTCGCCGACGGCGAGGTCGAATGTGAACCCCACGCCGTGGCGGCTGCGCCGAGCCTGCTCCACCACTTCGGGCCCAAGGACCAGGTTGGGCCCTTCCAGTTGCAATGTCCGGCTGCGCACCAGGACCAGGTCCCCGGCCACCTCCTCCACGCGCCCCCATCGGATGCGGCATCGATCGAGCACCTCCAGTGGCGGCCCGTCCATGCCAGCGCGCAGCAATCCCAGCCATGGGTAGACAGCGAAAACATGGAAGCTGTGTTGGGCGACGCCACCTGCCGGCACGGCCGACACCAGGGGCCCGAAGAGGCGGCCCGCTCTGCGTTCGAACCGCTCACCCAAGGACGAGGCGAGTGCCGACGGGGGCACCCGGTTCAGGAGCTCGTTGCCCACCCAGTAGGCCTCGACGACCCGCCGATCCAGTGGTTCGCCGATGCCGTTGCAGGCGGCGATCAGCTGGAGGTAGGGCCACGCCCCCTCGAACCGGGCCGCCACGTGCCGCAAGCCCTCCTGCTTCCCTCCCTCCGAGGCAGCGCCGAGGAGTGCGTCGGGGTCCCCGGGGCCGCAGTAGCCAAGTGCGTTCGGGGGGTAGGCGTGGCGGGCGAAGAGCACGGGGCCCGGGACCAACCGCCCATCAGGAGGTGATGTCACCGCCCCGCCGCCTTGCTCGGGCTCATCGGTCGCCCCCGGAGACCGCTGCTGCCCAGGCTCCTTCCCGCCACCATGGGCGGCGGGCTAAGGGCGCGCGACACCTGGAAAACGGCGGCCGACTGAAGGAGCACACTGGCCAAGGTGTGCGCGACCCTGACAGCCTGTTGCAGGTCATCCGCGCGTCCGTCCCACCCGTTTCGAGACCTCAGCTGCCGATACCAGGGCCAACTCGGCTGCTACCGCTTCAGCCTCCTCTGCATCGATGCGGTCGATGGCATAGCCGCTGTGGACCACCAGCCATTCCCCCGGAGAAGGGCATGGGCCCTCCAAAGCGAGGAGAGAGATCAGATGTACGGCGCCCTCGACGTCCTCGGTCTCCACCGCTCCCGGTGCCGGCGTCGCCCGCACTCGGTGAAGTCGGCTCATACACATGCCAAGAGACCTTCAAACAGTTCGATCACATGGTCGACCGCATGGGGCACAGCTCCCGCGACCGCCGGGCTAAGGCCCGTCCCGTGGGCGAAATCGACCCCCTCGATGCCGACCACCACCACCCGGGCCGGGGCGGTACCGACCGCCAGGGCCAGTCGGAACACCCGTGCCAGGCTGATGCCGTGCGTGCTCGCCGTGCTCGAGCCGTCCCGGTCGAGCGCGTTGCGGAGTTGGGCCTCGAGGTCGACCAAGCCGATGGTCCCTGGCGCCGCACCGGACCGCACGGCATCGATGAGGACGACCAGGTCGGCACCGTCCCATCGCCCGAGCAGATCGAGCGGCTCCGCCAAAGGGCCGATATCGAGCACCGCGCGCGCCTGGTCGGCCACTCGCGCAGCCACCAGCGGACCGATTCCGTCGTCGTGGCGGAACTCGTTCCCGAGGCCAGCGACGACGGCGATTGGCGCGCCGTTCCCGGACGGCACGGGACGGCCGCTCACGCCCGGACCACCGTGATATCGAGGAAATGGGCGGCACAGGAAATGCACGGATCGTGGTTGCGCACACACTGTTCGCAGCGCCAGCCAAGCTCGTCGTCGCTCAAATCGAGGCTTCCCTGGGCCACCCGGCGAAGGTCGGCCTCGATGGTGAGCTGGTTCTGCGAGGTGGGCGGGACGATGCGGGCATGGCGGATGATCCCCTCGCCGTCGATCTCGTAGCTCTGGAGCAACAGGCCACGTGGTGCCTCGGTGGCGCCGGTGCCCGTCCCGGGACGTGCAATGACGTCGCTGGCGGGCGGATCTGGTGGTGCGTAGGCCTCGACCAGCGAGAGCGCCTCGTTGCAGGCGAAGACCAGCTCGACGGCTCGTACCACGATGCTGCGAAACGGATTGCTACAGACCTCTCCCAGGCCGGCCCTCGTCGCCGCCTCGCCGGCGAGGCGGCCGAGGGCGGCCGAGTTGAGGGCGTAGCGGGCCAGAGGTCCCGTGAGGTACGGGTCGCGCCCACCCAGACGGGCGTGGAGCGCCGTAGAACGGGCGACATGCTCCTCTACGATCAGATCGGCGAGCTCGCCAGGGCTCACGTCGAGGCCGTCCGAGGAGGCCGGCCGGCCTTGTTCGATGGGATAGCGACCCGAATCTCGCAGGGCGACGAATCGGTAGTCACCGACGAGATCGGGGAAGTCGAAACCCGCCACCCACTCGACGGTGGCTAGTGCCGCGTCGCGGGCCCGACGGAGCGGATCGGCGAGGTTGGCGATCGCCGACGGAGGCGGGGCGGCGTAGAAGCCGCCCACTCGAACGTTGATCGGGTGCACCGCGCGGCCGCCCACCGTCTCCATGATGAGGTTGCCCGTCCGCTTGAGCTGCAATCCCCGCTCGATGGCGCCCCGGTCGTGCTCGGCCAGCTCGACCGCGTCGTCGTAGCCCAGAAAATCTGGCGCGTGCAGGAGGTAGACGTGCAGCGCATGACTCTGTATCCACTCCCCGCAGTAAAGGAGCCGGCGCAGTGCTGCCACCCGCTCGTCCACCGTCACCCCAAAGGCGTCCTCCATGGCCGCACAGGCGCTCATCTGGTACGCCACCGGGCAGATGCCACAGATTCTCGCGGTGATGTCGGGGGCCTCAGTGAAGTGGCGGCCTACCAGCAACGCCTCAAAGTACCGAGGCGGCTCGAAGATGTCGAGAGCGACATCAGTCACCGTTCCGTCGGCGATCACAACTCGGAGAGAGCCTTCGCCTTCCACGCGTGCGAGTCCCTCGACGCCGATCGTCCTGGGCGAACCCGAGCCGTGGCTCACTGTGCCCCCCATGGTCTGTTCCGCCGAGTGGCGCCGAGAGCGACCCGCACTGGGGCGCCCTCGGCCACCGCCTCGTCGCGAAACGCGGGCGCCGCGGCGTTGAATGTGGAGAAGAAGCGCGACAACTCCAGAGGCGCCATACCCTGGTGGCGCAGCTGCGCGGCCAGCGACGCGGTGTTGGCGGTCTCAGCCGGACCGAAGCAGCCGAAGCAACCCCGACCGACGGCCGGGCAAAGTGCGCCGCACCCCGACCGGGTCACTGGTCCGAGGCAGGCGGTCCCCTTGGCGACCAGGACGCAGACGGTGCCACGGCCCTTGCACTGCCAGCACACCGAATGCCCCGGAATCACCGGCCGTCGGCCGGCCAAGGTCGCGGTGAGGACCTCCAGCAACTGGTGCCGATCGATCGGGCAGCCCTGAAGCTCGAAGTCCACCTCGACGTGGGCCGAGATGGGGGTGGAGGTTTCGAGGGCGGCGATGTACTCGGGATGTGCGTAGACCATGCCCGCATACTCACCCTCGCCGGCGAAGTTCCGCAGCGCCTGTATCCCCCCAGCCGTCGCGCAGGCACCAATGGTGACCAGGCGCCGAGACATTGCGCGGACCTCCCGAACCCGCTCGGCATCGGCCTCGGTGGTGATCGATCCCTCCACGAGCGACACGTCGTAGGGTCCCGGCGTCGACGCGCGGGACATCTCGGTGAAGTGCGCGATGCGCACGGCGCCGGCGAGCATCAGCAGCTCCTCCTCGCAATCGAGCAGGCTCAGCTGGCAGCCGTCACAGGAGGCGAACTTCCAGACTGCCAACGTCGGACGCCCATCGTCGCCCGCTGCCCCGTTTGCTCCATCAGCACCTCCGGACACAGGAAGAACCCCTCGGGTCGCTGCCCGACTCATCGCTCGCGCTCGGTCAACAGGTGGGCCACCGCTCCCGCGTACGGGAGGATCGGGCCGTCGCGACACAGCAGCAATGGCCCTAACTGGCAGTGACCGCACCACCCCACCCCGCACTGCATGTTGCGCTCCAGCGAGACCCGGATCCGGGCTGGGTCGACGCCGCGGTCGATGAGAGCCCGCGCGGTAAGGCGCATCATGATCTCGGGCCCGCACACCATGGCGTCGGCCCGAGCGGGATCGAACCTGGAACCGCCGAGCAGTGAGGTGACCACACCGACGTGGCCGCCCCATCCCGCAGGGGCGACGTCGACGGTGACGGCCACCTCGGCTCCCGCCTCCGCCCAAGCCCGCAGGTCGTCAGCGAAGATCACCTGAGCCGGCTCACGCGCACCGATGATGAGAAAAATTCGACCCGTCCCCTCCCGCACGAGTTGCTCCACCGCGCCGCGCAGGGGGGCGAGGCCGATCCCTCCGGCCACCACCACGATGTCGCCCCCGCCGGATCTGTCCAGATCGCCGATCCCCCAGTCGGTACCGAACGGCCCGCGCACCCCAATCAGGTCACCCACTCGCGCCCGACACAGGGCGTGGGTCACCGGCCCGACGTCGCGCAGGCAGTGTCGGAGCGGTCCCGCTTCTCCCGGCGCGCTGCTCACCGAAATGGCGACTTCGCCGACCCCGAACGCGGTAAGCATGTTGAACTGCCCGGGCCGAAAGACCATTGGCCGGTCAGCCAGAGGGGCGACAGAGAGCGTCATGACGTCCTTGGTCTCCTCCCGCCGTCCGACCACCCGATGTGGGACCGGGGTCATCGGCCCGTGGCCCAGCCTCACCGGGGGGCCTCGCGCGTCGCGGCGCCGTCCTCGTCGTAGAGGTTGAGGACGCGAATCCGGGTGGTCTGCAGTCGGTCGAGGAGCATCGCCGCCACCCGCTCGGCCAGCGCACGCCCCAACGCGTCGTCAGCCTGCGCCTTGGCCCGGAGGCACGGCGCGTCGATGGCGATGGCCACCACCTTCTCGGTGGCACGGGCGTCGAATTGCCAACGGAAGGGGGGGAACAGCCAGCTCAGCCCGACGATTCCGCCGGGGCCGACCGTCTCGATGACCTTGGATCCGTGCCCCGGCGAATGGAGCTCAATTGCAACCCGGCCGCGACGAAGCAGGTAGAGGGTGTCGGCTGGCCCACCCTCGACGAGCAGCAGTGCGCCGGGGTCGAAGCCCACATTGCTCGCACACTCGGCGACCTGGACGACAGCGTCGTCGGGCAGCCCGGTCAAGAGGGGGTGCGCCGACACCAATTCGGCTATCGATGCCCGCGTCATCGTGGCCCGACTCCTCGGGCCGTCGCTGCGTGGACGGCCCCGTCGGTCTCCCGGATGGCCGCCGCCTCTTCTGTGATGTCGATGCCCACCGGGCACCAGGCGATGCACCGGCCGCACCCGATGCAGCCCGAAGTGCCGAACTGGTCCCACCAGGTCGAGAGCTTGTGGGTGAGCCACTGGCGGTAACGAGACGAGACGGAGGTTCGCACCGACCCCCCGTGGAGATAGGAGTGATCGAGGTCGAAGCATGACGCCCAGACGCGCCCTCGGCGGACCTCGCCGGAGAGGTCGCTGGTGTCGCGCACGTCACTGCAAAAGCAGGTCGGGCACACCAGCGTGCAATTTCCACAGGCCAGACACCGCTCGGCGACCTCGTCCCAGCGGGGGTGTTCCTGGTTGCGAGCCAGCAGGGCGGGCAGACCCTCGTTCGCAAGCTGGCGATGCACCGCCCCGGCCGCCCTAGAAACCATCTGGTTCCTGGCCGCCAGGTCGTCGACGGTGGCTGCCGCCACGGATAGCCGTGCGAGGACGTCGGCCCCGCGCTCGGTTCCCACTCGCAGGACGAAGCGATGGCCGCCGGCGTCATTGAGTTCGCTGAGTGCCAAGTCGAAGCCGCTCTCGACCCCAGGTCCCGTGCCCATCGACGTGCAGAAGCAGGTGGCGGCGGGGTGGCCGCACTCGGCCGCAACCACAAATGCCCCCTCGCGGCGCGCCACGTAGTGGGGGTCGGGCACGGCGCTGTCCGCGAGGACCCGATCGAGCACCGCCATGGCAGCGAGCTCGCACGGCCGGGCACCGATGATGGCCAACGGGGCGACCGGCGATTCGGGCTCGGTGATCGACACGTCGTCGCCGTGCACCAGGGCCCGCCACAGCTCCTCGGTGGGCGAGAACATCTCGGCCTTCCACGAGCCCGGGCCGACTGCCCAGGCGAAGAGAGAGTCCCCCTCGCCGCGTCTGAGCCGATAATGGCCCGGAGCCTGCTCATCCTGGTAGCCGGCGGGAAGGTCCTCCACCCCTCGGACCGCGCCCGGCATGATGGCGCCATCCCTCACCACGGGGCCCTTCGTCTCGTAGCCGAGATCCCCGAGCAACCGGATCAACTCATCGAGGCCCCGTGGGTCGATCACCGCAGCCTCACCGACGCGCATGTTCGCAGACTAAGTCCGAGCGACTTGCGGGGCTAGGGGCGATGGTCACGATGGGGCCAACCGCCGCGCCCTGCCATCAGGCACCGACGCGTCGGTGGCGGTGGCGCGCACCCGCGGTCGCGACAGTGCCGCGGTGGACAGGATCGGCGGCCTCAAGCTCCAGCCGACGCTCGGCCTGGGCGATGGAGTGCCGGGCGGCGTCCACCGCGTCAGGGTTGACCGAGATCGAGGTGATGCCGAGGCGCACGAGGTGCTCGGCGAACTCCGGCCGATTGGAGGGGGCCTGCCCGCACAGTGACGACGTGATGCCCGCCTGATGGCACCCGCCGACGATCCGGGAGATGGCGTCGAGCACGGCCGGATCGGACTCGTCGAAGAGCTCCGCGCACACTTCCGAGTCGCGATCAACGCCCAGCATGAGCTGGGTGAGGTCGTTGCTACCGATCGACACCCCCTCGATGCCCATGGCGGCATACTCGGGAATCCAGTAGGCGACCGAGGGGACTTCGGCCATGACCCACACCGCCAACTCGCCGGACAGCGGGCTGGCGTCAACCGTCTCGAGGCAGGCCTCGAGTTCCCAGGCCGTGCGCACGAACGGGATCATGAGCGTGAGGTTGGGGGTCTCCTCGACGACCTTGGTCAGCACGTCAAGCTCGAGACGGAACAGGTCGGGCTCACGCACATAGCGGTAGCAGCCCCGGTACCCGATCATTGGGTTGTCCTCGTGGGGCTCGTAGCGCTCGCCGCCCTCGAGGTTCGAGAACTCGTTGGTGCGAAAGTCGATGCTCCGGTAGACCACCGGGCGGGGCGCGAAAGCCCTGGTGATGCGCAGGAGCGAACTCGCCATCGCATCGACGAAGGTCTTCTGGTCGCCACGGTCGAGCAACAAGCGGGGATGGACGCCGGCCAGCGCGTCGGTCACCATGAACTCGGCTCTGAGCAATCCAACGCCATCGACGTCGAGGGCCGCCACCTCCTCGGCGTGCTCGGCGAATGCAAGGTTGACGTACAGGCGCGTCCCCAGGGTCGTGGCGGCTCCCTCTCGGGTCATGGCCGGGGCTCCACCCGTCACGGGCGCGCTCGTACCGGGGATCGCGCCAGCCGGGCCGTCGCCGGTCAGGTCCCCCTCGTAGACGGCACCCTGGGCGCCATCGACCGTCACGATCTCCCCGTCGCGCAACACGCTGGTGGCGGTGCGGGCCCCGACCACGCAGGGCACGCCGAGCTCGCGCGACACGATGGCGGCGTGGCAGGTCATCCCGCCGCCATCGGTGACCAGGGCTCCGGCGCGGCGCATCGTCGGGACCCAGTCCGGGCTGGTCATGTGAGCCACCAGGATCTCGCCAGCCACCAGCTGCTCTCCCTGCTCAGGGGATTCGAGCACACGTACCGCCCCCGAGGCGCGCCCAGTCGAGGCGGCCAACCCCTGCACCAGCAACCGCCCGGACGCCACCTCGGGCTGCGGACCCAGGGTGGTGATCGGGCGCGACTGGACGAGGTAGGTCGTGCCGCCTGCCATCGCCCACTCGGTGTCCTGCGGAGCGCCGTAGTGTTCCTCTGTCGCAAGCCCGAGTCGGGCCAGCGACACGGCCTCGTCGTCCGAAAGCACCCGGCAGCTGCCCTCTCCCGGTGCGAGATCCACTCGTTGGTCGTGCCCATCCGCCCCTCGCACGGTCTTGAACGACTGGGTCCCGACGCGGACGTGGAGCAGGCTCGGCCCGGACTTGTCGAGGACGTAGGTGTCGGGCTCGACCTGTCCGCTCACGACGACCTCGCCCTGCCCGAACGCGGCCTCGATCACGATGTGACCGGTGTTCCCGGTGGAGGGGTCGGCGGTGAACATCACCCCGGAACGCTCCGAGGGGATCATCACTTGGACGACGACGCTCAGAGCGGGCTCGGTGGTCACGGCACGGCTCGCCCGGTACGAGATGACCCGGGCACTGTAGAGCGAGGCCCAGCAGTTCACCACACTCTCCAGCAGCTCGGCGTCCCCGTGAACATTGGTGAACGTCGCATTCATCCCGGCAAAGGAGGTGTCCGCCGAATCTTCACCGGCGCCCGACGACCGTACCGCCACGATGACGCTTTCTCCCAGTAGGTGGTAGGCGCTCAATACCGCAGCGGACAAATCCTCAGGCAGGTGGACCGCCCGCACCAGGGATTGGGCCTCGGCAGCGGCACGGTCAAGGTCGGCCTCATCCTCAGCATTCACCCCCGACACCAGGGTACCCAGCTGCTCTCGTACCCCGGCGCTCTCGAGCGCGTAGCGGTAGGCATCCGAGGTCACGACGAACCCCGGCGGGACCGGGAGCCCGGCGGCACTCAACTCGCCGAGGTTGGCTCCCTTGCCACCGACCAGGTCGTCGTCGGCAAGGGTGATCCGGTCGAACCAGCGGACAGTCTCCATTTTTCCTTCTCCTCGGCTCGTTATTCCTTTGTCACGAAGTTGCCCTGAACCTCGCGGTCCGGGCGCTGCGCTTCCTCTTGGATCGGAAGTACCGCGGTGCCCGGCGCGAGACGTGGGCGATCGGAGTCACGAATGCCCTGCGTCGACCGTCGAACCACGGGCGGATCCACGGGCCGCCACTGCCCGGCAGCATGTGGGGCCTCGGGCCGACCCAGCATGGTGGTGCGTGCCCGGCTGGCCGCACCCAGGAGCACCGAGGATGACAGGTCCATCTCCGTCTCCTCCCCGGGATCTCATCCCCTTCCGGCATGGTGTGCCCTGGCGGTCGCCGCAGAAAGGGCCGAAGGTCCCCTCTGGCACAAGGACCATGACCCGCACCTCCGCCGGGCGCGGACAGGTGGGGCCTCAGGGAGCCACAAGCTGGGCGGCTTCGAGGGCCGAGGGCGTTGATGCGGTGAGTCCTTGACCCATCGACGACGAGACCGAAGGCGGGCAATCGGGGTGCTCGCACCATCGGATTTGGCCCCACGTCCGACGAGTGCGCTGCGGCGCCGGTGCTCGAGGACGTTCGGCCCTACTCCCACGGCGGCGCCGCGCCGACAATGTGAGCCTGGGGTCATTCGACCACTCAAGAGGTCCGGAGCGTTATGTTCCAGATTCGCATCCATGGACGCGGCGGTCAGGGAGTCGTGACGGCCGCGGAGATCCTCTCGGTCGCCGCATTCGTCGAGGGTCACCACGCCCAAGCGTTCCCGAGCTTCGGCTCCGAGCGCATGGGCGCCCCAGTCGTGTCGTTCTGCCGCATCGACAGCCGTCCGATCCGAACCCGCGAGCCGGTGATGGAGCCCGACGCCATCATCATCCAGGACGTCACCCTGCTCCACCAGGTCGATCTCTTCGCCGGGCTCGCCACCGAAGGCTTCGTCCTGGTCAACACCTCCCAGAGCCTCGACGACCTCGGCCTCGGTGAATTCGGGCGCCCGTTCCAACGCGACCGCCTGCTTACGTGTCCGGCAACGGAGTTCGCCCTCGAACAACTCGGCAAACCGCTCCCGAACGCCGCACTGCTCGGCGGATTCGCCGCGCTGACGGCCCAGGTCTCACTGGACGCCATCGATTCGGCAATTCGGCAGCGGTTTGAGGGCACAACCGGCGAGCGCAACGTGGCCGCTGCGACGGCGGCCTACCGATTTATCACACTGGCCAAAGAGGAGCTGACTCATGCTGCGACAGATTGAAGGCTCACGGGCCGTCGCCGAAACGGTCGCCCTGTGCCGGCCCGAGGTGGTCTGCGCCTATCCGATCTCACCACAAACCCACATCATCGAGGCACTCGGTGCAATGGTGAAATCCGGGTCGCTTACGCCGTGCGAATTCATCAACGTCGAGTCCGAGTTCGCCGCGATGTCCGTCTCGATCGGCGCGTCGGCGGCCGGTGCGCGCGCCTACACGGCGACGGCAAGCCAAGGCCTGCTCTTCATGCTCGAGGCCGTCTACAACGCAGCGGGTCTCGGCCTTCCCATCGTCATGACGCTGGCCAACCGGGCGATCGGCGCACCGATCAACATCTGGAACGATCACAGCGATGCCATGGCGGTCCGGGATTCTGGCTGGATCCAGCTGTTCGCCGAGACCAACCAGGAAGCGTCGGACCTCCACATCCAGGCATTCCGCTTGGCCGAAGAGCTCAGCGTCCCGGTAATGGTGTGCATGGACGGCTTCATCCTGACCCACGCGGTCGAGGGCATCGACGTACCCGAGCAGTCCGTCGTGGACGCCTTTCTCCCGCCGTATGAGCCGCGCCAGGTGCTCGACCCCGCCGATCCGGTCTCGATCGGGGCCATGGTCGGACCGGAGGCCTTCGAGGAGGTCCGCTACCTCGCGCACCTCCGCCAACTCGACGCTCTCGAGCGGATCCCCAGCCTCGCTGAAGCCTTTGCCGAGGCAGTCGGCCGGCCAAGCGGTGGGCTGCTCCACGCCTACCGAACCGCCGACGCCGAGACCATCGTCGTGGCACTGGGATCGGTACTCGGAACGATCAAGGACGCCGTCGACGCCCGTCGGGAAGCCGGCGAGCGCATCGGGGTCGTCGGTATCACCGCCTTCCGACCATTTCCCGGTGATGCGGTGCGGGCCGCTCTCTCGGGTGCCCGGCGCGTCGTGGTCGTCGAGAAGGCCTTCAGCATCGGCTTCGGCGGTGTGCTTTCGACCGACGTCGCGATGGCGACCCACGGGGGGCCAGGCTCACTGCGGACCGTCATCGCCGGGCTCGGCGGCCGGCCCATCACCCGCCGCTCACTCGAGGTGATGCTGGTCGCAGCCGGTCAGGATCAGCTCCCGCCCCTCACCTTTCTCGATCTCGACCACGCCATCGTCGAGCGAGAGCGAGGTCGGATGACGAGGACTCGTCGGTCCGGTCCATCGGCGGAGAACATCCTTCGCGACCTCGGGACCGTCGCGTCGCGGATTGGCTGAGGAGCCCTTATGACGACACATCCGGTGCGCTTCTACCAAGTCGGGAGCTTCGCGGCGGGCAACCGTCTCCTTGATGACGATCAACGCTCGGTCCAGGCCGACCCGAATCGCAGCAACTCACTCGATTCGGGACATCGCGCCTGCCAGGGCTGCGGCGAGGCCCTCGGTGCCCGCTACGCGCTCGACGCCGCCATGCGCGCCACACACGGCCAGCTCGTCGCGGTGAACGCGACCGGCTGTCTCGAGGTGTTCTCGACGCCGTACCCCGAGACCTCATGGCGCATCCCGTGGCTGCACTCCCTCTTCGGCAACGCGCCGGCCGTTGCCACTGGGGTGGCGGCTGCGATGAAGGTGAAGGGCCGGCGCGACGTGCGCGTCGTCGCACAAGCGGGAGACGGTGGGACCGTCGACATCGGGCTCGGATGCCTCTCAGGGATGTTCGAGCGCAATGACGACGTGCTGTTCATCTGCTACGACAACGAGGCGTACATGAACACGGGGGTGCAACGTTCCGGTGCCACACCTCCTGCGGCGCGCACAGCCACGACCGAGGCGGTCGGGCCGGAGCCGGGGAATGTGTTCGGGCAGGGCAAGGATCTTCCCCGGATCGCCATGGCCCACGACATCGCCTACGTGGCGACCGCCACGGTCGCGGATCTCCACGACCTCGAGCAGAAGGTCGAGCGGGCGATGGAGCTCCGCGGCGCTCGCTACATCCACATCCTTGTCCCGTGCCCCCTCGGGTGGGGCTCGGACCCGAGCGCCACGATCCGCGTGGCACGTCTGGCAAAGGAGACGGGGCTCTTCCCAGTGTTCGAGGCCGAGAACGGCGTGGTCACCTCGGCGTCACCGATCCGGCGCCGAACCCCCGTCGAAGCGTATCTCTCGATCCAGCGCCGCTATGCCCACCTCTTCGGCGAGCATCCCCACACCGAGGTGATCGCCCGCCTCCAGGCGATCGCCGACAAGAACATCGAGACCTACGGCCTTCTCGACGACGAGGCCAAGCAGGCCACTCCTGAAGGGATCGACGAATAATGGAACTCCCCTTCGCCATCACCCTCGACGTGGGCTCGAGCCGCGCCAACCGGACCGGATCGTGGCGTATCGAACGACCCGTCTACGTCGACCGGCTGCCGCCGTGCAACGACGCCTGCCCGGCGGGCGAGGACATCCAGGGCTGGCTCTACCAGGCCGAGCCCGGCGACTACGAAGCCGCCTGGCGCCAGCTCACCGAGGACAACCCGTTCCCGGCCGTGATGGGCCGTATCTGCTACCACCCCTGCGAGACGGCGTGCAACCGGGCCGAACTCGACGAGGCGGTCGGGATCAACTCGGTCGAGCGATTCCTCGGCGACCTGGCGATCGACCGGGGCTGGGCCTTGCCACCGGTTCGGGACGACAGCGGGAAACGGGTCCTCGTCATCGGGGCCGGACCGGCCGGCTTGAGCGCCACTTACCATCTCCGCCGCCTCGGCCACCATGTCCGCCTCGTGGACTCCTCGCCGCAATTGGGCGGCATGATGCGCTACGGCATCCCCGCCTATCGGCTTCCCCGATCGGTACTGGATGCCGAGATAGCCCGCATCATCGCGCTCGGGGTGGACGTCGAACTCGGTCACACGGTCCACGACATCGAAGGCGAGCGCAGCGAGAGCGGCGCCGATGCCGTGTTCCTCGCCGTCGGCGCCCAGCTCGGCCGCCGGGTCGACATTCCCGCCGGCGACTCCTCGAGGGTGCTCGACGCGATCTCGGTCCTGCACCGGGTCGCTGACGACGACCCCCCGATGCTGGGGCGCCGCGTGGTCGTCTACGGCGGGGGGGACACTGCCATCGACGCCGCCCGGACGGCACGCCGCCTCGGTGCCACCGATGCGGTGATCGTCTATCGCCGCAACCGCGAACGCATGCCCGCCCACGGCGATGAGCTCGAAGAGGCGCTGGGCGAGGGTGTCACGATGCGCTGGCTGACGACGGTCAATCGATTCGACAATGACCGCCTCGTGCTCGAGAAGATGCGACTGAACGATGACGGCTTTCCCGAGCCCACCGGTGAGTTCGAAGAGATGGGTGCGGACTCGCTGATTCTTGCCGTCGGCCAGGACACCGATCTCTCGCTGCTCGAACGGTCACGAGGTATCGCCGTCGATGACGGTGTCGTCGGAGTCCTTCCCACGATGATGACCGGTGAGAACGGCATCTTCGCCGGCGGCGATGCCGTCCCCTCGGCGCGCACTGCGACGGTGGCTATCGGACATGGGCGGCGGGCGGCACGCAGCATCGACGCATTCGTGTCCGGCCATGCGGCTGAGGCGGACGGTGAGCGACACGAGCTCGCCACATTCGACCGCCTCAACACGTGGTACTACTCGGACGCGCCACGAACCCGGCGGCCCGAGCTGGAACGGGTGCGACGACAGAGCACCTTCGACGAAGTGGTGGGCGGCCTTACTGAAGACAATGCTCTCTTCGAGGCTCGGCGCTGTCTGTCGTGCGGCAATTGCTTCGAGTGTGACAACTGCTTCGGCGTTTGCCCCGACAATGCGGTCATCAAGCTCGGCCCCTCCCAGCGCTACGAGATCGACTACGACTTCTGCAAGGGGTGTGGCATCTGCGTCCAAGAGTGTCCCTGTGGGGCAATCGACATGGTTCCAGAGCGGATCTGACCAGGGGTCTGCGAGACCCGCTCCGACGGACGGCGTGGCGCGATGAACGTGCAGAAACCGGACTTGGCCCCCGGGTGCGAGGTTCTTCAGCGACGGTCTGGTGGGAGCGCTCGGAACAGCGGTCCGGGTCCGCCGCCTTGAGGGGCGAGGCGAGCCTTGCAGTCGACGGCGAGGACACCGGCGGAGTTCACCAAGAGTGGATTGAGGTCCAGTTCCACCAGCTCGGGCACCTCCTCGGCGACGTGCGCAATCATCTCGAGGGCACCCACGAGCGCAGCGCGGTCGACCAGAGGAGCGCCGCGATAGCCGCCGAGCAGCGGGGCGGCACGCAGCGACGCGACGAGGGCGTCAGCGGCACCGGCGTCAAGGGGCGGGACTGCAAAGGCACGGTCACCAAGCAATTCGGTCATGACGCCACCGAGACCAACCATGACGACCGGTCCGAAGACCGGATCGGATGCGAGTCCGACGATCGCCTCCAGTCCGGGTGCCACCATCGGTTGGAGTACCACGCCATCCATTTGCGGCCCCAGGCGACGCGCCATCGCCTCGTACGCATCGCGCACCGAATCTGAACCCTCCAGCCCCAATGCCACTCCGCCGGCCTCGGACTTGTGGACCAGTTCGCCCGAACGCACTTTCAGCGCGACGGGATAGCCCATCGACTCGGCGATGGCCACCGCTTCGTCTGCCGAGGCCGCCGCTCGGGTCGGTACGGCGGGCACGCCGCACTTCTCGACCAGGCGCGCAGCTTGGTCCAGGTCCAGCCAGCCGCCTTGCGCACTTCGGGCCAATGTCGATGCCACGATCTCGTGGACGGCGACCTCGTCGAACGACTCCCAGGAGGCCCTGGCGGCTGGACGGGGCCGTCGACGCCACTCGGCGTACGAGCAGACATGGGCCACTGCTGCAGCCGCCCGCTCGGGGGAGGGAAGCTGCGCCACGGCGACTCCTTGGGAGGTGTCGGGTGCCGCCGCCAGCGCTGGCGCCGATCCGAGGATGCAGGCCACGATCGGCTTCTTCGAGGATTGCGCCACTCGACCGACGACCTCTCGGGCGGCTTGCGCTGGGAGCGCGATGAGTTCAGTCGTGACAACAATGACGACATCGACTGCGTCATCGCCAAGGACGAGTTCGAGCGCGTCCCCGAGAACAGAGGCCGTGCCGTCTGCGGTCAGGTCGACGGGGTTCCCGACCGCGGCCGTGGGGGTCACGACCTCTCGCAGCGCGGCCCGAGTGGCCTGATCGAGCTCTGGGACGGCGAGGCCACCCCCCTCGCACGCATCCGCTGCGAGGATGAGCGGGCCCCCCGAGTTGCCGACCAACGCGACCCGATTCCCCGCGGGCAGTGGCGTGGCGACGAGGAGCGACGAGACATCAAAGAGTTCCTCGAGGCGCTCCACCTTGATCACGCCGGCGCCCTGAAGGAGCGCCGACACGACGACCTGGGGCGTGGCCGCCGCAGCGGTGTGCGAGCGCGCCCCCCGCGCTCCAGCCGGCGTGACCCCGGCCTTCAGCGCCACGATGGGCTTGCTTGCACCGACCCTGCGGGCGATCCTTGCGAACTTGCGGGGGTTTCCGAGGGACTCGAGATAGAGCGCGACCACCGCGGTGCGCTCGTCGCGCTCGAAGTAGCAGAGCAGATCGTTGGCGCTGACGTCGAGGCTGTTCCCGACAGAGACGAAGCTTGACAGTCCGATGCCCGACGTCCGGGCTTGCTCGACCAGCACGATCCCGACCGCACCGGACTGCGAGACGAGTGCGAGGCTGCCGGGCAGCGGCTCGAGCCCTGCGAAGGTCGCGTTCATGCGGATCTCGGGGTCAGTATTCACCACGCCCAGGCAATTCGGGCCGACGATCCGCATCCCGTGCCGTCGAGCAGTCGCGAGCAGCTCGGCCTCGACCTGGACGCCCGAGCGGCCGGTCTCGCCGAAGCCGGCGGTGATGACGATCGTGGCGCGTACGCCCAGCGCGCCGGCCTCCTCGAGGACGTCGGGCACGTCCGTGGGTGGTACCGCGATGATCGCCAGGTCGATCCGCTCGGGTAGCGACAAGAGCGAGGGGAACGCTGGCACGCCGCAGATCGACCGGGCCGACGGGTTGATCGGGTAGACGCATCCTGAGTAATCCCCGGCGAGGAGGGACCGGACGACCTCATGACCCACACTTCCCGGGTGCCGCCCGGCTCCGACGACTGCGACCGATCGTGGGCGAAGGATCGCAGCGATGCTCGCGGCCTCGGCGGTTGCCTCCCGCTCGTCGCAGCGGGCGCGGTAATCCGGCGTCGGGCGGAGGTCGATCTCGACTCGAACCACCCCACTCTCGGCGCTGCTCACACAACGCAGGCCGGTGTCCTCGAGAACCTCGAGCATGGCTGGGCTCTCGTCCCTCGTCTCTGCGACGAACTGCCAGACCCCCTTTGTGCGCGCGTGGGCCGAGAGGGCTTCGAGGAGCAGCGTTGCCGCCCCCCGATGGCGGAAGCTGTCAGCCACGACCAGGACGAACTCGGCACTCTGCCCGCCTGGCCCGCTGCGGTGATACCCCCCGAATGCGACCGGATCGGTCCCTGCGAGTAGGACAAACGCCACCTGGGAGCCTTCGATCACCTCGGTGCCATGCGGTGCATCGTTGGTCAGAGAGCCAGCATCGAAAGAGCGCGAGAGGTCTTCGGCAGCCCACGCAAGCGCAGCGAGCCCTGAGATGTCTGATTGGAGCATCGGGCGGAGGTGTACCGGTTCGCCGCTCGTCAGCAAGCCGTCGAATTCCCACGACGTCGGGTACCCGGAGAATTGCGCTCGGGAGGGAGTAGGGCCTACCAAGGACATTTGCGTCTCCTGAGGGAGTCGAGAGCTTCGAGAGAGAAGCTCTCCCCTCGGCCCGCCAAGATCAGCTGGATCCGGATGCCCCTCACCTTCGGGTCCTCCCCGTCCTTGGCGCTACCTTCTCAGCATGGGTCGGCCAGCAAGGGGCGAACAGGGTCGAAGGTCACCGAGACATCCATGACTCCGTCTCGCCGAGGGGTGGGCGCGCCCTCTGCGGTGGATCCCCGCCCAGCGGTCCAGTGCCTGCCGCAAGTGCCCCTACCGTACGATTCGCTGCATGGATCCCCCCCTGGGACGACGGTTGCAATTGCGGAGTCTCGAGGATCTGCCTGACCTGACGGGCAAGGCGGTGCTCGTCCGGGCGACCCTCGACTTGCCGATCGGCTACCACCTGCACTCGCCAATGGCTGCGCTTCGAGCAAGGCGGCTCGAAGCGACCTTGGGGTGGTTGCTCCAGCGGGCTGCGCGGGTGACGGTGTGCGGGGACGTCGCAGTCCCTGGTTCGGATCCCGACCCCGATCGGCTGGCCGGCGTCAGCCGGACGGTCGAGAGCATCGCCCCCGGAGTGGTCATGGCCGACGCGTCGGCCTCGATCGAAGACCCCGGCGCCATCGAGTACCTGGTCGCGTCGCACGACGTCTTCGTGAACGACTCGTTCCAGTGGTCCTACCTCCCCCTTCCATCCCTCATGGTGCCGCCCAGCCGACTTCCGTCGGCGGCGGGGCGGGGCTTGCAGCACGATCTCGAGATGGCAACGGCGCTGCTCGGAGAGCCGGAGCGACCCTTCGTTGCTGTGCTCGGTGGCGACAATTCGCTTCTGCGACTCCACAACCTTCAGGGGCTGGTCCTTCGAGCCGACATTGTCGTGGTGGGCGGGGCCATGTCATTGCCGCTGCTCCAAGCAGTAGGCAAATGGCGTGGCGGTGTCGCCGGAGAGTTTCTTGCCGAGTGCCGGGCAGTGGCGGGACTCGGCAAGCGGGTCCGCCACGAGATCCAGCTGCCCACGGATCTCGTGGTGACTCGTCCTGGGGGCTCAGTCGAGGTGGTGGAGCCTGAGGCACACACAGAGGGTGACGTCGTCGATATCGGCCCGCTGAGCGCGTTGCGCTTCTCAGAAGCCCTGCAGCAGGCGCGGACCGTGCTCTGGTGCGGGGTGCTCGGCCGCGTCGGAGATCCCCGATTTGCGGCGGGTACGCGCGCGGTGGCTGGCGCCCTTCTCGAGAGCGGGGGCCAGCGCACCATCATCGGTGGGGACTCACTCGTGTCCCTGTTCGAGGCTGACGACCGTCTTCGACCCGGCATCGATGTGGTCAGCGCAACGGACCCCCTGCTCGAGTTGTTGAAGACGGGCGACCTACCAGCACTGTCCGCCCTGCGAGGCGCCCAGTAACGACATGATGCTCTGACCTCACCGAGGGGTCAGCCGGTGGGCCGAGGCACCAGGGCGATCACTCGGAAAATGAGCGCGCTATGCACTGTCGCGACCCGTGCAACGCCGTTGACCAGCAGGCCGCAGACGCCGACCGTTGAGGCAACCGTGCAGGAGGTGGGTCGGAGCTGGTCATGGAGCACGCGAGCTCGTCAACTTCGAATCCCTGGCTCCGCTCGCCATCCACCGTCAGTTGCGGGGTGTCGGCGCGGACATGCCACCGTACGGGGTGCACTCGATGATTCAGCGGGCGTGCTTCTCCACGAACTCCAAGATGGCGATGTGCTTGTCAGTGTCATGACGCATCACGTCGACGAGCAGGCTCCACAGCGTGGTGTCCTTCACGTCGCGCAACTCGCGCTGGAGCCTCTTCAGCTCCTGGGCGTCCTCCCGCTCCTTCTTGAGGAGCCGGTCGCTCACCTCGAACACAGCGGATGCGTCTACCTGGTGGAAGTCCACCATCGGGACCGGCAAGTCGTCGCTGCGCAGCTCTGCGGATGCCTTGAGCGACTCGGCGAGCTGCTCGAAGTAGCGGTGATGGCGGATCTCGTCTTCGATCAACAGGTTGACGAGGTATTCGAGCGCCTTCGACTCCGTCTTCTTGGCGGCGGCCGTGTACTCCTCGAGGAGCACGCGCTCGGTGTCGGCATGGGTCGACAGGTGATCGTAGAGATCCCGCTCCCACATGGACGCACCGACGAGCGGGTTATGTGTCTCGGTCATGAACTCTCCCTCTGGCTGCGCATTTCCATTCATCCTTCAGCCAGCCGGGGTGGCGGGATAGGGCCAAAGGGCCTCTCTCAGGCCGAGAGCCGTCGAGAAACCCTGGTCGGGACCACTTAGCATCGGCGCCATGCGGCCGACGGGTGGGCCACTCCTCAGTGCGGTGCACGGCGACATCACCGAAGAGGCTGTCGATGCCATCGTGAACGCAGCCAACACCCGTCTGGCCCGCGGCGGTGGTGTCGACAACGCCATTCACGAAGCGGCGGGCGATGCCGACCTGCGTGCCGCCTGTGCCGAGCTCGGGGGCTGCGAGACCGGCGACGCCAAGGCCACGCAGGGCTTCGCCCTCCCGGCCCGCTTCATCATCCATACCGTCGGACCGGTCTGGTCCGGCGGTGACCGCGGCGAGGACGACCTGCTGGCGTCGTGCTACCGGCGCTGCCTGGAGGTCGCCGACCAGCTCGGGGCCCGGTCGGTCGCCTTCCCGGCCATTTCAACGGGTGTCTACGGCTTCCCTCCCGAGCGGGCGGCGGCGATTGCCGTCCACATCCTGCGAACGGTCCCGACCGCGGTGCAAGCGGTCCACCTCGTCGCGTTCGACGCCGCCACGTACCGGCTCTACCAGCAACTTCTCGACGACGCGCCCCATGCACCAGGATGAGGGCACCGACGCCACCATGGGTGCGCGCTGCGCTAGAAGATGAGAGTGGCCGCACAGGGCAGATGGGCCAGGTGGCGGGTCGAAGGGCAACCGAGGACCCCCGAGGGCCCGGGCCCGACAGCGGTCACGGGCAAGTACCTTCCGGGCCTTGACGGGCTCCGTGCCCTAGCGGTCGCCGCGGTCATCGCCTACCACGGTGGCGCCGGGTGGATGGCGGGGGGCTACCTCGGCGTCGACCTCTTCTTCGTCCTCTCGGGCTTCCTCATCACCTCCCTCCTGCTCGAGGAGTGGGCGTCGACGGCGCGGATCAGGCTCGGGGCGTTCTGGGCACGGCGAGCCCGGCGGCTGCTGCCCGCCCTCTTCCTCCTCCTCGGGGTGCTCGCCCTCTTCGTCGCCCTCGACGGACGGTTCGGGCCCGCTGCGCAGTCCGGCTCGGTCGACCTGCCAGGGCTCCGCGGCGACGGGCTGGCCACGGTCTTCTACGTCGCCAACTGGCACAGCATCCTCGCCCACCAGTCCTACTTCGCCCAGTTCTCCGCCCCGTCGCCGCTCCAGCACACGTGGTCGTTGGCGATCGAAGAGCAGTTCTACTTCCTCTGGCCGCTCATCCTGCTGGCCTTGCTCCACGTCGCGGGTCGCTACTGGCGGCGCGCCGGGATCGTCCTCACCGCGGCGGGGGCGCTCGGCTCGGCGGCACTGATGGCCCTGCTCTTCCACCCCGGCGGCGACCCGACTCGCGTCTACTTCGGCACCGACACCCGCGCGTTCGACATGCTGGCCGGCGCCACGGTCGCCATGCTGGCGGCCGCACGGCCCCAGCCCAAGGCGGCGGCGCGGGCCGCGCTCCACGTCGGCGCGCCGGCGGCGGCCGTGGCGCTCGGCGTGTTCTGGGTCCGAGCCGGCTCCCCCACCGGCCTCCCGCCTGGCTGGATGTTCCGTGGCGGCTTCCTGCTGTGCGCGGCGCTCGGCGCCGTCGTGGTCGCCGACGTCCGCCAGGTCCACCGCGGGCCGCTGGCGGTCGTCCTGTCGCTCCCGCCGTTGCGCTGGATCGGGATGATCTCCTACGGCCTCTACCTCTGGCACTGGCCGATCGACGTGTTCGCCGACACCGCCCGCACCGGACTCGCCGGTGCGCCCCTCCAGCTGGCCCGCCTCGCCCTCACCCTGGCGGCGGCAACGGCCAGCTTCTACCTCGTCGAGCGGCCGGTCCGGGCATGGCGGCCGGGCTCCACCGCTCGACTCGTCGCCTACCCGGCGGCCGCGGCGGTGGTCGCTGGAGCGCTGGTGGTCGGCACCCTCCCGGCCGTCGCCATCCCCCCGGCGCCACCCGTGCACCTCGCCATCGCCCCGGTCACCGGACCGGCCGCGGTCGACGGGGCCGGCGGGTTCGGCGACCAGGTGCCCGTGCATCTCGCCCCCGGCCGGGTGCTCAGCCCGGCGGACCCGCTGCGGATCACGGTGATCGGCGACAGCTTCCCGTTCGTCTCCTTCCCTGCCATCGAGGCCGCCTTCGGCTCGACCGGCGAGACCACAGTGATCGACCGGAGCTTCCCCGGTTGGGGCCTGTCCAACGACCCGGCCGACCTCTCTGGCGGCCTCGCCGCCATGGTCGCCACCGACCATCCCGACATCGTGATCGGCACCTGGTCGTGGGATGACACCGCCGCGCTCGAGACCCCCGACGCCTACCGGGCGACGCTCGAAGAGGCGCTGCGCGAGCTGCTCGCCTCCGGCGACGGCGTGTCGGGGGTGCTACTGCTCCAGTACCCGAAGGTTGGCTCGCTCGTACCCGGGGCGACGGCGGCTGAGGCCCTCGCCTCCCAGGAGCAGGACGCAGCGGGCAGCGCCGCGTGGGCGGCGATGGCCCGCTCGATGGCCTCGGTCTTCCCTGGGCGCGTCATGTACCTGCCGGTCGCGTCCTCGATTCTCTGGCACGGCCAGTTCTCCTCGTGGCTCCCCCCGGTCGACGACCCGAGCGCGCCCAAGGCCGACTGGGTGCGGGTGCGGCGCGTCGACAATGTCCACCCCTGCCCGGCCGGTGCGGCGCGCTACGCGGCGGCGGTCCTCGCCGACGTCGAGTTGCTCTTCGGCGTCCCCGTGTCCTCGAACGCCTGGGAGAGCGGGAGCTGGAGCGCGGATCCGGTGTTCTACTCACCGCCCGGCTCGTGCCCCGACGACCACCCACCCACCTGAGCGGGCCCTGCGGCCGCTCAGATTTGCTCGAGGAGCTCCTGGGTCTCAGTGAGCGACGCCTTGATGATGCGCTTGGCCACCTCCAAGAGCTCGAAGAGCATGGGGTCGCCCACCGAGTAGTAGACGTTGGAGCCGACCTTCCTCGCCTGGATCAGGTTGGCCCGGCGCATCACGCCGAGCTGCTGGGAGAGGTGCGACGCCTCGATTCCCACCTCGGGGATCAGCTCGGCGACCGGCCGCTCGCCGTCGCGCAGGACCTCGAGGACGCGGATGCGCGCCGGGTGGCCCAGGGTCTTGAAGAACTGTGCCTTCACTTCGTAGATGGGGGCCGTCATCGACCCACCCCTTTCCCTCGGCGGTGCCCGTGGCCGGCGGCCACGGGAGGGCACGGCGAGCCTAACGAGGACGCGCATCGGTGCTGTTGCATGGGGTCTCCTGTCATCAGAGGTCGTTGCCGGCGTAGGAGAGGTTGAAGCTCTTGTTGGCCAGGGGGAAGTCGGGCACGATCGTGTTGGCGAGCGACACCGGCACGGCGGGCCAGTTGAGAAAGGACGGGTCGACCACCTTCACCCGGCCGAGCTGGCCGGCCGAATCCAGCTCGATTCGGTGCACGATCGCCCCGCGCCACCCCTCGACGATGCCGACCCCGCTCCTCGACGCGGCACCCCCGGCGCCGGCCCCCGCGGCTGGACACACCGAAGGGCCGAGGCCGGCGAGGCCGGCGAGGAGCCCGAGCGAGGAACGGATCTCGTCGGTGCGCACAAGGTAGCGGGCGAGCACGTCACCGCCGGTGTGGCGCGCGGGCTCGAAGGTGGGCAGGGAGTCCCAGTGCGGATGCGACACGCGGGCGTCGAAGGCGAGGCCCGACGCACGCCCGGCCGGGCCCACCACGCCGAGGTCCGCCGCGTTCGCCTCGCTCAAGGTCGCGGTGCCGGTGAAGCGCTCCATCACGAACGCGCTCGTCCTGGCGAGCTCGGCGATCTCCTCGAAGCGCTCGCTCACCTCGGTGAGCTCCGCGGCCGTCGGCAGCCGGTGGACGGCCGCACCGCCGAGTACCACGCCGCCACGCAGCAACCGGTGCCCGGTGACGTCCGCGTTCAGGCGCAAGAGGAGCTCGCGCAGCGAGAGGGCCCAGGCGTTCGCCAGGCCGAATCCGACGTCGTTGCACAGGGCGCCGACGTCGGCCACGTGGTTGTAGAGGCGCTCGAGCTCGAGGAGGGCGGCCCGCAGCACCTGGGCGTCGGCCGGCACCTCGATGCCCGATGCGTCCTCGACCGCCTGGCAGTAAGCGAGGCCGTGGCCAACGGCGGAGTCCCCCGAGATCTTCTCGGCGAGCCCGAGGCCGTCGGCCGGCTCGCGGTGCTCGAAGAGCTTCTCGATGCCCTTGTGGACGAACCACAGGCGCGCCTTCATGCGCAGGATCGTCTCGCCGACCACCCAGAAGCGGAAGTGCCCCGGCTCGATCAGCCCGGCGTGGACCGGGCCGACGGGGATCTCGTAGACACCGGTGCCCTCGACCGGGACGAAGGGGTACTGCCCCGCGTCGGCGACCAGGGCGGGCATGGGGCCCGCGTCACGGCGCATCGGGTACCACCCGTCGGGCCAGTGCTGGTGGAGCACCAGCCGGCGTTTCTGTGGGTGGTCCAGCGGCTCGAAGCCGAACAGGTCGGCCATCTCCCGCTCGAAGCGACTGCCCTGGAACGAGAGCCCGGCCAGGGTCGGCACGCAAGGGTGGCCCGGTTCGAGCGGCACATGCAGCTCGACCCTGTGGTCGGGCGGTCCCGACGTGAACAGGTAGGTGACGCGTGGCCCGACAGGGTCGTCGTGTCCCGAGACCAGCGCGAGACGCATGCCACCCGACACGAGCGCGGCGGCAGCCGGCACGAGCGCATCGGGTTCGACGACCGCCGCCCAGCGGCACGAGCCGGCGGGCTCGGCGCCCGCCGGGAGTCCGGCCGGTGAGACGATCGCCCCAGTCATGGCCGCACCACGTGGGCGGCGGCGACGAGCAGGCCCGAGAGCGGCCAGGCGACGACCCCGATCAGCGCGCACGCCACGAGGCCACCGACGAGCGGGGCCGCCACCCACCTCGGCGGCGTGGCGTCGACCGCCGCTGTCTCGCCGGGGCCGAACAGCATGTGGCGCGCATGGCCGACGACGGCGACGAAGATCACCACCATCAGCGCCACGGCGACCACCGCCACCCACCCGAGGCCGACCCCGAACTCGGCACGCGTCATCAACAGCTCGCTCGAGAAGAGACTGAACGGGGGGAAGCCGAGCAGGGCCACGAGGCCCACGCCGAAGAGCCCGCCGAGAGCGGGGCGCCGGGCGAGCAGGGCGCGCACGCCGTCGATGTGGCTCGTGCCCTCGGCCGCCATGATCTCCCCCGAGGTGAGGAACAGCACGGTCTTGGTCAGCCCGTGACCGAGGATCTGCAGGAGGACCGCCGCGATGGCGAGCCGGGTGCCGGCCGCCGCTCCGAGGGCGATCAGGCCCATGTGCTCGATGCTCGAGTAGGCGAGCAGCCGCTTGTAGTCGCGCTGGGCGATGAGGAGCGAGGCCGCGACGGCCAGCGAGAGCAGGGCGACGACCACCAGCACCTCGCGCGAGAACGAAGGGCCGAGAGAGAGGTCAGCCACGGCCTTGAAGCGCAAGATGGCGTAGAAGGCCACGCTGAGCAGGACGCCCGACATGAGGGCCGAGACCGGGGTGGGCGCCTGGCTGTGGGCGTCGGGCAGCCAGCTGTGCATCGGGGCGAGCCCGACCTTGGTGCCGTAACCGAGGACGACGAGGGCGAAGCCGAGCCGGACGACGGCGGGGTCGAGGTGGCGGGCCGTCGCCATGAGGGAGGTCCAGTCGAGCGCCTGCGCCGAGTGGCCGCCGGCGTGGAGGGCCGCCAGGTAGAAGAGCACGGTTCCGAAGAAGGCGAGGGCGATGCCGACCGAGCAGATGATCAGGTACTTCCAGGCTGCCTCGAGCGATCCCCGGGTCCTGCGGGAGCCGACCAGGAACGTGGTCACGATGGTGGTGGCCTCGACGGCGACCCAGAGCACCCCCAGGTTGGCGGCGAGCACGGCGAGGAGCATGGTGGCGATGAAACCCTGCACCAAGATGGCATAGGCCGCCGCGCGCGTCGGCGTCATGGTGCCGGCCGCCAGGTCGAGGGCGACGGTGCGGATCCCGAGCCACGAGGCGAGGAGCGCGACTGCCCCGATCACCACCACCATGAAGGCGCTCAGTGCGTCGGCCCGCAGGACGCCGCCCGCCCCGGTCACCGGACCGTGGGCGAGCACGCGCACCGCCAGGGTGACGCCGAGCGCCAACGTGGCACCGTTGGTGGCGACAGCCGCCCAGCGCAGGCCGCCGCGCCGCGGAGCGGCGGCGACCACGGCGCCGCCGAGCAGGGGGGCGACGAGGACGAGTAGGGCCAGCACTAGTCCCGCAGCTCCTGGAGCTCGTCGAGGTCCACGTCGCCGAACTCGACCTTCAGACGCCGGGTGAGGACCATCAGCATCATCACACCCAAGAAGATGTCGAGGGAGACCCCGAGCTCGATGAGGAACGGGACCCCGGCCGTGGAGAGGAACGCCACCAGGGCGATCCCGTTGTCGACCATGAGCAGGCCCACGATCTGGAAGACGGGGCGCCGCCGGGTCACCAGGACGAAGAAGCCGATGAGCATCGTCGCCACGCCGACCGGCACGAGGGACCCGGCGCTCGTGCCAACGAAGCGCCCGACCCCGCGGGTGGTGACGAAGGCCACCACGATGAGCGCTGCGGCGGCAACGAGCGATGCCGGCACGTTGACGAGCGGGCGCGATTCACGTCCCCGGGAGTCCCCACCGCCCGAGCGCGACAGGAGCGCGGGGATCACCGCTCCTTTCAGCACGAGAACGACCGACGCGGCGGCGATCAGGCCCGGGTCGCGCTGGTCGACGCCGAGGATCAGGGCGACGGTGCCGAGGGCCACGCCTTGGATGGCGACGGCGCGGATCACCGAGCGGACCGAGGTCAGCCACAGCACGCTCACGGCGCAGACGAGCACCGCTCCGGCGGCGAGGGCGAGGGCGGAAGAGAACGTCATGCGAGCACCAACGCGGAAAGAACAGCCAGGACGGCGAGCACGAAGGCCCCCGCCATGAGCTCGGGCACGCGGAAGAGGCGCAGCTTGGCGACACCCACCTCGAAAGCCGCGAGCCCGACGCCTAGGACCGCCACCTTGGCGACCAGGGAGACGAGCGACACGGCGAGGTGCTCGGGTCCCGGCGAGGTGGCGATGCCCCAGGGCACGAAGAGCACCGCGAAGAGTGCGACGAGCACCCCGAGGCGCATCGACTCGCCGAGTTTGATGAGCGCGAGATCAGAGCCCGAGTACTCGAGGACCATGGCCTCGTGGATCATGGTCAGCTCGAGGTGGGTCCCGGGATTGTCGACCGGGAGCCGCCCGCACTCGGCCACGATGACGATGACGAAGGCAGCGAGGGCCAGCAGCCGCTCGGGGGTGGCCAGCCAGAGGGGGTGGGCGAGGGACCCGCTGATGATGGCCGGCAGGTTCGAGGAATGGGCCGGCACGGAGAGGGCAAGGATCGACACGAGGAGGGCCGGCTCGGCCACCGCCCCGATGGTGAGAGCTCGGCTGGCGCCCATCCCGCCGAACGCGGTGCCGGTGTCGAGCCCACCCAGCGCGAGGGCGACCGACCCAAGCAGGAGGAGGTAGACGACGGCGAAGAGGTCGGCCGACCAACCGAGGGCGGGGCCGGTCGCGAGCAGCGGCGCGACGGCGGCCACCACCAGCGTCGTGGCAACCAGAAGCAGCGGGGCGAGGCCGAAGATCCAGCTTGCGTGCTCCGGGCGAGTGCGCTGGCGCCGGGCCAGCTTGCGCAGGTCGAGGAGCGGCTGGCGCACCGGTGGGCCGACCCTGCCCTCGAGCCGGCAACGCACCGTGCGCATGAGCCCGACCAGCAGGGGGCCCCCGAGGACGACGCCGGCCATTTGGAGCACCGAGATGGCGGCGTCGGCGGCGACGGACCAGGTACTGGTCATGCCACCAGCACCAGGACGAGCACGAGGGCCACCAGCCCGAAGGCGAGGTACCGGTGCACGCTGCCGTTGGGAACCGAGCGCGCCGCGGTGCCGAATCGGCGCAGGGCGCGCTGGGCGGGCGCGTAGAGGCGGCGCTCGAACCCGTCGTCGGTCGAGGTATGCACGGTGGCCGCCTCGACGTAGTAGCGGGACTCGGCGACATGGCTGATGTCGACGTCGTGCGAGGGGGCGAGCACGTCCTCGAACACACGTGTGAGGGGCTCGCCGAACGAGGTGGCCGTGTACTCCATGCGTGCCGTCTGCAGTTCGCGACCGCATCCCCACGCCTCGGCGACGCGCACCGGCCCGGGCTCGACCGCGGCCCGCACCAGGGCGACCGTCCCCACCGCAGCGCACAGGACGGCGGCGAGGATCCCGGGGGCGAGCACGCCGTGGACGCCCGAGAGACCGACCTGCCACCCACGCACGAGCGGGTCGGGGCCCCGGCGTCCCAGCACGCCATTCGCTGCATCGATGACGGCCGGAAGGACGAGGAACGGCGCGACACCGAGCAGCACGCAGAGCGCGGCCAGCACGCCCGAGCCGCCGGTCATGGCCGGGCCGACCTCTCGGGCCCGCGCCGCGGCCTCGGTGCGCGGCAGACCGAGAAGGCCGATGCCGGCCGCCTTCACGAAGGTGAAGGCGGCGAGGCCGCCGGTCAGGGCCAGCACACCGACGCCGACCGGCATGGCGACGGCGACGGCCGGGTCCTTGGAGGGGAGCCCGTGCAGCATGCTCTGGAGGAGCAGCCACTCGCTCACGAACCCGCACAGCACCGGGAGCGCTGCCATGGCAAGTCCCCCGACGAGGAAGACCGACCCGGTCACGGGCATACGGCGCAACAGTCCGCCGAGGCTATCGAGGTCCCTCGTCCCGGTGGCCTGCTGGATCGAGCTCGCAGAGAGGAAGAGGCAGCCTTTGAAGACGGCGTGGAAGACGACGTGGAGGAGGGCGGCGACGAGCGCCACGAGTGCCAGCGCATGGCGCCCGGTGACGGCGAAGAGGCCCGACGCGCCGACCGCCAGCAGGACCAGCCCCATGTTGTCGGTCGTCGAGTAGGCAAGCAGGCGCTTCAGGTCCCGACTGGTGGCCGAGTGCAGTGCGCCGAAGAGGGCAGACAGCGCACCGATCGCCATGACCATGAGCCACCACCACACCGGCCCGCCGTGCAGCAGCCCGTCGCCCACCCGCACGATGCCATAGATGCCGAGGTTCACCATCGCCGCCGACATGAGGGCCGACACCGGTCCCGAGGATTCCGAGTGCGCCCGGGGGAGCCAAACGTGCAGCGGCACCGCCCCCGCCTTCGAACCGAACCCGATCACGACGAGCACGAACGCCGCGCTGCGCACCCAGGGTCTCATGTGCAGCGACGACGCGGCGATCGCAGCGAACGACTGACTGCCGGCGTGGGTGGCCAGCAGCACGAGGCCGACGAGGATGGCCGCGGCCCCGAACTGCGTCATCACCGCGTACCACTGCCCGGCCACCGGTACTTCGGCCCGGTGCCGGTGGTCGGCCAGGACCAACAGGAGCGATGTGAGTGCCATCAGTTCCCAGAAGAAGAGGAAGGTCGTGACATCCGATGCGCTCGGGACGAACAGCAGCGTGGTGACGAATGCCGGCAGCACCGCCGACGCCGTCCGGCTCGAGAGCCCATGGCCGTCGTAACCGAGTCGGTACACCAGGGCGCACACCGCCACACCGGCGGAGACCACCACAAACAGCGCGCCGAACCGGTCGAGCCGGAGGTTGAATCCCGACAGCGGCAGGAGGTGCTGGTCGTGGAAGCTGACAGCGCGCCCACGCACCAGAACGGCCACACCCACCGCCAAGGCGCCGGCACAGGCGGCGAGGGTGAGTGCCACCGACAGGGGGGTCCGGATGCCAATCGGAGAGGCCGCACCCGCCACGCAGCCGGCCAGACCGAGCACCAAGGTGGCGACGAGGAGGCCGCTCACGAGCCGGCCAGGTTGCGCAGCGCAGCCACGATGGCCTCGGGGGCCGGCGGGCAGCCAGGGATCTCGAGGTCGACCGGCACCACGTCGCCCACCGCCCCCTCGACGCCGTAGGCGCCAGCGAAGGCGCCGCAGTTGCGCGCGCAGTCGCCGAGGGCGACGACCACTCTCGGCTCGGCGAGCGCGTCAAAGGTCTTGCGCAGGGGGCCGGCCATGTTGCGCGTGACCGGACCGGTGACGAGGAGCGCGTCGGCGTGCCGGGGCGAGGCCTCGAGTCGGATCCCGAATCGTTCGGCGTCATAGACCGGCGAGAAGATCGAGGCGATCTCGAGCTCGCAGCCGTTGCACGATCCGGCATCCACGTGGCGCAGCTGCAGGGAGCCGCGGTGGCGTGCCGCTGCCTCGCGGATGCCCGGCGGGGACTCGACTGGTGCGATGGCAGCAGGGTGCGTGCGCCACCGTCGGACCAGCGTTCGGAGTCGCATGATTGATAGAAATGTCAATCGATAAGAACGTTGATTGTCAAATCACCCTTGCGCTGCTGTTCAGAGAGGCCTCGGCTGTGCCGATCGACCTTGTCGTCGAGGACTCCGACCGGACCTGGCACCGACTGGCGTCGCGGCCACTCAACTGGGCGAACCGCCGGCCGCACGCCCGACCGATTCTCTGCGAGCCCTACGCATGTGGGTCGGCAATGAGCCAATGTCGCGACTTCTAGAGACCGCCGCAGAGACAATCCGTGCGAATGATCGATAGGGTTGTCGCACGAGCAAAGGGGGCACACGTGACTGCGACGCATAGGCCTGTGCCGGGCGAACGCCATGTCCGTCCAGGGTTCTTGCACTCGGAGGACGACGGAATCCGAACCAACGGATTCGCTGAATGGGACCGCCTCCTGCGGGAGACGCCGCGATTCGAGAGCGACCGCCAGACATCGCCCGAGCCGAACCGACTTTGGTACCTCCTCGGGCACGATGACGTCTACGCGGTGCTGCGCAACACCGAGCTCTTCTCAAGCCGTGGCTTCACGCACACGGACTTCGAGAGCGACTACATGATGATCCCGAGCGAATACGACCCGCCCGAGCACACCCGGTACCGCACGATCCTCAACCCATTCTTTTCGCCCGCGAGGATCGCCGATCGGGAGGATTCCATTCGCGCCATCTGCCGTGAGTTGGTCGGCAACATCGCGGATGGGGGGAGCTCCTGCGATCTGCTCGATGATTTCGCACTGCGGTTTCCGACGAGCGTCTTTCTCGGGATGCTGGGCGTCCCGACGGAGAATCTCGACACGTTCATCGAGTGGACGCACCGATCGCTCCACACCAGCCAGTCGGAGGACCCCGACGGGACCATCCGCGACGCCGCCGACCGCGCCATCCACGAGTTCCTCTGGGAGGTGGCGCTGGAACGCCGAGTGAACCCACGTGACGACATCGTCAGCCATCTGCTGGATTGTCGCGTCGATGGCGGCCGTCCGCTCGAGAAGAAGGAGCTCCTTGGCATCCTCTACCTGCTCTTTCTGGCCGGGCTTGACACCGTCTCAAGCATGCTCGGCTGGTCCTTCACGCATCTGGCGAACAACCCGTCGGACCGCCAGCGCCTCTGCGCCGAGCCCGCCATCATCCCGAGCGCCGTCGAGGAGTTCCTGCGGTACTACTCCATCGTGATCATGTCGCGAAAGGTCACTCGAGACACCGACGCGTATGGGTGTCCCATGCACGCAGGCGACCGAGTGATCGTCCCGCTCGCCACCGCTGACCGAGATCCTGATGCTTTTGCGGCTGCAGACCAATTCGTCATAGACCGCTCACCGAACCGGCACCTTGCGTTCGGAGTGGGCCCTCACCGATGTGTAGGGTCGCACCTCGCCAGACTCGAGATGCGTATCGCCCTCGAGGAATGGCATCGCAAGGTCCCTGACTACGAGATTCCCGACGATGAAAGGTCCGAACTGCGAGTTGGGATGTTCACCATCTCTTTGGAGCACGTCACTCTTGCATGGGGCGGCGCCACATCCTGAGTCGATCCGGCTGATTGGGCCGTGAGCGGGGCGCGAGTTCCTCGACGTCTGCATCAGCCGAATTGCTCGCTCGCCTGCGATGGTCCCGCGGACCGACCACGTTGTCATGGACGCTCGAGACGACCACGGCGAACCGACCGCGGGTCACAACGGCAGCGCCAAGAAGTGGGCCTTCGGCCGCGCTGGGTTACCTCAGCCCGCCACCGGCGGATTGGCGACGACGCGGCGGGGCCGGTACGTCACGGTGTAACGGTCTTCGTTCTCCTGGACGAGCATGGACTCGTCGACGTTGTAGACCTTGGCGAATTTCCGGACGGTTGTCTTGTCCGGGTCCGCCGTGAGCTCGGCTTCGGCGCGGACTTCGAGAGTCCGGAACGGGTTTTGCGAGTCGATGATGAACAGGTCGCAGTTGGGATTGCCGCGCAGGTTCTTGAACTTCTGGCGGTCCGAAGTAATCGAGCCCTTCAGTTGCCCGTCGTCGTCCACCAAGTACCACACGGCGGTCGACTGCGGTCGCCCCTTTGCGTCGATCGTGGACAGCGTCGCCGTCAGCGGCGTCTGCAGGAGATCCCGGTGACTCTCGGGGACCTGGTCGAGGATTCCTGCCATTGTTCGCTCCTTTGGTGCACTGATGTGATCGCGCTGCCTCGATGAACCTACCGGCTCTCGACTGTCACGCTTCGCTGATCGCGTCGATCTTCTCAGCGGCGAAATGCCACTGACCAGCGAGATTGCCGATCGAGAGGGATCACGTTCTCGTTCGGCCAGTTGCCGTCGGCTGGGTGCACTTCGGCCGGCCTCGTGAGACGGTCGCCCGGGATGGCGCAAGCGGTCCGGGGCGATGGTGCGGGCACCACAAGAGGTGCATCATGGTCTTCATGCGCATCGATGGCCACGGGTACTAGGGGCCCGAGACGAAAACTACGACCACCTCCTCGTGCTCGCCACGCCAGCGCCGTCGCACCGAGGACGGTCGCGCGCGGCGCCATCAACTGCAGTGGCCCCGGCGTGCGGACTGCGCCGTACCGAGCGGGGGCTGCGAACCCGCACGGGAGCAGCGCACGGGAGGGCAACGGTGGCGCTGAACGACAACTCCCCCGCCGACGTCGCCCACGAGCACGAGGACGGCGCGGTCAACGCCATCCGTGGAGCCAATCCCTTCGTCGGTCTCACCCTGGGCCAGGTCGTGAGCGCCGGCGTGCGCTGGGCCGGCGCGATGGCACGCCATCCTGGGGTGGTGGCCGGGGAGACGGTGAAGTGGGCCGGCGACGAGATCCGTGTCGTCGCCGGTTCGTCGCCCGCGAAAGCGGATCCCAAGGACAGGCGCTTCGACGATTCGGCATGGTCACATCCACTGTGGCGTCGCCTTGCGCAGACCTACCTCACCACGCGCGGAAGCGTGCTGCACACTGTGGACGAACTCGACCTCGACACCAAGAGCGCGGATCGGGCCAAATTCGCGTTGAGCCAGCTCACTGAGGCCTCGGCGCCCACCAACTCCCTGGTCACCAACCCGGCGGCACTGAAGCGGGCCTTCAATACGCGGGGCCGGTCCCTGGTCGATGGCAGCCGGCACTTCGCCTACGACCTCCGCCACAACGGCGGCATGCCCTCGCAAGTCGACACCCGTCCTTTCCGGGTTGGCGAGACCGTGGCGGTGACCAAAGGTTCGGTCGTGCTGCGGACGCCGATGTTCGAGCTGCTCCGCTATGCGCCGAGCACCAGGGAAGTCTGTTCGATCCCGACGGTCGTCGTCCCGCCGCAGATCAACCGCTTCTACTTCCTCGACCTCGCCCCGGGCCGCAGCTTCGTCGAGTACACCGTGAGCCGCGGGATCCCCACCTTCATGATCTCGTGGCGCAACGCGACCTCCGACCAACGCGACTGGAAGTTGGACGACTACGCCACCGCCTGTATCGAGGCCCTCGAGTGCGCTGCAGCCTTGTCCGACTCGGCATCGGTCAACGTGGCGGGTTTCTGCGCGGGCGGCATGACCGAGTGCGCGGTGCTCGCGCACCTCGCGGCAACCGGCAGCAACCTCGTCAATGCCGGCACCCTGGCCGTCACCATGATCGACACCGAGGTGACCAGCACCCTCAACATGTTCGCCAGTGAGCGCAGTGTGAAGGCGGCGATCACGTCGTCCGAGCGCAAGGGCGTGCTCAGCGGCCGTTCGCTTTCCCGGGTCTTCGCATGGGTCCGACCGAACGACCTGGTCTGGAACTACTGGGTGAACAACTACCTCTTGGGCGAGAACCCGCCCGCATTCGACGTGTTGGCCTGGAACAATGACGTCACGAACCTCCCTGCTGCGCTGCACGCCGAATTCATGTCGATCTGGATCGACAACTCCCTGATCGAACCGGGGGCGGTCCAAGTGCTCGAGACCCCGGTGGACCTGAAACAGGTGACCTGCGACCTCTACGTCGTCGGCGCGCGCACCGACCACCTGGTGCCCTGGCAGTCCGCGTATGCCGCCACCCGGGCCTTCGGCGGCGACGTGCGGTTCGTCCTCTCCAACAGCGGACACATCCAAGCGCTGATCAACCCGCCCAGCAACCCGAAGGCCAGCTACTCGTACGGGACCGAGCAACCGCCCGACCCCGCCGCATGGCTGGCCGCCGCATCGTCGTTCAAGGGGAGCTGGTGGGAGGACTGGGCGACGTGGACCCTTGTACGCTCGGGCCCCATGCGGCCGAAGAAGAGGGGGCTCGGGAACCGCCACTTTCCGGTGATCGACAGTGCGCCGGGACGCTACGTCCATGGATGAGCACGGCCCGTCGATGATGGACGTCCCGTTGGACACCTGGCTGTTGTTCCGCGGCGCCAGCCGCCACCATCACACCACCGAGATCGTGAGCCGCCTCCCGGACGGAACGGTTCACCGCACCACCATGGGCGAGTTCTCCTCGAGGGCCCAGCAGCTCATGGGTGCGCTCGACACGCTCGGCGTCGGGCCGGGTGAGCGCATCGCCACGCTCGCCTGGAACAGCTTCCGACATCTCGAGGCGTACTTCGCTGTCCCGTGCGCGGGGCGGGTGCTGCACACGCTCAACGTACGGCTGAGCCCCGAGGAGCTCGCCTTCATCATGAACGACGCCGACGACCGGGTCGTGCTGGTCGATCCCGACTTCGTCCCGCTCCTCGAGCAGGTGGCGCCACACGTGCCTGGCCTCCGCCACGTCGTGGTCCTCGGCGCCGACACCGCCGGCGCCACGATGACCGACGCTGTGCCCTACGAGGAGCTGCTCGGTCCCGAGTCCGACCACTACGAGCGCCCGGACTTCGACGAGCGCACGCCGTGCGGGCTCTGTTACACGTCCGGCACCACCGGGCGGCCCAAGGGCGTCGTGTACACGCACCGGTCGACCTACCTGCACGCACTCGGCGTCTCATCGGGCGCGGGGATGTCTATCGGACCGGGTGACAGCGTGCTGCCACAGGTGCCGATGTTCCATGCGAACGCCTGGGGGATGGCGCATGCCGCAGTGGGCGTCGGGGCCAAGTTGGTCTTCTACGCGGGCGCCTTCGAGCCTGATCCGTTCGCCGAGCTGCTCAGCGCCGAGCGGGTCACGGTGACCGCCGGTGTCCCGACGGTGTGGATCGGTCTCGCCGACGCGTTGGCGGCGCGTGGCGAACGGCTCCCCTCGCTGCGCCACATCGTCTCGGGTGGCAGCCAACCGCCACGGAGCCTCATCGAGCGCTACGCCGACGACTTCGGTATCCGCATCATCCAGGCCTGGGGGATGACCGAGACATCACCGCTTGCCTCGACGGCGTGGCCCCAGCACCGGATGGCCGAGTGGCCCGAGGATGCCACGACGTCGGCCGCCCGGACGCAGGCCGGCCTCCCGATCCCCGGGGTCGAGATCAGCATCCGTGACGTGAAGAACGAAGAGATCGCCTTCGACGGCGAGACCATGGGCGCCCTCCACGTCCGGGGTCCCTGGGTGGCCGGGTCGTACCATCACGGCCAGGGAGAGGAGAGCTTCACCGACGACGGCTGGTTCCATACCGGCGACATGGCCATCGGCTCGAAAGACGGCTACTTCGTCATCGCCGACCGCTCGAAGGACCTCATCAAGTCAGGAGGAGAGTGGATCTCCTCGGTCGACATGGAGGCGGCGATCATGGCGATACCCGGCGTGAGCGAAGCTGCGGTCATCGCCATTCCGGACCCCAAGTGGGTCGAGCGACCGCTCGCCTGCCTCGTGATCGCCGACGGCGCGCCGGTCGGCGCCGACGATGTCCGCGCCCACCTGGAGGCGAGCGGCTTCGCCCGATGGCAGCTCCCCGCACGCATCGAGTTCATCGAAGAGGTCCCGAAGACCGCCGTCGGCAAGTTCGACAAGAAGGTCCTGCGGGTCCGGTTCCCCGCATGAGCGTGGTCGACGAAGCGCCCACCTTCGTCAGGGTGGGCCCCACCCGCGTGCGGGTCCGCGTTATCGGCCAAGGGACGCCGCTGCTCCTGGTGATGGGCATCGGCGGGAACCTCGACATGTGGGATCCGCTCGTCCCGTGGCTCCCCGACCGCCAGCTCATCATGTTCGACTTCCCGGGCACGGGTGGCTCCGGGAAGGCGTGGTTCCCCCCGACGATGATGCACAACGCGCTGTTCACCGCCACCCTGCTCGCACAACTCGGCTACGGCCGTGTCGATGTGCTCGGCTACTCGTGGGGCGGCCTCGTCGCCCAGCAGCTGGCACTGCAGCATCCCCTCTCGGTCCGCCGCCTCGTCCTGGCAAGCTCGACCGTCGGGTGGGGCGGCCTCCCGCCCGGGCCGATGGTGGCCGCACGCATGCTGACGCCGCGGCGGTACTACTCGAGCGCGTACTTCGCCAAGGTCGCAGCGTCGATCTACGGCGGCCGCTTCCGGACAGACCCCGCGCTGGTGGACGACCAGGTGGAGCGGCGCACCGCCCGGCCCCCGAGCATCTGGGGCTATGCGTCACAGCTGAGCGCGGCGATGACGTACTCGAGCCTGCCGGGCCTCCCGCTCATCGCAGCCCCGACCTTGATCATCGCCGGCGACGACGATCCCCTCGTCGCCACCTTCAACCCGCGGCTCATGGCCCGATTCCTCCGCCACTCGACGCTCCACGTGGTCCCGGGGTCGGGCCACCTCGTCCTGCTCGACAGCCCCGACATCGTGGGCCCGGTCATCAACACGTTCCTCGACGCCGAAACGAGCTGAGGGACCCGGCGAACCCCGCCGAGACCCTGACCGGAACTGCTGCGTGCGCGCAGGATCGGGCATCATGGGACGATGACGGCTCTTCGAGGTGGCGTCACCGGGACGGTGACGAAGGCCAGCCCCGGCTCGGTGGAGGAGACCGTGGCGCGCCTCGCCGACCTGGTCGCAGCACGCGGCATGCAGGTCTTCGCCGTGGTCGACCACAGCGGCGAGGCGGCACGCGTCGGCCTCGAGCTGCGCGACACCAAGGTGATCCTCTTCGGGAGCCCGGCCGCGGGCACGCCCGTCATGGCAGCCGTGCCGTTGAGCGCGCTCGAACTTCCCCTCAAGGTCCTGGTGTGGGACGACGACGGCCAAACCAAGGTGACCTACACCGCCCCCGAGACCCTGGCCGAGCGGTTCGGCCTCCCCCTCGAGCTGGCGGGTCGCCTCGCCGGCATCGGTCCGCTGACCGACGACCTGGTCGGCACCTAGGCGCAGTGACCAGCTACGTCGCGCGCAACGGGTCGGCCGGGCGCTCCTCGATGGCCACACCACTGAGCCCGGCGCAGGCCGCGAGCAGTTCGTCCTGGAACCCTGCGTCGTGCACGGCGGGGTGCGGCGTCTTCGGCTGCTGGTGGTAGAGGTACCCGCCACTCACCCGGGCGCCCGGGTCGTCGCTCACGGCGAGCCATGCCTGGGTGACCGGGGCGAGGTCCATGTCATCGGGCGCTCCGGGGCCGCCCATTTTCGTCGGCACCCAGCCGGGCTCGACCGCATTCGACAGGGTGTCGGACCAGCAGCGGGCGACGGCCGCGGAGAGGACCGCGTCATAGAGCTTCGAATCGGCGTAGGCCTGCGAACCGTCCCACCGCCGCCGCTCCCATTGCAGGTCCCCCACGCCGGCGGTGCCGACCCGGTGCATCCCCGAGCTCAGGTAGACGAGGCGATCCGGGGTGAGCATGGTCGCCGTGAGCACGTAGGGGGCGAGCACGTTGACGGCGAAGACGTGGCAGAGCCCGTCCTCGGTCACGATGCGGAGGGGCTCTCGGTAGCCGACGCCGGCGTTGTGGATCACCGCGTCGAAGCGGCCGACGGCATTGGCGGCGATCGCCACCGCGTTCATACCGGCCAGGGTGGAGAGATCGCCGACGATGACGTCGCTCGTATCGGGAAGGGCGGCACGAGCGTCGTCCGCCCGGCTCGGGTTCCTCGCGTGCAGGACGACCTCGTGGCCTTCGCCCACGAGGAGCTGCCCCGCCATGAGTCCGAGGCCCTCCGCCGAGCCGGTGATCAGGACGCGTGCCATCGTGAACCTCCCTCAAGTTGGCTGCCAGCCCCAGTCCTACCCGCGACCTGGGCTGTGCCCAACAGTTGGGGAGGCGGACGGGCGCGTGGGATTCGCCATTTCGAAGCAGGGAACTCGACTTGACATTCCCTGATGGAGTTACCCTGGCTCTAGCAGGCGAAGCGAAAGAGGCTTTCGGCGTGACGGCATTCACAGATCGCTGGGGCGTGCCCGTGCAGGCGGAAAGCGCCAAGGCGGTTGCACTGCTCGATCAGGCAGTGGAGGACCTGGCAGCGCTGGCGGGCGAACCGGTGGCCGGGACGCGTGCGGCGCTCGCCGAGGACGACCGGCTCCTTCTCGGCCACATCTACAGCGCCTATCTCTCCCTCTACGCCAACACGTCGGCGGGCGTGGCCGCGGCAAGGAAGGTCCTCGACGACCTCGAGCGCTTCGACGGCGGGACCGATGAGCGCGAGGTGCTCCACCTGCGCGCCGCTCGGGCCTGGGCCAACGGCGAATGGGGGGAGGCGACACGGTCACTCGAACGGGCGCTGCTCCACAATCCGCGGGACCTTCTCGCCCTCAAGGTCGCCCAGGACCTCTACTTCTTCCTCGGGAACCGCCTCGACCTGCGTGACGTCGCTGCCCGGGTCCTCCCGGCCTGGCCCGTCGACCTGCCGGGGTGGGGCTATATCTCAGGGATCTATGCGTTCGGGCTCGAGGAGAACGCCGACTACCGGGCAGCCGAGGCGCGGGCGCGTGACGCGCTGATCGACAATCCCCTCGATGTGTGGGCGGTCCACGCGCTCGCTCACGTCTTCGAGATGGAGGGCAGGCAGCACGAAGGCGTGGCGTTCCTCACCGAGACCGCACCGGACTGGTCGCCGAGCTACTTCGCCGTGCACAACTGGTGGCACCGGTGCCTCTACCACCTCGACCTGTTGGAGTTCGATGAGGTGCTCGACCTCTACGACGGCCCCATCCGCGCCGAGCGGACCGACCAGTGGCTCGACATCGTCGACGCCGCCGCACTGCTCTGGCGGCTGTCGCTGTTCGGGGTCGATGTGAATGAGCGCGCTGAGCGGCTGGCCGACGATGTCGAAGCCCTTCTCGACGGCCCCGTCTATGTCTTCAACGACTGGCACGCGGCGATGGCCCTGGCGCTCGTCGGCCGACAGTCCGAGATCGAGCAGTTGGTGGCCTCGACGCGCCGCCACGCCGTCGGGACCAACCGGCTCGCCGCCGAAAGGGCCGGGCTCACCCTGCTCGAGGGATTTGCCAGCTTCGCCGACGGCCACTTCGACCGGGCACTCGACCTGCTGGTCGACATCCGGCCCTGCGCGCACGCCGTGGGGGGGAGCCACGCCCAACGAGACATCATCGACCTCACCCTGCTCGCCACCGCAGCGAGGGCCGGCCAGGAGGCGCTCGCCCAAGCCCTGCTTGCCGAGCGTGTCGCCCGCAAGCCGACCGGCGAGCAGGCAGCAGCAGCGCTCCTCAGGGCGAACGGCCTCTGAGCGATCGCCCTGTCCCGCGTGCTCCGTCGCTCCCTCGAAGAGGTTCTCTCGGCAGATGCAGCCCGCTTGACCTCGGTGCTGCATGCTGGAGCGATGGCCGACCACCACAGACTGCGCCACCGCAAGGGCCTGGTCGTCCTCTATCTGGGCGGGGCTGTCGCACTCGTACCGTGGATCTCCTACCTGTACCTCGTCCAGGCGCCGAGGGGTCTCGCCCACAACGTGGCATGGCTCACCGGTGGCCTGCTGGCCCTCATCGCCGCCGGTGCGGTGAGTACCGCGGCGCTGTGGTTCTTCGATTCCCCCGCGTGGATGGTTGGCGCGTCGCTCACCGCGTCCCTCGCCTTTGCCACCGCGTGGTTCCACCTCTCGGCGCCGTCGCACACGCACTCGACGGCTGTCACCATCCGGACGTTCGTCGTCCTCGGCCTTCCGCTCGCGCTCTTCGCCTGGGCGCTCTCCGTGTGGCTGGCACAGCCTCGGGGCGAGAAGGGTTCACTTGCGCTCGGCTTCGCCTACGTCGTCGCCGGGGTGCTGCTCGCGCTCGGAGCGGCCCGGTTCGTCTCGTTCGCGCCGCCCACCGAGGCGGTGTTCCACCTGCGCCTGATGTGGTGCGGCCTGGACGTCTTCGAGGCCGTCGGGATGGCGCTCACCGGCTGGTTCCTCCATACCCGCTCCCGGCACGTCGTCGTTGCTGCCGCGGCCACCGGGGCGCTGCTGCTCGCCGACGCCTGGTCCAACGTCACGGCCACCACCAGCACCGCCCGGGAAGCTGCGCTCGCCATGGCGGTCGTCGAAGTGTCACTCGCCGTGCTCTCGGTCGTGGTGGCCGTCACCGTCGCGTTCGAGGCTCACCGCATGCACCTGGGCCGCCGCTCAACCCCAGCGATGGCAGCGAGCAGCAGCGGGGCGGCCCACCAGTAGGCCGCTCATGGGGCGCCCGGCGCGCTCAGAGCGTCAGCGCGCTGGCGATGGGGACCCCGGGACGGTAGGCGAGGTGCACGAAGCTCGGCGCATCGAGCACCGCCAGATCGCCCCGGGCGCCCGGCGCGATCACCCCGACGTCGTGGCGCCGCAGCGCCGCTGCGCCGCCGGCGGTCGCCGCCCAGAGGGCCTCGGCCGGGGTCATGGACAGCTCGCGTACGGCCAGGGCGATCACGAACGGCATCGACGACGTGTACGACGTCCCCGGGTTGCAGTCCGTGGCGAGAGCGACGGTCACTCCGGCGTCGAGCAGCACCCGGGCCGCGGGGTAACGCGAGCGCGAGGAGAACTCGACGCCGGGCAGGAGGGTGGCCACCGTCGAACCGCTCGCCAGCGCGTCGATGTCGGCGGGGACCAGGAAGGTGCAGTGGTCGACGCTGGCCGCGCCGAGCTCGACGGCGAGCCGCACCCCGGGGCCGGCGGAGAGCTGGTTCCCGTGCACCCGGAGCCCGAGGCCGGCATCGCGCCCGGCCTCGAGCACGGTACGCGCTTCGTCGCCGTCGAAGGCGTGCGGGCTCGCCGGCTCGCAGAAGACGTCGATCCAGCGGGCCTCGGGGGCGCAGGCCGTGAGCATCTCGCCGGTGACCAGCTCGATGTAGGCGGCGCGCTGCGCGCCGGGGGGCACCACGTGGGCCCCGAGGAACGTGGTCTCGTCGGTGCATTCCCGGGCCAGCCGCAACAGCCGCTCCTCGTCGACCACGGTGAGGCCGTAGCCACTCTTGATCTCGGTGGTGGTGGTCCCCTGGCTCCGCAGTTCCGCCATGCGGCCGGCCAACAGCGCACGGAGCACCTCGTCGCTCGCCGCGCGCGTGGCGTCGACCGTCGTGGCGATGCCGCCGCCGTCGTAGGCCACGCCCGCCATGCGGCTAGCGAACTCGGCCGCCCGGTCACCGGCAAAGACCAGGTGGGTGTGGGTGTCGACGAATCCCGGCACGACCGCCCGCCCGCCGACGTCGACCCGCTCGTCGGTCGCCGGCACGGCAGCGGCCGCCCCGACCCACGCGATCGCGCTGCCGTCCACGACAACAGCGGCATCTCGGAGGATACCGAGGCGCGTGCCGTCGCCGGTCCGCGGGTCGTTCGTCACGAGCTCCGCGATGCCGGTGATCGCCGTCGAGCTCACAGCGCATCCCAGAGCCGGTCGATGGCCGGTCCGAGCTGGGCGCCCACGTCGCCCAGGAGATGGCGACCGCCGGAGACGACGACCCTGCCGCCGACGACGACGGTGTTCACGTCGGCGGCGGTGGCCGCATAGAGGGCCTCGGACGGCGTCGTCCCAGCCGTACGCGGGGAGTCGAGCTTGACCGCGACCAGGTCAGCGGGTGCCCCGGCAGCCAGGCGGCCACCGCCGTGCCAACCGAGTTGTTCGTGGCCGGCGGTCGTCAATGCGGCGAGCAGCTCACTCGTCTCGAACCGTCCCCGCTCGCCGCTCGCCAGGCGGTCGTCCATCTCGAGGGCACGTGCCTCCTCGAGGAGGTCGATGACTGCGTGCTGGTCCGAGCCGAGGCTGAGGGGCGAGCCGGCGTCGCGCAGGGCTCGCGCCGGGCCGATCCCGTCGGCGAGATCGCGCTCGGTCGTCGGGCAGATGCAGACCCCGGTCCCCGAGCGCCCGAGGAGGTCCACGTCCTCGGTGCGCAGGTGGGTGGCGTGCACGGCTGTGGTCGCAGGCCCGAGGACGCCTTCGGCGTCGAGCAGCGCCGAGGGGGTGAGGCCGTAGGCGGCGAGGCACGCCTCGTTCTCGGCCGGCTGCTCGGAGAGGTGCACGTGCAGGGGGCGCCCGGTGGCCGCCTCGACGATGGAGGCGAGGGCGCGCCGGGGCACGGCGCGCACCGAGTGGACGGCGGCGCCAACGATGAGGTGCGGGGCGGCCTCGATGGCGTCCACCCGCTTCGCCCAGTGCTCGACGTCGCCGTCGCTGAACCGCCGCTGGGTCTTGCTGAGCGGCTCGGGACCACCCCCGCCGAGGCCACCGGCCAGGTAGCAGGTGTCGAGCAGTGTCAGGCGCACACCGGCCTGGCGGGCCGCCTCGACCAGGGCGGCGCCCATGGCGTTGGGGTCGGCGTAGGGGCGACCCCCCTGGCCGTGGTGGAGGTAGTGGAACTCGCCGACGGCCGTCACCCCCGCCAGGGCCATCTCGGCGTACGTGGCACGCGCCAGAGCGAGGTAGCTGTCGGGGTCGAGGCGCTCGGCCAGCGCGTACATCTGCGAGCGCCATGTCCAAAACGAGCCGCGCCCGGACTGGGTGCGGCCGCGCAATGCCCGGTGGAAGGCGTGGCTGTGGACGTTGGCGAAGCCGGGAAGCACCAGCCCGGCCAAGCTCGTGGCGTCCGCAGACGCCACGGTGTCGGACTCGACGCGGCTGAAGTGGCTCTCTGCGATCTCGATGGTGACGTGGCGCGCCAGGCCGCCCGGCAGCCAGGCGTACTCGGCGAAGTAGCTCATCGGGCCCCTGGGCCGGCGAGCTCGCGCACAACCGCAGCAAGTGCGGCGACGCCCCCGAGGCAGTCGTCGCGCTCGGCGAACTCGGCGGGCGAGTGCGAGACGCCGGTGGGGTTGCGCACAAAGAGCAGCGCGGTCGGGACGCCGGCGGTCGCCAGGATGCCCGCATCGTGGCCCGCCCCCGTCGGGAGCACCGGTGCGTCCCCGAGGACGCGCACCAGCCGGTCGCGCAGCGCGGCGTCGAAGATCGTCTCGTCGGTGAAGGACTCCTCGGCCGCGGCCGTGCCCGCCGCCGCTTCGACCGCGCCGGCCACGGCGCGCACCGAGTCCACCGCCGGGCCCCGGGCATCGAGCCAGGCGGTCACCCGCGAGGCGATGGCGTTCACACCGTTGGGCTCCACCCGCAGCTTGCCCACCGTGGCGAGGCAGTTGTGCTCGTGGGCGGCGTGGCGGGCCGTGCGGATCAGCTCCGCGAGCACGAGCGTCGGGTCGTCGCGGTCAGCGAGTTGCGTCGTCCCGGCGTGGTTGGCCTCCCCGTCGAGTTCGAGACGCCAGCGACCGTGCGGCCAGATCGATGAGGCCACCGCCACCGCTCGGCCGAGGTCGATGAGGCCTCGACCCTGCTCGACGTGGAGTTCGACGAAGGTGCCGACCCGACCGAGGGCCTCGACATCGGTCCCGACGTGGCCCACGTCGAGGCCCGCCTCGGTCATCGCCTCGGCCATCGAGACGCCGTCGGCGTCCTTCAGGCCGAGCGCCCGCTCGGGCGCCAGTGTCCCGGTGAGCAGGCGGGACCCGGCGCACGCCACTCCGAAGCGCGCACCCTCCTCGTCGACGAAGCGCATCACGCCGACCGGCCGGGAGGGCACGAAGCCCGCCCGGCGCAGCTCGTCGAGCGCGGCGAACGCCGAGATCACCCCGAGCGGCCCGTCGAAGGCGCCCCCGTCGGGCACCGAGTCGAGGTGCGAGCCGAGCACCACGCCGGGCCGCCCTGCTGCGACGCCTTTGTCGGGGTCCCCCCACCAGGCCCACTGGTTGCCCACCCGATCGGTGGTCACGTCGAAGCCCCGCGCCGTCGCTTCGCCCGCGAACCACTCCCCCAGTGTCGCGTCCTCAGGCGTCCACGCGTAGCGTCGGTAGCCACCGGTGCCGGGGTGGCGGCCCACCTGTTCGACGGCGGACCAGAGGGAGTCGAAGCTCACCCGTCAGCTCTCGTGCATGGGGATCCGCACCCCGCGCTCGGCCGCCACCCGCTCGGCGTCGGGGTAGCCGGCGTCCACGTGGCGGATGACGCCCATGCCGGGGTCGTTGGTGAGGACGCGCTCGAGCTTCTGGGCGGCGAGCTCGGTGCCGTCGGCCACGCTGACCTGCCCGGCGTGGAGCGACCGGCCGATGCCCACTCCCCCGCCGTGGTGGATCGAGACCCACGTCGCGCCGCTGGCCGTGTTCACGAGGGCGTTCAAGAGGGGCCAGTCCGCAATGGCGTCGGACCCGTCGGCCATGGCCTCGGTCTCGCGGTAGGGCGACGCCACACTGCCGCAGTCGAGGTGGTCGCGTCCGATCACGATCGGTGCGCTCACCTCGCCCGAGGCGACGAGCTCGTTGAAGCGGAGCCCCGCCTCGTCGCGCTCGCCGTAGCCGAGCCAGCAGATGCGCGCCGGCAGCCCCTGGAAGGCCACCCGGTCCTGGGCGGCGCGGATCCAGCGGTGCAGGTGGTCGTTGTCGGGGAACAGTTCGAGCACCGCCTTGTCGGTGGCCCCGATGTCCTTCGGGTCCCCAGAGAGCGCCGCCCAACGGAACGGGCCCTTCCCCTCGCAGAAGAGGGGCCGGATGTAGAGGGGCACGAAACCCTCGATCTCGAAGGCCCGGCTGAACCCGCCCTGGCGGGCCTCGTCGCGGATCGAGTTGCCGTAGTCGAAGACCTCGGCACCGGCGTCTTGGAAGGCGACCATCGCCTCGACGTGCTTGGCCATCGAGGCCTGCGCCCTGCTCGTGAACTCCTCGGGCTTGGCCGCCGCGTAGTCGGCCCACTCCGACAGCTCGACCCCCTCGGGGAGGTAGGAGAGCGGGTCGTGGGCGCTCGTCTGGTCGGTGACGACGTCGACGGCGAGTCCCCGGCGCACGAGCTCGGGCAGCACGGTCGCGCAATTGCCGACGAGGCCGATCGATCGGCCGAAGCGCTGGGCCTTCGCCGCCTCGCACCGGGCGATGGCGTCGTCGAGGTCGTCGGCCACCTCGTCCAGGTACCGGTGCTCGACCCGGCGCTCCAGCCGCTCGGGATCGACGTCGATGATCAGGCACACGCCCTGGTTCAGGGTGACGGCGAGAGGCTGTGCACCTCCCATCCCCCCGCAGCCGCCGGTCACCGTCAAGGTGCCGGCCAACGTGCCGCCGAAGCGCTTGGCGGCCACCGCAGCGAAGGTCTCGTAGGTGCCCTGCAAGATGCCCTGGGTCCCGATGTAGATCCACGACCCGGCTGTCATCTGGCCGTACATGGTGAGGCCGAGGGCCTCGAGGCGGCGGAACTCGGGCCAGGTGGCCCAGTCCCCGACGAGGTTGGAGTTGGCGATGATGACTCGGGGTGCCCACTCATGGGTCCGCATGACGCCGACCGGCTTGCCGGACTGCACCAGCATCGTCTCGTCGTCGCCGAGCGTGGACAGCGTGCGCACCATGGCGTCGAACGCAGCCCAGCTGCGCGCCGCCCTTCCGGTGCCGCCGTAGACGACGAGGTCGTCGGGCCGCTCGGCCACCTCGGGGTCGAGGTTGTTCATCAGCATCCGCAACGGGGCCTCGGTCTGCCACGACCGGGCGGTGAGCCCCAGACCGCGTGGCGACCTCACGGGACGAGCACCTTCCATGATCCAGTCCTTTCACGAGTCGGCCGGACCCAACCCTTGCACCCCGTCAGGTGGTACTCGTGAGTCGGTCTTTGGAGACAGAAGCTACGACCAACTCAACCTGCCGGCGAGGCGATCGCCGCGCACCTCCCCGGACGGCGTCCCCGGGGGGCACGCGGTCAACGCGGCGGAGGGCGACCGCTCAACACAGCGCCGCCAGAGTTCGGGGCACGGCGACCTCGCGGCCGACCACCGATCTGGTGCGCCAGGCCACACGAGCACCGCCGCTGCGGATGCCGGTGCGGAGCGGGGAAGGCGGACGTGGGATTCGCAACCGGGTGGCCCGTGGCGGGCCGCTCGTCACCGGGCGAGCACCCGAGGGCCCGGAGCGGTCAGTTCCCGATCTCGGCGGGATGGTGGTGGTGGCCGTAGCGACGGTTGGCGCGGTGCCAGAGATACAGCCCCATCAGCACGAGAAGCAACCAGGGCACGTGGACGAAGGGCATGCTCACCCCGGTGGCGAGCACGACGAGTGCGACAATGACGAGGAGCGGCAGCAACCGGCGGCGGCGTGACGGGTGGGGCGGTCGGACGGGCACCTCGCTCGCCAGTGGCGGGAGGTCGTCGAAGAGGCCGGTGAGGTCACCACGGGTCGTGGCCCCCATCGCCTGGTCCAGCCGCTCCTTGAACTCGGCCTGATCGAGCCGCCCCTCGGCGAAGTGACGGGACAGCGTGTCGGCCACCTCGTTTCGTTCGGCGTCGGACGCCCTCAGCGTGCTGTCGGCATTCGGGCTCTGCCGGCGGTTGTTGGGCGGGTAGGGCGGGTCCAATCGGTAGCGCATGGCGTTTCCTCTCTGGTCGGTCGGTTCGGCGGTACGGCTCAGCGGATGCGTTCGCGCTCAAGCAGCTCTTCGGCCACCGAGAGGTCGGCATCCTCGTCAGGGATGAGCAGCCAACCCGCCAGGTAGAGCGGGACGGCGACGCCACCGAGGAGGGTGAGGGCCACGAAGCCGATCCGCACGAGCGTCGGGTCGACGTCGAGGTAGTCGGCCAGTCCGGCGGCGACGCCGGCCAGCATCCGGCCGCCCCGTCGGCGGTGGAGGCGTTCCTCGGTCGTTGAGGGGGGCGGCGGGCGGAGGCCGGCGTCACCGGGCCTGGGATCTTCTTGGGTTGACGATGTGATCTGCGGCGTTGCGAGTTCCATGGAGCCAGCATGCGGTGCGAAGGAGTCGATTGGAATCGGGAAGGACCCTGGTTCGACCCTGAACGGCCGGGGTGGGGCTCGGGGATCTCCCTGATGGTCGCCGGTCATCGGGTGCGCGATGCTCGGGTATCACCGATCGCGCCGATCCCCGCCCGAGCGTGCCCCCGGCACCGACATCGCCTTTGCAGCTGGGGTCCCCGTATCCATCCCGGTCCCCCGACCGCCAGGCCGACTGGGGAGCGGATTCGTGGCGCCAACGGGCTGGCCACGGCCGCCGGCCAAGGCGCCACAACCGGGTGCCACTGCGCCGCAGCACCGAGACGAGGGTGCTCGGGGGGGTGTGTGGAGGCGTCGCCCGCACGACGGGCATCGACGTCACGTTCGTGCGGATCGGCTTCGTACTGCTCACCCTCGGCAGCGGGATCGGCATCCTCGTCTACGCCCTGGCCTGGCTCTTCGTCCCCTTGGAGGACGAGCCCACGAACATCTTCTCGCGCGCCCTTTCGGACCGGCGGGGCATCCGGCTCGTCATCGCCATCATCCCCGCCTTCGTGCTGGTCCAGGTCGTCGCCGCCAGCTTGAGCATCGCCTACGTGGGCACCTTCACCTGGCCCGTCTTCGTGGCCGCGGGTGCGGCCATCCTCATCAAACGAAACGCCAGCGCGGCGGAATCCGCCTGGATCGACGGCGAGCTGGTGCCCATGCTGAGCATCGGCACGACACGCCACTCACGCTGGCGTCTGCTCGGGCGCATCCTCGGCGGGGCATTCCTCGCCGCAGCCGGGCTCTTCATCTTGGTCTCGGGGCACGGGATCGGAACCGCCCTGCGCCCCGTCGGGGGGGCGGTGCTCTTCATCGCGGCCATCGTCATCGTCTTCGGACCCTGGTGGCTCAGCTTGCTGCGCGACCTCATGGCCGAGCGCCAGGCCCGCGCCCGGGCCGAAGAGCGGGCCCAGATGGCGGCGCACGTCCATGACTCGGTCCTCCAGACGCTCGCCCTCATCCAGCGCTCAGCCGAGGACCCGACCCAGGTGGTGCGCCTGGCGCGCGCCCAGGAGCGCGAGCTGCGCTCCTGGTTGTTCGAGGGCCGACTCCCGGGCAGCATCGCCGAGCACGCCACCACGCTGAGCGAGGGCATCGAAGTCCTCCAGCAGCAGGTCGAGGCCGATCACGGCGTCACCGTGGAAGTGGTCGTCGTCGGCGACTGCGACCTCTCCGACGCCCTGCGCGCCCTCCTCGAAGCCACCCGGGAGGCGACGGTCAACGCGGCCAAGTGGTCGGGCGCAGCGGAGGTCTCCCTCTATGCAGAGGTCGAGTGCGACGCCGTCTCGCTCTTCGTACGCGATCGGGGACGGGGGTTCGACCCCGGCGCGGTCCCCGACGACCGCCAGGGCATCGCCCACTCGATCTGTGACCGGATGCACCATTTCGGCGGGTCCGCGGTCATCCGCTCGGCGCCGGGCAGCGGCACAGAGGTCGAGCTGTCGATGCCGCGCCGCGAGCTGGTGCGATGACCGACCAGGGGCGCCCGAGGATCTTCCTCGTGGAAGACCACGCGGTCTTCCGAGCCGGCGTGCGTGCCGAGCTCGGCGATGCGGTCGAGGTGGTCGGCGAGGCGGACGAGGCTGATGCGGCCATCGAGCTCATCTGCGAGCGCAGCCCCGACGTGGTGCTGCTCGACGTCCACCTCCCCGGCGGCGGGGGCCAGGCGGTCCTCGCCGGGGTGCTCCCCACCCATCCCGAGGTCAGGTTCCTCGCGCTCTCGGTGTCCGACGCCCCCGAGGACGTCATCGCCGTCATCCGCGCCGGGGCCCGGGGCTACCTCACCAAGACCGTCTCGGGGCCGGACCTGCTCCAGGGCGTCTACCGGGTGGCGGCAGGTGACGCCGTCTTCTCACCGAGGCTGGCGGGCTTCGTGCTCGACGCCTTCGCCGGAGGGGCGGGTGCCGGCGACCTCGCCGCCGGTCTCGACCCCGAGCTCGACCAGATCTCGCCTCGAGAGCGCGAAGTGCTCCGCCTGATCGCCAGGGGCTACACGTACAAGGAGGTGGCCCGGGACCTCATGATCTCGACCAAGACGGTCGAGTCCCACGTGTCCTCGGTGCTGCGCAAGCTCCAGCTCTCGACGCGCCACGAGCTCACGAAGTGGGCGACCGACCGGCGCCTTGTCTGACCCCCGGCGTCGAGCCGTTTGCCGTGGGTGCGCGGGGTACGGCGTTAACCTCGGGGAATGACCGCCGAATCGCCGCGGGTCACCCCCCTGCCGAGGGAGCAGTGGGACGACCGGCTGACCCGGGTGCTCGCCACCTTCCCTGGTGGGACCGAAGAGCCGATGAACATCTTCACGACCCTGGCCCGCCAGCCCGAGCTCTTCCGCCGCTGGCTCGGGTTCGGTGGAGAGCTCCTCGACGGGCGGTTGCCGGGACGGTTGCGCGAGTTGGTGATCCTGCGCACCGCCGCCCGCTTCGACGGCCGCTACGAGTGGGCCCAGCACATTGCGCTCGGCCGTCGTGAGGGCATCACGGACACCGAGATCGCCTCGCTCGGCGGCGAGCTCGTCACCACCGGTTGGGCGCCGCTCGAGTTGGCGGCGTTGCTCGCGGTCGACGAGACGGCCGACGATGGCGTCATCGCCGACGCGACGTGGGCGGTGCTGGCCGGGCACCTCGACGAGGCAGAGCTGGTCGAGCTCACGATGCTCATCGCCCACTACCTGATGCTCGCGACCGTGCTGCGCTCGCTGCGCGTCCAGCTCGAACCGGCCGCCCAGCGGCGCGCCGCCGAGATCCCAGGTGGCCCTCCTGGGTGAGGTGCGGCCGGGCGCTGACCAGACTCCGGAACGGGTCAGCCGGTGTTGTCGGCGAGCTCGGGTGGTCGGAAGCGACCGAGTCCGGAAGGGCAGCCGACGCTCCCCGTCGTCCCGTCGTCCCGTCGTCCCGACCGAGCGAAGGCGTTCGGGGCTTGGCGCGCCCGGGTGTCGAGCACCGCAGCGTGCGAGACGCCACCTCCAAGAGCACCCTGTGTCGGTCAGCCGAGGGCGTCTGCCGCTGAACCGGGAGGTTCACTGTCCGCCTCGAGGGCGATCCTCGAGCGCAGTGCCTCCCACACATCGGGGTCGTTGAGCAGCGAGAAGTGATGGCGGCCGCCGAACTCCTCGCGACCCTCGAGCGTGAACGGGATGTGCTGGCGCTGCCGGGGGCCGCCGTGCGCGCTCGCCGGCTGCACGAGGAGATCGCCAACCAGTTGGCCGAGAGGGCTGGCCGGGTCCTGCGTCAGGGTTGCACTGACGGTGACATAGGTCGCCCCGGCGAGGAGTGCCACGTCGTGGCGGTGGTCCTCCTTGCACGATTCGGCGTTGCAGCCCTCCCAGTCCTCGTCGATCAGGTAGCCGAACCGCAGGTCGTCGATCCCCGCACTGCGTGTCGTGACGACAGGCGAGAAGGGGATCTCGTCCTTGCGCTTGGCGAGCAACCGTGCCGCGGTGTGGGTCCAGCGTGCCAGCGGGGCACCGAGGTTCGGGCTGGCGAGCAGGACGACGTTCCGGACCAGCGGGGTCCACGGGGCCCCGAGCTCCTCGCCGTAGTGGCAGGCGCTGCGGACGACGAGGCCGCCCATCGAGTGCCCAACGAGCAGCAGGCGCTCGACGGGGACGGGCCAGGCATTGACCAGTTCGCTCAGCAGCGTGGCGAGCTCCCGACCGTTCTGGGACACATGGCGCCCGGTGTTGTAGCGGACGAACTGGCAGGTGTAGCCGAACTCGGCGGCCAGGTGCTCCGCGTAGGTGCCTTCCGCCGGTCCGGCGTGGAAGCGCCACGAGTCGTCGGTCTCCCCGAGTCCGTGCACGAACAGCGCGATCCTGGGTGACGGGTGCTGCACGGCCTCGGCCAGCGTCACCTGATCGATGCGGATATCGCGACCCCCCGAGCGCAGCGCCATGCGGATGGCCAGCGGATTGCCCTCGTCGCTCAATCTGTCACCCAGGGCAGCGTTGAGTGCAGCTTGGACGTGGTTCGGGCCACCCGACGCGCCCATGGGTTCGTTCCCCAGGCCGAGGGTCGCCAGCGGCAGGATCTCCGCAACAGCGTTGCCGGCCACGCTGCCAACACCGCGCACGGCGCGGTAGGTGCCGGCGGCGATGGCATCATGGGCGGCGTGCGCCGGCGCACCACTGGTCGGCACCAACCTGAACGAGAGGTCGGCCACCTTCGCGTGTACCTTCTCGATGTGTGCGATCACACCTGCGTAGGCCTCTACCCCCAAGCGCCCCAACGCACGGACCTCGCTGCGCTCCATATGCCACCCCCACACCGATGCCGCCGCACACCGATCGGTGGGCCGTCAACGACAGTGTGGACCTTCCTCCGGGGAGTTGCAACGAGTGCAGGCCGGAGCGCCGATCGGTAGGGGACGTCGCTGCCTTGCCTCTGCAGACCTGCGTGCGCACCGCTCCCTCGCGTGGCCGTGCCTCGGCGCATCGATTGCCGGCGATGACGGCGCCGCGCCGCTCGGGTGCGGGTCGCCGCCCGAAGAGAGAGCATCTCGGCCGCGCACCGCGACGTCTCTCGTACCCACGGCCCGGGCATCAGCGACGACAACGCCTGCCGATGCTCACCGACGCACCTCGCGCGCGGTTGTTGGGCGCGCTCGCCCGGCGCAGCGGCAGTTCCTCACACATCCTTCACGTCCTTCCCAGGCCATCTTCAGGTTCCCCGGGCAGAGTGGTCGGGACGGAAGGCGCCGATGATCGATGTGATCGTGGTATCCACACCCGAGCTCGGTGACCGCACCTACCTCGTCCATGACGGGTCCGTTGCGGTGGCCATCGACCCCCAGCGCGACATCGATCGCCTCCTCGGCGCAGCCCTTGCAGCGGGTGTCCGGATCGCCTGCGTCGCCGAGACCCACATCCACAACGACTATGTCTCGGGCGGACGGGCGCTCGCCCGCGAGCTGGACGTGCCCTATCTCATCGCCGCCGGTGAGGCGGTGTCGTTCCCGCACCGAGCCGTGCACGACGGCGACGAGATCGCTCTCGGTGCCTCGTTCTCCTTGCGGGTCCTCGCCACGCCTGGCCACACGCCGCACCATGTCTCCTATGTCGCCCTCGAAGGTGGCCAACCGTCAGCCGTGTGCACCGGCGGCTCGATGCTCTTCGGCTCCGCGGGGCGAACCGACCTCTTCGGCCCAGACCATGCGGCACCTCTTGCCCGCCAGCAGTACCGCTCGCTGCACCGGCTCGCACGGCTGCCCGAGCCGGTCGCGGTGCTGCCCACCCATGGCTTCGGCAGCTTCTGCTCGGTCGGGGTGTCGGCGGAGGTCACGGCCTCGACGATCGGCGACCAGCGTGCGGCGAACCTGGCGTTCGTGGTGACCGGCGAGAGCGACTTCGTCGATGCGCTCCTCACCAGCGCCCCGGACCATCCCCGCTACTACGGCCGCATGGCCGCGCTCAACCTCACCGGCATGGGTCGACCGGACCTCACCCCGCCTCGATCGGTCCACGGCGACCAGCTCCGTGCGGCCGCGTGCACCGATGCCTGGGTGGTGGATCTGCGCCCGCGCGCCGCCTTCGCCGCCGCACACCTCGCCCGGACGATCAACGTCGAGCACACCCCGCTCTTCACCACGTATCTGGGGTGGCTCCTGCCACCGGACACCCCCCTCGTCCTCATCGGGGAGAGCGAGGACCAGGTCGCCCACTCTCACCTCGACCTGACGCGCATCGGGATCGACCACATCACCGGACGGTACTGCGGGCCGCTTCCCCCTCCCGCACCAACCCGCACGATCCGCTCCTATCCGGCTCGCACTTTCGCCGACCTGGCTCGGGCACTCGGTCAGCCGGGCCACGTCGCCGTCGACGTGCGCCGCCACGACGAATGGGAGGCGGGCCACCTCGACGGCGCTGTGCACATCGCGCTCCATGACCTCTTCGACCGCATGGCCGAACTCCCCGAGGGCACACTCTGGGTCCATTGCGCCGCAGGATTCCGGGCTGGCATCGCAGCCAGCATCCTCGAGCGGGCCGGGCGCGACGTCGTGCTGGTCGACGACGCGTTCGCCAGAGCCGCGGCCGCCTAGATGTACTTGGCCATCA
>PMFN01000032.1 GCA_003155135.1 Acidimicrobiaceae bacterium | reverse complement strand
GGGGAAGTACGCGTCAGCACGGACGCCGTCGAGACCGGCCTCGCGCAGCAACCGCGGCAGAGTGCGGCCATAGCCCAGGTCGACACCGCGCTCGGCCATCAGTGCACGAAAGCCCGTCCGCAGCTTGTTGGCGAGGCGCTCTGCATCGTTGCGCGCTTCAGGGCACGACAACGGCTGCATGGCCGGATCGGCGTCCTCGACGACGAGCCACCCCCCGGGTCGCAGGGCGGCGACCATCGAGCGGAGCGCCACGTCGCGTTGCGGGACGTGGACGAGTACGAGGCGTGCGTGGACGAGGTCGAATCCTTGGCCCGGGGGCGGTTCAGCCGCCACGTCGTGACGGCGCACCTCGACGTTCGGTGCTTGCGCCTCTCGTGCCCATGCGACGTCGATGTCGGTGGCCACGACCTTTCCGATTGCGCCGACGCGAGCAGACAACCACGCGGTGAGCGCCGAGCCGCCGGCCCCGACCTCCCAGCAGCGCCAACCCTCCGTCAGGCCGACCTGGTCGAGATGACGGTGCGTCGAAGGGTCGAACAGCTCGGCCAGCGCGGCAAAGCGCTCCCCAGCAGCTGCAACCTGGTTGTCGAGGAGATAGCGCTGCTCGTCCATCTGGTGACGGAGGTGTCCCTTCCGGTCAGCCGACCGATGCGGTGTTGGTGGCGACGCCGGCGATGCCGGTGTAGCCCTGGCCCCCCAGGCTGCCGAAGTACTGCGCGTCACCGAGGGCGAAGATGCCGCCGTCGGTCGCGACCTCCCAGTAGCCCCCGCCGTCGGTGGTCGAGGCCATGCCGATGATCGGGGCAGCGAGCGGTCGGTCCCCCATCGAGCCGTGGAAGAGAGCGTCGTAGGCGAAGATGCCCCCGTCGGAGGCGACGAACCAGTAGCCGTTGCCGTTCGGCGTCGGCGTCATGCCGACGATGGGCTGGTTCAGGTGCTGGCCCCCCATGGAGCCGTAGAAGGGGGCGTTGAAGGCGAAGATGCCCCCGTCGGAGGCGACGAACCAGTAGCCGTTGCCCCCCGGCCTTGCCGCCACGCCGACGATCGGCTGGTTGAGGTGCTTGCCGCCCATGGAGCCGTAGTACGGGGCGTTAAAGGCGAACACCCCGCCGTCGGAGGCGACGAGCCAGTACCCGCCGGTCCCCGTGTCCGTCGCCATGCCGACGATCGGGTCGTTCAAGTGCTTGCCACCCATCGAGCCGTAGAAATTGGCGTCGCCGTAGCTGAAGACGCCGCCGTCGGAGGCGACGAGCCAATAGCCACCACCGTCGGGCGTGATGGCCATTCCGACGATCGGGTCGTTCAGGGTCTCCCAGCTCAGGTCACCGAGGTAGTCGAGGTAGTTGTCGTTCCCGAACCCCGTGACGAAGCCGTTGTCGGCGTAGATGTAGTAGCCCTCGGTGGGCGAGGTCGGCACGATGTTGAAGGACACCGCCCCGCCGTAGACGGTGCTCGAGTGGTCGTCAAAGCAGTAGAACTGCATCGCAGCGGACGTCACCTGCCCCGATCCATCCTGCGCGAGCTGGTCGACCTCGACGGACCCCTCGCCGTTGGCGTTGTAACAGAGCTGGCCGCCGTTGCCGACCGAAACCGACACGCCGTCCTGCTGGCTGTAGACCACGCCCGGCTGGATGCTCTGGCCGGCGCCGACGGTCAGCGTGATGGTCCAACCCTGCAGCATGGTGAGCGTGAGCGACGTGCTCGAGGTCGGTGAGCCGACCGTGGTCGAGGTCGACTGCGTGTAGTGGGTGACGCGGTCGGGCCCCTGCACCTCGATGTACGACGGTGAGCCAGGGGGAACAGGCGACGTGTACGCCCCCTCGACCGGGTTGCCCGGGATGACGGCTATGTGCTTGAAGGGAGCAGCACCGGCCACAGGCGCAACGACCACCAAGGAGCCAACTGCCAGGGAGGCAGCGAGCAGGGCACCACGTGGCGAGGGTTGCACTGGCCGGGACGCTAACAGAGCCACTTCGGAGGAAGCAGGAGGGGCGGAGGCGGTTGGCTCAGGCCTGCCGGAGCGCTTCTTTCACTTCGACGAGCGTGGGGATGGGACCGGGGTCGAGTGACTCGGCTCCGGCGAGGAAGAGCGACGTGACGTCGCCGAAGTACGCGAGGTCGAAGAACTGCGCGAGGTCGCCCTCGCCCTCGCCGCGCACCTCGATCACCTCGGCCATGACCTCCAAGAGGATCTCGGCAACCAGGTCCTGGCGGCGCTCGATCTGGGGATGCTCATGGGCCATGCGAAGTTGAATGAGGGTGAGCACCTGACGGGTGACGTCGCCGTCCTGGCCCCATCCGGCGAGCTCGTTATGGCAGAGCTCGGGTTCCACGCCGACGAACGCCGGTGACTTCGCGTTCTCGTTGATCTGCGTCTTCCAGCGCGTGGCGGCCACCGCACCGAGGCCGTCGGCGCCGTGCAGCAGCGGAAAGGTCCGCCCGATGCGTCGGGCAACGAGAGCGGCCGGGCCGCTCGGGCTGAACAGCTGGTCGCGGCGGCCGAGCAGCTGGGTCACGGCCGCCGCCACATCCCTCGAGGCGTTCTCGAGAATGCCGAGTCGCTCGAGGAGCAGGAGCGGGGGCACCGTCGTGGCACCGAGGGCGGTGCGCGGCTGGGGCAGTGAGGCGGGAAGGGGCACGTGGAGCCAGTCATGCGCCCGAGCGAGTTCGGCCAGGGGGCCGCCCGCCGANNCGCATACGCGGCGAGCACATCGCCGGCGACACCGCTCCCGCCCATGCCCGCGACGGCGACGTGGCGGACCCCTGCGGCGCCGGGCAGCGGGCCGATGCCGGCCACCGCGCGCGCCGCGTCGGCGATCTGCTCGGGCAATCGCGCGGTCGCCTCCCAGATGCCCTCGGAGTCGACGGGCAGCGGGGAGGGAGGGACGGCGTGGCCGGGTTGGCTCACCGGCGAGCCGTCAGGCCGAGTGGCCGGCGTGGCCGGTCTCGGGCACCCCTTCGTCGGCCGCCTTCTTCTCCAGTCGGGCGTGCTCGGCGTCGTCGACCTCGCGTGCCTCCTCGGGCAGCATGACCGGGATGCCGTCTTCGATCCGGTAGGCACGGCGCAGGCGTGGGTTGTAGAGGGTGTCCTCATCGGCGAAGAACAGGAGCGGGCCCTTGTCGATGGGGCACGCGAGGACTTCGATCAGCAGTGGGTCGAGTGGCATGGGGTCTCCTTCGCCGGGGGGCTCCCCGGCCTCGGCGTTCAGTTGGTGAGCTCGTCGACCAGGGCGAGCACCTCGGCCACGTGGCGCTCGCACTCCTCGTCGCTGCCCGCTTCGACGTTGAGGCGCAGCAGGGGCTCGGTGTTCGACGGGCGCAGGTTGTACCACCAGTCACCGTGGTCGACGGTGAGGCCGTCGAGGCGATCGGTGTTCGCCCCCGCACCCTCCTCGTGCTTGGCGACTGCTTCGACCGCGCCGGGCGGGTCGGCGACCTCGGTGTTGATCTCGCCTGAGTCGGCATAGCGGCGATACGGCTCCAAGAGCGCCGAGAGCGGTTGGTCGGACTTGCTCATGAGCTCGAGGACGAGGAGGGCGGTGATGATGCCCGAGTCGGCGCGGTAATTGTCACGGAAGTAGTAGTGCCCAGAATGCTCCCCGCCGAAGACTGCCCCGGTCTCGGCCATGATCTCTTTGATGAAGGAGTGGCCGACCTTCGTGCGGATCCCGACCCCGCCGTGCTCAGCGATGACCTCGGGCACAACGTGCGAGCAGATCAGGTTGTAGAGCACCGTCGAGCCGGGGTACTTGGTCAGCATCGAGGCCGCCACGAGGGCGGTGGTGAGCGAGCCCGACACCGGCTCGGCTCGCTCGTCGACGAGGAACACGCGATCCGCGTCGCCGTCGAAGGCGAGGCCCACGTCCGCGTGGTGCTCGAGCACCGCCGCCTTCAAGGCGACCTGGTTCTCGGGTTGGATCGGGTCGGCCGGGTGATTCGGGAACGAGCCGTCGAGCTCGGGGAAGAGCATGTCCACGTGGAAGGGCAGGCCTTCCATCACGAGGGGCACGACCATCCCGCCCATCCCGTTGGCGGTGTCGGCCACGATGCGCAAGGGCCGAAGCGCCGCGGTGTCCACGAAGGAGCGGGCGTGCTCGGCGTAGGCCTCGAGGAGATCCTGGTGGTCGAGCGGGGCGAGGGAGTCCGAGGTGGCGGGCTTGGCCTGAAACTGGCGGGTGAGCGCCTCGATCTCGGTCAACCCGGTGTCTCGGCCGATCGGGCGCGCACCGGCCAGGCAAAGCTTGATGCCGTTGTAGGCGGCGGGGTTGTGCGACGCGGTGAACATCGCACCGGGGGCATCGAGCTTCCCCGAAGCGAAGTACAAGAAGTCGGTCGAGGCCATCCCGAGATCGGTGACCGCCGCTCCGACGGTGCGCGCCCCCTCGGCGAATGCCTCGGCGAGCTCCACGCCCGAGGGGCGCATGTCCCGGCAGACGAGGATGCGCCCGGCGCCCGTGAAGGTGGCGACCGCCGCGCCCACTGCCCGGCAGAGGTCGGCGTCGAGCTGGTCGGGCACGGTGCCCCGGATGTCGTAGGCCTTGAAGACGAGGGAGGGATCAGCCATCGCGCCGCAGCCTACCGGCCCTCGCGCGCTGCTTCCGAAGCGTGCCCAGTGTCGCCCGCCTCACCGCAGCGCGGCGCGCTGGCGGCGTCGGCGCAGGGCGATGACCGTGCCGGGGATCACGACGAGGAGCAGCGCCACGCCGGTGGCCAGCTCGCCGAGCTCGTTCGCCTGCGTCGAGTCGTAGGTGAGGGTCACGTCATGGGACGTCGGCACCACCACCATGAGGTTCGGCGTCACCCGCCACGGCCCGTTCGCGCCCTCGGCGTGCCAGTTCGGGAAGTACGACGTCTTCACCACCACCGGTGTGCCGATCCTCGTCACGTGGAAACTGATGGTGTCGCTCGTCTGGGCGATGTCGCTCACCGTGGTGGGTGCCACCGCCTTCTGCGGCGGGTCGGTGGTGCTCGCGGTGATGCGGGGCCACTCGCTCGGCCCACCAGCCGCCAGCTCGACGGCCCAGCGGGCCGGGTCGTTGTACCAGGCCTCCGACACGGGCAGCCAGGAGGGCTGGGCGGGCTTCACGTCGGTGAGCACCGCCGGGTCGTTGGCGAGGGGCTCGACGACCGCCGAGTTCGACACCTCGAAGACGTCCCAGGTGGTGGTGATCTCCTGGGCGCCGTAGAGCGACTTCCACGGGCCGGTGGTCGCCACCAGCCGCAGGGACGGGTCGAGCTTGGCCGCGGCGATCGTCGCCGGGCTCGAGGCCATGTAGTACTTGACCCCGAGCTGCTGGAGGTGCGAGACCCCGAGCGGGATGTTGATGCCCGGCGAGTAGTTGAGGCCGACCACCGGCTCCGAGGGCCCGACCGAGAGCTCGGCCTGGTTCAAGAAGTGGTACGGCGTCGTTGCCGACGACTCGAAGACCAGCCCCTCCATCGAGTCGATGCAGTCCCCCGTCCAGTACGGCAGCAGCATGAGGGCCATGGGGGTCCCGAAGCGGTTCAAGTCCGCGTTGTACTCCCACATGGCGCGCCCACACCCGAAGCGCGCGCCGACCTTGGCCATGGTGGTGATGACGGCGCGGTACTCGGGATAGGCGGGTTTGCCCTCGTAGCCGCTGTAGTTCCACGCCGCCCAGGCGCTCACTTGGTTCGCGCCGACGGTGACGGGCAAGAGGTTGGCGCTCACGACGAACGGCGGGACGACCACGGCGGCGGCGAGGAGCAGCGCGACCAGCGGGCCGGCCACCGCCCCGGCTCCCCACCGCCCCGGAGCCGGCCGGCCCGGGACCCGGGCCAGCACGCCGCGGGCGTGGTGGACGGCGGCGACCCAAATGGCGGTGCGGTGCCGTCGCCACGCCCGCGCCGCGAAGGTGAGCGCGGCGGCGACCACCCAGGCGGCCAGCAGGTAGACCGACAGGAACCACAGCGGCAGGACGCGCACGTTGTAGAGGCTGCCGATCGGGTCGAAGACGAGCACCACGGCGGCGAAGAGCGCGAGCAGCGTGAAGCAGATGACGAGGCGGCTCCGCAGGGCGAACCCAGCGACGACCGCCGCCGCCGCCAGGAAGATGGCCCAGCGGTCCGCCACCGGGAACAGCAGGTTGGCGTAACCGGTCACGTTCGCGTAGCCCATGGTGGTCGTGTACGGCTGGCGCAGCCCGAACGGGACGAGCCACCAGCCGGAGAGGAGGAGCCCGAGGACGACCGTGCTCGCCGCCCACCAGAGGCGCCGCCACGTGCCCATGGCCACCTCGCCGACGTCGCGGATGCCGCTGCGCCAGCCGGCCATGGCGTCGTCGGGCCGGAGCTGCTCGGGCAGGATCTCGAAGGCGGTGAGGATCGCCGCGCCGACCAGCACGAACATGGCCGGGATGATGTGGGCGGCGATGCACGCGGCGAGCACGAGGGCCGCCCATCCCCGGTTCCGGCCGGTGCGCACCCCCCGGGCGAAGAGACCGAGGAAGACCAGGCCGAGGGCGATCGAGAGCGAGTAGGCGTACTCGCCGGCCAGCGTCGAGAACAGGTTGCCGCCATAGATGGTGAAGGAGTAGTCGAAGAGGAACGGCAACGTGGCAGCGGCGAGCACGGCCGGCCCCGGACGCTTCATCCCGAAGAGCCGGCCGAGCGCCCAGGCGCAGATGGGCAGCGCCACCGACCCGCTGATCGTCGCCAGCTTGAAGGCGATGCCGTAGGGGATGACGTAGGCACCGAGGGCGGCGAAGAGGTCCGGGAGGATGAAGTAGTAGGTGTAGATGGGGAATCCGTCGAACCAGCCGGGGTCCCAACCGGTCAGGTGGCCGTGGGGCAAGAGGTAGGTCTTGAGGAACGCCGGCATCACGAAGTGCGCGCCGGTGTCGCCGCCGGTGGTCGTCGTGTTCGAGAGCAGCAGGTTCGGGTGGAGCTGCCAGAGCGTGATACCGATCACGCCGAGGATCACCGCCAGCGTGGCCAGGGCCGGGATGACCGCGCCTGGCCCACGGCGCCGGGGGCGCCAGTGCGCCACCACGGGCGGTGGGGGCGAAGGGGGCGCAGCCGCCGCCACTCGGCGCTCAGCTCTCGTCGGGGTGATCGTCAATGGATCAGGCCGCCGCGCGAAGAGAGGATCGACAGCACGGCGACGAGGTTGAAGCTGGCGTGGGCGACCATGTTCATGCCGAGTCTGCCGGTGCGGTAACTGATCACCGCCAGGATCGCCCCGAAGGTGGCGAGGCCGGCCAGCTGGACCAGCTCGCCGTGGGCCAGGCCGAAGATCAGCCCGTCGAGCACCACCGCACCCGCCACGCCGAGGGTGCGTGCCCGCCCGGGCGTGGCCCCGATCGGGGTGAGCACCCGCACGAGGCCCTTCAGCACGAGCCCCCGGAAGAACAACTCCTCGAAGAAGGGCGCCCCGACGACGGTGAGCACGGCGATGACCACGAACCCGCCCCCGTGGGCGGCGCCGGTCAGCTTGGTCGTCGGGCCGTTGAAGTTGTGGATGTGGCTGCGGAAGGGCAGGTACATGAGCCCGACGAGGATCTGGCCGCCCACCCCGATGACGATCCCGACGGCGTCGATCGGCCGGAAGCGCAGGCCCAGGTCGAAGACGAACTGCCGGGTGCCGCGCACCCGGCTGGCCAACCACGGCCCGGCGAAGAAGCCGACCCACAGCCCGACCAGGCTCGCCCCGACGTACCACTCGGGCGGGGCGGAGAGCTTGGCGATGGCGGCGAGCTGGTTGCCCTCGCCGGCGAGGTCCGCCGCGATGGCGGCGAAGACGAAGCCAACGATCTCCCCGGCCAAGAAGCCGAGAAGCCCGAAGAACAGCCAGAACCAGCCGTCGCCACGCGTGAGCGGCGGTGCGCCCGCCACGTCGAGGAAGGGCCGCTCGCCCCAGCCCTGCGCGCTCGTCGTGCCTGGCTCACCGAGGGCAGGCAGGAGCGGCACGTCGCCCGAGGTCGCCGAGGGCGCGCTCTGGCGCCGGCGGCGGGTCGGTGAGCCGCGTTCGCTCGACGCGCTGTCGCCGGGCTGGGCCATCTGCGCCACGTTAGTTGGGCACCCCACGTGCGATGGAGGCGGCTCAGGGGGGCGGTACCGAGGTGGCGGGGTCGGCGCATAGGCTGGGCCGGTGAGTCCAGCGAGGCCTGAAGACCAGTCGCGTCCGCCCGTGCCAGGCGCAAAGCCGCCCACTCCGGGCGGTGAGCAGAACTGGCGTTGGGTGTGGGGTGTCGTCATCCTCGCACTCCTGGTCGTCCTCGTCCTTTCCTCGTTCCTCCCCCACAACTCGGCGAAGAGCCTCACCTACACGACCTTCTTGAACGACGGGAAGGCCAAGCAGGTCCAAAGTGCGAACGTCGACAACTCGACGGGGACCATCACCGGCAAGCTCTCCAACGGGACCTCCTACACCGTGAGCGGCCCGAACCCGGTCATCCCGGCCGACATCACCCAGCTCCAGTCCGACGGCGTGGACGTCACGTTCTCCACCCCGTCGAATTTCGTGAGCACCTGGCTCCCCTACCTCTTCTTCTTCCTGCTCTTCGGCGGGATGATCTACTTCGTCTCGCGCCAGGCACGCGGCCAGATGTCGGGGATCATGTCCATCGGGCGCTCCAAGGCGCGCCAGTACAGCGCCGAGCGGCCGTCGACGACCTTTGACGACGTCGCCGGCTACGGCGGGGTGAAGCAGGAGATCTCCGAAGTCGTCGACTTCTTGAAGACCCCGGCACGCTTCAAGGAGATCGGGGCCAAGATCCCCAAGGGCGTGCTCTTGGTCGGGCCCCCCGGAACGGGCAAGACCCTGCTCGCCCGGGCGGTCGCCGGCGAGGCCGGCGTGCCGTTCCTCTCGGTGAGCGGGTCGGACTTCATGGAGATGTTCGTGGGCGTCGGCGCGAGCCGGGTGCGCGACCTCTTCCAGACCGCCCGCAAGCAGGCGCCGGCCATCATCTTCGTCGACGAGATCGACTCCATCGGCCGAAAGCGCGGGGCTGGCCTCGGTGGCGGCCACGACGAGCGCGAGCAGACGCTCAACCAGATGCTGAACGAGATGGACGGCTTCGACCCCGCCGAGGGCGTGGTCATCATCGCCGCCACCAACCGGCCCGACATCTTGGACCCGGCATTGCTTCGCCCGGGCCGCTTCGACCGCCAGATCGTCGTCCCCCTCCCGGACCTGGACGAGCGCCTGCCGATCCTCCAGGTGCACTGCCGGGGCAAGCGCATCGGTCCCGACGTCGACCTCGCGCTGGTGGCGCGCGGCACGCCCGGCATGAGCGGCGCGGACCTGGCCAACCTGGTCAACGAGGCGGCACTGCACGCCGTGCGCCGGGGTTCTGCCACCATCGAGATGGACGACTTCGAGTCTTCCCGCGACCGCGTCCTCATGGGCCAGCGGCGCGAGAGCCTGGTGCTCTCCCCCGACGAGAAGGAGCGCGTCGCCTACCACGAGGGCGGCCACGCCGTGCTGGCCTACGTGCTCGAGCACGCCGACCCCGTGCACAAGGTGACCATCCTGCCGACCGGCATGGCGCTCGGCGTGACCCAGCAGCTGCCGATCGAAGAGCGCCACATCCACCCCCGCATCTACATCGAGGACTCCCTCTGCGTGCGCATGGGCGGGCGGGTCGCAGAGCTGCTCGTCTACGGCGACCTCTCGACCGGGGCGGCCAACGACCTCGTCGGCAACACCGAGCTGGCCCGCAAGATGGTCCGTGAGTGGGGCATGAGCGACGAGATCGGCCCCATGGCCTGGGGCTCCCAGGGCCAGGTCTTCTTGGGCGAGGACCTGATGCACACGAGGGACTACTCCGAAGACACCAGCCGCGTCATCGACGACGAGGTCGAGCGCATCCTGCGCGAGCAAGAAGAGCGCGCCGTCGAGGTGCTGAGCAAGCACCGCGACGGCCTCGAGGCGGTCGCCAAGACGCTCTTGGAGCAAGAGACGGTCGACGGCCTGGCCGTCGGGCGCCTCGTCGACGAGGCATTCGGCGAGCCGGTCCACGCCAGTGGCGCCAAGTCCGTCCCGCACTTCAACGGCTCGGGCGCGAACGGCAACGGCAACGGCACCAGCTCCACCAATGGCCACGGCGCCGAGGCACCGGTGGGTGCGGGGACGCCCCCGGCCGCCGCTCCCCCCTCCGACGCCGTGCCGTCGGGCACCGCTGCACCTGGTGACCAGCCGACGCAGTCCCGGCCGTCGACGCAGGCACCGTCTGCGCCCGAATGGCCGCCGCCGACCTGGCCGCCGCCCAAGCCCTGACCGACCCACCGGCGCGGCCGGCCCTGTCGTCGGGCCCTACGACGGGCCCGGGCCGCCGCTCTCATGGGAACCGCCGCCGACCGCTCTGAGGCCGTCGGCGCCCATGGCGACCACCTCGGCCAGCACCACCCGGGTGCGAGCCAGGTCCTCGGGGTCGACCCGGGCGCCCAGCGCCGCGTTCAGCTCGCGCACGACCCTGACGACGGCTCGACCGTAGGACTCCCCCGCCGCACTCAGCACCACGTTCAGCCGGCGGCCGTCGAGGAGGTCGCGTTCGGTCGTGGCCAGACCACGGGTCGCGAGCCCGTCTGCGACCTTGCGGGCGGCCTGGCGAGTCACGCCGAGAGAGTTGCCGAGCCGGCCGACGGGGACCGGTCCGGCGAGGAGGAGCCGAAACACCGCGGCGTCGCTGCGGCGGTAGTCGTCAAAGCCGCAGCGGGTGAGCCGGGCTGCCATCTGCCGGATCCACGCACCTCGGGCCAGTGCGAGCGCATCACCGAAGAGCTCGGGGGCTGGACGGCTCTCTGACATGGGCGTAGGTTATCCCGATAGGCAACCTTGTTGCGTAAATCCGGGCGGCCCACGTGCGGCAAAGAAAGGGACCCATGCGACAGCACCGGTGGACGGGTTGGCTGGCCGTAGTCGTGCTCGGCGCGTCCGGCGCCGCCATCGGCAGTGGCGGGGTGGCGGGGGCGGTCGCCCGGGCCGATGCGGCGGGAACGGTCTGGCTCTGCCGGCCGGGGATCGTCGGCAATCCGTGCACCATCAGCCTGACGTCGACTGTGGTGCCGGCGAGTGGTGCGCGCACCGTCGAGGAGACGGCGGCCGCCACGAACTCTCCTTTCGACTGCTTCTACGTGTACCCGACGGTGAGCGCCCAGTCGACGGCCAACGCCAACCTGGTGGTCCAGTCCACCGAGATCGGCGCCGCCGCCTCCCAGGCGGCACCGTTCTCTTCGGTCTGCCGGGTCTGGGCGCCGATGTACCGCCAGCGCACCGTCGCCTCGCTCGCCACCGGGCCGGACCCCACCGCCGACACCGTCGCCTACCGGAGCCTGCTGGCGGGGTGGAAGGACTACCTCGCGCATTTCAACGACGGACGACCGGTCATCTTCATCGGCCACTCGCAGGGCGCAGCGATGCTCATCCGGCTGCTGGCGAGCCAGATCGACACGAACGCCGCCCTGCGTTCGCGCATGGTCTCGGCGATCATCGCCGGGGGGAACGTGGCGGTCCCCACGGGGCGGACCGTCGGGTCCACGTTCCGGAATATCGCCCTGTGCACCCGCCCGTCGGCGCTCCGCTGTGTGATCGCGTATTCGACGTTCCCGGGACAGCCACCGGCCACGAGCTTTTTTGGCCGGCCCGGCCAGGGCGTGAGCCTCCAGTCGAATCAGGCGGCCACGGCCGGCGTCCAAGTCGCCTGCGTCAACCCCGCCGCACTGGCCGGTGGCACCGGCGCCCTCGAGCCGTGGTTCCTCGCCGTCACCTCGACGGCCCCGCCACCGCCGGTCACCACGCCGTGGGTCTCCTATCCGGGGCTGTACACGGCGAGGTGCAAGAGTGCGGGAGGCGCCACCTGGCTCCAGGTGAACGACGTCGGGCCCAGTGGCGACACCCGCCCGGTGGTCACCGAGGCGCTCGGGCCTAACTGGGGCTACCACCTGGACGACATCAACCTGGCGACCGGCAACCTCGTTGCCGACGTGCGGACCGAAGAGGCCGCCTACACCGCGTCGCACCACTAGCCGGCGCTCGCTCTAAAGCGAGAGGTGCAGTCGAAGCGCGTCGTCGAGGGCATCGAGACTCTCGCCCACGACAAGACCGACACGCCGGCCGACACGCGAGACGTCGACAGAGCGGACCTCCTCCGCCTGCGCCTTCGAGTCCGCCTCGAGGCCACAGTGCTCCGCCGGCAGCAGCACCTGAAAAGGGAAGACGCGAGCGATGTTCGACGTCACCGGAACGACCGTGACCACGCCACGGCCGAGTCGCTCCAATGCGCCGTTCGCGCCGTCGTTGCTCACGATGACCGCCGGCCGGCGTTTGTCGGCCTCCGAGCCACGAACCGGCTGGAAATCGACCAGGCGGATCTCCCCGCGTCGCATCAGTTGAGTCCGTCACCGGCGGAGGTGTCCCAGACCAGCGCGTCGTCCGACGCCTCCCAGTCACTCCAGGCCTCCTCATAGGCGCCCTCGAGACTCGAGGCACGGAGCAGTTCCACCGCACGGTGCATCGCAGCGGAGCGAGAGGAGAACCCCCGCTCATCGGCGTACTCGTCGAGAAAGCGGACATCGTCGTCGGGCAGGCTCACACTCACCTTCATACTCTTATCCTACGCCGAGTAGGAACGAAGTAGGAAGCTACGGGATGCCCGGCAGGCTCACGATGCCCGCAAATGCCGACGGCGAGAGGTCCTGGGCCACCGCCACGTCCGCGCTGGCGCTGACGACAAGCGGATTGGTGCCGGCGGGCGCCAGTGCCGTCGACTCCACCACCTCGAAGCTGTAGGGCGTGAGCACGATGGAGGAGAGGCCGGCCAAGGGGGTGTCGGCGCCCGGCGTCAGTGCCGAGATCGCCACCGTGACCTTCTGCGCGCTCGGGTTCAACAGGTCGACCGAGGCGACGGCCGCTCCCGAGGTGGCGGGGTCGGCGCTGGTGCCCGGGGCGGGCAGCACCCAGGTGTGGGGCGTCGGCACGCCGGTGGCGACCCCGGTCACCGACCCCCATTGGGGGGCGGCACCGGTGCTCGGGGCGCTGGTCACGCGGTCCACCACGACGCCTGCACCCGAAGCGCTGATGGTGGTGGCGAAGTCGGCGTTGGCCGGCACCCGGGTCTGCCCGGTGGTGGACAACGCCCAGGTCGAATAGCCCGGCACGCTCTGGACGAACGGCGTGAGCGGCCCCGACGCCAGCCGCGTGTCCACCTGGACCCGTTCGGGATAGGGGGAGGGGTTGAAGATGTCGAAGACGGTGGAGCCACTGGTCACGTCATACGAGCGCGGGAAGGCCCAGTCGGCGGCGGGTGCGGGCACGCCGGGGCGCAGCGAGATACCCGAGACCCCGTTGTCCGAGGTCTGCTCGAGCATCGAGGCGACGATGCGCCCCGAACGGGCCGTGGCGATGGTGGCGACCGCCGGCTCGTTCTGGACGTAGGCGCCGACGGGCTCGACGACGAGCGCGCCCGGTTCCACCACGATGCCCTGGAAGGGCTGCGGCTGGGTGAGGCCCTGCACGCTGGTCACGAAGGAGAGGTCGACGACCGCGGTCGTGGTCGTGGGGTTGAAGAGTGACAGGTCGAGCGAGCTGCCCGCGCCGGTCGANNGCCCAGCCGTCGGCGCCGTTCACCGACTGGCTGACCGTCACCCCTCCCCCGTCGAGGTCGACGGTGGCCGCCAACCAGGAGCCCGACAGCGCCACCGAGGGCGTCTCGGTCACCTGGGAGCGCGCCGGCACCGAGATGGGCACCGTGGCCGTCGTGCCGCTGTCGGAGATGACCACCTCCGAGCCGCTCACCGCCGCAGCCCCTCGGTTGACCAGATCCAGTGTGGCGTCCGACGCCCCGCCGGACTGGCCGGTGCCCCCCACGCAGTACCAGGCGGAGGACTCGGACCCGACCGGCGCGCTCAGTGCCGCCACCGGGGCGGGCGGTGCGGGCACTGCCGTCGAACCCGAGCTGTGGCCGATGAGCGCCGCGCCGAGGAGGACGGCGGCGACAACCACCAAGATGGGCAGTCGCGGCAGGGCGGCGACGCGGCGGCGCTGGGCGCTCATCGCGCACCCGCCGGCGCGTGCCGGGCCCGCTCCGCCACCGGGGCGTCCGCCTCACTGGCAGGTGCGGCTGCCTTGCGGGAACGTCGGCGGCGGAGAGGCACCGCCCACCAGTCGAGCCAGCGCGCACGGCCGGCGAGGGCGCCAAGCACGCCGAGCCACGCCAGCATCTCGAGCCCCACCCCGAGCGGCACCAAGGGGCCGCCGTCGAAGCTGAGGGTCGCGCTGCCCGCGGGCGCCACAGCGAACTGGGCGGCCCAGCCGAAGGCCGTCGACTGCTTGACCGTCCGTCCTGCGACGTCGAGATGCCACCCGCCGGCCGGGGCGGTGAGTGCGACCACGGTCCCCGCCGCGACGTGGCCCGAGTAACTGGTCGCCCCCGAGGTGGCGCCGAAGGCGGGCGACCAGCCCGCCACGTCCGCCGCGGCCGGCCAGAGACCCACCGGTGCGGCCAGCGCCCCGGCGCGCTGGGCCCGCTCGGGGAGGTACTCGGTGTTGGCGAAGACGGTGTAGCCCCCGCCACCGGGGATCTCGCGCAGGTCGCTCTGGGCGAGCAGCGACCCGAGCAGCCCCGCCGGGGGCGGGTAGGCGGTCGTCGTCTGGAGCCCGTCGAGGGTGGGTGCGAGGGCGTCGACCACCACCACGTAGGCGACGGCCGACGGGGCGAGGAGCCGGCCCAGGTGCCGGGTGCCGTTACTCTCGGCCAGGGTCACCGCCGAGGCCAGCTGCGTGGACGGGCCCGGACCGGCAGGTGCCCAGATGTTGCCGACCGCCGGCGTCCCGTTCTCGGTGGTGGCATACGCGAGGCCCCTCGTGATCGACCAGCCGCCGAGCGGCACGGCGCGGGGGTCCCCGAGCCACAGCACCCGGTAGGCGCCGGCGGTGCCCGGGTTGGCGAGGAAGCTGAGCGGCTCGGCGAAGCCGGTCGCCGGGAGGCCCCAGCGGCCGTCGCCGGCCTCGATCACGGCCGGGACGAGGCCGACCACGGCGGCGACCACGGCGAGGGCGGTCACGATCTGGCGCCAGCCGAAGCTGTAGCCGGACAGGTCGCTCTCGAAGGCAGCCACGCCGAGACCCACACAGGCGGCGATGGCCACCGCGGCGGGTGCGAGCAGTACGTCGATGGAGGGGGCGAACGAGCCGCTCCAGTGCTGGGAGACCACCCAGGCGCCGAGCCAGCCGGCGAGGGCGACGCACCACAGGCGCGCCGCCCAGGCGAGGCGCTGCTGGCGCCCGATGAGCAGTGGCAGGAGTGCGGCGGCGATGAGCAGCCAGCTGAGCGGTGAGCTCCCGACCGGGCCGACGTCGAAGCGGAGCAGCGCCCCCCAGTTGGGCTGGCCCTGGACGGAACCCGCCAGGCCGAAGATGCCGAGGGCGGACTTGCCGGCGAGGAGTGTCCCGATCACCCACGGCGCGAGGAGGACGGCGGCCACCACCAGCGCCCCCAGCGTCACCCCGAGCGTGCGCAGCGAGCCGCGCCACTGCCCGACGCAGAGCGCGCCTGCTGCCACGCCAAGGGCGGCGAGGACGAGGGCCGGTGCGAGGGCCGGGGCGAAGGCGAGGGCGGGGACGGCTGCCACCGCCAGGACGAGGATCTCCCCACCGAGCGTGCTGCGCCAGCTGGTCGCCAGGTCGGCCGGGGTGAACGGGGCGAGCTTGGCGGCACGCGCCAGCCGGGCGAGGAGCCACGGGGCGGCGGCATAGGCGATGAGCCCGTCCCAGCGCCCGCGGGCCAGGGCGTCATAGGAGAGGCCGAGCCCGAGGTAGGCGAGGGCGGCGATGAGGCGGGCGCGCGGCGAGGCCATGGGCCGCAAGAAGCGCGACATGCCCCAGGCGCCGAAGGGGATCGCACCGAGCACGAGGACCTTCTGGGTGAGCCCCATCCCCCCGAAGAAGACGGTCCCGAGCGTGCCCAAGATGGCGAACGCCGGGGTGGCGGGCGCGGTGGTGCCGACACCCGAGGGCTGCCAGGCGGCGAAGAGGTGGCCCCACGTCGACGTCCACGAGGTCATCGGCCCGAACTGGCCGATGAGCGGCAGGCCGGTGGCGAAGAGGTTGCGGCTGCCGACCACCAGCACGAGGGCCGCGGCCAGCCATGCGAGGGCGCGCGCCGGGCGTGTCGACATCACGCCACGGTGGCGACGGCCGCGGCGCTCACGGTGCCCGAGGTCGTCGAGCTCGTCGAAGTCGGTGTCGTCGGAGAACGCGCCGCCGAGGCTGCCGGTCAGCTCGGGTCCCTCGTCGGCCTCGGGCTCGGGGGCGGTGTGCCCCTGGGCGGCCTCCAGGCCCTGATGGGTGAGGCGGGAGAAGAAGGTGGAGAGCCGGGCGCTGCCGCGCACCTGGAGCTTGCGCACCTCCTTGTCGGGGAACCGGCGGTGGGCCCGCACCTGGGAGCGCAGCGAGCGCAGCTCCTTTCGGTGCGACAGGTTCCACGACCACGCCCCGGCGACCGCCTTCGCCCGGTCCATGTCACGTCCGGCGAGGGCCACGATCACCTCGCCGATGGCGAGCAGCAGCGCTTGGGGCAGCACCCGGATCAGGCTCATCGTCGAGTAGTTCTTGAGCACGGCGCGCAGCTCGTGGCGCCGCTCGAGGGCCTGGAGCGAGGCAGGCACGGCTCCGGCGGTGGGGGCTGGCGCCTCGCGAATACCGCCGGAGACGGGCTCGAGGTGGCGGATGCGCGCGTCGGGGGCGACCACGACACGGGCGCCGGCCACCTGGGCCCGCCAAGAGAAATCGAGATCCTCGGCCATCGCCACGATGCCGGCGTCGAAGCCACCGAGCTCTTCGAAGAGGTCCGCGCGCACCAACGTGAAGCCGCCGGGAGCCACGAACACGTCACGCACGGCGTCGTGCTGGCCGTGGTCCACCTCGCCCTCGGCCACGCGTTCGACGACCGCACCGGTCTTGTCGGCGTTGCGGCCAACGTGGAGGAGCACGCGCGGGTCGTCCCAGCGCACCATCTTGGGCGAGACGACCGCTGCGTTCGAGCGGTAGGACTCCTCGACGAGCAGGTGGATCGCGTCGGGGTCCGGAGCGCAGTCGTCGTGGCAGAACAGGTAGAACGAGGCCCCCTCGACCATGCCGAGCGCCTGGTTGGAGGCCCAGGCGAAGCCCCGGTCCTCGTCGAGGCGCCGGACATAGGCATCGGGGACGACGGCGGCCACCCGCTCGGTCGGGTCCTCGGTGCCACCGGCCACGAGGACCAGCACGGAGAGATCTTCGTAATCCTGGGCGGCGAGCGCTGCGAGGGTCTCTTCGAACCAGGGTCCTGGGTCCTTCGTGACCACGACGGCAACCACCGCGGGTACACGGGCGTCCATAAGCAAGGAGAGGCTACAACCTCCGAACCTGAGAAGAGTGCTTGCAACTGTTTAACACTTGGTATACAGTTGTTCTCAGCAGCGGTCCCCCCGGACCCCGCACCGACGAGGCCCGAAGGGGCCGAGCGGGACGATCACGAAGGAGAAACACTATGGCTGAACTCAACACCATCACCCAGCAAGCCACCACTCGGGCCAAGGACGCCGCCTACGTGCTCGTCGGCCTCGGCGTGCTCGGCGCCCAGCGCGTCGCCGTCTCGGGCCAGGAGCTCCGCTCGCGCCTCGCGACCGGCGACGTCGACCAGCGCGTGGCCGAGTTCCGTGCGCAGGTCGCCGGCTACAACGCCCCGATCATCAAGCTGGCCCAGGAAGTGGACAACCGCATCGAGGACGCCTTCGTGCGCCTCGAGACGACCATGAAGCCGGTCGAGGACCAGCTGCCCGCCCCCGCACGCGAGTTCGCCACCAAGGCCCGCAGCCAGGCGCGCGACCTCCGCAGCCAGGTGCGCGACCGGGTCAACACTGTGACCAACGTCGAGCCGGCCCACAAGGCCAGCCGGACCACGGCCGCCAAGAGGGCAGCCGCCAAGTAACCAAGAACGCGCAGGCCGCCCCCCGAGCCTGCCCGAGACGAAGGGTCCCCCGGTACGCCGGTGGGGCCCTTTGTCGCGTCCGGGCGCCGTGCACCCGAGCACGCCCCAGCTCAACCTCGGCGCAGGCGCAGGACGCGGCAGCTGGCCGGTCAGCGCGCGAGCTCGGCGCGCCAGTAGGCGAGGACGTCGGCAATCGTGTCGTCGAGCGCGATGGTCGGCTTCCACCCCGTCGCTCGCTCCAAGCGCCCTGGGTCGCCGCGCAGCACCGGGAGGTCGACGGGGCGCACCAGGGCCGGGTCGGTCTCGAGGGTGAGCGTGGCGTCGGCCAGGGACAGCAACCGGTCGGCGATCTCGCCGATGGCGACGTCGTGGCCCGAGCACACGTTGTAGAGGGAACCGGGCTCGCCGTGCTCGACCAGCAGGCGATAGGCGCGCACGACGTCGCGCACGTCGGTGAAGTCGCGCCGCGTCGTGAGGGTGCCGACCGGGAGCGACGATGCCCCCTCGGCCAGGGCGGTCACGATGCGCCGGGCCAGGGCCGGGACCGCGAAGGTGGGCGCCTGGCCGGGGCCGATGTGGTTGAAGGGCCGGACCACGATCACCGGCTGGCCGAAGCCCCGCCACGCCTGGAGCGCGACCTGCTCGGCCGCCGACTTGCTGGCCGCGTACGGGGTGGCCGGGGCGACCGGACTGTCCTCGGTGAGGGGCAGGTCCTCGGGTCGGACCACGCCGTAGACCTCGGCGGAGCTGATGACGAGGACGAGCGGGTCGGTCCCCGACGCCCGGGCGGCGGCCAGGACCTCGGCCGTGCCGAGCACGTTGACCCGCAGCACCTCGGAGGGCGCGTCCCACGACTCGCCGACGTGGGTGCGCGCGGCGAGGTGGTAGATGGCGTCGGGCGCCGCCTCGGCCACCACCGGGCCGATGGCACCGGGATCGGCCACATCGGTCTCGATGTCGATGACCACCGCCTCGTCGCCCTGCTCGCGCAGGTGCTCGGCGAGCCAGTGCCCGACGAAGCCTCGACCTCCGGTGATGAGCGCCCTCACAGGATGCTCACCCTACCGAACCGCGCCTGCGCCGCCGTGTGGCGCCCCGTCGTCCGTCGGAGCGAGGGCCCGCTCGCCCGAAGCCAGGCGGTACGCGGCCAGGTGGCGCTCCGCGCTCGCCGACCACGTGCGCCGGGCGGCCTCGGCCAGCCCGAGGGCCCGGTGCGCGGCGGTGTCCTCGGCCCCCGAGAGCACGGCGTCGAGGGCGCCGGCCAGCTCCTCGGGCGATCTCGGCGCCACCAACCACGCCGCGTCGCCGGCCACCTCCTCCATGGCCGTGCCCCGGGTGGTGACGAGGGGCGCCCCGCAGGCAAGCGCCTCGAGGGCGGGAAGGCCGTAGCCCTCCTCGATCGAGGGGTAGGCGACCGCCGAGGCCTGGCGCAGCAATGGGGCGACGGTACCGTCGGGCACGTAGCCGGGCAGCACGATGCGCCCGCGCGCCGACGAGGCGGCGAGGGCCTCTTCGATCCCGGTGTCGCCCCAGCCGGGCTGGCCGGCCACGACGAGGGCGAGTTCGGGGTGGCGCGAGGCCAGGCGGTCGAAGGCCGCAACGAGGTCCGCCACGCCCTTCCTCGGCTCGAGAGTGCCCACGAACGCGATGTAGGGCCGCGCCGTGTCGACGCCGATGGCGCCGAGGGCAAGAGCGTCGGACCCGGGGGACGGCTCCTCGGGCGAGAAGCGGTCGTGGTCCACGCCGTGGGGGGCGACCACGACCGGGGCGCGCACCTCGCAGACCTCGACCAGCCGCTCGGCGGTGGTGCGGCTGACACAGACGAGCACCGATGCCCGCACAGCCGCCACCCGTATGGCCCGGCGGAACAGCACGGCCTTGCTGCGTTCGTGCCACTCGGGGTGGTCGAAGAAGGTGCAGTCGTGGATGGTGACCACGACGGGGCGGCGGGTGCGCTCGGGCATCGTGTAGTGCGGCCCGTGGTGGACGTCGGGCGCCTCACGGTCGAGCAGCCGTCCGAGGGCGAGCTGCTCCCAGGCCAGGCGCAGGGGCCGGGGGGAGGGTGCCACACCCAGCACCCGGTCGGGGGCGGCGGCGAGCAGGGCGGCGTCGGACCAGCGCCCGGTGTCGGCGCGCCGGGCCAGCAGGGTGAGTTCGACATCGGATCGCTGCGCCAAGGCCGACGCCAGCTCGACGGTGTAGCGGCCGGCGCCCGCCGGCCTCGGCGGCACCGCGGTGACATCCAAGGTGAGCGAGAGGGGCGCGCTCACAACGACTGCCACAACTCGACGTGGCGCTCGGCGCTGGCCGCCCACGTGCGGCCGGCCACGAAGGCGGTGCCCGCGGTCACGAGCGCGTCTCGGCGCTCGTCGTCCGTCGCCACCTCGAAGAGGCCCTTGGCGATGGCGTCGGTGTCGAGCGGGTCGACGACGACGGCCGGTGGCGCGCCGTGGGCGTCGAGGATGCTCGGCACCCCGGTGCTCGCCAGCACCGGGGCCCCCGCCACCATCGCCTCGAGCGGCGGGAGGCCGAAGCCCTCCGAGAGCGGCACGTAGGCGAACGCCCGCGCCCCTTGGTAGAGGGCGGTGAGCACCGGCGCGCTCACCGCCCCGACGGCGGCGACCCCGGTGCCCTCGACCTGGCCGACGCTCCCCCAGCCGGTGGCGCCCACCACCACCAGGGGCCAGCGGCCCGGCAGGTCGGGGGCGACCTCTCGGTAGGCGGCGACGAGGCGCGCCAGGTTCTTCCTCGGCTCGATGGTGCCGACGGCGAGCAGGTAGGGGCCGGTGACGCCGTTGCGCTCCAGCAGGGCGGTCGCCGCCTGGCGGTTCGGGGCAGCGAGGTGGTCCGCGCCGTGGGGGATGACGGTGACGGCCGAGCGCGACGCGCCGGCGGCGACCAGGTCGGCGGCGACCAGGTCGGAGGGCACCACGAGGGCGTCGGCGCGCGCGATGGCCCGGCGGAGCGACTTCTCGTGCCATCGCCGACCGCGCCCGGTTGTCGCCTCGGGATTGCGCCGCCAGGCCAGGTCGTGGACGACGACGACCAGGGCGGTGGTGACGTGCGAGCCCTTGGCGGGGGGCTTCGGCGGCGAGGCGGTGGAGACCGAGTGCACCACCTCGAAGCCGCGCGGGGCACTCATGATCCCCCGGTCCCACGCCCTCGTGAGGAGCCGACGCGATAGGCGCGAGGTCCACAACGGGCGGCCGAAGGCGTCAAGCGGGTCCTTCGCCGCAGGTTGGCCCCGTCGGGGCTTGGTCGTCTTGCTCGCCAGCAGGTGGATCTCGGGGGGCGTGCCCGGTGGGGCGACGACCGCCAGGCCGGCCAGGAGACCCCGGGCGTAGGTCCCGATGCCGCCGGGGACGGGGCGGCGCAGCTGCTCGACGGCGAGCAGGACCCGCCAGTCGGGGGACTTCTCGCTCATGCGGCCTCCAAGGCGGTGCGGTACAGGCCCACCATCTCGTCGGTGCAGCGGTCCCAGCCGAAGTGGGCCGCCCTCTCGTGGCCCCGGGCGACCAGGGTGGCCCGGAGCGCCTCGTCGCCGAGCGCCTGGAGGAGGGCCTCGGCCAANNCCCCCGTAGAGGCCGGCCAGGAGGCCGTCGTCGATCCACCCGGTCAGCACGATGCGCGAGGCGTGGGGCGAGGCGGCGATCGCCCGGTCGAGCGCGTCGGCTCCCCAGCCGCGCTGGCCGGCCAGCACGAGGGCGACGTCGGCCTCCTTGGCCGCCACGTCGTCGAAGGCCCGGACCAGGCCAGGGAGGTCCTTCCTCGGCTCCGCGGTGCCGACGGCGAGCACATAGCGCTCGACACCCTCGGGAAAGCGGTCCGTGACCTCCTCGGTGCTCGTGGCCTCGGGCAGCGACGGCAGCCCGAGGTTGACCACGACGACCCGCTCTGGTGGGCACCTGAAGTACTCGAGCACCTCGTCGGCGATGAAGCGCGTCGAGGCGTGCACGAAGGCGCCGTGGTCGAGGGCGCGCGCCACGAGGGAGGGGAACACCAAGGTGGCCGGGTCACACAGTTCGGGGAAGCGCACCGGGGTCAGGTCCTGCACGCTCATCACGCGCGCCGCCTTGCGTGTCGGCGGCACCACGAAGTTGGGGCCGTGGACGACGTCGGTGGGTCCGATGAACCACTCGACCGGCGGCAGCTCGCAGTGGCGCCAGGCGAGGTGGAGCGGCCGGGCGGGCATGGCGCGCTGGCGGGCGGGGACGCCCCGGGGCAGCAGCGCCTCGATCCCCTCCCGGCGGCGCCAGCTCACCGCGAACGCTGACGGCTCGACGTCACTGCGGCCAGCGAGGCCAGCCAGCAGCCCGGCGGTGAAGACCCCGATGCCGGTCGGGCGGCCGAGGAGCGAGGTGGCGTCGACGGCGACGGTGAGCGGTGCTGGGCTCGTAGAGGGGCCGCCGGGCATCCGACGAGCCTTGCACACGCCTCAGGTGCTCAGGCCACCGTCGATCGAGAGGATCGCCCCGGTGGCGTAGGCGGCCTCGTCGGATGCAATGAAGGCGATGGCACTCGCGATCTCGGCCGGCGTGCAGTAGCCCTTCGGCGTCATGATGCGCTCGAAGGCCTTGAAGCTCGCCCCTTCGGGGAAGCCGAAGTCGTGCACGAGCGGCGTGTCCACACCGCCGGGTGCGACCCCATTGACCCGCACGTCGCTTTCGAGGTACTCGACGGCGAGCGCCCTCGTCAGCATGGCCGCCCCGCCCTTGGAGGCGCAGTAGGCGGCCGAGAACGGCTGGCCCATCACGCCGGCGGTCGAGATGACGTTGGTGATCGAGCCCCCCGAGACGAGCAGGTGCGGGAGAGTGGCTCGGCACACGAGGAAGGTCCCGGTGAGGTTGACGGCGATGATCCGGTTCCAGCCCTCGAGCGACTGCTCGGTCGAGTGCGCGAAGCCCCCGATGCCGGCCACATTGCAGACCACGTTTGGGGCGCCGAGCTCGGCGGCCACCCGCTCGACGGTGCGCTCGACGGAACCCTCGTTCGTGACGTCGCAGTGGTAGGCGGCACTCGGGACGGTTGCTCCCGCGCCCTCGATGTCGGCGACGGTCGCCTTGGCGTTGTCCTCGGCCACGTCCAGGCAGGCGACCGACGCCCCCTCGGCGGCGAGGCGCCGCGCCGTGGCCCGGCCGATCCCCGACCCGGCTCCCGTCACGACGGCGATCTTGCCGTCGAAGCGCCCGGGTGAGAGGTACTCGGCCTCGGTGCCCCGCTGTGCGTCGCGGCCGCCGAGGCGCTTGATCGGGCTCATGGTTGCTCCTCCTCGGGCGCCCGTGCGCCGCGCCCGACGGCGTGAATCTGACGCGCCGTCACAAGTGGCGCCGATGGTAACAGGGGACGCCCAGGATTAGAGGGGCCGTGCCTCGCGTATCTCGGCGAGGACGGCGTCGGCGAGGGGCGGCCATGCGGCGGCGGCCCAGGGCCCGAAGTCGCGGTCGGTGAGGACGGCCAGAGCGACGTGGGCCACGGGGTCCACCCAGAGGAACCCGCCGGCCTGGCCGAAGTGCCCGAAGGTCGAGCGCGAGTTGCTCGCCCCGGTCCAGTGCGGCCGCTTGTCGCCCCGGATCTCCGGGCCAAGCCCCCAGTCGCAGGGCTGCTGGCGGCCGAACCCCGGCAGGGTGCCGGCGAGACCCGGGAACGCCACCCGGCGTGCCTGGTCCGCTGTCGTGCTCGAGACGAGGGCGGGGGTGATGAGCTCAGCGGCCAGGGCGAGCAGGTCGCCGAGGGTGCCGACCAAGCCCGCGGCGGGCGAGTCGGCCGGCCCGAGGCGCGCCGAGTCCATGGCGAGCGGACCGAGGACGGCGTCGGCCAGGTACTCCGAGAAGTCCATCTCGGCGCGCTCGGCGACGAGATCTGCGACCCACTCGTAGCCGGCGTTCGAGTAGATCCGGCGCTGCCCGGGCGGGGCCAGCACGGTCCGGTTCCCCGGCGCGAGCCCCGAGGCGTGGGAGAGGAGATGGGCCACAGTCGCACCCGGCGGACCCGCTGGAGCATCGAGCGGGAGCGTCAGCTCCTCGGCGGCGATGTGGGCGGCGAGGGATGTGGCGAGCTTGGTCACCGACGCCCAGGCGAACGCCCGACCGAGGTCGCCCACCGTGGCGATGAGCGCCGGGGCCGCCCG
>PMFN01000044.1 GCA_003155135.1 Acidimicrobiaceae bacterium | reverse complement strand
CCCCTCGCCTTCGGCGTCGGGGTGGTGCTCATGGACCAGTGGGACCCCGAAGAGGCGCTCCGGCTCATCCACACCTATCGCGTCACGCACTCGCACATGGTGCCGACGATGTTCCATCGATTGCTGGCCCTGCCCGGCGAGGTGCGAGAGAGCTACGACGTCTCGTCGCTCCGCTTCGTGATCCATGGGGCGGCGCCGTGCCCGGTCGCGGTGAAGCAGCGGCTGATCGAGTGGATCGGACCCGTGGTCGTCGAGTACTACGCGGCGACCGAGGGGCTCGGCACCTTTGTCGACTCGCACGCCTGGCTCGCCCGTCCCGGCACGGTGGGCAAGCCCCTGGTCGACGAGGCGGTGATCGTGGCGGACGAGGACGGGGTGGCGCTCCTGCCGGGCGAAGAGGGCCTCGTGTTCCTGCGCGCCGCGGGGGCGGCACGCTTCGCCTACTACGGCGACGAGGAGAAGACGTCCGCCGCCTTCCGGGGCGAGTACTTCACCCTGGGCGACGTCGGTTACCTCGACGAGGACGGCTACCTGTTCCTGACCGACCGCTCATCGAACCTGATCATCTCTGGCGGTGTGAACATCTACCCGGCCGAGGTCGACGCCGTGCTCTTGGAGCACGAGTCGGTCGCCGACGTGGCGGTCATCGGGGTGCCCAACAACGAGTGGGGCGAGGAGGTCAAGGCGGTCGTCGAGCTGCGAGCCGGCCGGGAGCCGAGCGCGCAGCTGGCGGACGAGCTGCTCGCCCTGTGCCGGGAGCGCCTCGCGCACTACAAGTGTCCGCGGTCGGTTGATTTTGTAGGATCGCTCCCTCGGGAGGATACGGGGAAGATCTACAAGCGCTTGCTCCGGGATCGCTACCGGCAGCAGGCTCGAAGCGGCTGAGCGCGAGAGCGCACCGCACGAAGGGGGGCTGGCGTGGCCGGCATCTGTGAGGGACGGGTTGTCATTGTCACCGGCGCCGGACGCGGCATCGGCAGAGGCCATGCCATCGAGTTCGCCCGGCAGGGCGCGAAAGTGGTGGTGAACGACCTCGGTGCCGAGGTCGACGGGACCGGCTCCTCGGAGGGCCCCGCCGGCGAGGTGGTCGAAGAGATCCGCGCCATGGGTGCCGAGGCGGTGGCCAACGGCGAGGACGTGAGCGACTGGGAGGGCGCCAAACGCCTGGTCGGCACCGCCGTCGACACGTTCGGCGGCCTCGACGTCGTCGTCAACAATGCAGGCATCTTGCGCGACCGCATGCTGGTCAACATGACCGACGTCGAGTTCGATTCGGTGATCAGGGTGCATCTGCGGGGCACCTTCGCCCCGATGCGCTGGGCGGCGGAGTACTGGCGTGAGCGGGCGAAGGCAGGCGAGACGAACGACGCGCGCATCATCAACACCACCTCGCCGTCGGGCATCTACGGCAACGTCGGCCAGGCGAACTACGGCGCCGCCAAAGCCGGCATCGCATCGATGACGGTGATCGCCGCCATGGAGCTCGGCCGCTACGGCATTACCGTCAACGCCATCGCGCCGGCTGCGCTCACCAGGATGACCGAGAACCTCGGTTTCGGCCAGGACGCACCTGAGCGCAAGCCCGAAGAGTTCGACCGCAACGACCCCGACAACATCGCTCCGCTTGTCGTGTGGCTCGGGAGCACCGAGTCGGCGGGCATCACCGGTCGCGTCTTCAACGTGCACGGCGGCCACATCAGCGTGGCCGAGGGCTGGGTCGAGGGCCCCGTCGCCGACAAGGACGACCGGTGGGACTCGGCCGAGCTCGGCGGCGTCATCCCCGCCCTGGTGGCCAAGGCGGCCCCGAACGCCAACATGCTGGGCCGGCGGACCTGATGGCTGCGGAAGAGGAAGGCGCTGCCCCCTCGGAGATGGCGGCCACCTTCAAGGTGCTCCACGACCACTCTGATCGCATCTACCAGTGGGACTACGAGCGCAATCGGACCCAGCTCGTCGGCCTCTACAACAAGGCCATGGGCTCGCAGTGGAACAGCGTGACCGATCTCGACTGGTCCACGCCGGTGGATCCCGAGGCGCTGGTCGACCACGACGGTGCGGCCATGGTGCTCTTCCGGGCCGCGGCGGCCGAGCCCGGCTCGCCCATCGCCCACTGGGGGGACCGAGAGTTCACCGCCCTCGGGGTCGAGCTGTTCACCGCCTCGTTGAGCCAGTTCATGCACGGCGAGCAGGGGGCGATGCTCACCGCGGCCAAGATCGTGGAAACGGTGCCGTGGATCGACGCCAAGTACTACGCCGCCACCCAGACCATGGACGAGGCACGCCATACGGAGGTGTTCGCGAGGTACCTCGACGAGAAGGTGGGCGACGCCTACCCGATGAATCCGTTCTTGGAGGAGCAGATCACGGCCCTGCTCGAAGACAGCCGCTGGGACATCGCCTACCTCGGCATGCAGATCGTCATCGAGAGCCTCGCCCTGGCGGCCTTCGGCGACATGCTCCGGCGCACCGAAGAGCCACTTCTCCGCAAGCTGCTCCGCTATGTGATGAGCGACGAGGCGCGTCACGTGGCGTTCGGGGTGCTCACCTTGCGCGAGTTCTACGAAGGGCTGAGCGAAGCCGAGTTGCGTGACCGCCAGGAGTTCCTCTTGGACAACACGCTGCGCAGCCGGTCGCGCTCGACCACGCCCGAGGTGTGGGACCGACTCGGCGTCGACATCGAGCGCCTGCGGCCACATATCGCGGCGGCGGCAGCGAGGAGCCAGGTGAACCCTTTCGCCGGGTTCCAGCGCGGCTTCTTCGCCAAGCTGGTCCCCAACGTGAAGAAGCTCGGCCTCTTGGACGCGAACAACGGCTACCTGCGTGAGCGATGGGGTCAGGCGGGCCTCCTCGAGTTCGAATTCGAAAAGGACACCGCTTCGGAGTACGCCGCCTATGACGAGGTGGCCCGGGACCGTGGGGCGCGAGCATGAAGGTCGACCCCGACGCCGCGGGCTTCGACGCGGAGCGCCTCGAGCGCATCACCACGCATTTCGAGTGCCGCTACGTGGCCCCAGGGAAGATCCCCGGCGCCCAGGTGGCGGTCGTGCGCGCCGGCAGGCTGGCCTACTGGCGCTCGCTCGGCCTGATGGACCGCGAGCGCGACAAGCCCGTCACCGACGACACCATCTGGCGGATCTACTCGATGACGAAGCCGATCACGTCGGTGGCCCTGCTGCAGCTCTACGAGCAGGGAGCGTTCCAGTTGACCGACCCGATCCACCGCTACATCCCGTCCTGGCGGGGGATGAGGGTCGGCGAGCTCGACGGGAGCGGGGCCATCACGCTCGTCGATGCCGAGCGCCCGGTGTCGGTGCGCGACGCCCTCACGCACATGACCGGCCTCGCCGGCAGCCTGTTCCCCGGCCACCCGACCGATGTCGCGTTCGCTGCGGCGCTGCGCGAGCGGCGTCGCGGCATGACCTTGGAGGGCGTGACCGAGCTGCTGGCCGAGTACCCGCTGCTTTTCCAGCCGGGGACGAAGTGGAACTACGGGCTCTCGACCGACATCTGCGCCCGCCTCGTCGAGGTGCTCTCGGGTGAGCGCTTCGACCGGTACCTCGATGCCCACGTCTTCGGACC
>PMFN01000041.1 GCA_003155135.1 Acidimicrobiaceae bacterium | reverse complement strand
GCCGGCCATTCGGTCTACGTCGAGGAGGGGGCGGGCGTCGGCTCGTCGATCCCCGATGCGGACTTCGTGGCGACCGGGGCCAAGATCCTGGAGGACCCCGACGACATCTGGAGCGACTCGGACATGATCCTCGGGGTCAAAGAGCCGATCCCCGAGGAGTACCCGAGGCTGGGCCTGCGCAAGGACCAGGTGCTCTTCACCTACCTCCACCTGGCGGCCTCGAGGGCCTGCACGGACGCGCTGGTGGTTGCCGGCAACACGGCGATCGCCTATGAGACCGTGCGGTTGGCGAACGGCAGCCTGCCGCTGCTCGCCCCCATGTCCGAGGTGGCGGGGCGGATGTCCCCCCTCATGGGGTCGCACCACCTGATGCGGCCCGGTGGTGGGCGCGGGACGCTCGTCTGCGGCGTCCCGGGCGTCGAGGCGGCCAAGATCGTGGTGCTCGGTGCCGGCGTGGCCGGCATGGCCGCGGCCACCCTGGCCGTCGGCATGCACGCCAACGTCTACATCCTCGACCGCAACCTCGAGCGACTGCGAGAGGTCGACCACCACTTCCGCGGCGCGCTCGAGACCGTGGCTTCCAGCCAGCACGCCGTCGAAGAGACCTGCGTCGACGCCGACATCGTGATCGGCGCAGTGCTGGTGTTCGGGGCGCGGGCCCCGAAGCTCGTGAGCAATGAGCTCGTCTCGCGCATGCGGCCGGGGTCGGTGCTCGTCGACATCTCGGTCGACCAGGGCGGCTGCTTCGAGGACACCCACGCCACCACGCACTCGGACCCGGTGTACCCGGTGCACAACTCGCTCTTCTACTGCGTGGCGAACATGCCCGGTGCGGTTCCCCACACGTCGACCCACGCCCTGGTCAACGCCACGTTGCCCTACACGCTCGCCATCGCGGCGGGTGGCTGGCGCCAGGCGGTCGACGACGACCCCGCCCTTGCCGAGGGCGTCAACGTCGTGGGGGGTGCCATCACCTGTGAGCCGGTTGCCGAGGCCCATGGCCTCGACTACACGCCGCTCTCTTCGCTCCCGACCTGAATCGCCCCGCCGTTTGGGCCTAGAGTGGCGAAGAAGGTCCGACTGAGGCCGCCGCAATCCGGGGGGATGCGGCGGCCTCTGTCGCGTCCAGGCCCGAGAGTAGGGCCGAGGTGCCCGCCATCTGTTCGTCGACCTGGCCCAGGAATTCGGCGACGCGCGCCAGCTTGCCTGCCACATCGGCGTGGAGACGGCGCGAGACGCGCAACCCCTCTTGAAGTATCTGGCGCCGACTGGGCGCATCGTCGTGCTCGGCGAGCTCGCCGCGCAGCTCGTCGATGCGGTCTTGGGCCTGAAGGATCGTGCTGATCTCGAGCAGGTTGAAGCCGAGCAGCCCCTGGAGCTCTTTGATGCGCAGCACCCTGGCGACCTGGACTTCGTCGTAGTGGCGCGAGCCGCGCGGGTTCTGGCGCGTGGCCATCACCAGCCCGAGCTCTTCGTAGTAGCGCAGGGTCCGTTCGGAAACGCCGACCAACCGGGCCATCTCACCGATGCGCATGCCGTCGGACGCTGGTCGTGGCGCCACATCAACCCTTTCCTGCGCGCCCTCCGCAGCGGTCCTGCAAGCAGCGCCTGCAAATAGTTAATCAGAGACCTGAGAAAATGAGAAGGGCCTTGGCGCAATCGGCGGGAGCGACTCCCACAGCCCCCACCTGGGGATTGTCGCGATCAGCGCTGTTTCCTCGAGCGCCCGACGCCCCCTTGTTGTCTCGGGGTCGTGCCCCGAGCGGCTACAGTGGCCCATGGCCGGTTAGGGAAATTCACGCCGGAGTGTCTGTGCGGTTGGCTGCAGTGTGGCCGACCAGCCGGCTCCGGATGCGGTGCCTGACCTGCGAGTTGCCCCTCCTACGAGGTGGCGGTCCTCGTAAACCCTCCGTCCGCCCCGGCGCGCCGCGCCTCGGGCCGACGAGGGCACGGCCGTCCAGCCATGGGCGGCCGTCCAATCGAACCCCCAGACAAAGCAGCCCCAATGCACACCGAAAACCTGAAGTCGCCGCGCGCCCCTCGGCGTGACCACGCACCGTCACGGCTGCGGGTGGCGGTCTCGTTGCAGTTCCTGATCGCCACCGGCGACGGCCTGGCCGGCGTGGCGCTGGCCGTGCGCGTCTACCAGCAGACCCACTCGCCGTGGGCCGTCACCGCCGTGCTGCTCGCCGCCGGCCTCCCCGTGGTGCTCCTCGCGCCACTGGCCGGGATGCTGCTCGACCGTGTGCGCATCGGCTTTGCCCTCGTCCCCGCCGCCGCGGGCATGGCGGTGGCTGCCGTTGGGCTCTCCATGGTCCACGGGCTGGTCGCGACCGTCGCTTTGGTCGCGCTCTATGGAACCGGCGACAGCCTGCTCCGGCCGGGCCTCGGTGCCGCCGTGCCGCTGCTGGCGGGCCCCGGTGGCCTCATCCGGGCCAACTCCGCGCTGTCGGCAGCGACCATGTCCGGAACTGCCCTCGGCCCGCTGTTCGCCGGTGTCGTGAGCAGCGCGGGCGGCACGCGGCTCGCGCTCTTGATGGACGCGGGCGCCTATGCCATCGCCGCTCTCGGGCTGGCCACGTTGCGCCTCGGTCGCAGCCACGTCCCCGAGCACGACGGCTCCGGCCCGGCCCGGCGCGCCATGTCGGCCGGCTTCGCCTACCTGCGCGCCGACCGGCCGCTGCGCACCCTCGTCGTGGTGGTCGCGGTCATGGTCGCGTTTACCAACGTCTCGGTCATCGCCGAGCTCTTCCTCGCCGAGGGCACGCTGCACGCCGGCGCGGCGGGCTACGCGGCCCTCGTCACGGGATGGACGGCGGCCATGACGGTGGGCACCCTGGTGGCGGGGCGCCTCACCTCGAAGCTGCTGCCGCTGGCGGTGCTGCTCGGCACGGTGGTCGCCGGGATAGGGATCGCACTGGCTGGGCTCTCGCCCCACCTGTGGTTGGCCGTTGCCGCTTACGGCATCGGGGGCTTCGGTGACGGCGTCGAGGTCGTGGCCCTGCGCAGCCTGCTCAATGAGCGCGCCCCCGCCCCGGTGGCCGGGCGGGTCTTCACCGCCTATACCGCCATCACGGTCGGCGCCGCCTCGCTCGGCATGGCGGCCGCCGCGCCGTTGGTTGCCGTTTTCGGCACCCGGGCCACCCTCGCATTCGTCGGGGCTGCGGGAGCGGCGGCGGGCGTGTGGGGGCTGGCCCGACGGGCACACCGCGCACTCGATGTGCCCTACGGGCACTCGGTCGTCCTCACGCCTGCGGCCCTGCGTGCCGGAGCGGCACTCGGCGGGCTGCGCCCGGTCGAGCAGTAACGTCGGCGGCGTGTCAGAGCACCCAGCGCGCCGAAGGGGCCACTCGCGAGGAGCCGGGCGTTGAGCGAACCCGTCGTCGTCACCTCGCCCATGCAGGCGACCGTGGTGCTGTTCCGCTCCTCGAGCGGTGAGGGTGTCCACGAGGGGACGGCCGTCGTCGTGCTCGAGTCCATGAAGATGGAGCACCACGTCGACGCACCTTTCGAGGGGACGATCACGGCGTGTTTCGTCAGTGCGGGGCAGGCCGTCTCGGCCGGCGACCCGCTCTTCGAGCTGGCCCGCGCCACGGTCGGGGTGGCCGCGCCGGTGGCGGCCGAGGTGGCCGACGGCGCCCTGCGCCCCGAGTTGTCCGAACTGCTCGAGCGACGGGCGTGGCTCGCCGACGCCGCTCGCCCGGACGCCGTCGAGCGGCGCCACGCCCGAGGGCGCCGGACCGCTCGCGAGAACGTCGCCGATCTCTGCGACGAGGGCAGCTTCGTCGAGTACGGCGGCCTGGCCATCGCGGCTCAGCGCGCCCGACGCACCCATGACGAGCTGGTGGGCGCCACCCCGGCTGACGGGCTGGTGGCGGGCATCGGCAGGGTCAACGGGGCCGCCGTCGGCGAGGACCGCGCGTCGTGTGCGGTCCTCTCGTATGACTACATGGTCCTCGCCGGCACGCAGGGCCAGATGAACCACAAGAAGAAGGACCGGCTCTTCGAGGTGGTGGCCGAGCTGCGCGTCCCGGTGGTGCTCTTCGCCGAGGGCGGCGGGGGCCGCCCGGGTGACACCGACACCGCCGTGGTGAGCGGACTCGACACCGAGGCGTTCGCCCGCTTCGCCGCGCTGAGCGGGCTGGTGCCGCTCGTCGGGGTGGCCTCGGGTCGGTGCTTCGCCGGCAACGCCGCACTGCTCGGCTGCTGCGATGTCATCATCGCCACCGAGGACGCCAACATCGGCATGGGCGGCCCGGCGATGATCGAGGGGGGCGGCCTCGGGCAGTTCTCGCCCGAGGAGATCGGCCCCATCGAGGTGCAGCGGGCGAACGGGGTCGTCGACCTCGCCGTCACCGACGATGCGGCGGCCGTCGAAGCCGCCCGGCGCTATCTCTCGTTCTTCCAGGAGCGGCACAGCCCCTCCTTCGAGGCGCCCGACCAGCTGGCGCTGCGCAACGTGATCCCCGCCGAGCGCCGCCGCGCCTACGACGTCCACGCCGTCATCGAGGGCCTCTTCGATGTCGGTACCACCCTTGAGCTGCGTCCCGGCTTCGCCCCCGGCATGGTGACCGCCCTCGCCCGCCTCGACGGTCGGTCGGTCGGGGTGCTGGCCAACAACCCGGTGCACCTCGGCGGCGCCATCGACGCGGACGCGGCCGACAAGGCGGCGCGCTTCTTGCAGCTCTGCGATGCCTTCGACCTGCCGGTCGTTTCCTTGTGCGACACGCCCGGTTTCATGGTTGGACCTGATGCCGAGCGAGCGGCCCTCGTCCGCCACGTGAGCCGCATGTTCGTGGTCGGTGCCAGCGTGAGCGTGCCCTATGTCACCGTGATCCTGCGCAAGGGCTACGGGCTCGGCGCGCAAGCGATGGCGGCGGGCGGCTTCCACGCACCGCTGCTGACGGTGGCGTGGCCCACCGGCGAGCTCGGCGGCATGGGCCTCGAGGGCGCGGTGCGCCTCGGTTTTCGCCGCGAGCTCGAGGCCATCGAGGACCCCGGCGAGCGCTCGGCGGCCTTCGACGCGATGGTCGCCGCGGCCTACGCCCACGGCAAGGCCATCAACGTGGCGGAGCATTTCGAGATCGACGATGTCATCGACCCGGCCGAGACCCGGCACCACCTCGGCGTGGTGCTCGGGGCGGCGACCCACCCCGTCGGGCGGGAGGGGAAGAAGCGCCGATTCATCGACACCTGGTAGGGCGACCCGTCGAACGCGAAGTGCCATTGTCAGGCGGGCGACCAGCGGCTACGGTCTCAAAAGTCAGAAACGGCACCTAGGTGGCGGCCGTCGCTTCCACCTTGGGAATCGGGGGGTTCCTTGCGACGACGGAACCCCGGGGACACGGCGTTGGCCGATCCCCGGGGAGCCCGTCGCCGGCCGAGGCCCCGTTCAGTTGGTCGTTGGCCGTTCGGCGTAGGGGCAGTGGCGGCAGCCGTTGGTGCAGCACTCGCCCCGGGCCCAGAGTGCCGCCGCCGTCATGACGAAGAGCCCGGTCGCGGGGTCCACGTAGCCACCTTGGCCGTTCGCCACCGCACCGTCGTGGGCGGCCATGATCGCCTCGAAGTCGGCTCGGCCCGCGTCGAGGCGAGCGGGATGCGGCAGCCGCAGGTGGTCGGGGAGTGGCGTGCCCGCGGCGGGCCCGTTCATGCCGCACGACGGGACTCGGCCATGGACCGAGCGTAGGGGGAGGCATCGACCGCCGATGCACCGACGCCAGCACCGTTCACGAGCCACGAGCCACGAGCC
>PMFN01000010.1 GCA_003155135.1 Acidimicrobiaceae bacterium | reverse complement strand
TCTAGCCGAGGGCTTGCTCGTTCGGTCAGCCTCTTGCGCCCGTCGCCCCCACGGCGTCGTCGGCCAGGGGGAGCGCGGTACCCGGAGGGCTGTTCACGGGCGGGTCGATCGGGATCGTCGTGACCGGTCCCCCGGGATTCGAACCCGGAGGCACGGTCGAGGGCACCGTGGTGCTCGAGGGCGGGGGGCTCCCCGTGACCGCACACCCGAGGGTGGCCGAGGACACCGTAGCGGGCACGCTGGCGAGGACCACCCCGTTGGGGTCGAGGGCCACGACCGAAGGCGCCGAGCTGCCCGTCACCGCCAGCACGGCGAGGCCGTCGACCGGCGTCATGGTGTCGCTCCCCGCGCCGCCCAGTCGAACCGAGGCGACATCGGAGCCGGTCGCCACCAGCACCCATGACGCCGGGTTTCCCTCGGCGGTGCCGAAGACGCCGCTCGCCTCGACGACGAGCTGCCCGGCCACCGGCGTCTCGACGGCGGCAGTAGCGGTGGTGACCGCGGCGTCGGTCGAGAGCTCGATGGTGACGGGCGCTGAGGTGCACGTCGTCGCCCCACCTCCCGAACCCGCAGTGGTGCTCGTGGTCCCAGCGCCCGCGCCCACCGTCGTCGTCGTGCTCACGGGCGAGACGGGGGTCAAGGGGACCGTCATCACCGGTAGCGAGCCGGTGCCCGTCGACGCGGCAGGCGAGATCGTGCCCGACGATGCGCCCGCGCCCTTCGGCACGGGCAGCGACGACGTCGGCGTGGGCTGGCCTGCACCGGTCGTCGACGTGGTGCCCGGGGCCGGGGTGCAGCCGTTCTCGCAGGTGGGCGCTGTCTCAGCCTGACCCACATAGGCCCGGATCGTGATCCCGTCGCCGGTCGTGCGAGTGAAGAGGTGGTTCAGCGGTGCGCTGGGAACGATCGCCGCCCCGCTGCTCGGGCCGCCGGTCGAGGGCGCGGCGGCGGACTCTGGGGCGAGGGAAGCCGTGGTTTGCTTCGTGCCCGATGAGGCCAGTGCCTGGCCGCCGAGGACCCCGGCAGCGCCGACGAGAACCACGGCGATGACACTGAGGGCGCCGAGTCGGCGTCGCCGGTGCACGGAGTCCCGGGCGGTCCGCTCAAAGAGCCCACTCGAGTCGGGTTCAACCTGGACAGCATCGGCATGCGAGTGCAGCGACAGGCGGAGGCGGTCTTCGGTGTTGTCGGGGTCGCTCATTGGTCAATCACCTTTCGCAGCTCGCCGAGACCGCGGTGGATCAGCGAGCGAACGGTTGCGGGTCGGCAGCGCAGCGCAGCGGCGATGGCGCGGTCATCGAGGTCGTCGTAGAAGCGGAGCACCAAGGCGGCGCGCTGGCGCTGGGTCAGGTTGGCCAGTGCGTCGAACAGCTCGTCAGGCTCGAGCTCGCCCACCTCGGGCCGCATCGTCGACAGATGGCGCCGGGCGAGTGCGGCTCGCCGATGGTAGGAGGTGGCGGCGTTGACGAGCGATCGCCGGACGTAGGGGAGGGGTGCGTCCACGCTGGGCCACCGACGGTGGAGCCGTACGAACGAGTCCTGGACGAGATCGAGGGCGACCTCCGGCGAACCGGTGAGGAGGGTGCCGAGCCGAACGAGGGAGGCAAAATTCTTTTCGTAGAACTCGATGAACTCGACCCGGCGAGCGGTGGGGAGTGCACCCGGGCTGGACGGCACCTCGGCCGTCGACGCATCCGGGTGTGGGGCGTTGTCAGGCGTACCAGGGTGCGACGCCACGGCGGTGGGTGCCTCGTCCATCGCAATTGAGACGCCTGACGGCCCCGGAATGTTGCAAGGAACTTTTTTCGACCGCGTCGCGAGGCAACGCCTCCGATTCGGTCAATGCGAAGGGCGCTGTCGCAGCGCCCACGATGTCCTCAGGCGTTCTTGCGGGCCTGCTGCTGCGCAGCTTGCTTCTCGTGCTTTGCGGCTCGCTTCTCTTTGAGGGAGCGCCCCGGCTTCTTTGCCTCACCCGCGGGTTTCGATTTACTGGCCATGCCCGCAGCATACGAGGTGAGAGCTCAGGTCGCCGGGGCACCACGAGCCGCGCGCGGGCCATGAGGGAAGGGTGCAGGTCATCGCCAGAGCGGAGGTGGCGTTCGCAGGCGTGCGTGCCCCAAAGTGGTGGGCGCAGGCCCTTTGTACGAGCAGCCGAGAGCGCCGAAGTCAGGACTCAGTCGCGCAAGCAGTAGCTGTTCTGGAGCTCGTCTTGGATGACGGTGGCCTTGACCGACCGCGTGTCGACCAAGAGGTTCTCGTCGAGCACGCGGGTGTCGTAGCGCCAGCCTTCGGGAAGTTGCAGCCTTGAGCCGAGCGATTGGAGGTCCGCCTCTTCGAGTGCCGGGTCGACGATTTGGCTGTAGGCCTGCATCACGTAAGACGCACCATCTTCACCTACGAGTTCGTACACCCTCTGCCCAGCGTTCCAAGTGAAAAGGCTGCGGCGGTCGACATGGTTCGGGCGGTATTCTCTCGAGCCCAGCGAGGCCAGGTCGATCTGTACCGACGCCACGCGCACCATCTCGAGGCCGGCGAACTGCGCGAACTCGACGTCCTCGACGACCGAGCCCCGCTGGAGTTCGTCGATGAGCCAGTGGCGCGGGCCGTTCTTCAGCCCAAAGGTGGCGCCACGCTCGGTGGCGAGGGCTGCTGCGTCGATCGGATCCCACAGCGCAGCCGGGCAGTCGTTGAGCGTGAAGGTCGTCCAGACGTCTGCGGTGATGCTGTCGCCCTCGAGCGTCGCGAAGAGCAGCTCGCCGTAGCGCGTGCCGTGCAGCTGCGTCCGTGCCGGCGGGGCATCCTCGCGAGCGGTCATTGGGGACACCTCTCTATTGTCACATCCTCTGCCACAGGATAGCCACCGCTGGGCGTCCCGCCACTCAACTCGCCCGGCGCCGTTGGTCGCATCAGTTGGCGCCCTTGGGGTCGCCCTCCCTGGTCAGGGCACCGCCGTGCCCGGTATCGCCGATGTTGGTGCTGTACCGCACGCCGCAGCTCAGGTTGCGATCCGAGAGGGGGCAGGGGTACGCAAAATTGGGATGAGTCGCTCCAGCGCTGGAAATTGGCGCTCCGGCGGATGGGCTCGGGTCGGCAGTGCTTGCCGGCGGCCTGTTGTCGAGCGCCATCACCTCGGCCGCACCCCCGCCTCCCCTGAGCCGAGGCATTCAGTTCCTCCATCGCGTCAGGCGGCAGGTACTACACGTCGGCCAACTCCTACTTCACCCGTCGGTCGGCGCCTCCTCGAGATCGGCCACGCCGTCCCCGGGCGCCACACCAACCGAGCCACTGGTTGCCAACGCGTCGAAGAGCATCGCCAAGAGGGCACCCAGCGCCTGTTCGTACGCCGTAAACGCTGCGAAGGCCGACGCAGACCGACCGGCACCTCGTCTTCGACGGGGAACGATCCCGGCCCGGCGGTGCTCGCGCCTCGCGCTCGGAGATCGTCGTGCCCCTCGCAGGCCGGTCTGGACCCATTAGGGTCCGGGTCAGCGACACCATCTCGGCCCTCGTAGCTCAGGGGATAGAGCGTCGGTTTCCTAAACCGTGCGTCGCAGGTTCGAATCCTGCCGGGGGCGCCCTTGTGACGTCGCGCGGGAGAGAGGGGCGGGGCCGCGAAACGGGGCCGAAACCGCCGCGCACCCCGGCGACGGCAAGGCGGCCCGGCCACCCGAGAACGGGGGGGCCAGCGGACGGGCGTGGGCACCCTCTGCTCATGCCGAGGTTCGAGTTCTGACAGCGGCGAGAGTCCGGTCAGTCGGCTCCACCGAACCCAGGACACGTCAGAGACTCCGGAAAACTCAGGCCGGTTCAGGCTTCGGCCTCAGTTTGCCCTGTTTCGTCCCACGCGAAGATGTTTGGTCGGAAGGTGAGCATTGGCCGCTCGGGCCCGACCTGCTCTTCTTCGACGTACGTGATCTGCTCCAGGAGTGCGGCGATCTCGGGCTGATCATGAGGATCGAGGGGCAGGAGTTCACCCACACGGCCGATCTCTTCCATGCAGAAGGATCCGTGAGTCTGGTAGATGATTTGCTCTGCACCGTCTGTGCCGAAATTCGCGGCAACGAACCGACTCCGGTCGAATGTTGCCGCCAACAGACACTCAAGGGCTGATTCCGTTCGCCGAACGACCACTGTACGAATGCGGGCGACGCCAGGTAGGACGGCAAAGGCCTCCTTCAGCGTGACGATGAGGTTTCCGAACACGAGCGTGCGGTAGTACCCATTTCTTTGGAGTTCGTCCAAGCCTTGGATTGGAGCGATGAGAGCGCTCACTCTTTCGGGGTATCGGAGCGGAATGGCAGCGACGCTCGGAACCACATGCAGGACCGTGATCTCGTCGACGTTGACATCGACGACGCCAGCCCAAGCATCAATCTCCTCTAAGGCCTCTCCGGAGACTTGCAGGACGGTTTCTGGATCGTTGGCCTTGAGATCTTCCCACTTGCGTCGGAGTTCAACGAGAGCTGCTTCTTCCGCCTCACGCTGCTGGTCAAACTGACGTTTCTCGTCGGCGACCGATTCTCTCGCTCTGTCGCGTGCCGCTGCCCTTTCAGCGCGCAGCAGGCGTCCGACGCCTTCGAGGGCCGCCGCCTCGGCCGCACGGAGGGCCGCCGCCTCGTCGAAGTCCGCAGTGTCGGGCAACGTCGGCTCGGTGGCGGGTCTGAACTCCGCTCGCAGCAACGACGAGATTCTCCGAAACTCTGCCGCGAGGTCCCGCCAAGCCTCTTCATCTGGCTGTTGGGGCCCTGCCCCAACCTGCAGCATCTCGCCAAACCAGAGGTCGGAATCCGGAAGAGGGTCGCGCCCCTCGTCGGCCGGTGGTCGCAGGGATCCGGGGGCGTCGTGACTTCGCCGAGAGGAGCGGCCAAGGGATTGGTAGAGGTCTGCCGAACCAGCTTCGGAAGAGACACCTAGCCTTCCGACGCGCACGTGGACTGGCAGTAGCCGAGGGCTTGCCCCCGTGCGGACGCCTCTCTTTGTCACCCTGACCTGCATCCCCGACAGGGCTTTCACCGAGAACATTGCCACCCGCCAAAGACTAATGAGTCACGTGTCCCGGCTCGGCGTCGTCGCCCGCCGCCGCATTGATGTACGTCAGACGATCGTTTGGCGGTGCGTCCCCGCGACCGCTCAGAGTGGCACCGGGGAGGCGTCGCTCGCCGTCAGCTCTCGTCGCCGGCCTCTTCGCCGATGATCAGTCTTTCCCGGCCAGGGAGCCCTGCATGGAGACGCGGCCGCGTCGGGGCTCGTGAGCCCGTCTCGTGCCTACGAGAAGCTGATCGCGCGCCCGAGTCAACGTCGGACCCGGGCGCGCACCCCTCGGACGTGCTACCAGCTTCCCCGGTGCACGACGTCGTTGAAGGGCCGTCGGTCGGGGTTCGCGATTCGTCGGAGCGGGCGGTCCGCCGGGTAGCCGAGTGCCAACATGTAAGCGCAGTGCCGGTCGTCGGGGACCCCGAGGATCCGCCGACAAGCGTCCTGGTCGCCAATCGCCGAGTGACCGCTCCCGATGCCGAGGTCGGTGGCGGCCAGCATCATCGCCATGGTCGCCTGGCCGAGGTCGTACTGGTCGATGGTGAGGTAGCGCTCCGCCTCGGGCTCACCCAACACCAGCACGATGGCGGCCTTGGCGGCTGCCAGGTGGCCCGCCCCCGCCCAGACAGTCGAGAGCGCCCGGAGTTGAGCCGGATCGGTGACCAGGACGAAATCCCATGGTTGGCGATTGGAGGCCGACGGCGAGCGCCGCCCGGCTTCGAGGATGCGGTCGAGGTGCTCGGCCGCAAGGGTCCGCTCGTCGTAGACCCGGACGTTTCGTCGCGAACAGATGGCATCCCACGTCTCCATGCGACAAAGCCTAGATAGCGGGGCATACGGGTGCGTCGGCGAGCCGAGCCGGAGCACGGGTCCGCAGTGTTCTCGTCACCCCTTCGGGCGAAATGTGGCCGAACGGCCATGGCGCAGCTGGTGGGTGGGCGGCCATACTCACGAGGTGCCCGGCACAATCCCGGCCCCGACGCCCAATGAGCGCCCCACAGCCGGCCGCCGGTCGCTGCCCCGGCTCCTCGTCGTCGTGTCCCTCGTGGCGTTCGCCAGCGTGGCCCTCGTCGCCACGCCTGCCCGAGCCGCCCAACACCCCGAATACCAGCTGACGCTCGGCAACTCGCTCTCGACCGGCACCGGGGCGAGCGCGGGGGCCACGCAGTATCCCGACCTCATCGTCGGCCACGAGGAAGCCAACTTCCCGGGACTCGAGCTTGAGAACCTTGCCTGTGGCGGCTCGGCGACCTCCACCATGCTCTTCGCCTGGGGCGCGTGCCCCTTCCCGGACTCCTCGCAGGTGAGCCAGCTCGATGCGGCCACCACGTTCCTCTCGGACCACCCGGGAGCGGTCCCCTACATCACGCTCGAAGTGGGCATCAACAACGTCGACGGCTGCACCCTCGCGCCGGTTGCCCACACGCCGGTTGGGGTGGTCGACGAGAACTGCGTGGCCACAGGCATCGCAGCCCTCAGCCTGCAGCTTCCCGAGATCGTGGCGGCCCTCCACGCGGCCGCTCCGGGGGTCCCCATCTTCGGCATGGACGTCTACGACCCCTACTCGGCGGGCCAACTGGATCTGGGCACACCCGACGACGACCCCAATGCCGGGGTCGCGGCGCTGCCGACCTCCTGGTTCACGGAGACGGCGGCGATGACCGACGACATCAATGCGGCCATCGCTGCGGTCTACGCCTCGAACAGCGTGACGCTCGTGCGGGTCGCACCGGCGATCGACGCGGACGTCTGCGGGATGACCCACATGTGCGACACCACCGGCATGACGCTGCACCCCAACGACGCGGGCTACGCGGCGATCGCGTCCGCTTTCGAGCAGGCCATCGACCAGCACTTCAGCGGCCCGGGCCACGGGACGTGGATGGTCGACGCCTGGGGCGAGATCGTGAACCTCGGGAATGCCCCGTTCCTCGGCGACCTGAGCGGTGTCGCCTTGAACAAGCCGATCGTGGCGATGGCCGCGACATCCGATCGGCGCGGGTACTGGCTGGCGGCGAGCGACGGCGGCATCTTCGCCTTCGGCGACGCCGGTTTCTTCGGTTCGACCGGGGCAATCCACCTCAACNNCCGACGGCGGCGTCTTCGCCTTCGGTGACGCCCAGTTCTACGGGTCGATGGGTGGCACGCACCTCAATCAGCCGATCGTCGGGATGGCCGCAGACGGGTCCGGGGGCTACTGGCTCGTCGCGGCCGACGGCGGCATCTTCGCCTACGGCACCGCCGGCTTCTTCGGCTCGACGGGCTCGATGCACCTGAACGAGCCCGTGGTCGGCATGGCGCCGGCCGCCCAGGGCCAGGGGTACTGGCTGGTGGCGAGCGACGGCGGCGTGTTTTCCTACGGCTCGGCCCTCTTCTTCGGCTCGACGGGCGGGCTGGTGCTCGCCCAGCCGATCGTCGGCATCACGGCGTCGCCCGATGAGGGGGGCTACACGATGGCTGGCGCCGACGGCGGCGTGTTCGCGTTCGGCGACGCCGACTTCAACGGGTCCGTAGGTGGCCATCCGGTGTTCGTCCCGATCGTCGCCGTCGCCTCGACATAGCGTCCGAGCAACCGGTCCCGTCTTCGCGCCGCCGGCCTCCTCGACGGTCGTCGGCGGCACGCTTCACGAACAGCAGGGGCCGACCGGCGGCGCGACATCTCGACCGCTGGGATCGATCGATCAGGTACGGCGGTGCTCACTGCTGGTAGTCACCGGGGCGTGTCGTGGTGTGAACTGGCCATGGCCATGGCCAGTCGCCGATTCGAGTGCGACTCGGGGCGAGGACCCCCCACGCGGTCCCACCACGGCGGCGCGTCACGTGGGCCGGGCATCGCGGGCGGTCATGCCCGCACCCAATGGCCGACGCGCCGGTGGGACGTCGACGGTGACCAGGAGGGGATGGCCGGGCTCGCGCGTCGAGATGTGCGAGACATACCGGCGGATGAGTGGGTTGGCGCTTACGCCGTGGCAGACGATGCTGAGCGCCACGGTGACCGACACGACGGTGAGCAGGGTCGAGGCGGAATGGCCGAGCTCGTCGGAAGCGAGGAGCGCGAAAACCACCGACGCAAGGCCGCGCGGGCCGAACCAGCCCATGAAGGCCACCGTCGCCCAACCGAGGCGCGCGCCGAGGAGTGCGACCGCGACCGGGACCATGCGCACCAGGGTGAGGCTGACGACGGCGTAGCCGGCGGCACGAGCGAGGTCGGGGCTGCTCAGCGCCGGGCGCAGCATCGCCGCGCCGAATGCGAACCAGACAAGGCACGCCAACAGCTGACCAGTGCCGACCGCGACCTCGGGCACGTCGCGATCTAGGTGCCCCTGGAAGGCGCCGAAGCACAGGCCGCCGATGAACGCCCCCACGAATCCGTTGCCCGACGCTGCCTCGGCGAGCGCGTAGGTCCCGATCGCCGCGGCGGCCATGGCCACCGCGGCCGCTCCGCCAGACGTCCAGCCCTTTCCCACCGCGTAGGCGAGGAGCCAGCCGGCCACGCATCCTGCACCGACGCCGATGGCCGCGCCAATCAGGATCTCGCGCAGTGCCAGTGCGATGGGCCCGCCGTGTTCGCCCGCCTGGCCGGCGAGCACGGCGACCGCCAATGAGACCAGTGGTGCGACGATGCCGTCGTTGAGGCCGCTCTCCACGTTGAGGGCGCGGCGCACCCGGCTCGGCACCGACTCGTTGGTCACGATCCCGCTGCCCAGGCTGGCGTCGGTTGGCGCCAGGCACGCCGAGATGAGTACCACCATCCAGATGCCCGGCTGGCCGAAGAAGAGGTGAGCGGCCAACGCGCCGAGGAGGACGGTCAGCGGCAGGCCGATGCCGAGGAGCCGCAGCGGGAGGCCGATGTCCTGGCGCAGGGACGAGATGCGGATGCGTGCGGCGTCGGTGAAGAGCACGAGGACGAGTGTCAGCTCGGCGGTCAGCTTGATGCTCCCCGACGACAAGGTGATGTGCAGTGCCCGGTCGCCGGCGAGGGCCACGCCGGCCAACGCAAACACCATCGGCGCGGTGATGCCCGCGCGGTCGGCCCGCACGGCCACCGACGCCCAGAGCACCACGAGGACCATGACGACGGCGAGGTCCCCCCAGCTCATCGGGTGCTCCGTCGGGCGTGGTCCCCAACCGATCGGGAAGCCCGCCGATCGAGTCGTCGCAGTTCGCCCCTTTTCCGTCGTTGTCGTTGCACGCTCAGATCCTCGCGCTCAACTGGCCACGCACCTCGAAGAACGGCGCCGGAGAGGGTCGCGATGGACACGGCTGGCGGTTCGCGCTGTGGAAGACTGCCGGCGTGCGCGAGGCCGACGGCCCATCAAACCCGTCGAGGTTCCGGACATGGGCCGAGCGGCGTGCCGCCCCGCTCGTGGCCACGGGGCTGACCCTGTTCTTCGGCATGGACTATGTGATCCTCTGGGCCGGCCTCACGCGCGGCGAGTACAACATCTGGTTGGCGCCGAGCGACGTGTGGGGCACCTATCTCGACTCGGTGGCTCTCGTCCACGGGCATCTGAGTTCTGGCTACGCCGCCTATCCGGGGATCCTGGTCGCTCTCGCCCCGATCGCCGCCATCGGCAGCGCGCTCCATCTCGAGGTGGGCCCCAACTTCGCGGCCTTCGCGACCCCGACGGGCTGGGTGCTGCTCGGGCCCTTCATCTTGCTCATCGCCTCGCTGCCTCTCTTCGCCGCGGACGCGGTGGCCGAGCGGTGGGGGGTCCCTCGGAGCCGACGGTTCGCCCTCTCCATCGCCGAAGCCGTCCTCCTGGCGAACGTGACGGTGAAATGGGGCCATCCCGAGGACGCGGTCGCCGTCGGGCTGGCCCTCTTCGCCGCCGTCGCCCTCGACGCCGAGCGCGTGCCGCGCGCGGGGTGGCTCCTCGGTGCGGCCATCGCGGTCCAGCCGCTGGCACTGCTGGCGGTGCCAGCACTGCTCACGGTGGTGGGCGTGCGGTGGGGAGCCCGGGCCCTCGGTGCGACGTCGCTTCGCGCCGTGGCACCGGCCGCCGCGCTCTTGCTCCCGGCCCTCGCACTCGATTGGTCCCAGCTCAGCGATTGGCTCACCCATCAGCCCAACTACATCGGGTTCAACCATTCGACGCCGTGGACCACGTTCGCCCCACGACTCGTCTTCGAGGGTTTCTCGGGCGTTGCCGCCGGTCCCAGCCGGGTCGTCGGCATCGCCGTGGCGGTGGTGGCGAGCTTCGTGCTCTGCCGGCGCACGACCACCCTCCAGCGCGTCGTGCTGGCCCTGGCGGTCGCCTTTGCGGCCCGCGTGGCGTCCGAGGCCGTGCTCGACGCCTATTACACCTGGCCCGTCCTAGCCCTCGGGGTGCTCTGCGCCGCGCCGCGCCGGGCGAGTGTGTTCTTCTCCGCCGTGGGCGTGGCGGTCTTCGCCACGTGGTTCTCCAACTCGCAGTGGGGTGGAGCGGACCTGTGGTGGGCGGTGCTCATGGTCCTGCTCTTGGCACTGTTCGGACTCGCCACGTGGCGCCACGACGACCGGAAGCTCACCGCTTCTCTCGTCGGCTGAGCAATCACACCGACAACACCACCGACCCGGAGATGCTCCGGCGGTGCGCGCAGTTTGCCACCTGCAGGTGGCAGGCGCGAACGGACCGGTTGGGAGGGGTCGCCCCTCCGGGCCGCTCGCGCCCGCATGCCCACGCGGCCAACCCGGGGCGCCCTGGTTTCGGGGTTTCCCGCCTGCATCGAGGGGTGAACCCAGTCACGCCCACCCCCTGGGGCGAACCGTGACTTTTGACCCTGCCCCCGGCCCCGGCGCTACGCCAGAGTGGTGGACAGCCCGACTACCCGCCGAGGGCACGCGTGCACGATGATGACCGACGTCGCAACCGCCCGCTGAGTTGAGGAGACGCAATGACATATACCGAGGCGCCCAAGCCCGGGAAGATCGTGGTCGGCATCGACGGCTCGCCGGCTTCGCTCGAGGCGCTCCGCTGGGCCATGCGCCAGGCGACACTGACCGGCTCCAGGCTTGAAGTTGTGGTCACGTGGGAATGGCCGCAGTCCTACGGCTGGGCCCCCCCGTACCCGTCGGACTATTCGCCGTCAGCTGACGCCCGAAAGACGCTTGAAGAGGCGGTCGTCGAGGTGGGGGCCGCGTTCCCCGACGTGAGAACGGATCTGACGGTCGTCGAGGGACACCCGGCTCCCGCACTGGTGGAGGCGTCCAAGGGCGCCGACCTGCTCGTGGTGGGGAGCCGAGGGCACGGCGAGTTCGCCGGGATGCTCATCGGCTCGGTCAGCGAGCACTGCACGGCGAATGCGAAATGCCCAGTGGTGGTGGTGCGCACCAACCGCTGAGGGTGATGCCCTCAGAGGCGGGCCCGCCACGCCAGCCGCATCCCGCCCTGGGACGGGCTCTCGACCTCGAGCGAGCCCCCGAGTGACTCGGCGCGCATCCGGAGGTTCTTCAGCCCGTGCCCGACGTGGACCGGAGCCTCAGGGTCGATGCCGCGGCCGTTGTCGGCGACCACCAAGAGGAGATCGTCAGCGACCGAGACCGTCACCGAGATGGAGCTGGCCTGTGCATGTTTGGCGACGTTGGTGAGGGCCTCGCGCAGCGTGGCGAGGAGGTGTTCGGCCACCGCCGCCGAGATCGCGGAGTCGACCGGTCCGCCGAAGGTGACCTTTGGGCGCAGGCCCACGACCGGGACGAGCTCTTCGATCAGGTCGATGACGCCTCGGCGCAGGCCGTCCTGATGGACCGCGACTTCGAGGTCGAAGATGGCGGTGCGGAGCTGGCGGATCGTCTCGTCGAGTTCCTCGACGGCTCGCTCGATGCGACCCACCACCTCGGGGCGGCTGGAGAGGCGCGCCGTTCCCTGGAGTGAGAGCCCGACCGCGAAGAGGCGCTGGATGACCGTGTCGTGAAGGTCGCGGGCAATGCGGTCGCGGTCTTCGAAGACGGCGATCTCTTGGACCCGCGCGTGGAGACGAGCGTTCTCGAGGGCGACACCGGCGGCGACCGCCAATGCCGAGACCAGGGCCTCGTCCTCCTCGTCGAATTCGGCACCGTCGCGCTTGTTGGTGAGGTAAAGGTTGCCGTAGACCTCGTCGCGCACCTTGACCGGGACACCGAGGAAGGAGGTCATCTCGGGATGGTGCTCGGGGATGCCGTAGCTGTCGACATGGTCGGCCAACCTCGAGAGCCGAAGCGGCACCGGGTCGACGATGAGGAGGCCGAGGACACCGTGACCTTGCGGACGGGGTCCGATCGCCTCTTCGTGGGCCGCGTCGAGACCGACAGTGATGAACTGGTCGAGCGCTGTGCGGCTCTCGTTCAGGACGCCGAGCGCACCGAATCGGGCGTCCGACAGCGCCCGGGCCTCTTCCACCAAGTGGCGTAGCAGTACCGGAAGACTCAGATCGCCTTCGATCATGAGCACTGCCTGCAGCAACCGCCGCAGTTTTACCGGGTCGTCGACCCGACGGTAAGGCACGCCTGGATGGTAGTACCGCCAGCGCGCCGATCTCGGCCTGAGATGCGCGCCACTCACCGTGCGGGCCCAAGGCTCGAGGAAGAACAGCCGGTGGGGGCGTCGGCGTGGCAAGATTCCAGTAGTGCCGATTCGCGTGTTTCTTCTCGATGACCACGAATTGGTCCGGACCGGTCTGCGCACGCTGTTGGAGACCGAAGAGGACATGGAGATCGTCGGGGAGGCAGGGACCGTCGAGACGGCGCTCGCCCGCATTCCTCCGACCCATCCCGACGTGGCCATCCTCGACGTGCGCCTGCCCGACGGCTCGGGCATCGAGGTCTGCAGGGAGATCCGCTCGCTCATGCCCGAGACGGCGTGCCTGATGCTGACGTCCTACGCCGACGACGACGCCCTCTTCGCCGCCATCATGGCGGGTGCCGCCGGCTACGTGCTGAAGCAGATCGGCGGCATGGACCTGGTGGCGGACATCCGCAAGGTCCATGCGGGTGGATCGCTGCTCGATCCCTCCTTGTCCAAGGCGCTCTTGGAGCGCATGCGACGGGGCTCGGAGGAAGACGAGCTGGTGGGCCGCCTGACCGGCCAGGAGAAGAAGATCCTGGACCTCATCGCCGAGGGCCGCACGAATCGCCAGATCGCCGCCGAGATGTTCCTGGCGGAAAAGACGGTGAAGAACTACGTCTCGAACCTGCTGGCCAAGCTAGGGATGCAGCGACGGACCGAGGCCGCCGTCTACGCCGCGCGATTGGCGGAGCGCAGGGCGCGCGACGACCGCTGAACCCGGCCGGTGCCCGCCGTCACGCCTCCCGCTCCTCGCCGGCAAGCTCGGCGGCCTCGAGGTCGAGGCCCGCAGAAGCGAGCTGGCGGACGAGCCTCTCGCGCCCCACATGGGGCTGCGCGAACTGCTCGGGTCCGACCTCGATACCCATGGCACGTCCAAGGTGGAGCAGCGCCACGTCGTGATTGAGTGCGAGCGACACATCGCGATGGAAGCCACCGGGTGACCGCTCGTCGGCCGCTTGGAGCCGGGCACGCCACTCCAGCACGGTGGCGAGAAGCTCACCGGGTGAGGCCCGCCATCTGAGTTCATCTGCTCCCACTGCAGTCGTCAAGAGGTCGCTATAGATCGACATCAGCTGTCATCATTGCCGCGCCTCTCTCAGGCCACTAGGGCCTGAAGGCCCCTGTTGCCGGAAATCTGTACAAGTTCTCGAAGGTCCGCGAAACGTGGTCCGAAGCACGGTGCTGGCGCTCCATCGGGTGCAACGCCGTGCGACAACCGACACCACTGTCGGATCCTGCGGTGCGGACGCGGCCCCACTGTGCACCGAGCACAGGGGCGCAATGTTGCGGCAGTGCGCGCCCGGGGGACATGCTGCGCCTGGCGGTGCCACGAAGCGGGGGCCGGAGGCTGATGAGCGAGGAACCGAGGTCACCCGAGCACGCACCGATCGGGCCGCCCGACGCGAAGGTGTACCCGCGCTTCAGCGGTCCTGACACCTTCGCCCGCCTGCCGCGCCTCGACGACGTCCCAGGCTCGGCCGACGTCGCCCTGCTCGGTGTGCCCTTCGACGCGGGAACCTCGTACCGGCCGGGTGCACGATTCGGTCCCGCCGGCATCCGGGCCGGCTCCAAGCTGCTGCGCCCGTACCACCCTGAGCTCGCGGTCTCCCCGTGGCTCTCCCAGCAGGTGGTCGATGCCGGTGACGTCGGCGCCAACCCCTTCGACATTGCCGAAGCGGTCGGCCAGATCGAGGCCGCCGCGCGGTCGGTGCTCGAGCGGGCGGAGCGCCTGATTGCCCTTGGGGGCGACCACACGATCGCGCTGCCCCTCCTTCGCGTCACCAAGGAGCGGCACGGTCCGGTGGCGCTCGTGCACTTCGACGCCCACCCCGACACCTGGGACACGTACTTCGGCGCGCCGTTCACCCATGGAACGCCGTTCCGCAGGGCGGTCGAAGAGGGGTTGCTCGCGCCCGGGCGCGGCGCCCACGTCGGCCTGCGTGGGCCGCTCTATGCCCAGCGCGACCTCGACGACGACAGGGCGCTCGGCTTCTCGGCCATCACGACGGCGCACATCGCCCGGGTCGGCACCGACGAGGTGGTCGACCGCATCCGCCAGCGGGTCGGCAACCTCCCGGTGTACCTCAGTATCGATGTCGACGTGCTCGACCCCGCGCACGCCCCGGGTACCGGCACGCCCGAGCCAGGCGGCCTCACCACCCGGGAGCTGCAAACCATCGTGCGCGGCCTTGTCGGCCTCGACGTCGTCGGCGCGGACGTCGTCGAGGTGGCACCCGCCTACGACCACGCGGAGCTGACGTCGCTCGCGGCGGCGAACATGGCTTACGAAATCCTCGGCCTCCTGGCGCGCCGTTAGCTCGGTACCAGGTGCGACGATCGATCGCGTTGTGTGCGTAACAGGGCATTCACGATGCGGACACGGTGAGGAAATCGCGTGCCGCTACCTTGCCAGGGACAACCAATATCGCAGTGGTCGTACATCCAGACATGGCTTGCGCCCGAGGCTCCTTGTGCTGAGCGCCGCTGCATGCCGCACCGCGGTCGACCAGGAGGGTTCATGCCAGCACGGGAGCCGACACGGGGGGCAACGATCGTCGTCCGTCTGGTGCGTCTGTGGCACCCGGAGCCCCGCCGTCGCCGCGATGGTCCTCTGCCCGCTGTGCGGCATCGATCGCAGGTGATTTCGTGCGCAACCGGCCAAGACCGCCCGAAGCGAGTGGTCGTGCTTGAGCCATGCGCTCGACAACTCGCCGAGCGCGACGGTCTTCGTGAGCGGCAAACGGAGATACCCAAGTTCGCCGGTCGTCATGGCTAACACCTTCATCGCCTGGCTGTGTAAGGGCATCTATGCCGACGGAGCTTCCACACAACGCGGCCATCGACATCATCAGAGCGACGGTCAACCCGCGCCGAACAGTGGAGTGAGTCGATCGCACCAGCAGCACACGTCCCCACCGACGGCGGAGTCGGGTCGGACCGGCTCAACCTGAAGGGGAGGTAGTGAGATGTTCGAGGGTGGATGGGTGAGGGAGTGGCGGGCGCTCGCCGACGGTCCTCGCTCGGAGCGCTGCGACGTGCTCTGGCTCCAGGTGGGCCGGTACTTCGCCGACGTACGCACGCCCAAGGACTTCCATGAGGTGGCCCACCCCCTCGACCTCGCCCAGGGCGTTAGCGGCACGGTGTCCCAAGAGGGCGACGTAGTCGTCTGGCACCACGACATCGACACCCTCGACCACCCGCCGTGGCACAGTGACACAGCCGTGATGGCCAAAGACGGCTCCGATCACCTCGTCGAGCGCGGCGACGGCTACGTCGAGTGCTGGCGTCGGGTCGAGTCGGCCGATGCTCCGGCGATCGTGCTCGAGTGCGGTGCCGGGTCGAGCGGACCCGACGCCCGTGTCGTGCGGGTCGGCGGCCTGGCCACCGCTGTGTGGCGCTTCGGGGGTGCGGGAGCGGCGGTGTTCAGTGCCGACGCAGGCTGGGACCCGACGCGCCTCGTCGGCAAGACGCTCGCGCTCGACGCCCTCCACGAGGTGGTCGCCGCCCTCGATCTCGATGCCCGGCTGCCTGAGGGCTGGCGGAGGATCGAGAGGATCGCCTCGGCCTGACCGAAGGGCGGGAGCGACCACGGTCGCCGCATCGGGAAGCAGCGCTTACCGAGCCGTTACCGGGCGCGTCCAATGTGGGCACCATGCACAACTCCCTGGTCCCCACAGGAACACCGAAGCCGGCGGGAGCCACCCCGCCCACCACCCGGCCCGAGGTCCCCGGGGAGCGAAGCGTCCCCGACGCCAACCGCCGTACGTCGGGCCATGGCGCCGCGCGCCGGGCACTGGTCGGCGCATTGGTCGGCTCGCTGCTCGGCGCCACCGCCACGCTCGCTGACCTCTCTGCTGCGTCGGCGACGCAAGCGCACAAAGGGCCGCACGCGGCGGCTGTCGCTCTCGCGCACCGAGAGCTCCTCGCCCCCTCGGCCTACCCGGCGAGGTGGGAGGGCCAAGGGGCCTCGAGCGGGCTCACCGGTGCCGGCTTCTACGTCGGGCTCTCGCCGTCGGACCTCCAGCTCATGGCCGCCTGCCTCGGTCTCAGCTCGTCCGCGGTGGACGCCAGCCCCGTCGAAGCCGCCGGTCCGTACCATTCGGACCCCAACTCCGGGCTCGGGGCCTCCGACACCGTCGAGGTGTATCCGAACGCGGGCGCGGCCGAAGCCGACGTCGAAGCGGCAGGCAGCGCCCAGGCCCCCAGCTGCGTCGAGCGGCTCCAAGGTGCGGACCTCGTCCAGGGCACCATCGAGGGCATCGGTGAGGGCGCGCAGGCGGCGGGGAGCCTCGCGGTCACGCTGCGGACGGTGCCAGGCCTCCCGGCCAGCGCCGCCGATGAGGAGATCGCCCTCCCGGTCTCGTACCAGGGCGTCACCGGCACGACCTACAGTGACTACATCTACATCGACAAGGGGCGCTCGGAGACGGTCCTCGAGGTGGACAACCTCGGCGCCGCCCCGCCGGCCGCCCTGGTCGAGCGGCTCGCCATGTCGGCCCAGGCCCGATTGACGGGCAACTGAGCCGAGCTGCCACGACCCGTCAGGCCGGCGGACGCGCCGAGGCACCGGGGGCGCCAGCTCGAGGGCGCGCCCGATCACCAAGACGGTGTCGTCTCGCCATCGGCGTCCGACGATCTGGGCGCCGATGGGCATGCCCGCCGAGTCGTGCCCGCAGGGTACCGAGAGCGCCGGCAGCGGTGCGAGCAGGTTGAACGGGGTGGTCATCTCGGGGCTGTGGTAGCCGGCCTCATCCACGAACCCCATCGGCGCCCGCTCGGCGAGCCCGGCGGGACGGGACCGATCGCCATCGTCGGGCAGAGCAGGACGTCGTGCGTCCGAAAGATCGGCGCCATGCGCCCCCAGAGATCGCTGCGCTCGATCTCGAGCCGCTTTAGCTCGACCGCCCCCATAGACTGGCCGGCCTCGATGAGGGCGAGCACTGCGGGGTCGATGCGTTCGTGGTGCTCGGCCACGAGGTGACCGTAGTAGGCGACCATGAACACCGCCCACACCTGGCCCCATATCTCCTCGTTGTGGGGGGTGACGCCTGCGTCGATGGGTTCGACGTGCGCGCCGCTGTGCGCGAGTGCGTCGACGAGTGCAGGCTCGACGGCCCAGCAGCCGAGGGCGGTGCTGAACGGCACATGGAGGCCCTCGACCGATCCCGGCTTCGGGCGGACGGGGTCGAGGTGCGGCACCGAGAGGATGTCGGCGTCGTCGTGCCCCTGGGTGACGTCGAGGAAGAGCGCTGCGTCCTCCACGCAGCGCGTCAGCGGCGCGTGGTGCGAGATCGAGTCGAACAGCTCGGGCAGCCCGTCAATCGGGAAGCGCCCGAAGGAGGGATTGAGCCCGACCACCCCAGCGCCTCCCTCGAGCTCCGCTCGGTCGGTGCGACCCTGGCGAGGGCTGCACGGCACGGCGCAAAGTCGGTCATGGCCATCACCGCACGGGGCGGGGGGCCGCGTTGTGCATGGTGGGGGAGCCCGGGATCACGGCCGTCGGCGCCGAGCACGCCAACCTGCTCACGGTGGCATTGGACGAGGGCGCGCGCGTCGGCGTCTTGGAGCAGGTGCAGCTCGGCCGGTTCGAAGAGTCGCCCGGCCGATGGAGTTCGCGCACCCGCATCGAGCGTGCCGGGCGCGTGGTGTTCGACAGCTCCCTCGACGCGGGGACGGGCGCTGCGGGGTGGGAGTCGGCGGCCGTCCTCGACGGCGCGCCCTCGGTTGCCGCCCTGGTCGTGGTCGACCCCGACGGCCTGGCGGCTCGGCCCGTGGCCCAGTGGCGCGAGGAGGATGGGACGAGGGCGGCTGTCACTTTCGGCGCGAGCGGCGACGCGGCACAGGTGTGCGCATGGGGGCGCGATCTGGCGGCCTGCCGGCGCCTCATCGCCGGGCTGGCCGGCGACCACGGGTTCCCGGGGTGGTGCCCTGTGCCCGGGGGCTGAAACCTCAGGCGCTCTTGCGCTCGGGACCCTCGAGGGTTGCCGGCGGGTTTTCGGTGCGCACCGAAGCCTCGGCTGCCCCGGCGATGCCCTCGAGCATGCCGGGGAAGACGATCTGGTGGAACGGGGCGACGCAATACCAGTAGGCGCGGCCCAAGAGCCCCCGGGGCCGGAACCGGGCCTCCTGGAAGAGGGTGCACCCGCCGTCGCCGTCGGGGACGATGCGCCACTCGAGCCACGCCTCGCCGGGCATCTTCATCTCGGCGAAGAGCACGAGCAGGCTGTCCTCTTCGACCGCCTCGACCCGCCAGAAGTCGATCTGGCTGTCGACGGCCACGGTGGCGGTACGCAGGACATTGCGCCGCATGCCCGGCCCGCCGACCACGATGTCGAGCAGGCCGCGGATCTCCCAGAGCAGGTGGCCCGAGTACCAGCCGTTCTCGCCGCCGATCGAGGTCAGCGCACCGAACGCGGCGGCGGCCGACGCATCGACATGGCGTTGTCGCCGGTCGACGTAGAGCGAGCCGCCGGCCCAGCCCGGGTCGGTGACAACCGGGCGTGCCGCATCGTCCTCCCTACGGGGCCCGTCGGTCGCAGGGGCGGTACCGAGGGCGAGGGCCACGGACTCGCGGTAGCTCGTGAGGTGGCCACCGAGGAGTGCTGCGCCCCCGTCGCCCGAGACGATCACCTCGTTCACGAGGCTGTTGACCAAGGGGATGGCGAGTGAGCGCGGGAGGGGCGTGACGAGACCCACCCAGTGGCTCGAGAGCCCCGGGGTGAGGACCGGCACGGGGACGATGATGCGGCGGCGGAGCCCCGCTTCCTCGGCGTAGACCGACATCATCTTTCGGTAGGTGAGGATGTCGGGGCCCCCGAGCTCGATCGTGCGCCCAGCGGTGTCGCCGCGCCCGAGCACCGCCAGGAGGCAGCGCAGGAGGTCACCGATGGCGATCGGCTGGCAGCGGGTGTCCACCCATCGAGGGGTGATCATGACGGGGAGCACCTCGACCAGGTAGCGGAGCATCTCGAACGATGCACTGCCTGCCCCGATGACGACTGCCGCTCGCAGCTCGGTGACCTTGGCGCTGCCGCCACCGAGGGCCGCACCCACTTCGTGGCGGCTGGCCAGGTGGGCGGAGAGGGGCTGGCCCTCCTTCTCCGCCCCGAGCCCCCCGAGGTAGACGATGCGCGAGGTCCTCGCCTTGTCCGCCGCCCGGGCGAAGTTCTCGGCGGAGCGACGGTCGCGCTCGACCCAGTCCGGGGAAGCGCCGATGGCATGGATGAGGTAGTAGGCGGCGTCGACCCCCTCGAGGGCCTCGGTGAGGTCGCCCTCCACGTCGCCGGCCACGATCTGGACCCGGTCGAGCCATTCGGCGTGCTCGATCTTGGCCGGAGTGCGCACGAGGCACCGCACCCGGTAGCCGGCGTCGAGCAACTCGGGGACGAGCCGTGCCCCGATGTAGCCCGACGCGCCCGTGACGAGCACGAGTGAGCCCGGCGCGAGCAGTTGCTCGGCGGCATCTTCGGGGTCGCGCGCTCGCCTGCCCCCGAGGTTGGTGTCCATCACGCCAGCGTAGGAGTGGACACGAAGGGCCCGATCCGAGGGCACCGACTGCATCCGGCCCGCACGACGCCGCACCGGTCGACGGCGCGTCGTCCCAGCACCGGCCCACGGTCCGCTGTATGTTTCGGGGGGATGAACTGTTCCGGCGAACCACGTCGGCCAGCGCATGGAGAACAAGGAGCTAGGCAAGCCAACTGAGGCAGTACCAACTGAGGGGGGTAGGACATGACCATGCACAATCATGAACCAGGGGAGCCGCTGGAGGGGGCGGATGTCCGGTTACCCGCGTTGCAGTCGGTCGCGGACCCGGCACCACTCGGGCTCGCGGCATTCGCCATGACCACGTTCGCGTTGAGTCTGATGAACGCCAACATCTGGCCGGCGGCCATCTTCCCCGCCCTCGCTCTCGCCCTCGTCTACGGGGGTTTCGCGCAGTTGCTGGCAGGCATGTGGGAGTTCGTGCGCAAGAACACCTTCGGGGCGCTGGCCTTCACCTCGTACGGGGCGTTTTGGATCTCGTACTACGTGTTCGTCAAGTTCCTCGTGGGCGCCCTCAAGCCGGCACTCGTTCCCAGCGCGGCTGGCGTGTTCCTGCTCGGGTGGACGATCTTCACCTTCTACATGCTGATCGCCTCAATGCGGGTGTCGGGAGCGGTGGTCGCCGTGTTCTTCGTCCTGACCATCACGTTCGTGCTGCTCACCATCGGTGCATTCAACTCCAACAGCACGATCACCCACATCGGCGGCTGGGCCGGCATCGTCACCGCGGCGTTGGCGTGGTACGCATCTGCAGCAGGGGTCATCAACGAGACCTTCAAGAAGGCGCTCGTCCCGGTGTTCCCGCTGGCGCCCAGGTAATAAGCGGCCAAAGGCAGTACCAGGAGTAGCTGTCGCGCTGTGGCCGCCGGGCATCACCCCGGCGGCCACAGGTGACATCCGAGAGAGGAGCAGCCATGACCGATGCGGCAGACGACGGCGGGGGCGAGGCGATCTCGGCCCTCCTGCACGAGACCCGCCAGTTTCCGGCGCCCGAGGCGTTTGCCAAGCAGGCGAACGCCCAGCCGGGCATCTATGAGGAGGCATCGGCCGACCCCGAGGCGTGGTGGGCGGCACAGGCCGAGAACCTGACGTGGGACCGGCACTGGGACAAGGTGCTCGAGTGGGACCTGCCGTTCGCGAAGTGGTTCGTCGGCGGCCGCATCAATGCCGCCTACAACTGTGTCGACCGCCACGTGGAGGCCGGCCGCGGTGACAAGGTCGCCTTCCACTGGGTCGGTGAGCCCGAGGGCGACAACCGCACCATCACCTACTCGGACCTAAAGGACATGGTGTGCAAGGCTGCCAACGGCCTCGTCGAGCTGGGCGTGAAGGCCGGGGACCGGATCGCCATCTACATGCCGATGATCCCCGAGGCGGTCGTGGCGATGCTGGCCTGTGCCCGGCTCGGGGCCCCGCACTCGGTGATCTTCGGTGGCTTCTCCTCGGAGGCCCTCTCGGGCCGGATCCTCGACTCGGACTGCCGCGTCGTCATCACCGCCGACGGCGGCTACCGCCGAGGCGCCGCATCGGCCCTCAAGCCCAATGTCGATGAGGCACTCGAGCGCTGCCCCGACGTGCGCTCGGTGCTCGTGGTGCGCCGGACCCACCAGGATGTGGCCTGGACCGAGGGCCGCGACATCTGGTGGCACGAACTGGTCGACCGCCAGCCACCCGAGCACGAGGCGCAGTCCTTCGACGCCGAGCAGCCGCTCTACATCATGTACACGAGCGGCACGACGGCCAAGCCCAAGGGCATCTTGCACACGACGGGCGGCTACCTGGTCCACACCTCGACGACGCACCGCCTCGTCTTCGACCTGAAGCCTGAGACGGACATCTTCTGGACAGCGGCCGATATTGGGTGGGTGACCGGTCACAGCTACATCGTCTACGGCCCCCTGGCCAACTGCGCCACCTCGGTCATGTACGAGGGGACGCCCGACGCCGGCGGGCGCGACCGTTGGTGGAAGATCGTCGAGGACTACAAGGTCTCGATCCTCTACACAGCGCCCACCACCATCCGCACGCTCATGAAGTGGGGGGAGGAGTTCCCCGAGTCCCACGACCTCTCGAGCCTGCGCCTGCTCGGCTCGGTGGGCGAGCCCATCAACCCCGAGGCGTGGATGTGGTACCGCAAGTACGTCGGGCGTGACAACTGCCCGATCGTCGACACCTGGTGGCAGACCGAGACAGGCGGGATCATGATCTCACCCCTGCCCGGCATCACCGCCACCAAGCCGGGGGCGGCGATGAAGCCCCTTCCCGGCATCGGTGCGGCAGTCGTCGACAACGACGGCAACGAGGTCGGCGACGGCGAGGGCGGCTATCTCGTGCTCACTGACCCGTGGCCCGGGATGCTGCGGGGCATCTGGGGCGATCCGGAGCGCTACCGGGAGACCTACTGGTCGCGCTTCCCCGGCTACTACTTCGCCGGGGACGGCGCGAAGAAGGACGAGGACGGCGACTTGTGGCTGCTCGGCCGGGTCGACGACGTCATGAACATCTCGGGCCACCGCATCTCGACGACCGAGATCGAGCACGCGCTCGTCGGGCACCCGAGCGTGGCCGAGGCCGCCGTGGTCGGTGCCTCGGACCCGACGACGGGCCAGGCCATTGTGGCGTTCGTCACCGTGAAGGGCGACGTGGTGGCCGTCGGCGAGGAGGGCGAAGCCCTGGTGGTGGCCCTGCGCGAGCAGGTGGCGATCACCATCGGACCCATCGCCAAGCCGCGCCAGATCCTGCTCACTCCCGAGCTCCCCAAGACGAGGAGCGGCAAGATCATGCGCCGGCTGCTGCGTGACGTCGCCGAGCACCGTGAGCTGGGCGACGTCACCACCCTCATGGACCCGACCATCGTCCAGATGCTCGATGACCAGATGAACGCACCGGGGGCGGCCGACGAAGCCTGAACGAGGCGGTGCTCATACGGCGCGCGCGGCGTCGAGCAGCTCCCGCTGCGCCCACTCGATGAAGGGGGCCTGGTAGTCCCCGCCCACCTGGACGAGTGCGAGGTGGGTGAAGCCGGCGTCCTTGAAGGCGGCGATGCGCTCCAAGAACTGCTCGATGTCGGCCCCGCAGGGGATCTGCTCGGCCACGTCGTCCTCGCGCACGGCGACCGACGCGGCGGAGAAGGCGGCCGTCCCGGGGAGCTCGGCGTTCACCTTCCAGCCGGCGGAGAACCAGCGGAACTGCTCCCAGGCGCGGCGGCGCGCCGTGTGAACGTCGGGGTCGTAGCTGACCGCCAGCTGGCCGTAGCGGGGATTGCCGGCACCCCCGGCGGCAGCGAAGGCCTCGCCCACGCTGGCGTCGGGATCGGTGGCGATCATGAGGTCGGCCAGCTCGCCGGCCAGCCTGCACGACGCCGGCCCCGAGACGGCGACGCCGATGGGCGCGGGCTGTTCGGGGAGGTCCCAGACCTTGGCGGAGTCGAACGAGAAGTGCCGCCCGGTGTGGTGCACGCAGCCGCCGGCGAAGAGCGAGCGGAGGACAGCCTCCTCGAGCATCTCGTGGCGCACGTCGGCACTCGGCCACGGGCGCCCGACCACGTGCTCGTTCAAGTTCTCTCCCGTCCCGAGCCCGAGTGTGAAGCGGCCGTCGGAGAGCAGGGCGGCGGTGGCGGCCTTCTGGGCGACGACGACGGGGTGGTAGCGGATGGTCGGGCACGTCACATAGGTCATGAGCGGGATGGACGAGGTCGCCTGGGCGGCCGCACCGAGCACCGACCACGTGTAGGGGGCGTGGCCCTGCTCGTCGAGCCACGGGAAGAAGTGGTCAGAGATGACCGCGGAGTCGAACCCGGCCGCCTCGGCGCGCCCCACGTCCTCGACCAGAGCCTTCGGTCCCGCGTGTTCTCCCATCATCGTGTAGCCGATCTGCATCGGGATCTCCTGTCGTCCTCGTCGGGCGGCCGTGCGCTGCTGGCGGCGGCCAGCCCCTCACCAGGGCCGACAGGACACTGCTACCCCGGCGGCGCCGAGTCGAAGCCGAACCTCCCCTTGTGTAGAACCGCAGCCCCCGGGTAGGGCCACAAGCGAGGAGGCGAACCCCCATGGTCGCGGCGCGAGCCGATTGCTCACGGCGGAAGAAGAATGAGGAGGCGGACGCGGTGACCAACGACACAGACCCGGCCACGGTCGAGCGCGCCCCCCGACTGACGAAAGCGGCGGTCGGCCTGGTGCGCCCGGTCATCGAAGGGGTCCGGCCGCAAGTCGACTGCGGGCGCTACCCGGCGAAGGCCTCGATCGGCGAGCCCGTCATCGTCGAGGCCGACATCTTCTGCGACGGGCACGACGCACTGTCCTGCGAGGTACGCCACCGGCCCCCCGGGGCGCGGGGCTGGACGAGCGTGGCGATGGCCCCGCTCGGGAACGACCGGTGGCGGGCGACGTTTCCGACGAAGGACCTCGGCAGGCACCGCTTCCAGGTCGTGGCCGTGATCGACCGCTTCGCCAGCTGGCGACGCGACACCCTCGTCAAGGCGAACGACGGCCAGGACGTGGCCGTCGACCTGGCCCTCGGGGCGCAGCTCCTCACCGGCGCCGCCGTGCGGGCCAAAGGGGTAGGGCGCCGCGCCCTCACCGCCTACGCCGAAGCCCTGGCAGTCGCGCCCCGAGGCCTCGAGACCACCGTGGCGCACGATCCGCTCCTGAGCGAGGGCGCCCCGCTGCGCACGGTCGCAGACTTGCTTCAGGCCCCCGAGCTCGAGCACCTCCTCTGGCGCACCCGCGACCTCGGTGCCGCGGCCGTCGGTCCCGAGCTGGCGGTGTTCGTCGACCCCGAGCGGGCGCGCTTTTCGGCCTGGTACGAGCTCTTCCCCCGGTCGGCCGGCATGCGGGGGGGGCGCCACGGCACGCTCGCCGACGTCGAGGCGCGCCTCGACGAGGTGGCGGCCATGGGCTTCGACGTGGTGTACCTGCCGCCGATCCACCCCATCGGCACCACCAATCGCAAGGGCGCCGACGGGGGAGGGGCCGCTCGGCGAGCGGACCCGGGGAGCCCGTGGGCCATCGGGGCCAGAGAAGGGGGCCACACCGCCATCCACCCCGAGCTCGGCACGGAGAAGGACCTTGCCTCCTTGCTGCGTGCCGCACGGCGCCGCGGCATCGAGGTGGCACTCGACGTGGCGTTCCAGTGCTCGCCCGACCACCCCTGGGTGCGCGAGCACCCCTCATGGTTCCGGCACCTTCCCGATGGGTCGATCCGCTATGCCGAGAACCCGCCCAAGCGCTACGAGGACATCTATCCGATCGACTTCGAAACCCCGCAGTGGCGCGAGCTCTGGGACGAGCTGGCAGCCGTCGTGGGGTACTGGATCGACCAGGGCATCACGGTGTTCCGGGTTGACAACCCCCACACCAAGTCACTCGCCTTTTGGGAGTGGCTGCTGGCGGAGGTGAAGGCGAAGCGCCCCGAGGTCATCTTCTTGGCCGAGGCATTCACCCGACCCCGCCTCATGTACCGGCTGGCCAAGATCGGCTTCACGCAGTCCTACACGTACTTCACCTGGCGCGAGGCCAAGTGGGAGCTCGAGCAATACATGGATGAGCTCACGACCACCGAGGTGGCCGACTACTTCCGCCCGAACTTCTGGCCCAACACGCCCGACATCCTCCCGGCCCACCTCCAGCACGGGGGACGCGCCGCCTTCTTGTCGCGCCTCGTGCTCGCCGCCACCTTGTCGTCGAACTACGGGATCTACGGACCCGCCTTCGAGCTGCAAGAGCACGTGGCCCGCCAGGAGGGCTCCGAGGAGTACGCGCACTCGGAGAAGTACGCCATCCGCAACTGGGACCGGGAGCGCCCCGACTCACTCGCCGGCTTCATCGGCCGGGTCAACCGGATCCGCCACGAGAACCCGGCCTTGCACCACAACCGGACACTGCGCTTCCACCACTGCGCCAACGACGCACTCCTCTGCTACTCGAAGACGTGGCTGGTCGATCCCGGCAGCTATCTCGGCGAGGGCGTGACCCACGCCCCGAGCGACCCCAACGCCGTCCTCGTCGTCGTCAACCTCGACCCCACCTACGAGCAGTCGGGCATCCTCGAGCTCGACCTCGCCGCGCTCGGGCTCGATCCCGGCCGGCCCTTCGACGTCCACGACCTCCTCACCGACGCCCACTACCAGTGGCAGGGGCCCTCGAATTTCGTTCGCCTCGACCCGAGCGGGGTCCCCGCCCACATCTTCCGGGTGCACCACCCGGAGAAGGCCGGGGCGAAGCGGTGAGCGCCACACGCACCGCACCGACCGTGCCCGTCGGGGAGGTCGCGCACTGGTACAAAGACGCCGTCTTCTACGAGTGCCATGTGCGGGCGTTCCGAGACAGCGACGGCGACGGGATCGGCGACTTCCGGGGCCTGATCGAGAAGCTCGACTACATCCAAGAGCTCGGCATCACCGCCATCTGGCTGCTGCCCTTCTACCCCTCGCCGCTGCGCGACGACGGCTACGACATCTCGGATTACCGCCAGGTCCACCCCTCCTACGGGACACTGCGCGACTTCCGGCTCTTCTTGCGCGAAGCGCACCGCCGCGGGCTGAAGGTCATCACCGAGCTGGTGCTGGCACACACCTCGGACCAGCACCCCTGGTTCCAGCGGGCGCGCCAGGCGCGCCCCGACAGCGTCCAGCGTGACTTCTACGTCTGGAGCGACACCCCGGACCGCTTCGCCGAGGCCCGCGTCATCTTCAAGGACTTCGAGACGTCCAACTGGACCTTCGACGCCGAGGTGGGGGCGTACTACTGGCACCGTTTCTATTCGCACCAGCCGAGCCTCAACTACGACAACCCGGCCGTGCGCCAAGCCATGTTCGACGTGGTCGACTTCTGGCTGTCGATGGGCGTCGACGGGCTCCGGCTCGACGCCGTGCCGTACCTCTACGCGCGCGAGGGCACGTCGTGCGAGAACCTCCCCGAGACCTTCGCGTACTTGCGCGACCTGCGGGCCCACATCGACGAGCACTTCGGGGACCGCATGTTGCTCGCCGAGGCCAACCAGTGGCCAGAGGACGCCGTCGCCTACATGGGGGAGGGCGACATGTGCCAGATGGCCTTCCACTTCCCGCTCATGCCGCGCATGTTCATGGCGGCGCGCCAGGAGGACCGCTTCCCGATCGTCGACATCCTGGCCGAGACGCCGCCGACCCCGCCGGACTGCCAGTGGGCGCTGTTCTTGCGCAACCACGACGAGCTCACCTTGGAGATGGTGACCGACGAGGAACGCGACTACATGTACCGCGTCTACGCCCAGGACCCACAGGCCCGGATCAACGTCGGCATCCGGCGCCGCCTTGCCCCCCTCCTCGGCAACGACCGCAACATGATCGAGATGATGAACGGGCTGCTGTTCTCGCTCCCGGGGACGCCCATCGTCTACTACGGCGACGAGATCGGGATGGGCGACAACATCTATCTCGGCGACCGCAACGCGGTGCGCACGCCGATGCAGTGGGACAGCGACCGCAATGCCGGCTTCTCGCGCGCCAACCCCCAGCGCCTCTTCCTGCCCGTGGTCATCGATCCCGAGTACCACTCCCAGGCGGTCAACGTCGAGGCCCAGGACGAGAACCCCAACTCGCTCCTGTGGTGGATGAAGCGCCTCATCGGCCTGCGCAAGCGCTACCACGCGTTCGGACGCGGCTCGCTCGAGCTGCTGCGGCCGTCGAACCGCAAGGTGCTCGCCTTCCTGCGCCGTTACGAGGACGAGCTCATCTTGGTGGTCGTGAATCTGAGCCGCTTCGTCCAGAGTGTCGAGCTCGACCTCGGCGAGTTCCGCGGGTCGGTCCCCGTCGAGCTCTTCGGCAACACCCCCTTCCCCGCGGTCGGCGACCTGCCGTACTTCATCACTCTCGGCCCACACGGCTTCTACTGGTTCGCGCTCGAGTCCGAGCCGTCCGCACCGGTACGCCCGAGGGGCACCTTCAGCGTGCGCAACTCATGGGAGAGCCTCTTCACCGGCCCCGACGTCCGCAAGCTCGAGGCATACCTCGCGAGCTACATTCCCGAGCGGCGCTGGTTCACCGACAAGCAGCGCCAGGTGACCTCGGTCAGCGTTGTCGAGACGGTCTCGCTCCCAGCGCGCCGGGCCCGAAGCGAGCCGCCGAGGGCGGTGTTCTGTGTCGTCCAGGTCGAACTCGACTACGGGAGCGCGGAGCGCTACTCGCTGCCGCTCGCCTACGCGTCGGGTGCCGACGCCGAAGAGCTCGCCCGCTGGAAGCCCGAGTCGATCGTGGCCGACCTGCGCGTGGACGGTACCGACGGCCTGCTCTATGACGCCATCTATGACCCCGCCTTCTCCTGGGACATCGTGGGTCTGCTCACCGGGCGCCGGCCCGCCCAGGGCTCAGGCGGCGCGCTGGCCGGCGTGCCGGCCGAGAACTTCCGCCGGCTGCGCCGGCAAATCCCCCCCGACACGACGCCGGCCCCCATCGCCGCGGAGCAGTCGAACAGCTCGGTGGTCTTCGGCGAGGCGGCCATCATCAAGTTCATCCGGCGCTTCGAAGAGGGCGTCCACCCCGGCGTCGAGATGGGCAGGTTCTTGGGCGAGCGGGCGCGGTTCGCCCACGCCCCACGCGTCGGGGGCTCCATCGAGTTCCGGGCCGACCCGCCCTCCACCGAGGTCGTGACCGTCGCGTCGCTCGAGGAGTACGTGGCAAACGAGGGTGACGGCTTCAACTACGTGGTCGACGCCTTGCGCCACGGGCTCGAAGAGGCCCTGGCCCACCCGGGCGTCGAAGAGCTCCACACCATGCCCCCGGCCCGCCTGCTCGACGTCGCATCGACCGACCTCGAGCCCGGCCACCTGCTTGTCGGGCCCCACCTCGAATGGGCGACGCTGCTCGGCCGGCGCACGGCGGAGCTGCACCTCGCCCTTGCTTCTGATCCGAGCGACCCGGCCTTCGCGCCCGAGCCGCTCACCGGCATGGAACGCCAGGCCGCCTACCACGGTGCGCGCAGCCTCCTCAAGCGCACGTTCCGCCAGCTGCGCAGCATGCCCGACTGCTCGGCCACCGTGACCGAGGTCATCAAGCGCGAGGGCGAGATCGGCCAGCACCTCCGGGTCATGAGCTCGATGAAGATGGATGTCTCGCGCATCCGCTGCCACGGCGACTACCACCTCGGCCAGGTGCTGTGGACCGGGAAGGACTTCGTCATCATCGACTTTGAAGGAGAGCCCACCCGCTCGATCGGGCACCGCCGCATCAAGCGGCCGGCGTTCGTCGACGTCGCCGGGATGATCCGTTCCTTCCACTACGCCTCGCGCACCGCTGCGATCCGGCTCTCCCGGGACCTCGAGACCTCGGTGGACGCGGACCTGAGCTCCTGGCTGACCATCTGGTACCGATGGGTGTCGGGCACCTTCCTGGCCAGCTACCTACAAGAGGCCAAGGGCGCCCCGTTCCTCGGCACCGACGAGCAACTGGGCGCGCTCCTCGACTTCTACCTGCTGGAGAAAGCCATCTTCGAGCTCGGCTACGAGGCCAACGCCCGGCCCGAGTGGGTCGACATCCCCGCCGAGGGGGTCCTCGACATCCTGGGGGAACGGTGAGCGCAACGCCGGAACGACGAGAGACGCCACGCCCGAGCACCGAGCTCGCCACCCTGGCCGAGGCGTGGGGGGTGGTCACGTCGTATGAAGGCGTCGACGGCGCGGAGCACGAGGCGTCGCCCGAGACATTGGTGGCGGTGCTCGGGGCGCTGGGCGCGCCGATCGACTCGCCCGGTGGCGCCACCGAGGCGCTGCGGAGCCAGGCGGCGACCGAGTGGCGCGCCCTCGAGCCGGTGCTCGTCCACGACGTCCGTCACCCGAAGGACCTGGTGATCGAGCTGCCCGCCCACGTCCATCCGAGCGACGGCTGGCAGGTCCTCGAGCTCGAGGACGGGTCGGTCCAGCGCGAGCGGCTCAGCTCGGCGATCGCCCGCCCGATCGGGACCCTGACGCGCGACGGGCGCCGACTCAGCACCTACCAGCTCCGGCTCGGCGCATCGACGCCCGACCTGCCGACGGGCTACCACCGCCTGCGCTTCGAGGCGCCGGGCGTGGAGGCCGAGAGCCTGCTGATGGTCGCGCCGCGCTGCCCCCAGCCGACGAGGGGCTGGGGGGCGTTCCTGCCGCTGCATGCCCTGCGCACCGACGCGGACGCCGGCGTCGGTCGCTACGGCGACCTTGCAGCGCTCGCCCGCTGGGTGAAGGGCCTCGGCGGCCAGCTTGTCGGCACGCTGCCCCTCTACCCGGCCCACCTGCACGAACCCGTCGACCCGAGTCCCTACCTCCCGGTCACGAAGCTGGCCTGGAACGAGCTCTACGTGGACCCGACCTCCTTGCCCGAGCTCGAGATCGCCCCGGCGGCCGTCGCCCTGCTCGAGTCCGACGACATCCGCCGGGCCATGACGGCAGCCCGCCAGTCGGTGCTCGTCGACTACCCGGCGGTCATGGCCACGACGAGGAGCGTCCTCACCGCCTTGGCCGAGGCCCTCTTCGAGCACGGGGGCGCCCGCCGCCAGGCGCTCGAAGACTGGGTGGGCGCCCACCCCGAGATCGCGCCCTACGCGCGCTTCCGTGCAGCCGACGAGGTGGCCGGTGCCGGCGAGACGTCCTGGCGCAGTGCGGGTACGCGGGAGGTGCCATCTGAGCTGGTCGACACCGCCGCCGAGCGGTACTACCTCTACGCCCAATGGGTGGCGGCCACCCAGCTCGCGGCCACCGGCGTGGCCCAGGGCACGGCCGGCCTGTATCTCGACATGCCCATCGGGGTGCACCCGTCGGGCTTCGACCCGTGGTGGGAGCCCGAGTCCTTCGCCGCGTCCGTGCGCGGGGGCGCCCCGCCCGATTCCTTCTTCGAGGCGGGCCAGGACTGGGGATTCCCGCCGCTGCACCCGATCGGCATCCGGTCGAGCGAGTACCGCTACGTCATCGCCATGCTGCGTCACGCGTTCAGCCGGGCCGACGCGCTGCGCATCGACCACGTCATGGGACTCCACCGCTTGTACTGGATTCCCGGCGAGCTCGACGCTCGGCATGGCGCCTACGTCCGCTACCGCGACGAGGAGCTGCGCGCCGTGGTGGCCATCGAGGCCGCCAGGAAGGGCGCAGCGGTGATCGGCGAGGACCTCGGCACGGTCGACGAGGCGGTGCGCGCCGACATGACCGCCGACGGGATGCTGCGTTCGTGGGTGTTCCAGTTCGAGGCGAGCGCCGAGGACCCGCTGCCCGCCGAGCCCGAGCGGGCAATGGCCTCCTTCGGGACCCACGACCTTCCCCGCTTCGCCGCATTCTGGAACGGCCTCGACATCGACGAACGGGCGAGTCGTGGTCTGGTCGACGCCGAGGACGCGGCGCGCGAGCACGAAGGGCGCACCGCGCTGCGCACGGCCCTGCTCGAGTCGCTGGCCCACCGTCAGGCCGACGGCGACGGCGCCCCCGAGGCCGCACCGCCGGCAGCAGCACCGTCCGAGGAGCTCGGCGTGCTGTGTGCGTGCCTCGAGCACATGGCCGAGGGCGATGCCCGCCTCATGCTGGTCGACCTCGAGGACCTCTGGGGGGAGCGACGCCCGCAGAACCGGCCGGGCACCGGAGCCGAGGCGTCGAACTGGCGCCGCCGCAGCGAGAAGTCACTGGCCGAGATCGAGTCCGACCCGTTCGTCGCCGAGGTCCTCGGGGCCGTCGGCGAGCGCCGGCGGCGACACGCAAGCCACCAGCCCCGGCTGGTCTTCGGGAAAGTCCCCGGCGTCCGGCGCCCCGGAGCGGGGGAGGCGCAACGATGACGATCGAGAAGGGCAGCAAGGCGCCGGCCTCGCAGCTCACCACCGACGACCTCTACTGGTTCAACGAGGGCACCCACCGGCGCCTCGGCGAGAAGCTCGGGGCCCACCGGCGTGACGACGGCGAGGGCACCCACTTCGCGGTGTGGGCGCCCAACGCCACCGCCGTCTCGGTGATCGGGGACTTCAACGGTTGGCACGACGACGTCCACGTGCTCGACGCCTTCGGGGGGTCGGGGATCTGGGAGGGGACCGCACGTGAGGCGGCCATCGGTGACGTCTACAAGTTCGCCATCTTCGACGCCGAAGGGACCCGCCACGAGAAGGCCGACCCCTTCGCCTCCTACGCCGAGGAGGCACCCCGCACCGGATCGGTGGTTTGGGACCTCGCCTACGACTGGCACGACGCAGACTGGATGGCCGGGCGCAAGGCGACGGTGGCCCTCGACGCGCCGATGACCACCTACGAGGTCCACCTCGGGAGCTGGCGCCGCGCCTTCGAGGAGCCCGGTCGCCTCTTCAGCTACGAGGAGATCGCCCCCCAGCTGATCGAGCACGTGCTCGCGATGGGCTTCACCCACATCGAATTCCTGCCCCTCATGGAGCACCCCTTCTACGGTTCGTGGGGCTACCAGGTGACGGGCTTCTTCGCCCCGACGAGCCGCTACGGCACGCCCCAGCAGTTCATGGGGCTGGTCGACCAGCTCCACCAGGCCGGCATCGGGGTCATCCTCGACTGGGTCCCCTCGCACTTTCCGACCGACCCCCACGGCCTGGCCCTCTTCGACGGCACCCACCTCTTCGAGCACGCCGACCCCCGGATGGGCTTTCACCCCGACTGGAACAGCCTGATCTTCAACTACGGCCGCCACGAGGTGCGCGCCTTCCTCGCGTCGTCGGCAGAGCAGTGGCTGGGCACCTATCACGCCGACGCCCTGCGGGTCGACGCGGTGGCGTCCATGCTCTACCGCGACTACTCACGCAAGGCAGGCGAGTGGCTGCCCAACGAGCACGGCGGGCGCGAGAACCTAGAAGCCGTCTCCTTCCTCTGCCAGCTCAATGCCGGCATCTACGCGGACCACCCCGACGTCCAGACCATCGCCGAGGAGTCGACGGCGTGGCCCGGCGTCTCGCACCCGACCGACGTCGGGGGCCTCGGCTTCGGCCTCAAGTGGGACATGGGCTGGATGCACGACACCCTCGAGTACTTCGCCCAGGACCCGATCTACCGGCGCTACCACCACGGCGAGCTGACCTTCCGATCGATCTATGCCTTCACCGAGAACTTCGTCCTGCCGCTCTCCCACGACGAGGTCGTCCACGGCAAGGGCTCCATGCTCAACAAGATGCCCGGCGACGAATGGCAGCAGTTCGCCGGCCTCCGGCTCCTCTACGGCTACCAGTACTCGCTTCCCGGCAAGAAGCTGCTCTTCCAGGGCGACGAGTTGGGCACGCGCGCCGAGTGGAACCACGACGAGGGCCTCGACTGGGGGCTGCTCGAGAACGGGGCGAACGCGGGGCTCGCCCGATGGGTGGGCGACTTGAACAGGCTGGTGCGTGCCCACGGAGCGCTCCATGAGCTCGACGTGGACCCGGCCGGCTTCGAGTGGGTGCTCGCCGGTGACGCCGACATCAGCGTGCTCGCGTATCTGCGCCGGTCCAAGGCCGGAGAGCCGGTGCTCGTGGTGTGCAACTTCACCCCCGTCCCGCGCCACAACCTGCTCGTCGGGGTGCCCTCCGACGGCCTGTGGCACGAACTGGTCAACAGCGACGCTGCCATCTACGGCGGCAGCGGCCAGGGCAACATGGGCGGCGTCGTGGCCCAGCCCGTCCCCTGGCACGAGAGCCCCCACACGTTGACGGTGACCGCCCCGCCCCTCGGGTGCGTGGTCTTCAGCCGCGAGGACCCGCGATGAACCCACACCGCTGGGAGCTGGGCGGCGTGCCCGCACTGCCGGCGGGCAGCCCGCGACTCGGTGCGGTCCCGCTCGGGGACCAACGGTGCTCCTTCGTCGTGTGGGCGCCCTCGGCGAGCGAGGTGGCGGTCGTCGTTGAAGGCGGCAAGACGGTCGCCCTGTTCCCCGCGGCCCATGGCTACTTCGCCGGCGTGGCGGAGCACTGCCCCCCCGGGTCTCGCTATCGCTACTTGCTCGACGGCACCGCCCTCGCGGACCCGGCGTCGCGCTCGCAGCCCGACGGTGTGGCCGGTCCCTCCGAGGTGGTCGAGCCCTGGGCGTTCGAGTTCGGTACCAGCGACTTCGTGGCGGCCCCCCTCGCCGAGAGCGTGCTCTACGAGCTCCACGTCGGCACGTTCACCGCCGGGGGGACCTTCGACTCGGCCATCGACGAGCTCGACTCGCTCGTCGAGCTCGGGGTCACCGCCGTCGAGGCGATGCCCATCGCCCAGTTCTCCGGCACGCGCAACTGGGGCTACGACGGGGTGTTCCCCTTCGCCGCCCAGCACTCCTACGGCGGCCCCGCGGCGTTTTCCCGCTTCGTCGACGCCTGCCACCGTCGCGGCCTCGCCGTCGTGCTCGATGTCGTCTACAACCACATCGGACCCGAGGGAGCGGTGCTGAGCGCCTTCGGCCCCTACTTCACGGACCGCTACGCCACGCCATGGGGCGAGGCGGTCAACGTCGACGGGCCGACGTCGGACCCTGTGCGGCGCTACTTCATCGAGAACGCCCTCTCGTGGTTCCGCGACTTCGGCCTCGACGGCCTGCGCCTGGATGCCATCCACGGGATCGTCGACCCGACCGCCACACCCTTTTTGGCCGAGCTGGCCGACGCCACCGCCGAGCTGGCCCAGGTGCTCGGCCGCCCGCTGTGGCTGATCGCCGAGAGTGCGGACAACAACCCGAAGGTGGTCACCGCGCGCTCGGCGGGGGGACTCGGGATGGACGCGCAGTGGAACGACGACTTCCACCACGCCCTCCACGCCGTGCTCACCGGCGAGCGGCTCGGCTACTACGGCGACTTCGGCGAGGTCGACCAGCTTGCCCGGGCCATCAGCCAGGGCTTCTGCTACCAGGGCGAGTACTCGGCGTACCGCCGGCGCCGCCACGGCGCGCCGTCGGTCGGCGTCGAACCCGGGCGTTTCGTGATCTTCTCGCTCAACCACGACCACGCTGGCAACCGGCCCCGCGGCGAGCGGTTGGCCAGCCTGGTCGACGCCGCGCGCCTGCGCCTCGCTGCGGTGCTCGTCCTGTGCTCGCCGGGCGTGCCGCTCCTGTTCATGGGCGAGGAGTACGGAGAGACCTCGCCCTTCCCGTATTTCGTCGACCATGCCGACCCCGTCCTCTTGGACCGCGTGCGGCGCGGGCGTGCCGAGGAGATGGTCTCCTACGGATGGGATGAGGAGCCGCTCGACGCCACCGCGCCGTCGACCTTCGATGCCGCCGTCCTCACGCGCGACGCGAGCGACCCCGAGCGCGCGGCCCTCACCTCGCTCTACCGTCGGCTTCTGGCGCTGCGCCGCAGGCACCCTGCGCTCACCCGCTCCACTCGCCACGCCAGCACCGCCAAGACGAACGGCGGGGTGCTCACCATCGAGCGCCACGCCCCCGCCGAACACCTGGTCGCCCTGTGCAACATGACGGCGGCCAGCGTCGAGGTGTCGCTCGCCAACGAGCGAGCGCTGCACCGACTGATCGACTCGACCGACCCCGCACTGGGCGGCAGCGGCGAGCGGCCCGTCGAGACGCTGAGTGCCGATGCGTCGGCCAAGGCCACCATCTGCCTGGCAGGATTCGGCTTCGTTGTCTATTCGACCAAGCAGGAGGACTGAGCATGCGCGTCTGGCCCGGGCGGTCGCACCCACTCGGGGCGACATGGGACGGCGAAGGGGTCAACTTCGCCATCTTCTCGGAGCACGCGACGGCCGTCGAGCTGTGCCTGTTCGAACACCCCGACGACGAGAAGCCGAGTGCGGAGATCCAGATGCCCGTCGCCACCGACCGGGTCTGGCACGCCTATCTGCCCGACGTGCGACCGGGTGCGCTCTACGGCTACCGGGTGAGCGGGCCCTACGAGCCCGAGCAGGGGCACCGCTTCAATCCGTCCAAACTGCTGATCGACCCCTACGCGAAGGCAGTGAGCGGCGGGATCCGGTGGAGCGACGAGCTGTTCGGCTACACCATTGGCGACCCGGCCGAAGACCTCTCCTACGACAACCGGGACTCGGCCAGCGGGATGCCGAAGTGCCTGGTGGTCGACTCGGCATTCACCTGGGGCGACGACCGAAGGCCCCTCACCCCGCTCAACCGCAGTGTCATCTACGAGTGCCACGTGCGCGGCATGACGATGCTGCACCCCGGTGTCCCCGAGCATCTCCGGGGCACCTACCTGGGCCTCGCCTCCGATGCGATCATCGACCACCTGCTCGGCCTCGGCGTGACCGCCGTCGAGCTCATGCCGGTGCACCAGTTTGTGGCCGACCGCTACCTGGTGGAGCGGGGCCTCACCAACTACTGGGGCTACAACTCGATCGCCTTCCTGTCGCCCCACGTGGGCTATGCCACCGGCGGGCTCGGCCAGCAGGTGAGCGAGTTCAAGTCCATGGTCCGGACCCTGCACCGCGCCGGGCTCGAGGTCATCTTGGACGTCGTCTACAACCACACCGGCGAGGGCAACCAGATGGGCCCCACCCTGTCGCTGCGCGGCATCGACAACGCCGTGTACTACCGGCTCATGCCCGACGACCCCCGCTACCACCTGGACTTCACCGGGACGGGCAACAGCCTCAACATCCTGCACCCGCGCGCCATGGCCCTCATCATGGACAGCCTGCGGTACTGGGTGACCGACATGCACGTCGACGGCTTCCGCTTCGACCTCGCACCGGTGCTCGTGCGCGGGTACGAGGCGGGCCAGCCCAGCGCCTTCTTCGAGATCATCCAGCAGGACCCCGTCCTCTCGGAGGTGAAGCTGATCGCCGAACCGTGGGACATCGGTCCCGACGGCTACCAGCTGGGCCGCTTCCCCCCGGGGTGGTCGGAGTGGAACGGCGCGTTCCGTGACTCCGTGCGGCGGTTCTGGCGCGGCGACCCCGGGCAGGTGCCCGAGCTGGCGTCGCGTCTCACCGGCTCGAGCGACATCTACGCCCCGAGCGGGCGCCGCACCTACGCGAGCGTCAATTTCGTCACCTGCCATGACGGCTTCACCCTCACCGACCTCGTCAGCTACGAGCAACGCCACAACGAGGCCAACGGCGGGGACAGCAACGACGGTGCCCAGGAGAACAACAGCCGGAACTGGGGCGTCGAGGGGCCGTCGGAGTCGGTGACCGTCGCGCGCATGCGCGACCGCATGAAGCGCAACTTCCTCACCACCCTCATGTTCTCCCAGGGCGTCCGCATGCTGCTCGGCGGCGACGAGAACGGGCGCACGCAGCTCGGCAACAACAACGCCTACTGCCAGGACAACGAGATCGGCTGGGTCAACTGGGACATCGACGAGGGGGGCGAGGCGCTCTGTGACTTCACCGCCGAGCTCATCTCGATCGTCGGGTCGAACCCCATTCTGCGCCGGCGCGACTTCTTCAGCGGCAAGCCCGAGTCGGGCAACGAGAAGGATGTGACTTGGATCCGCTCCGACGGCCACGAGATGACCGAGGAGGACTGGAGCGACCCGGAGAACCGCACCATAGGGATGCTGCTCGACGGCCAGGCGGCCGACGAGATCGACTTCCGGGGGCGGCGCTCGCCGCGGGCCGACACCATCTTGTTGCTCTTGAACGCGAGCACGCGCTCGCGCTCCAACACGCTGCCCCACTTGGACCGGCCCGGTCGCTGGGAGGAACTCTTGAACACGGCGCGCCCGGGGGCGGGCCGCAGGCTCGTGCGCTCGACGGCGGTCAACCTGGTCGCCCACTCGAGCCTGCTGCTGCGCCACGACGAACGACTCGGAGGGTGAGCCCGCCTCGGCGCCGGCCCGCCCACCTGGGCTCGACCTACCGGCTCCAAGTCCATGGACTCGGGTTCAAAGGGGCGACAGAGCTGGTCGAGTACCTCAGCGCGCTCGGCATCGAGACCCTCTACCTCGCGCCCGTGTTGCGTGCCGAGGGGGGGAGCACCCACGGCTACGACGTCGTCGACCCGACCGAGCTCGACCCGGCCCTCGGCACACGGGACGAGTTCGCCGCGCTCGAAGCCGCCCTCGCCGAGCGCGCCATGGGGCTCCTCCTCGACATCGTGCCCAACCACATGGCCGCCTCCGTGCACAATGCGTGGTGGTGGGATGTGCTCGCCAACGGGGAGTCGTCGGCCTTCGCCCACTTTTTCGACGTCGACTGGGAGGCACAGGAAGGCAAGGTCCTCCTGCCGGTGCTCGGTGCACCGCTCGGCGAGGTCCTGGCCGAGGGCACCCTCACGCTGGCCGAGGGCGCCGGGGGCACCGAGCTCGCCCACTTCGAACAGCGCTTCCCGCTCGCCGCAGGGAGTGCCCACCTGCTCGACGAGCTGCGCGGCCCGCGCGGGGACCGGCGCCGCCGCGCCGTCGAAGCCCTCCTCGACGCCCAGCACTACCGCCTCTCGTATTGGCGACTCGGGCGGGACGAGGGCAACTACCGGCGCTTTTTCGACATCGACACGCTCGTCGGCCTGCGCATCGAGGACCCGGCCGTCGTCCGTGCCACCCATGCCCTGGTGCTCGAGTTGGTCGCCGACCCGGTTGTGGTCGGCGTGCGCGTCGACCACGTCGATGGCCTGGCCGACCCGGCTGGCTATCTCGGCACGCTGCGCACGCTGCTCGGGCGGCGCAGCGCGGGGGCGGGGGACCCCGTGGTACTGATCGAGAAGATCCTCGGCCCAGGGGAGCGGTTGCCGGGCGCGTGGGCAACCGACGGGACCACGGGCTACGAGTTCGCCGACTGGGCCGGCTCGCTCCTGGTCGACCCGACCGGCCTCGACCTGCTCGCCGCGGGCTCGGCCGAGCTGGCCGGCGGCACACCGTTCTTCGCCGAGCTCGCCCTCGAGGCAAAACGCGAGGTCCTCGCCACCCTCTTCCCCGGCCAGGTGCGACGCCTGGCCCGGCTGGCCCGCACGCTCGCCGAGCTCGATGGCCACCTCGACCTGGCCGAGGCCCGCTTCGCCGCGGCCATCGCCGAGCTGGTTGCCAACCTCGACGTCTACCGTATCTACGCCGACGAGGAGGGGGCCTCGGCGGAGGACCGGGGCCGCCTGGAACGGGCGAGCGAGCTTGCCGGGGCCTCACTCGATGCCGAGGAGCGGCGCGCCGCCCGGGCGCTCGTCGGGTGGCTCGTGGGCGGGGCGGTCACAAAAGTGCAGCGGGGCTGGCCACTCCTCGAGTTGCGCCGCCGCTTCTCGCAGCTGAGCGGGGCCGTGGCCGCCAAGGGCGTGGAGGACACGGCCCTCTACCGCTACGACGGCTTGCTGGCAGTCGCCGAGGTGGGGGAGGAGCCCGGGCGCCGCCCGCTGGAGCCGGCCGAGTTCCTCGCCGCCATCGCCGCGCGCGAGGTGTGGCCCCGCTCGCTCAACGCGCTCAGCACGCATGACACGAAGCGCTCGGGGGACGTGCGCGCCCGGCTCGCGGTGCTCTCTGAGGTGCCCGAGCGCTGGCTGGCGCAGGTGCAGCGCTGGCACGACGCGCTCGGTTCGAGCGGCGCCGTGTCGATCGGACCCCACGACGAGCTCTTCATCTACCAGTGCCTGTTCGGTGGGTGGCCCGGCCGGGGCCCCGAGTCGAAGGGCTTCGCCCGGCGTGTCGAGGACACTGCGGTCAAGTCCGCCCGGGAGGCCAAGCGCCGCACCAGCTGGCTCGACCCGGACGAACACTACGAACAGGCGCTCGGGCGCTTCATCCGCCGGGCGCTGCGGCGCACGGAGTCGCCCGTGCCCGGCGACCTCGACGAGCTGGTGGCCGATCTCGGGCCGGCGTCGGCCACCAACGCCCTGTCGCTCCTCGTGCTCCAGATGACCACTCCCGGCGTGCCCGACCTCTACCAGGGCACCGAGCTGTGGTCACGCTCGTTCGTCGACCCGGACAACCGCCGTCCCGTCGACTTCGCACGCCGGCGCCGGTTGCTCGCCGAGGTGAACGCCTGGCTGGCCGAGGGCCAGCCCCCCGTGCCCTGGCTCAGCGACCCAACCGACGACCGGCTGAAGCTCGCCGTCACGAGGGTGCTCCTCGACCTGCGCCGTCGTCGTCGGGCCACGTTCGACGATGCGCCCTCGGTGCCGGTGAGTGTGCGGGGGCGCCATGCCAGCCACCTGGTCGCCTTCGCCCGACCGCACCGCGAAGGGACCGTCGTGGTCATAGCCCCCCGCCACACCTACGCCCTGGCTGGAGCGGGAACGTGGGCGGTCGGGGAGGCGTGGGCGGACACCTCGATCCCGCTCGACCCCGAGTGGTCCGGGCCGTTCACCAATGTGGTGAACGGCGCATCGGTCGTGCCCCGACGGGGTGCGCTGCGCGTGCGAGACGTGCTCGCGACGGTGCCGGTCGGAGTGCTCAGCGCGCCCTGAGCACAAAGCCGCGGGCGGCCGTACGCTCACCGGATGGAAGCTGAAGAGGGCGTCGCCGCGCGGGTGGTGATCCGCGACGCCGAGCCAGCCGACGCCGCCGCGCTTGTCGCGCTCCTCGAGCACGGCGCCCTCGAGCCCGGCAAGGAGGACGCCGGCGATCTGGCGCCCTACGCCGAGGCCCTGGGCGAGATCGCGAGCAGCGCAAACGACCGCGTGCTGGTCGCCGACGTCGGGGGTCGTCCCGTCGGCATGTGCCAGCTCATCGTGTTCCGCCACCTCCAGCACCACGGCGGGCGTTGTGCCGAGATCGAGTCCATGCATGTCCACCCGGACTACCGCTCGGGTGGCATCGGGGCACTCCTCGTCGAAGCCGCCGTCGGCGCTGCTCGCGAAGCCGGCTGCTACCGGATCCAGCTGACTTCGAACGTCGAGCGCACGGACGCGCACCGCTTCTACGAGAGGCTTGGCTTCGTCCCGAGTCATCGGGGGTTCAAGCTGCTGCTGGAGCCGGCTACAGATTGAACGCGCCCTCCTTGGCGAGGTCGTGCCTGTCGGGCGGTCCTGCGAGGGCAATCATCGCGTGTCGAACCAAAGTGCTCTGGGCAACGTCAGTAGGGCCGTCCACCAACGGCACATTTGGCCGTGTGGATAACTGCCCGTTATTCGATGTCGCGCCCGAGAGCCCTCCTCAGAACCTGGGAGTCACCGCCGTTGTGGTTGACTTCCTCACGCAAGGTGTTCGCAG
>PMFN01000042.1 GCA_003155135.1 Acidimicrobiaceae bacterium | reverse complement strand
CACCTAGATCAGCCAGAATCCGGCTGACTCGGCAGCAATTCGAAGGCATCGATATGCGCCGGACGCACCACGGTGAAGTGGCGACGATCCAGGGTCGCAAGTTGCGATAACTCAAGTCGTTCGCCCGCGCCAACGACGGATGCATCGACTGTCCCGAGCGGTAGATCTCGATACCGGGATACCAGCTCGGCAATTCGCAGCCAGTTGCTTGACGTCGATCGAGCCACGCATCCGGCTTCAGGGTCGGCAGTCGACCGCAATTTCGAGGGCAGCGCAGACTTCGCGCATGCGTGCGTCGGAGAGACGGCCGAATCGCTCGACGAGCACACCCACAGCAACGCTTTCGATCGAGTCGAGGTTGATCGCCGATGTCCGTGGAATCGGATCGTCGTCAACCTCGAGGAGCACCTCGCTTGGCAGACCCCGGATCGTCGTGGTGCACGGCGCGATGATCGTCCGCCCCAACCGTGGGATCGCTGCATCGCGAGACAGGGCGACCACTGGACGGCGACCGATGTCTGCAAGCACGAGGCGCAGCCCCCGATATAGGGTGCGAGGCAGGGGTGAGGCATGGGTTCAGAGGGGGAAGTCGTGTCGTTCGATCGATTGAGCTCGGCGGACTCGACGTTCCTCCACATCGAAGATGGTGTCAGCCACATGCATGTCGGCTCCATCGGCATCTTCGAAGGGCCCGCACCTGGCTATGGGGCGTTGCTGGACATGATTGCCAGCAAGCTTGATGGGGTTCCTCGCTATCGCCAGACGGTTCGCAGCGTGCCGTTCAACCTCGGTCGCCCGGTCTGGGTGGATGATCCTCACTTTCACCTCGAATACCACGTCCGCCAGACCGCGCTCGGCTCGCCGGGTGGCGAGGCAGAGCTGCGCAGGTTGGTTGGTCGACTCATGTCCCAGCAGCTCGACCGCACGAAGCCGCTCTGGGAGCTCTGGTTTGTCGAGGGCCTCGAGGATGACCACTGGGCGCTGGTATCCAAGACCCACCACGCAATGGTCGACGGGGTGGCCGCCACCGAATTGCTCTCTATTCTCTTCGACACGTCACCCGACGCCGTGGTGGTCGAGGCGGAGCCCTGGCACCCATCCGCCCAACCGTCGCCATTGGAGTTGGCGACCACCGCAATGGCCGAAACCATGCGCAGTCCCTACGAACAGTTCCGTGCCCTTCGCTCCTCAACGAGGATCTCGCGACAGGCATGGTCGCAAGCGGCCGATCTCACAAGGGGCTTTGTGGCGTTGGCGGGGACGCTCCGACCACCTGCGGTCTCCAGCCTCAACGGCCCCATCGGCCCCCACCGCCGCTATTCCTGGGCCTCCACCTCGGTCGACGATGTCCGCAAGGTTCGCAAGGCCTTCGGGGGCTCCTTCAACGACGTCGTGCTCGCCGCGACCGCCGGCGCATTCCGACAGCTCCTGCTCAGCCGTGGCGAGTCGGTGGAGCGACCGGTGCGCAGCCTGGTGCCAGTCTCGGTGCGGACCCGCGACACCAGCGGTCGGGCGATCGGCGACGGCACCCTGGCCAACAAGGTCTCGGGTATGTTCGCTGACCTGCCGGTCGGCATCGAGGACCCCGTCGAGAGATTGGCGGCTGTCACGTCCCAAATGAACTACCTGAAGTCGTCGCACGAAGCCGTCGCTGCCGAAGCGCTCACGTCGCTCGGGGGCTTCACGCCACCGGCCGTCCTCGCCCTCGGCGCACGGGTGGCGAGCAAGGCACCCCAGAGGAGCTATAACACCGTCACGACGAACGTGCCTGGTCCCCAGCAGCCACTCTTCGTCCTCGGCCGTCAGATGCTCAAGGTGTTCCCCTATGTGCCGCTCGGGGGTCAGGTCCGCCTCGGTGTGGCGATCTTCTCCTACAACGGGCAAGTCAACTTCGGCGTCACCGGTGACTACGACACGACACCTGACATCGACGTGTTCTGTCATGGGCTCGAGGACACGATGACCGCAATGGTCAAGGTGGCTACCGCGTCGAAGGCCTGAACGCCGCTCGCCGGTCAAGTTCCGAGACTGTTGCGCTGAAACGCTGTCGGAGCGATCTCCGAGAGCCGCAACACGAGGCTTCGATCCGAACCAGCCCCATGGCTGTCCCCACCGGCGAGAGGCGTCGCCGAAGTGGCCCCGGCACGAGAGCTCGGCACCCCACCTCCGGAGGCGCCTGCGCTACAGGGTGCCTTCGCCGACGCGTGACCAGCGGGCACCGTTCGTCGACCTGTCTATGCCGGCAGAGATGGGCTCGTTGTGCGCCCGCCTGCCCTGGCACGGCCGGGTGACGGCGCTGGGCGAACCAGACCGCTCATGCCGTGGACCCGTCGCCACCCCGGGCGCGGCCGGACGGCGACTGATCAGCCCTCCCGGGCGACACGCTCGGTCGAGCGCTCCTGGTCCGCAGGATTGTCAGCTGAGGTAGGGGTGCAAACGGCGGAGGAAGCGTTCGACGGTCGACATCGGTCGGGTAGGGGCGCCCGCTGGCCCTGGGCCTGTGCCAGGCGATCGGCGATCCTGGAGAGGGCGGCCGGGCTCGCCCCGAGGCCGACGTGGCTGCCCCAGGCCTCGATGTTCTCGGCCCACCCACGCCCACCGCCGAGCCACCCGAATCGCACCCTGGATCAGGCCACGCTGCAGCGTCCGCATGAGGCCCGCGTCGATTGTGGTGTCGGCTCCTCATCAACGTGGCGCTCAGCACTGTCCCGTTTGGCGCTCGCCGACACCGTGGAGGCAGGAACCCTCGTTCAACCGAGTCCGTCGAGGAAGGCGCGCAGCGACCCGTTCACTTGGTCGGGGTGGCTCAGATTCGAGGCGTGGCCGGCGCCGATCACCACCACGATGTCGCCGGCGCCCGAGAGACCATCCCGCAGCACCTCTGCCCGGGCCATCGGGATTGCAGCATCGGCGTCGCCGTGAAAGATGATGGCCGGGGCAGTGATCTCGCCGAGCCGCCCGGTGATGTCGTCGCGCCCCACCAGGCAGTTGACGGGGTCGGTCAGGCCCTCCCTGGGCAGCGCCGCCCACTTGGCGTACCAGGGGGAGGGGTCGACGTCCGCACCAAGGATGCTGGCGGCCACACTCTCTTGGACCGCGCCGGGGCCGTTGGCCATCCACTCCTCGTGTCCCGCCCAGAGTGCCGGGACGGACTCGGGGTCCTCGAGTCCCGCCTGGGTGTCGATGAGCACGAGCGCCCGGACACGCTCGGGGGAGAGCAAAGCGGCGCGCAGGGAGAGGAAGCCGCCTTGGGACATCCCCCCCAACACCGCCTCGTCGATGCCCAGATACGAGAGTAGGGCCAGGACGTCGCGCGCCGAGTCCCAGTAGTCGAATGGACCCTCGCAGGGCGTCTGGCCGTGCCCGCGCTCATCCCAGGTGATGACCCGATAGCGGTCACGAAGAGCGTCCACCTGGGGGGCGAACATGTCGTGGTCCATCAAGAAGCCATGGCTGAAGATGACGGCCGGGCCATCCCAGCCGGTGTCCTCGTAGTACAGGTGCTGTCCGTTTGTGTCGGCGAAGCTCATGGTCCGAGGGTAGATCCCCGTCGCCGGCGGATGCTCGGCATCGTGGCCTGACGGCGGGGTGAAGGCCGCCGTCGACTAGCCGTCCGTGTCCAGGATGATCTGCCGCTTCAGAATCTTTTCAGTCGGACCCTTCGGAAGCGCGTCGAAGAGTTGGACGTAGCGGGGATACTTGTAAGCGGCGAGCTGCCCTTTGACGAAATCTCGCAGCTCGTCGGCGCTAGCGGTGGCACCCGGTTTGAGCTTGATCGCCGCGCCCACCTCTTGGCCAAGCTCCGGGTGCGGGACACCGATCACCGCCACCTCGGCGACCGCCGGGTGCTCGTAGAGGACATCTTCGACCTCGCGGGGGTAGACGTTGTAACCACCCCGGATGATCATGTCCGTCTTCCGGTCCACGATGAAGTAGTACCCGTCCTCGTCCGTGCGGGCCAGGTCCCCGGAATGGAACCAACCGCCACGCATGGCCGCCTCGGTCGCCTCCGTGTTCTTCCAGTAGCCCTTCATCACGTTGTGCCCACGGATCACGATCTCGCCGATCTCTCCGGCGGGTAGCTCGTTGTCCTGATCGTCGACCACCCTCATCTCCACCCCACGGATCGGGGTGCCGATCGATCCTGGCTTGCTCGGCCGATCAGGATGGTTGAACGACGCCACCGGCGAAGTCTCCGTCAAGCCGTATCCCTCCAGCACACTGCAGCCGAAATTCCTTTCGAACCCTCGCATGATCTCCACCGGCATGGCCGATCCGCCCGTCACGCACAACCGCAGCGCCGACAGGTCGAACTTGGCCCAATCCGGGTGGTGGACCAGCGCGCCGTACATCGTCGGTACGCCCTCGAACACGGTGACGTGATCGCGAGCAAGAATCTCCAACGCCTTCGACGGGTCGAAGCGTGGCAAGAGGGTGAGGCACGCGCCCGCGACCACGGACGCGTTGAGCCCGCACGTTTGACCGAACACGTGGAAGAGCGGCAGCCCGCCGAACACAATGTCCTCTGAAGTGAGATCGAGCAGGTCCTCCACGACGACCGCCGCGTTGCGACCAAGGTTGGCGTGGCTTAACTCCGCGCCCTTGGGTTGGCCGGTGGTGCCCGAGGTGTACAAGATCACCGCTGTCTCAGAACCGTCGCACTCCACCATCCCGTCCACCGCGGAGGCCGCCGTCAGCAGTTGTTGGAACCCGGCTGGGTCAACGGTGACTGCCTCGGCACCGGTCAGTTTCGCGCCGGCTTCGGCCTCCTCCTTGAATGCGTCCCAGACGAAGATCACCCTGGCACCGGAATCGCGCAGGCAGAAGGCGATCTCGCGCTCCTTCAGCAGAGGGTTCATGGGGATTGCCACGGCCCCGGCTCGTAGGGCGCCGTAGTACAGCACTGCCCACTGAGGCACATTGGGCACCATGATCCCGACTCGGTCCCCCCGATGCACCCCGTGCTCGGCGAGCAAGCCGACCGCCAACTGCGACGCATGCTCCAGTTGGGCGTAGGTCAACTCCGCATCATCCAGCCGGATTGCAACCCGATTGGCGGACCGTTCGGCGCTACGAATCAGGTTCGCGGCAAGATTCGACATCGGCACCTCCCCCGAAGTGATCTTAACCGGCTCTTCGGATCTAAGCGGGGTGCGGTCGCCCGAAAAGGCTCGCGCTCGCGATAGTTGCCTCGCCCGGATCGGCACTTTGAGGGCAGGGCACCTAGTCGATGCTGAACCAGGCGCGTACCTTGGACTCATGGTCCACATAGGCGTCGCCAGAGAGGTCGACGACCACCCGGTCGATCGATCCGCCGGTGAAAGGGAACGGTGACTCGTACTCTGGAGTGACCGCTGACGCACTGTCACGGCCTACACAGATGCCGTCGCCGGTCAGGCAGAAATAGCCAGGCTGGGTGATGATCTGCCCCCGTCCGATCTGCACGTTGTCTGCGTACAGGGTGAGCCTCCCCTCCGTGCCCGGCATGTCCGGGTTGCTGCTCGGGCCGGTAGCGGCGAACTCGGCGGCCAGGACGTGGCTGCCTGGGGTGAGGGCTTGTTCGGCGACTACGTCTTGGAGGACCGTTCCGATCCAGTTGAAGGTGTAGCGAAGGCGCCCGTCCTTGATGTAGAGAGAATGGCCCCCTGGGATGCCTCCGGCAGCCCAGAGAACCCCTTCGGCGTCGGCTGTGTCCAACTTCACGCCTGCGGCGATGGTGTACGAGCGGCCTGGTATGGCTGGCCCGGCCGACTCGGGAACGTCGGCACAGTCGGGGTAGAAGGTGTATCGGTCTCGTACCGGTCCGCCCCGGGGCCGTTCGGCGAGGACCTGCTCCAGTGCACTCCGGTCGTCCAGAGGCAAGCCGTTGTAGATGCCGGCGTAGTAGAACCACAGGCTCTTCATTTCCTCCAGCCGGTCCGGATGGTCGGCGGCCAAATTGGTGGACTGCGACCGGTCGGTCTCCAGGTGGAACAGCTCCCACTCGTCCTTGTCGAAGTTGCCCCAACTCGACAACGGCGGATGCACCGTCGAGGCGAGCCAGCCCTCGTGGTAGATCGAGCGTTGGCCAAGCATTGTGTAGAACTGCGTGCTCTTGCCGGGAACTGTCGGGTCGGTGAGGGCGACCGCGAAGGTCTCGCCTTCGATCGGGCTCTGCAGGTAGCCGTTGATCACCTCGGGTGGGTCGATACCGAGAAGGTCGTAGATCGTCGGGACCAGGTCGACGGCGTGGACGTACTGCTGGCGAGGCTCGGTCGATGCCGGAATCCGGTCCGGCCACGAGATGATGCACATGTCCGCCACGCCGCCCTCTTCGCCGGCCCAGCGCTTCCAGTAGGGGAAGGGCGTGTCGAAGGCCCAGGCCCACCCGGTGTTGTAGTGGTTGTTCGATGCCGGGGTCCCGAGCTCGTCGATGTGCGGAAGTGTCGTCGCCGTCGTGTCCGGCACCCCATTGAAGAACCGCCACTCGTTGAAGCTCCCATTGGGGCCGCCCTCTCCGCTCCCACCGTTGTCGGACACCACGACAATCAAGGTGTTGTCGATCTGGCCCGAGTCCTCCAGGTAGTCGAGGACCTTCCCAAGCCGGTCGTCGTTGTAGGAGATGTAGCCGGCAAACACTTCGGCCATCCTGGCGAAGAGGCGCTGCTCGTCAGGATTCAGTGTGTCCCAGGGTCGCACGGTATCGAGCAGCGGCCAGGCCTGGCCGTCGGGACCGGTGCGTTCCGGCTCACCGTGTGGGTTGATGACGGACAGCTCGGTGCCCTCGGGCAACAGTCCCAGGTCGATCTGGCGCTGGAGGATACCGGCCCGGATGACCTCGTAGCCTTCATCGAAGACCCCCTTGTACCGGTCCGCCCATTCCAGCGGGACCAGGTGAGGGGCGTGTCCCGCCTGGGGGGCGAGGTACATGAAGAAGGGCTTGTCCGGGTCGATGACCTTGGCGTCCCGGATGAACTCCACCGCCTTGTCGGCCATGTCGTCGGCCAGGTGGTAGCCGTCCTCGGGACGGCCGGGGGGCTCGACCGGGTGATTGTCGTGCACGAGGTCCGGAAAGTAGGAGTTGGTCTCGCCGCCGAGCCAGCCGTAGAAGCGCTCGAACCCCCGGCCCAGCGGCCATCGGCCCTTGTAGGCGGCCAGATTGCACTCCTCGCCCGGGGTGAGGTGCCATTTGCCTACGCAGTAGGTGTTGTACCCGCGCTCGGCCAGCACTTCGGAGATGAATCCGTTCTCGAAGGGAATCCGAGTCGAGATCCCCGGGAACCCTGACGCGAACTCGGCGATCGTGGCCATGCCATTCGATGTGGCGTTCCTACCGGTGAGCAGCGATGCACGAGTCGGCGAGCACAGTGCCGTCGTGTGAAAGTTGGCGAACTTCACGCCTCGGGCGGCGATGCGGGCCATGTTTGGGCACTCGACCGGACCGCCGAACGAGTCCATGGTCGCATAGCCCAGGTCGTCCCAGGCGAGCATGAGCACGTTGGGCGCACCGTCGGGGGCCTTAGGCGCCAGGTAGGGGCCCCAATCGGGCTCTGATTCACGGATGTCAATCGCTATCTTCCCCGTGAACCTCTTCGCCATCGTGCTGCCTCCTCGACCGTCAAACTGCCGCTGGATTGGGTGCCAAAATGCCCTTCACCGACCGGTCTATCATTCGGCCGCACTTTCAGATGTCGCCCGCAACGGCCGGTTCGATTCTGGCCACAGGGTCCAAGGTCCCAAGAACGTGCTTGCATCCGCCGACGACTGCCCCAGAACACCGGGTGGGTGGGACACATTCTGACCTCACAGCGATCGAGTGCTTGCTCTCGCGAGCGGTACACCCCGCTTAGATCCGAAGAGCCTCTTAACCAGAGCGGCAACCCGGAGAGATGACGAGCCACCGGCCGTCGTGAGGTCCCCGATTTGATGTCGGGCGCGATCCGAGAGTCGACCGAGTGGACGTCGCCGACACCAAGTACGCCACGACCTCTGGTGCTACTGAGCGAGGGGGATCGCTCGGTGGCAGGGACCGATGAACATTCTGATGCGTCGTCCCTGGCCGAAGGACGCGAGGTTCTTCTCGGCGCGCATCGTTGGGTTTGTGCTGCCCCCATCTGCCGCCGCACCGATTAAGGCGCTGCGAAGGGACCTGCGGCCCTTGTCGAAGAGCCCGTGTGTGGTCACACTGATGGCGATGGGTGCTGAGCGATCACCGGCTGGCGACGTGAGCGCCCAGACTGACGAGGGCCACCGCGCCTCGCACCCCCCACAAGGGAGAAACCTCTCGACGCTGCCACCCGGTTTGGGCCGGCGGTTCGAGGCCGTCGTCCTTTGGAGTGCGACCTCGGTGATCTCGCCGGGCACAGCCAAAGGCCTGATGGCCCTGTGTGAAGCTGGCGCGCTCGTGGGAGTGCTCGCTCCGGCCCCGGTCCACGAACTGGCACGACAACTATCGAGCCCCTTCACCAGTGCGGCTGCACTTCTCCTCGCCGACAGCGCCGCGGCCGAGACGGGGTCCGACACGCCAAGGTGGTCACAGACCAAGGAGGAACTCGCAGCTCTTGATCAGGCAGGTCGTGACCTCACCGAGGCACTGGCCGGACTCGAACTGGCGGCCAACGTGCTCCGTCGCCCTGCTGGCTCACCCAAGGTGAGCGTCGAACTGATCCAAGATTCGGGGCTGCGATCGACCGGGCCGAGGCTCAAGCAGCTCCTGCTGGATCACGGCATTCCGAGCGTCTCCTCCCTGGCGGAGCTGGCCACAGAGGCGGCACTCCGCGCCGGGCTTGTGGATCCACGGGTAGTGGTCGAGGGCAGCAAGGTGGAGATCGCCCTCCGGGACGCCGGTGACGTGGCCGTCGAGATGTTCGAAGAGCTCTGGCGGCGGGGAGTCGACCCGGAGACGGCCTTGGTGGTGCTCGATGGATTGACTGGCGTGCCCCATCGCCCCGCCACCGTGATCGACCCCGACGTGCGCTCCGCCACTGTCGTGCTGGTGAACGGTGGCCGGGGTTCGCCACCGTCGGGGGTACTAGCCCTCACCGGCGGCGCGACACGCCTGCGCCAGCTCCTTGCCGATCAACTGCGCCGACGTCGACAGCGGGCTCTCCCCGCGGCCACCACTCGGGCTGGCTGGTCTCTCGTGCTGGAGGGTGACGACCCCGAGAACGAGCACGTTCACGAAGCACTTCTCACCCTTGCTGACGGACACGTCGGGTCGAGCGGCGCGCCCCTCGCTGTCGACCCGAGCCGGCGCCCGTGGGTTATCGCCGCTGGCGTCTACACGGGGGACGGTGCCGCCACCCACCTGCTCACCGGGCCCATTGCGTTTGCGCTCGGCGAGAAAACCGCTGAGGTGCCGCTGCAGCGGACCATCGATTTGCGGACCGGGGTCGTCCACGAACGTGTCGGCGCGGAGACAGACCTGGTCGAGAGCGTGCGGTTCATGTCCAAGGCCCGGCCAACGACAGCCGCCCTCCGAGTCCGGTATCCCGCCGCTCTCCGCAGCGGGCCGCCCCTCCGTCCCCCTACAGATGACCTCACCCACGATCGAGGTCGGGTCGGCGACACCACATGGATCCGGGTCGCTGGTTCCAACGGCGGGATCGTGGCGGCGGCTTCCCAGACCCGATTGGCCGGGCGCCGCCCGATGGACGGTACCGACGCGCGGGACCGGGTGCTTGATCGCGTCGCCGTCTACCGTTGCGACGCGGAGACCCTTCCCGACCCCCTCCCTGCCGTCGAGACCCTCGGTCAGACGGCCAAAATCGGCTTCGACCGCCTCCTGGCCGAGCACCGCCATGCGTGGGCGCGTCGGTGGGAGGACGCCGACGTGGTCGTCGAGGGAGACGACGAGTTGCAACTGGGCATCCGCTTCGCGCTCTTTCATCTGATGGCTTCTGTCGCTGACACTGGGGAGGCGGCCGTCGGCGCTCGGGGCTTGACCGGTACCGGCTACAGCGGCCACGTGTTCTGGGACGCGGACACCTTTGTGCTCCCTTTCCTGGCCGCTACTCACCCAGCCTCGGCCCGTGCCATGCTCGAGTACCGCCTGCGACGACTCCCCGCTGCCTTGGAGGCGGCGCGCGCCGCGGGCCGGGCCGGGGCGCGCTTTCCCTGGGAGTCTGCCCATTCTGGTGCCGATGTGACACCGAAGAGTGCGCGTGACCGGTCTGGGCGACTCGTGCCGATCCGCACCGGCCAACTCGAGGAGCACATCGTCGCACAAGTGCCGTGGGCAGCGTGCTGCTATGTGGACTGGTCCGGGGATGAGGAATTCGCTCGTGGGCCGGGGCGCCGCATTCTCGTCGAGACTGCTCGGTATTGGGCATCGCGAATCCGCATCGAGCCGGACGGGAGTGCCCACATCTACGGAGTCGTGGGGCCCGACGAATACCACGAGCCGGTCGATGACAATGCCTTCACCAACGTGATGGCGCGGTGGAACCTTCGGCGAGCCGCCGAGGCTGCTGGGGACGCCGAAGCGGCCGAACCCAGCGTCGGTGACGATGAGCGGCATCGGTGGCTTGAACTCGCCGACGCCTTGTTCGACGGCTATGACGCCGACACGGGCATCTACGAGCAGTTCGCCGGCTTCCATCAGCTCGAACCGTTGATCATCGCCGAGGCGGCCCCTCGACGTCCGATTGCCGCCGACCTGCTCCTCGGAGCCGAGCGAACCAGCAACGCACAAGTGATCAAGCAGGCAGATGTGCTGATGCTCCATCACCTCCTCCCCGATGAGGTGATGGCTGGCAGCCTCGAGCCAAACCTTCGCTACTACGAGCAACGCACCGCCCATGGCAGCTCCTTGTCCCCGGCGATTCACGCCTCAGTGCTGGCCCGTGCGCGCGACTTCGATCCCGCCCTGCGTGCGTTGCGCATCGCCGCACGCATGGATCTCGACGACCTGACGGGCTCTACCGCTGCGGGCCTGCATCTCGCCACCATGGGCGGCACATGGCAGGCACTGGCCTTCGGATTTGCGGGGCTCCGCCCGCACTCGGGCGCTCTCCACGTCGACCCGGTCCTGCCTCCCTCGTGGTCCGCCTTTGAACTGCGTGTGCGGTTCCATGGAAGCAGGGTCCGCATTCGAAAGGAACGAGCCCACCTCTCCATCTGGGCTGACCGGCGCATCTCTGTTGTCGTCGGGAGCACGCCGTTCGTCACCGGACCAGGCAAACAGGATTTCCGACGCCACGGATCGAATTGGGAGCTCATATCGTGAGGAGAGTCATCGCCGCCATCGACAATTCGGCCGCAGCACGACCAGTGCTGGCGATGGCCAAGGCGATCGCCTCGGACCTAGGTGGTGAGCTCGATGTCCTCCATGTCGTCGAGGATGGCGACGAGACCGCTCGTGCTTCGGCAGAGGTCGCAGGCGAGACCCTGCGCACGCTTTCGGGTGATCCAGTTGAGCAGCTTGCAACGGTGGTCGCCGAGGAGGATGTCGCGGCTCTGGTCCTTGGAGCCCGAGGTGGCGTCGGAGGCCCCCGGCCTGCTGGGCACCTCGCGCTGACTCTCGCCGGTCGAACCGACAAGCCAGTCATCGTGGTGCCTCCCGGCGCCGAACCGCCCGGGCAAGTACGCAGAGTCCTGATCGCGATGGCGGGCACGCCGGGCAAGGCACGCGCCCTCCAGCGGACGATCGAGCTGTCGAGCAGCGCCAACTTCGAGATCGTGGTCGTGCATGTCGACGAGGAGATCCCGAGCTTCACTGACCAGGTTCAACACGAGACCGAGGCATACGCCCAGGAGTTCCTTGCCCGACACGTCCTGGGCGCGCCCCAAGCGCAGCTCGAGATGCGTATGGGTGTTCCGGCCAGCGAGGTGCTCGGCGCCGTCGAATCGCTCAAGGCCGATCTCGTAGCTGTCGGGTGGCCCCATACGACCGAACCCGGCCGAGGCGCTGTTGCACGGGAAATACTTGACCGGAGTCCGGTGCCGGTCCTCCTCGTCGCCCTGACCTAAACCATCTGGTTTGTTGTGCCTTGCATTGACGCCGGAAGGGCATGTCTGGCTGCCGACTCGCGGCCGTCCTGTGCGTTGTCGACATCGCCGAGGCATAGGTGCCGAGTCCGGGCCCTCGAATCAACTGTGAGTTGGGCCCCGTTGACGTAACGCGCCGTGTTACCGGCTAGAAGGGCGAACGGCCTTCCATCTAAGGGACGACCCGCCCATTGCGCCGGACGGGCTCCCGCTCTTGATCATCTCGGTCAGCACACCGTCGTCGAGCCCGTGAGGATCGGGTGTCGATCGGCCCTGAGGCGAATGGAATGGGCACGGAATGCCGTTCGACGTGAGGTTCAGCGCTGCGCGCTTGTCATGTCTCGAACGGCCCACTTGCTCGCAGCGTGGGAGTACACCTAGAGGGCGCCGGTCAACGAGGGCGATGACCCACTCGCAGCTGTCATCGATGTCGGTAGACCACTCGAACCCTGTGCGGACTGCAGACCGTGGTCAATGAGGTCGACCATCCAGGTGAAGCTGTCGTCGACATCGGTGTCGAACCGGAATCCGCCTTCGACTTCCAGGGTCGCGAATCCGTGCAGCATGCTGCGCAGCATCCGCAGTGCGTGGATCTCCTGGGCGGGGTCCAGCTGGTATCCGCGCAGCACGGCCGAGAGGGAGCCGAGCAGCCGGGTGATCGCCGTGGTGAGCGGGTCGTCGGGTCCGGCCGGCTGGACGGCGTTCCCGGCCGCGTACCGGCCGGGGTGTTCCTTCACGTACGCGCGCATGGCCTGCGCTGCGACGATGAGGGCGTCGCTGCCGGCTCGGCCCTGGATGGCATCGCGCAGGGCGTCGCCGAGTTCGGTCGCGGCCAGAACGGCGATCCGGTGGATGAGGTCGGCCAGGTTGTCGACGTGGTTGTAAAGCGAGGGTGTCTTGACCCCGAGGCGCTCTGCGAGCAGCCCCATGCTGAGCTGCGCGAACCCGATCTCGTCGGCCAGCATGGCACCGGCCTCGGTGACCGAGGCCGGTGCCAGCCCGGCCCTAGGCATGCGGCAGCACCTTGGCCAGGAATGGCAGGGTCAGCGCGAGCAGCTCATCGGGCGTCTGGGCGTGCGGGTAGTGACCGACACCCTCCAGGACAACCAGCTCACCGAGACCGTCGGGCAGGTCGTTGATGATCGACTGGCCCTCGGCGCGTGGGTCAGCCCAGTCGGGGTCGGCGCTGCCCTCGATCACCAGGACAGGGCAGCGGACGTGTTCCAGCTGCGCGCCGGCGTCGCTGGGCTTGGACTTGCACATCGCCTGCAGCGCCTTCATCCGGCCGGGCTCGCTCAGCTTGGCGTCGATGCGGGCTGATTCGGTGTCCCAGTCGGAGGGCTTGGTCGGGTACGCCAGGTCGAGGTACTTCTTCCAGCTCGGCAGGCTTCCCATGAGCAGGGTCGCCGTCAGATGCATGGTCCCGCTCCGGTAGCGCTTTATCCGCAGCAGCCCGCCGAGGGGGTACGACTGTGCGCGGGTGAACGGTGCCAGCTCGATGAGTCCCGAGATCAGATCGGGCGCGGTGGCGGCGGCGATGGTCGCGGCGCCGCCGCTGATCGACTGGCCGATGATCACGGCCGGGCCGTCGCCGAGGTGGCGAACGAGGGCGACCAGGTCGCCGGCGATGTCGGTGCGGCTGTAACCGTCCCAGCCGAGGCTGGAGTCGCCACAGCCGCGGATGTCCACGTTGGCAACCCGGTAGCCGGCGGCAGCCAAGGTCGGGGCGATGAAGCGGTAGGAGTGCCGGCTGTCGCCGATACCGTTCGCGAGGACGACGAGAGGCCCCTCGCCGGTCATGTCGTAGGCGATGGTGTTGTCGCCGATGTTCAGGCGTTCGGTCATGGCTTCCTCCGAGAAAGTGGCTTGCTCTGTTAGGCCGAAAGCTAATGTCATTAGCTAAGGGTGTCAAGCAGTTCCTCCGGGCGACCTCAATGCCTGACCGTCCTGACCGCTACTACGGCCCGTCGCGCGCCTTGAATCAAACCGCCCTGACGCGCACCACTCCGCTTCGCCCGCCCGCCCGCCCGACGGACTTGAGTGCCACACCTGCCTAGGTGTTGTGACCACAATCTCAGCCACCCCGCCGCATATTCGTTGGCGGTTACCAGCTGCTCGAACCCGCCGTCAGCCTGCACTCGCACATAGTCCCATCTTGCGCAAGCCACCCGGGGTTCAGAATTGGCCCAAGGTCCGGCATTCTTGCTCCAAAACCCCAGGTCAGCGGGCCACGAGGGGTTCATCACGGTGTCGGGCCAGGAGCAATTGCGGGACCCGACACCGTGATGCGTCAAGCTACCGGGTGACCGCAGGCGTCTTTTGAAGGTCTTTGACGTACTGGGCCGTGATGGCGTTGCCACCGATTCCCCAGTCGCCGCTTTCGACTTCGTCGATCGTGACCCACGTGACTCCACGTAGGGCCTCACCTTCGATGTTCACCATGGTCTCGGTGAGCTGGGAGATCATGTCTTGCTTCTGACTGCTGTCGAAGACTCCCTTGATGACTTTGACCTGTACAAGCGGCATGATGCCCTCCTTTGCCTCTGCGCCCGATTTGGGGGCTGGGATTCAGTATCCGGGGGACGTCTGCGAGTGGCCTGCGGGTTTCCTGTAGCCCCCATGCAACCGGCTGCAAGCGTCTTGCAAGCGAGCTTGCAATAATGGCCCGTATGGCATCTGACCTCGACTTTCGGGTGCTGGGGGGCATTGAGGTGGTGCGTCATGGACAGCCCGTCCCGATTGGCGGACCGAAGCCACGTTTGGCGCTTGCGGTATTGGCGGCCCATCGGGGGTCAGTAGTTTCGACGGACCGACTGTGCGACGAGTTGTGGGGTGGCAGCCCTCCCGCAGACCCGTCTGGCGTGCTGCAAAGCCATCTTTCGCGGTTGCGACGGATCCTTCGGCCCGACGCCGAGATCCTTGCTCGCCCACCGGGCTACGTGCTGCAGATTCCGGATGACACGATCGATGCAGCTCGTTTCGAACTGTTGTGCAAGCGAGCGAGCGCCTCCTCGGACCCGACGGCGACAGTCGAGATGTTGGAAACCGCTCTGGCGTGTTGGCGGGGATCGGCGTTTGAGGAGTTCGCCGAGCACGATTGGGCTCGGTTCGAGGCCATGCGGCTCGACGAACTTCACATTGTTGCGCAAGAGGAGCTCTTCGAAGCACGCCTCGCTCTCGGTGACCACGTGCCTCTCATCGGTGATCTGGATGCTTTCGTTGCGCAGCATCCTTTACGGGAACGATTGTGGCAGCAGCTCATCGTCGCCCTGTATCGCAGTGGCCGCTCAGCAGAGGCGCTTCGACAAGCGGAGGCGTTTCGGACGCTCATGCAGGAGGAACTCGGGCTCGACCCTTCGCCGGTGTTGCGCGAGCTCGAAGGCCGTGTCCTCAACGAGGACCCGACGCTCCTTCAGCCGCCCGTAGCGTCACGCCGATCGGTGATGCGACAAGTCCGGGCCGAGTCCACCAGGCTGGTTGGTCGGGCCGATGAGCTCAGGTTGCTCACGGGTTGGCTACAGGTCCATCGATTGGTCACGCTGACGGGCCCTGGGGGAGTCGGCAAGACGCGGATCGCAATGCGGCTCGCAGGTGAGCTGTGGGATGAGTTCGACGGCGAGGTCTTCGTGGCAGAACTCGCACCGGTGAGCGATCCCGCATCGACCGTTGGCGCCATTGCCACGGCGCTCGATGTGCAACAGCGCCAGCATCTTTCCATTGAGGACACCCTTGTCGAATACTTACGAGCGCGGCGCGCACTACTGGTCCTCGACAACTGCGAGCATCTGCGAGGCACCATTGCGTCGCTCTCCGAGCGAGTTCTCAGCTGGTGTCCCGACGTGACCATTCTTGCCACTAGCCGCGAAGTACTCGGACTTCCTGGCGAACAAGTGTGGCGCGTTCGGCCGCTTGTCATTCCAGATGAGGGTTCCGCTCCGCCGATAGCAGCGGAGGCTCCGGCTGCGCGCCTCTTCGTCGAACGCGCTATCGCAGCCCGCCCAGGGTTCGCGCTCGGACCGGACAATGTGGATGACGTTATCGAGATCGTCCGCCACCTCGATGGGCTTCCACTTGCGATCGAACTCGCGGCGGCGCGCATCCGGGCTCTTAGTCCGGCGACGCTCGCTGAACGTCTCAACAAGGGTTTCGATCTTCTTTCCGGCGCGCAAACGTCGATGATTCTCCGTCACCGCACAGTGCAAGATCTAGTGAAGTGGTCGCACGACCTTCTCGCTCCTGATGAGCAACAGCTGTTCGCGCGATTGTGCGTCTTCGCTGGAAGTTTCGGGCTCGACGCCGTCGAAGAGGTATGCGCAGATCAGGATCTGGGCAGTTCCAGCGTGTCGTTGTTGCTCGCGAACTTGGTGGACAAGTCGATGGTTCAACTCATCGACGAGAATCTTCCCCACTATCGACTATTGGAAACTCTGCGCGAGTATGGCCGCGACGGCTTGGGCGAAGACGAGCGCGACATGGTTCGGTCCCGACACGCAACTTGGTACCTCGAAGTCGCCGAACGATGTGCTCGATCTTTGGCGGGACCCGATGAGGCGATCGCGGTCAAAATGCTCGACCGCGACTTCGACAATCTGCGCGCTGCACATCTGTGGTCTATAGAGCATTCGGACATCGACACGGCGTTACGCCTGGTCGCCGGGCTCAGAGAGTATTCGTTCCGGTGCATGCATGCCGAGATCACGATCTGGGCCGATGCTGCGATCGCCCTACCCGAGGCCAGTGCGCACGATCGCTATCCCGTCGCTGTTGGCGTCGCAGCCTACGGTCGGTTTGTGCGAGGTGACCTCGAAGGCGCCATCGAACTCGGTGAGCGTGCCATCGCCGCTGCTGATCAACTCGCCATCGATGGCTCCGGCATCGCTGAACGCGCGCTCGGCAATGCGTGGTTCTATCGGGGAGACATCGAACGAGGGGCCGAATGGATCGATCGCATGATCGCGTCAGCTAGGAGGGGCTCGCCGGCCCGCCTCGCCCACGCGCTATATATGCGATCAGTTGCCTTCACCAGTGTTGGCGACAATGTCAGCGCTGACCAGTTTGCCACCGACTCCCTCACCGCCGCCGCCGATTCAGGATCGTCCACTGCCCTGGCTCAAGCCCATTACGCCCAAGGTCTTGCCCTCAAGTCGACGAGCCCAGTCGAAGCAACCGCTGAGCTACAGCGAGCGGCCGATATAGCCAGAGATGCTGGGAACCGGTGGATCCAAGCATTCGCGCTCACCGAAGTGCTCTGGCTCGAGGCGCGCCAGGGCCGACCACGCGAAGCGCTTGCGCGCTACATCGACGTGATCGACCTTTGGTATCGAGGCGGGGACTGGGCTAACCAATGGCTGTCTCTCCGGCACGTTTTCGGCATCCTTGTTCAGCTTCGGGCTGACCTCGCTGCGGCAACGCTCCATGGTGCGCTCACCGCTGCGGGCTCTGCGTACGCCTTACCGTTCGAAGCCGCCGACGCACAGCGAATCGGCGCCCTTGTAGACAATCTCCGTGACCGGCTCGGACCTGCCGCCTTCGCTTCAGCGGTACGGCGCGGAACCACCCTCAGCGATGGCGAGATCATCGATTTTGTACGCGCGCAGATCCGCGCACTCTCATATCCAGAGTGACTCACGTGCGGTGCCAGACTGTCCTCCTCGTAAGGAGCGGTCCACTCGTGTTGGACGGGTCTGCTGTTGCCGAGCGGTACTTCCTTGGCTCGCAGGACGATCCCCATGATGACCACCATTTTCCGGCCCTGGAGTCGGACTCGGAGTACGTAGGTCGGGCTCGGCCCCCGGTGGGGCTGCCGGACAAGAATGGAGCCTGGCCGAGGGCCTCGGCCCAGTGGCGGACCCGATCGTCCGCACCGCCGGTGAGTTGCTGCAGTTCTCGGCGCTCGACAACGACAGTGTCCTTTTGGTCTGGCGTGTCTGCAGCTGCCTTCGAGCACCCGAGCGGGCTTCTCGGGATCGCACGACACGCCGTCGTCTCGCCGCTCACCAACGCGGAACGCGGGCAACGGGCGCAGAGCTGCGGCTTGGCCCGAACCGCCAGACAGTTCGTTGCACTGTACGAAGCGGCCGTTCAGCCAGCGGACCTCGCCCTCCGTGCGTCGGTAAGGCCATCGGCGTGGCCGTCACAGCTCGCCACCTTGAAGACCTCGCCTTCCGCCGTGCGATAGGTGCCCCGCCAGACGACCGGCACGTGGCAGTGGGACGGGTGCGTGGTTCCGTTGTCGTCCTCAACCAGGCGCCAGCACCGACCCGGCGCGACGGCAAACGCCTCGGCGTAGTGGTCCACCGCTCGAAGGTAGCCGCCGGCCGTATCGCACGCCGCGGCCGTGCGGCACGCCGACCTCCTCCCCGATCCGCGCCGCTGCTTGCCCGAAAACGGCAATCTCTTATAATCTTTGTCATTGAAGGCGCAAGGGTCCACGCGGACCCGCCCCCGCCGAGGGGGTTGCCTGCAGGGGGACAGCATGGATCGACTGGTCGGGCGCGTGGCCCTAGTGACTGGGGCCGGCTCCGGTCTCGGCGCGGCGATCGCACAACGGCTGGCGGCCGAAGGTGCGGGGGTCGGCTGCGCCGACATCGACGAGCCGGCCGCCCAGACCACCGCCACGGCGATCGCAGACGCCGGCGGTAGGTCACTCGCCGTGCACCTCGACGTCACCGACTCGCAGCAGCAGGCCACTGCGGCGGCTGCCGTGAACGAGGAGCTCGGCGGCATCGATATCTGCGTCGCCAATGCCGGCATTCCCGGCGTCGGGTCCGCCCACGAGGTGGACGAGGCGACCTGGGCCCGGGTCCTCGCCGTCAACCTCACCGGGGTGTGGTTGACGGCGAAGGCCGCGCTGCCCGCCATGTTGGGCCAGGCGAGCGGCAGCATCATCATGACGGCGAGCATCGGCGGCGTCCTCGGCGTGCCGAGGCTCGCCCCCTACGCCGCGTCCAAAGGCGCGGTCATCGCCCTGATGCGCCAAATGGCGATCGACTACGCCCCGCACGGCATCCGGGTGAACGCGGTGGCGCCGGGGACGGTGATGACCCCGTTGGTCGCCGCCAGCGCGCAGCTCCGCGGAGAAGAGGGTGGGGTGTCGGCCGACGAACGGGCACGCCAGCACCCCTTGGGCCGCCTCGGCTCCCCCGGCGACATCGCGGCCGCTGTCGCGTACCTCGCCAGCGACGACGCCGCCTGGGTCACCGGCACGGTGCTCGCCGTCGACGGCGGGCGGTCGGCGAAGGCATGACGTACGACCCGTTCGCCCCCGAGGTCATGGCGGACCCGGCAGAGGCCGGCCGTCGCCTGGCGGGATGCCCGGTCCACCGCTTCGACGGGGTGGAGCCGCCCTTCTGGACGCTGTCGCACCACCGCGACGTGCTTTCGGCGCTGCGCGACCCGGCCACGTTCTCGAGCCGATTCGGCCAGGGGATGCACTACACCGAGGAGCACAGCATGAAGTCCGACGCCCCGGTGCACACGTTTTTCCGAAAGCTGGTGCGCAAGGCGTTCACCCCCCGGGCCGTCGCCCAGATGGAGCCGCGCATCGAGCGGATCGTCGCCGAGCTCCTCGACGGCTTCGCCGGGCGGGGCGAGGCCGACCTCTACCAGGCCTTCGCCTCGCCCCTCCCAACCATCGTGATCGCCGAGATGCTCGGCGTCCCGGCCCGGGACACGGGACGGTTCAAGGGGTGGTCCGACGCGTGGGTGGCTGCCATGGGATCGCCCGACCCCGAAGCGTTCGCCCCCCGGATCGCCGAGATGCGCGAGTACCTCCTCGAACACGTCCTGCGACGCCAGGAGCTCGAGGCGAGTGGCCGCGGGCTTCCCGACGACCTGATCTCGGGCCTCGTCCTGGCCGAGGAGGACGGTGAACGACTGACCGCCGAGGACGTGGTCAACGTGGTGCGCCAGCTGCTCGTCGGGGGGAACGAGACGACCAGCTCGCTCATTACCAACGCACTCGTTCGCCTCACTGAGCGTCCTTCGCTCCTCCAGGGCATGGCCGGCGACCCGTCCCTCGTCGAGAGGATCGTGGAGGAGAGTTTGCGCTATGACTCCCCCGTCCTCGGGCTCTTCCGCACGACGACGAGGACTGTCGAGCTGCACGACAGCGTGATCCCAGAGGGAGCCAAGGTGATGCTCCACTACGGAGCGGCCAATCGCGACCCCCTCGTCTTCAGCGACCCGGGTCGCTTCGACGTGGACCGAGACGCCCAGGAGCTGCGGTCCCATCTCGCCTTCGGCTTCGGCCCCCACGTCTGCCTCGGCGCCGCCCTTTCGCGACTCGAAGGCCGGATCGCCCTGCGCCAGATCGCTGAGCGCCTGCCCGGACTCGTCCTCGCAGCGCCGCCCGAGCGGGTGACACCCTTCCTCTTGTGGGGCAAGCGAAGTCTCCCCGCGCGCTGGACGCTGGGCGAGTAGGCGGTGGTGCGCCGACGGCGATGCACTTCGCCGGCGCACCTCGCATCCATCGGCCCGCTGCATCGGGGGAGGCGGGTCCGGCGGCGGAAGCCGCAGCGGATGCCCGGGAATTACAGCCCCCATTGCGTTACTCTCACGGGCGCGCGTCCGATGTCGAGTGAACCGGGGAGCAAACATGCAACGGGGCACGTCGCTTGAACACGTGGCCTCGGTGCTGGCCATTGAGGACCGGGTGCTGCGCAACTACTGGGTCACCCAGAGCTACTCCGACCTCGCCTCCTCCCTCGCCGCCCTCCTCGATCCCGACACCGCCAACTGGTGCACCTTCGGCACCTGGGCGTCGTGCACGGTGGGACGGAACCTTCGAGGCGAGGACCTCCCCGAATGGCTCCAGAGGCGGGTGGTGCTCGACGACGGGATGATGGGCGCAGTCCAGCACGTCGCGGCACCGTCTCGGTGGGGCCACTTCACGCACCGGTTCCACGACGTCACGCCCGACGAGGTGGCCGAGGCGGTGAAAGAGGCGTTCGGGTCTTGCGCCATGAACCTGTCGAACGGCAACACCGAGGTCTTCGGCGAGATCGGCCCGGTGGCGGCCACGTTCATCACCGTCTACGGCGAACTCCCCTCCGCCGACGAAGGGGCCCGGGCCGGGGTGCTCGCTGCGTGTGACGGTGCGCCCGAGTTCGAGGGCGTCAACCACCTGGCGGCGGGATTCTCGCTGTGGTGCGACGCCCTCAACACGACCGACCCGATCCGGCGGAGCCAGCTCATTCTCGCCGGCTCGCTCCACCTCGGGACCCATGAGCAGCATCACCTCCAGGCGGCGATCGCCGGGAGCATGGACATGGGCATCAACCAGTCCATCGCCAACCTGAAGCAACGGCTCGCGAAAGAGGGCCGTGACCCCGACAAGGCCGACGCCGCACTCGATGAGGCGCTCCACCCCGTCGCCCACGGCGTTGGCGACGTCTGGGGCGACCTCATGACCGAGCTGCTCGGCACCATCGTGACCCCCGATGGCACGATGCGGCTCGACCACGACGTTCCCGCGGCGCCGGGACAGGCCTTCCTCTCACCGGACGTCTCGACGGTCGTGGTCGATGACCTCACGGCACTGCTCGCACGCTTCAACCGGGCCGACGCGGAGGGGCGCGACTCGAGAGCGATCGACTGGGTCAGCATGGACGACCGGATGAACTTCATCACCAACCTGTTCCGCTCCCGGCATCACCGCATGGCGCTGTTCGAGCCACCCTTCACGCCTGAGGTGCTGGCCGACATCGAAGCTGACACCCTGCCGGGCGAGCCAGCGGCGGCGGCTCGATGAGGGTCGCACGCGGATCGGGCGCGCCCGACGGGAGCGGCCTCGGGTGACCGAGATCCACGGGCGCGACGGCGCCTGGCGCCCCTCCCCTCCACCGTCGGTCGGCACCGAGATTTTCACCGACGAGTTTGTCGAGGAGTTGCGCAGGGCCGGTGATGACCCGGCGGACGCGGCCGTCACCACCTTCTTCGAGGCCACCGATGCCGGCCACGCCGAGTTGTTCACCAAGCTGGCCATGTCGTCGGCCGGCGCCGTCGCCGACGAGGACCTTCCGGGCATCGGGCCCTTCGTGAACGAGCTCGAGCCGTGGCCCGACTGGGCCGAGCCCGAGCTCGTGCGCGAGGGCCAGCGCGTCTTCGGCGACTGGGGACCCCAACTCGGCATGGGGCTCTTCATGGCGAGCATCCCGGCCGACTATGCGTTCGCCAAAGGCGTCCAGGCGCTCGGCCTCACCACCCGGCTCACACGGAACCCCAAGCGCCGCTTTGTCGAGACCGGCCAGATGATCATCGACGCGATGACCCCCGGCGCCCTCGAGGCAGGTGGGCGCGGGTACCGGGCCGTGCGACACGTCCGCCTCCTGCACGCGTCGGTCCGCCACGTGCTCCAGCACCCCGTACAGATCGAAGAGCTCGGAGCAGAGGCCGTCGCTCCGTGGGACGAGTCGCTCGGCCTGCCGATCAGCCAGCTCGAGCTCCTCGGGACGCTCTTCTCGTTCAACGTCATGGGCATCGAGGCCCTGCAGCGCACCGGCGTCACCTTGAGCCAGCGCGAGGCCGAGGCCTACGTCCACGTCTGGAACCTGGTCGGCCACCAGATCGGGATCCGCAACGACCTCCTCCCCCTCTCGCTCGCCGACTCGCAGTCGCTCTGGGACGTGCGCCGCAAGAAGGAGTATGGCCCGACCGACGTCGGCAAGGAGCTGACCGCCGCTGCGATCTCCTGCATGCAGGAGCTGTTCTCCTTCACGCATCTCCCGGGGCTCCCGGCATCGGGCATTCGCCACTATCTCGGTGACGACACGGCGGACATCCTGGGCGTGCCCCCCGCCGACTGGACGCGCTCGTTCTTCTCCTTCCTGGCACGCACCGACCGCTCGCTCGGCCGCACGCTGGCACAGACACCGGCCGTGCGCTCGATGACCGCCGCCCTCGGCAGGCGCATGTGGAAGGCCTTCGAGGCCTATGGGCGACAAGGCGAGCGGCCGAGCTTTGAGGTCACCGATGAGCTGCGCCAGGCATGGGGGCTGGGTTCTTGAGCGCGAGGTGCCTCGCCGCCGGCGCCCTCGGCGGCACGTCGAGCCATGCGCGCCACAAATAGAGTCTCAGTCGTGCAGGCAGGATGGTGTCGATGACCACCGAGAATGTGGCAATCCTCTTCACCGACATCGTCGGCTCGACGGCGCTCTCCCAGCGCCTCTCGGCCGAGGGCGCCGACGATGTGCGGCGGGCGCATTTCGCCGTTCTGCGCCAGGCCATCGCCAACACGGGGGGCGTGGAGGTGAAGAACCTCGGGGACGGGGTCATGGTCGTGTTCACGTCGGCCTCCGCCGCACTCGCCTGCGGCGTCGCCATGCAACAGGCCGTCGAGCAGCACGACCGGCGCGGCCTCGACAGGGTGGGGCTGCGGGTCGGGCTGAGCGGCGGCGAGGTGGTCCATGAAGAGGAGGACTACTTCGGCGACCCGGTGATCGAAGCAGCCCGGCTGTGCGCGAAGTGCGAGAGCGGCCAGATCCTGGCCGCCGACGTGGTCCGCCTGATGGCGGGTCGCCGGAGCCGCGTCGAGTACCGCCCGGTCGGCGAGCTCGCCCTGAAGGGCCTCTCGGATCCGGTCGCCACCGTCGAGCTGCTCTGGGAGCCCTTGGCCGGCTCGGCAGTCGGCACCGTCCCCCTCCCCGGGCGCGTGACGGTGCGACCGTCCGCCGGCGTCGTCGGGAGAGACACCGAGCTCGCACTCATCGCCGACGCCGCCAAGCGCATTTACGGAAGCGACGGTCGCGAGGTCCTCCTGGTGTCCGGCGAGGCTGGGCTCGGCAAGACCACCCTCGTGGCCGAGGCAGCTCGAAGCGCCTATGACGCCGGCGCCTGCGTCCTGTTCGGTCACTGCGAGGAGGACCTCGCCACCCCCTACCAGCTCTTCGCCGAGGCACTCGGCCACTACGTGGCGCACACCGAGGAGGAGCAGCTGCGCGAACTGGTCGAGGCACACGGATCGGAGTGGATGCGCCTCGTCCCGGCCCTCGCCAGTCGGATCCCCGACCTGCCCCCGTCAAAGGCCACGGACTCGGACTCGGAGCGCTACCTCCTCTTCGCAGCAGCTGTCGGCCTCTTGGGCTCGATCTCCCAGCAGCAGCCGGTCGTGCTCGTGCTCGACGACCTGCAGTGGGCGGACAACGCCAGCCTCTTGTTGCTACGGCACCTGGTGGCGGCCGAGCACCCGGTTCGCCTCCTCGTGCTCGGCACGTTCCGTGACAGCGAGCTGGCCCAGTCCCCGGGCCTGCGCGAGACGCTCGGATTGCTCCGGCGACACCGTGGCTTCACCCGCCTCGAGCTCGAGGGCCTCGACGAGAACGGCGTGCAGTCCCTCATGGAGGCCGCGGCCGGCCATGCATTGAGCGAAGAGGGCCTCGGACTGGCCGACACGCTCTTCCGGGAGACCGACGGCAATCCCTTCTTCGTCACCGAGCTGCTCCGGCACCTGAGCGAGACCGGCGCCATCCGACAGGACTCGAGTGGCCAATGGGTGGTCGAGCACGCGGGAAGAAGAGTCCTCCCCGAAAGCGTCCGGGAGGTCGTCGGCGGCCGGGTGGCGCGCCTCGGCCATGCGGCGGCACAGGTCCTCGTCACCGCCGCGGTGATCGGGCGCGACTTCGACCTCGAGCTGCTCGAGTGTGCGACCCGTGTGCCCGTCGATGACCTGCTCGACATCTTGGAGGCCGCCGAGACCGCGGCGTTGGTGCGCGAGGTGCTCGACCGCCCCGGCCGCTACAGCTTCCGCCACGCCCTGATCCAGCACACGCTGCACGAGGAGCTGGGCCCGACGCGCCGCGCCCGCGCCCACCAGCACGTGGCCGAGGCGCTCGAGGAGCTCTGCGCTGGGGTGCCCGGGAGCAGGGTGGGCGAACTGGCCCATCATTGGATCGAGGCGACGAAGCCGACCACCCTGCCCAAGGCCATCCGCTACTCCAAAGAGGCGGGTGACACGGCCCTGCGCTCGCTCGCGCCGGACGACGCCCTCCACCACTACGCCAAGGCGCTCGAGCTCTCCGTCGGTCTCATGGACCCCGACCCCGTGTCCCTGGTGGACCTGGCCATCGGCCTCGGTACCGCACAACGCCAAACCGGCGAGCCGTCGTTTCGCGCCACGCTGCTCGACGCCGCCCGCCAGGCGGGACACCTCGGCGACGTGGAGCGACTCGTGGCCGCTGCCCTCGCCAACGACCGGGGCTTCTACAGCGCGGTGGGCGCCATCGACGCCGAGAAGGTGGAGATCCTCGAGACGGCCCTTGAACAGCTCCGCCCAGAGCACCCCGACCGCCCGCTGGTGCTCGCCACGCTGTGCTCCGAGCTCACCCATGGCAGCCCGCTCGAACGTCGGCGTGCCCTGGCCGACGAGGCGGTGATGATCGCACGGGCGTCGGCCGACGACGCTCTGGTCGCCAGGGTCCTCAATCACCTCTACGTCCCACTCCAGGTGCCATCGCTGCTCGAGCTCACGACCGCGTGGACGACAGAGGCGCTGGAGCGCTCGGAGCGCACCGGCGACCCCGTCTTGAAGTTCTGGGGCGCGCAATGGCGAGCCGAGTCGGCTGCCCGGTGGGGCGACCTCACCGAGATGGACCGCTGCATCACCATCCACGGCGCAATGGCCGAGCAACTCGACCAACCGATCTTCGCCTGGGGCCACGCATTCGTGCGCTCGTTGCGCGCCCAGATTGCTGGCGACGTCGACCTGGCCGAGCAGTGCGCCAGCGAGGCACTCCAGATCGGCACCGACGGCGGCCAGCCCGACGCCGCCATTATCTTTGGCGCGCAGCTCATGATCGTCTGTGGCCAGCGAGGCACCATGAGCGACCTGGCGCCCCTCATCGAGCAAATGGCGTCGGAGACGCCCGACATCCCGCGGGAGCTGTTCACCTCCCTGCTCGCCAAGGCGCGCGTCGAGGGCGGCGACCTCGAAGGGGCGCTCCCCCTCTTGGAGGAGTTCGCGGCCGCCGGCTTCGAGCTACCCCAGGACCAGGTGTGGATGACCGGCATGGTCGACTTCGCCGATGCGGCCATCGAGTGCGGTGAGCCGAGCTACGCCGCACCGCTCTTCGAGCGGCTCGAGCCCTGGGCGGGGCAGCTCCCCGTCACCGGCGCATCGGCACTGGGTCCGGTCAGCCACTACCTCGGGGGACTTGCGACGGTCCTCGGCCGCCTCGACGAGGCCGACGCCTACTTCGCCCACGCGGCCGCCATGAGCGAGGGCATGGGTGCGAAGTTCTTCGGCGCCCGGACCAACCTGCTGTGGGGCAGGATGCTCATCGGTCGCAACGAGGATGGCGACGCGGCGAGAGGTGAAGCCCTCCTCGTGGCCTCGCGCGACGCGGCGTTGACCTACGGCTACGCCGTCGTCGAACAGCGCGCCGCTGCCGCACTCGGCGACCTCGTCGGCTGACCCGGGCCGTCGAGCGAGCGATAACCCCGAATCAGCGACAGGGG